>NZ_DASVSY010000105.1:0-175665 GCF_036387835.1 Hymenobacter sp. | reverse complement strand
GGGCCCAGCAAGTTGCCGGGCCCTTTTCCATTGCTATAAACAAAGCACCGTCGAGAGCCTAGGGAATAGGTATCCAGGTTACATCGGCCACGGCGGCGGTATTGGTTGACAGATATTGGTTGTAGAGGTCCTGTGCGGTGCCTTGGTCTGGCTCGCTCCCGTCGGAGCGCAGTACCAGCAGCAAGTCGTTGGAACTCAGATTCAGCTGCTGCATAAGTTGCTGCCGCAGTTCCGGGGTAGCGTGGGGCAGCCCGTCCTGCAGTTTCACAACCGTCACGACTTGCCCATCCTGCTCGATTTGGCTGTACACGCCCGAGGGGCCAGTGGAAAAAGTGTCTCTGCTCATAGGAAGTATAGTGGAAAGGAACACCTTTCGATACGTAACCCAAGGAAATATGGCACCGCCTTTTTGAGGCGGAGGAGGGTTAGAATAAGGCGAGTGAGAATCGGAGCTGGAAGAGTAGAGGCTAGCTCTAGTTCCTGCCACATTCTCTACTTCCCGTTTTTCACTTCGTCGCCGTAGAAAGTGCCGCGGCCGTGGGTGCCTACGTAAACGCGGCCGTATTGCTTGGGGTCGCCGGTGATGTGCAGGACGAGGCCCCACTGGTGCTGGTCGTCGTTGATGCGGGTCCAGGTGCGGGCCGCATCGGTGGAGCGGAAGAAGCCGCGGGTGCCATTGACGACACCTATCAGGTAGAGGGCCGGATACGCAGCGCCGGGCGCGGCCTTGCCAAACCCAAACCCGTGGATTTCCTGCACCGCTGCGGCTTTGGTGAAGGTTTTGCCGGCGTCGGGGGCGTGGTAAAGGCCGTCGAAGGCGGCCAGCCACAGGTCGCCGGCGGTGTTGGTGGGGGCGGCGTAGAGGCGGTCTTGGCCGCCGCGGATGTCGCCGCGGTTTTGGCGGGTTTGGGGCAGGCCGTTGGGCAGCGTGAGGGGCTGCGCCGAGAAGGTGAGGCCCGCGTCGAGGCTGGTGAAGAGCTGGCCGCCAAACAGATCCAGGGCGTAGAAGGTACGCGGGTTGAGGCGGTCGGCCAGTACGCGGGTGTTGTCGGGGAGGCCTTGCACGGCGGTCCAGGTGGCGCCCTGGTCGGCCGTAACGTAGGGCGCGCTCTTCTCGGGCGTCCAGATCCAGGTGCGGCCGTCGGCTCCCACGGCAATATGGCCGCGCTGGCTGGTGGGCTGCGGCGCGGCAGGGGTGGGGTTCCAGGTCTGGCCGCCGTCCAGCGAGTAGCCGATGTTGCCGCCGCCGACTTGGTGCGAGCCCACGCCAACGCGTACCAGAGTTTCCGGTTTCAGCTCGGCGCAGGCCACGCCATCGGTGTTGGCGAAGTGCGGGTGCGTGAAGTTGCCCTCGGGTGCTGGCTTATCCAGGTCGCGGTGCACGAAGCCGCCGTAGTCGCCGATGGCTGAAACCAGGTGCGCACCCTTGGGCGGACTCAGCAGCTCCAGCGCCACCGTTTCCTCGATGCCAGTGCTCATCACGCTCCACTTGCTCGGCTTGCCGGCTTCCACATCGGTCAGGTTGAAGGTTTCGTGGCCACCGTAGCCGGTCGTGAACAAGGCGTGGTTGGAATCAAACGGGTCGATTTCAATATCAAGCAGCCAGTGAATCCCCGTGGCCTTCACGTAGGGGGCCAGGGTGTAATCGTAAGTACCCGGATTGGCGCCTTTAAACACTGGCTTCCACGACTTGCCCCCGTCGGTGCTGCGGAACAGGTCTTCGCCCCCGGCCTGGTAGCGCCCGAACGAGCTGGCAATCAGCCATTGCGGATGCCGTGCATCCACCGCCACGGCGCCGTAGCCGAACGTGCGGCCGGCAGCCGGGTCGGGCTTGTCGGGGGTGATGTTCATCCAGGCGTTGGTGGCGGTATTCAGCTTCCAGATACCGCCATCGCGCATTTGGCTAGGGCCGGGGCTGGTGCCGTAGGAAAGGTACAGAGTGCCATCGGGGGCCAGCACGGCGTGGCCGGGGCGGTATTGCGTGGGTTGGCCTGGCACCGGCTGCCAGGTGGCGCCGGCATCGGTGCTGCGCCACAGGTTGTCACGGCCCATGAGCGAGGCCCCCACATACAGCGTGGAACTGCCTTTGCCGCGGGTGCCGCTACGCGGGTCAAATACGGCGAAAACCACGCCGCTACCCTGATTTTGCCGGCTCCGGCGCTGTTCTTCGGGGCTCAGGTTGGCGGGTAGAACTTCCTGGATGTCGGGGAAGCTTTCAACTTGGCTCCAGGTGGCGCCCCGGTCGAGGCTGCGCCAGAGGCCGTCGTGGCGGGTGCCAAGGTAGAGGATGTTGCCGTTGTTGGGGTCGACGGCTAGCCGCTCTCCGTTACCCCGGCCGTTTTCGTTGCCGCCCATCTTAAAGGGCATGTTGGTGCGCTGGAAGGTTTTGCCCCGGTCGTTGGAGCGCAACACGGCTGCGTTGGGGGCGCGGGGGTTGGTGTAGGTGCCGCAGGCCAGGTAGAGGCGGTTCGGGTCGGCGGGGTCGAGGCCTATGCTTTCCACGCCCATCAGGTTGGTGTCTTCGTAGGAAACCCAATCCAGCAGCGGCTCCCAACGCTTGGTGGCGTCGTTCCAGCGGTAAGCACCACCCATATCGGTGCGGCAGTAGCGTAGGCCTTTTTCTTTGGGGTGAAACACGATGCCATCCACAAAGCCCCCGCCCACCATTTGTACGCTTTTCCAGGTATAAGGTGCCGTGGGCGGAGCAGGTTTTGTTGGTTGGGCTGTAGTGGAGAAAGGCAGAGTGGTCGCCAGCAGAAGCGCACTTGCCAACTTATAAAAAACCGAATAATATTTATTCATATAACAATGACGGCCTGTTGTTGCAAAATATACTACACGGTCGGTTGCATTTCAATCAAGAAGCTCTTGACTGGCGTTACCTAGAGCTAGACGGCAGGCGATAGGTCCCGCGTAGCGTCCTCTTAATCAAGTCATAGTCAACGGGCGGCGTAAGTGAAGTCAATGGGCTGCAACAAACGCCTGCCCCCTGATTTTCAGCGAAACATCCTCCAGTGGTTCCAGGCTAGTGATTTCATCAACGTGGGCTAAGGCCCGCGTGCCTCCAAAGCGGTTCAGCCACAACGGACGAATCCCAACCGCCAGCGCGCCTACTACATCGGCCAGCCAGTTGTCGCCTACCATTACTGTTTCGGCGGGGCTAGCGTGCAGGCGCTCCAGGGCCACCTGATAGATGCGGGCATCAGGCTTCGTCACGCCCACGTCTTCGGAGGTGATGAGGGCGTCAACCAGGTGCGTCATGCCAAGCTGCGCCAGCTTCTCTTGCTGCTCGGACGTGCGGTTGTTGGTTACTATGCCAATTCGGTGGTGCGGCTTCAGGGCTTCCAGTAACGGCAGGGCGCCCGCCACCGGCCGGCGCAGGTGCTGGTAGTTGGCATAGTGCCGGCGCGCAAACTGGTCGGCCTCGGTGGGCGTGGTGCCTAGCCCATACGGCGTAAGCAGGCGCTGGAAACGCAGGCGGCGCGCATCTTCATACGAGTAGCGACCAGCCAGTACCTGCGGGTGCATTTCTTCCAGAATTTCGCTGTACTGCTGATAAAGCACTTCCAGGTCCACGCCCTGAAACTCCGGGAGTCCCGCCGTGGAGTTAGCCAGAGCCGCCCGCGCCGTGTTGGCATGGTCGAAGAGCGTATCGTCTAAATCAAAAAGAACAACGGTTGGATAAGTTGAATCCGGGCGAGGCAGCATAGAGGCAGTGGGGTTCAATGGAAAACTAAAAGGCATCTGTCGAATAGACAAAGGTCGAAAAGAACAGTCATGCAGAAGCGTAGCCGAAGCATCTCGCGTGCTGACGTTGTGGTACCAACTATTGTGCTGGCGAGAGGAAGCATCTTACGTGGTGTGATTAGCACAACCTCAGGACGCGAGATGCTTCCTCTCGTTAGCCTGACGACCTGATTGGTTGGGTTTCTCAAGCCAAGATTACGATTTAAAGCTACTGCGTAGGCTCGTCGGTAGGGGTAGCTCGGCAATATCCTGGCTGCTTGGCCTGCGTATGTACTGTTCCTGCCTGGTTTTCCGGCAATCATAGTCGGAGCGGCAGCCCACGAAACCGAACGTCCACTAGGTAAAGCAAGACGCCCATGACCCTCAACCTCAAGCCCCTTAAGCAACAAACCATTGTCATTACCGGCGCCAGCAGCGGCATCGGGCTGTCTACGGCCCGCATGGCCGCAAAACGAGGCGCGCAGCTGGTGCTGGCTGCCCGCAACGAAGGTGAGCTGCGCCACATCGAGCAAGAGCTGACAAGCCAGGGTGCCCGCGTGGTAGTCGTACCCGCCGACGTAGCCAACCAAGCCGATATTGCGCGCATTGCCGAAACCGCCATCCAGCAGTTCGGCGGCTTCGACACGTGGGTCAACGATGCGGGTATTTCCATTTGGGGCCGTCTCGAAGAAGTGAGCGACGAAGACAACCGCCGCCTCTTCGAAACCAACTTTTGGGGCATGAACTACGGCTCGTTGGCCGCGGCCCGGCACCTCAAGCAGCGCGGCGGCGCCATCATCAACGTGGGTAGCGTGGCCTCCGACGTGGCGTTTCCGCTGCAAGGCATGTACTGCGCCAGCAAGCACGCCATCAAAGGCTTCACTGATGCCTTGCGCCTGGAGTTGGAGGAAGAAGGCGCGCCTATTTCGGTGACGCTCATCAAGCCCGCCGCCATCAATACGCCCTTCCCGCAGCACGCCCGCAACTATATGGATAAGGAGCCCAAGCTGCCGCCGCCCGTCTACGAGCCCGAGGAAGTAGCCAACGCCATCCTGTACGCCGCCGAGCATCCGGAGCGTGATATCTACATCGGGGGGGGCGGAAAATTCATGAGCTCTTTCAACAAGCACGCGCCGCGAGTCATGGACAAAATGAGCGAAGGCATGATGTTCAAAGAGCAAAAGCGCGACGAGTTGCCCCGCAACCCCCAAGGCGCCCTGCACCACGCCGGCGACGACGGCCACGAGCACGGCGACCATCCGGGCTACGTCATGAAAACCAGCGTTTACACCCGCGCCAATACCAGCCCCGTGTTGAAGAACACGCTCATGGCTGCCGCTACCGCCGCCGCCACCTGGTGGCTGCTCGGCAAGCGCGACGCCAACAAAGCCAAG
Source organism: Hymenobacter sp. (assembly GCF_036387835.1). Taxonomy (GTDB): domain Bacteria; phylum Bacteroidota; class Bacteroidia; order Cytophagales; family Hymenobacteraceae; genus Hymenobacter. Next base: position 170,545 of record NZ_DASVSY010000105.1, on the reverse strand, counting down.
ACAACCACTACCACCAGCGGTAGTACCACAACGAGTAACAATTCTGTAGCTAGTGCCAGCCTGGTAAGCAGCGCTACCCTCACCACGCCCCATATCGAAGACCACGGCATTGTAGCTACTCATTACGAAGCAATTCCGCTCTCAGCGCCTACTAGCACAACTGCTTCCTAATAAGATCTAAAGTCGTTTTGCGAAGTGAACGAGGTAGAGGCGCGACACTTGGCTGCGCCGACCTTCGGTTCGCGTCTCTACCTCGTTTAGGAAACACAGGTGCTCATCAAAACAAAACACCCGCCTCGTTCTTACTGAAACGAGGCGGGCGCTTTGTTTCAAGCCGGCTAGATAGGCGAGCGTACCCGGCAAACCATCGATTCTTTTGGGCTGTTGATAGAGTAGGACTTACACGGCCGCAATGCGGCATTGGGTTTGAAAGAAGACACGCAGAACGCAACGTTCTACACTTCCTCTAAAACAGACTTCAAGCCCATTTACCATGAAAAAGCAACTTTTTAGCCTCGCCCTTCTCCTTAGCCTCGCCACCTCGTTTGGTGCCAGCACCTTCGCCGCTACCACTGCCGCCTTTGGCCAGGAGCAGCGCCAGGGTCAGGGGAAAGACCATCGCCACGATAAAGGCCAGCGTGGTGCTCAAAACCAGCAACGTCGCCTCGACGAAATGACCAAGAAGCTCGGCCTGAGCAGCAAGCAAAAGTCGAAAATCGAGAAGATCTTCCAGGAGCAGCAGCAACAGATGCAAGCCCTGCGCAGCCGCTCCGGCAACGACCGTAGCCAAATGCGGGCCGACGTAAAAAGTATTCGTGAAAGCTCAGACAAGAAGCTTAAGGATGTATTGTCGAAAAAGCAGTACGCCCAATTCGAAGCCAAGCGCCAGGAGCGTCAGCGCCAAATGGCTGACCGCCCAAACAACCAGCGCGGCAACGACCGTCGCGACTCCGGCCGCCGCAGTTAAGCGAGCCAGATTAAACGCAAACAACCCGCCTCGTCCGGATCCGGACGAAGCGGGTTGTTTGCGTTTGGCGGCTACGCTACCGCCTGTTCCCGCTGCCAGGCTGAAACAAGGCTACTTCGCTGAAGCGAAAAAGGCCCGACCTACAGGATGCCAGAACCGTCAATGGAAGTCTGCTGAGCAACGGGAATGGGTAGCTTGGTCCTGCTCAATAGTTCGGCAATAGGCTTAGGAAGCTCAGTCACCAGCAGCGGCTGAAGCGGCCGGGCCACCAGGTGGTAGCGCGTATCGGCCCGCTCGTGCAGGCGGGTTTTCTCGAACGAAAACAGCCCCCGCCGGGCGTAGCGGGCCACGCTCCGGTGGCTGCTTGCTTCGTCTGCGCCATTCACTATTTCCGCCACCTCAAGTTCCGGCAGCGTCAGGAAATACTGGTGCAGCTCCAGCAGCACCTCCTGCGAAGCCGCCACCGACTCAGGTAGTATTCCGCCGCCAGACGCCACGTGCAGGATATGTCCGTTGCTGTCCGTGGCAAACCAGTCAATGTCCGCGTCTTCTTGGTCGTCGGGGGTGATTTGCATGAGATGAGTTACCAGTAATAGGATTAGAATGTTACTGGGTACCAGCTTCAGCTATTTTAGCGGCAATGAATTCGTAAACTTTATTAGCGAGAGTATAATTTATCTTTTGTATGTATAAATGATCATACTGATTTTTGTAAACGCTTGTAAGTATGATATTTTTTTCGCCAGAAAATTTATCATCGGCATGAGAGATCAAAGCGAAAGTATCGTGCTTATACTTATCGAATCTGAAATCCACTAGAAGGCTGAGGTTGAATACATGTTTTAAAAATCTAAATTCTAACCAAAAAAAATTTAACTGAAAATTCATAACTAACTGCTGAGAATTAATTCCTAATACTTTTTCAGCTGTGTATAAAGCGCCTTCAAAACTACGGTCAGCGTTACAAATAGGAGGTCTGTCTTTTGACTGAGTATCACCATATGTCACTGGCCTTGGAGAAACATCTGGATAATAAAAAACTACTTGTTTAGATAGGAAGAGTTCGTCGAAGCGTAAAAGCTGTTTTGATAAATCTTCAAACCAGAACGAAATTAAGTTATGCCATAGTTTTGCTTGGGTATCCATATTCCAGGTCATCTCAAGTACATCTTCTCGGCTCAATACTTGTTTTTTTAGCAGAGCCAGCTTCTTATCTAGATCATCAGGTTCATCAATGGATTCACCTTTGGCGGCGCGAATCATAAGTTGTAGAGAGGATTCCACACTTTCGCTGACGAAATGAAAGAACGGCTCTATTTCACCAGCGTCGGCCTCGGCTAATGCCGCTAGGTACCTGTTACGGTCCGTAGCTCTGATAACCGTCATAGGGTATCCATGTCTCATTAGAATCAGGTTCATCAGCAGACGCGACATGCGCCCGTTACCATCATCGAAGGGATGGATGCGGACGAAGCGATAGTGGAATTCAGCGGCCAAAGCCACCGGGTGCAGGGTAGCTTGCTCGGCTTCCGACCGGTACCAGTCCACGAGGTCCGTCATTTTGCCAGGCGTTTCTTCGGGGCTGGCGAAGTAGAACATTTCGCCGGTGGCCGTCTGCACGTTGTTGGGGCCAGATTTGTAGCGGCCCGGCTGAATATGCTTGCGGGTCGGCTGTCCGTCGGGCGTTTGCGCCGGTACATCGTAGCCTTCGCCCAACAATACTTCATGCATTCCCCGGATAAATTGTTCGGTCAAGGGGCGTTCATTCCGTACAATTTCTTCTAGCCAAAGCACTGCTTCGTTATGTCCTTTTATATCCAAATGGTCACGAATAGGTTTGCCAGCTGCCGTTAGGCCGTGTAGCAGGAGTGAGCGGGTTTCGCCAAGTGTTAGGGAGTTGCCTTCAATAGCATTGGAATTATAATTCCAGTCCAGCCGAAACTTTTGCAGAATACGCGCCTCCTGCTCCGGCGAGAGGGGACGCAACTCGTCCAACTCCTTTTTCAACAGGTCCACTTCTGCGAATAGCGACATATAACGCGTCTTAATCAGTGAACCTTAAACTTATTCTACACCCAACTTCTCCAATATCTCCTGCGCCGCTACAGCAATGACCGTTCCCGGCCCATACACCCCGGCTACACCAGCGTTGTATAGGAAATCGTAGTCTTGGGCGGGGATGACGCCGCCGGCAATGACAAGGATGTCTTCGCGGCCGAGCTGCTGTAGCTCCTGGATGAGCTGCGGAATCAGGGTTTTGTGGCCGGCGGCGAGGCTGCTCACGCCTACTACGTGCACGTCGTTTTCGGCCGCTTGGCGGGCTACCTCGTTGGGGGTTTGGAAGAGGGGGGCAATGTCCACGTCGAAACCCACGTCGGCAAAGGAAGTGGCAATGATTTTCGAGCCCCGATCGTGGCCGTCTTGGCCCATTTTGGCTACCATCATGCGGGGGCGGCGGCCTTCTTTGGCGGCAAACTCGTCGGCCGCCTGGCGGGCTTTGGCAAATTCTGCGTCGTAGTCCATTTCCTGCGAGTAAACACCCGATACCGTACGAATGGTGGCTTGGTGGCGGCCGTACACAACTTCTAGCGCATCCGAAATTTCGCCGAGCGTGGCACGCAAGCGGGCAGCCTGCACGGCCAGAGTTAGGAGGTTGTTCTCGGCGGGGGCCTCACCCCCTAGCCCCCTCTCCCGTGGAGAGGGGGAACTAGCCTTAGCTTTTAGCTCTAGAAAACCAGAAGCTAGTTCCCCCTCTCCACGGGAGAGGGGGCTAGGGGGTGAGGTCATACGGGCGGCTTCCGTCAGGGCAGCCAGGGCCTGCTGCACGGCGGCGTTGTCGCGCTCCGCTTTAATCTTGTTGAGGCGCGCAATCTGCGACTCCCGCACGGCGGCATTGTCGATGTCGAGAATTTCGATTTGCGTTTCCTGAGCTTGCTGCTCCGGGGTGAGGCGGTAGCGGTTCACGCCCACAATCACTTCCTTGCCCGAGTCGATGCGGGCCTGCTTGCGGGCCGAGGCTTCCTCGATGCGCAGCTTGGGCAGGCCGGTTTCAATGGCCTTGGCCATGCCGCCTAACTCTTCCACTTCCTGAATCAGCGCCCAGGCTTTGTTAGCCAACTCGTGGGTGAGGGTTTCCACGTAGTAAGAGCCGCCCCAGGGATCCACCACGCGGGTGATGTCGGTTTCGTGCTGGAGGTAGAGCTGCGTGTTGCGGGCAATGCGGGCCGAGAAGTCGGTGGGCAGGGCAATGGCCTCGTCGAGGGCGTTGGTGTGCAGGCTTTGGGTGCCGCCCAGCGCGGCGGCCAGCGCCTCAATGGCGGTGCGGGCCACGTTGTTGAACGGGTCCTGCTCGGTGAGCGAGTAGCCCGAGGTTTGGCAGTGCGTGCGCAGCGCCAAACTCTTGGGGTTCTGCGGGTTGAATTGCTTCAGCAGCTTGGCCCACAGCAACCGGCCGGCCCGGAGCTTGGCAATTTCCATGAAGTGGTTCATGCCAATGGCCCAGAAAAACGACAGGCGCGGCGCAAACTGGTCGATGGTCATGCCCGCCGCCAAACCCGCCCGCACGTACTCCAGCCCATCCGCCAGGGTGTAGGCCAACTCTAAATCAGCGGTAGCGCCGGCTTCCTGCATGTGGTAGCCCGAAATGCTGATGCTGTTGAATTTGGGCATGTGCTGCGCCGAGTACGCAAAGATGTCGGCAATGATGCGCATGCTCGGCAGCGGCGGGTAGATGTAGGTGTTGCGCACCATGAACTCCTTCAGAATATCGTTCTGAATGGTGCCCGCCAGCTTGTCGGGGCTCACGCCCTGTTCCTCGGCCGCTACTATATAAAAGGCCATGATGGGCAGTACCGCCCCGTTCATGGTCATGCTCACCGACATCTGATCCAGCGGAATCTGGTCGAAGAGAATCTTCATGTCCTCCACCGAATCGATGGCGACGCCGGCCTTGCCTACGTCGCCCACCACCCGCGGGTGGTCGGAGTCATAGCCGCGGTGGGTAGCCAAGTCAAACGCCACCGACAGACCTTTCTGCCCGCCCGCCAGGTTGCGCCGGTAGAAGGCATTGCTTTCCTCGGCCGTACTGAACCCCGCATACTGCCGCACAGTCCAGGGGTTCTGCACGTACATAGTAGGGTAGGGGCCGCGCAAGTAGGGTGCCTGTCCCGCGCCAAACCCGAGGTGCTCGAAGCCCGCCACATCCTCGGCAGTATAGTAGCCTTTTAGCGCTATGCCTTCGGGCGTAACGGTGGTAGCCTCAGCAATGGGTACAGCTGGCAGCGTGGCGGCATTATAAGGAATAATGGAGAAGTCGGGTTTCATAGATCAGATGTGGGTTGTGAATTGCCAGTTGCAAGCTTGATTTCAACGACCGGTTATCCTTGCTAGCTGAATGCTACTGGCAACTGACAACCGGCAACTGGCAACTCAATCTTTTCCCTGCAACCGGGCCAGCACTTCTTCGGTGCTACGGCCTTGGACCTTAAATTCCTGGAAGCCAAACACGCGTACGGCTTCCTGCATGGTGGCCAGGTCGGCGGTGACCAGTACAGGTGGTACAAAGGTCGAGTCGTCTTCCGCAATCCGGTAGATGTAGCGGGCAAAGCGGCCGAATTGTTCCGGCGTGGCATACATCAAAATAGCCTCCTCGGTCGAAGAAAACAGCACCGACAGCGTCCCCACCGGATGCGACTCGCGCAGGGTGGACTGCTCCTGCTCCGGCAACAACCGCAGAAACGACTCTTCAATCAGCTGGTTGGTATGCGCGCCAAGCAGCACCACGGCAGCCCGTTTGCGCTTTTTCTCGCGGCGCTCAAAGTGCAGGCTCGTGGCCAGCCGTAGTACCTCCGACGGATAGGTGGCGCGCGTCGAGTCGAATTCGCGGCTGCGCAACAGCTTTTTGGGGTTGAAGTCGAAATGCTCGCGGGTATTTTGAAACCGGTTGGTGCCTACTACCACCTGCTCGCCGGTGGCAATGCGCTGGAATTGCGCCTGCGCCGCCGTGTGCAACTCCTGCATCACCAAGCCAATAGCTACGGGTAGCCCACCCTTCGCCTCAATCTGCTGAAACAGCGCCCAAGCTTCGCGGGCCAGCGTATCAGTAAGTGTTTCCAGGTAGTAGGAACCTGCTGCCGCGTCCTGTACCTGTCCGAAACCCGCCTCCTCGCGCAGCAGCACCGATAGGTTGCGGGCCAAACGGTCCGAAAATTCGTTGGAGTCGTGAAACAAACAATCGAAAGGACGGACGCTAAGCACATCGGCGCCGCCGAGCACGGCACTCATGGCTTCGGTGGTTACGCGCAGCAGGTTGGTGTGCGCATCGAGCGTAGTCTGGCTCCACGACGCTGTTTCGGCGAATATGGGCACTTGCGCAACTTCGGGTGGGAGGCCGTAGGCGTACAGCAGCGTAGCCCACAGCCGGCGCAGGGCGCGGAGCTTGCTGATCTCGAAAAAGTAATTGGGGTTAACCGCTAGGTGCACTCGCATAGCGGCCGCTACGTCGGCAGGGGTTAAGGTTTCGGTGGGTAGCTCGTTCAGGTAAGCGGCCGCCGCTGCCAACGCAAACGCCACCTGCTGCGTAGCCGTAGCGCCCCGGTTACCGAAAAAGGCCGTTTGTATGGTGATGGCCTGAAAGTCGGGCATACTTTGCGTTAGGGTCAGCACCTCCCGCAGCTCGTGCATCTGGCTCTTCAAATTAGGCAAGTGGCAACTGACGGGGTCACACTGCAGAAACCCGCGCAATTGCGTAGCTCCCGTTGCCAGCAACCGTTGCACAAAAGCCGCTGGCGTTGCCGTGAGCGAAAAGCCGACATACGTGGCATCCAGCGGCAGATGCGCGTGCAAAAACTCCACGTCGAAACTGTCGGCGTCATTTAGCACAAAATGGACCCCATCGGCCCCGCGGGTTAATGCCTCGGCTGCCCGCTGAATGGTGCCGTGGCCTTTTTCGCCCGCCGGCACCGAGTAAGTGGGCACGTTGCGCCAACTGTTGCCCATCGCGCCGGGGCGCAGTTGCGGGGCAGGAGGTTCGGGCAGGGCCTCTAGGGCTTCACGGTGGTAAAAAGGCTCCAGCACGAAGCCATCGGGGGTTTGCCAGTGCAGCGTGGCGGGGTCGGTGCCCTTCAGGTCGCGCGCAATGCGGGCCCGCCAGGCCTCGGTGCTCACGGGTTCAAATTCGGAAAAAGAAACAGACGCGGGGCGCGGCGTGTCAGGCATAGCAAAACGCAGGTGGGAGGATGAAAACGGCCCGAAGGAACGGGCTAAAGATACCGGTTCGAGGACAGAAACCGCCCGTTGGGCTATTATTGGAACAATGCAAGCAGGACAATATATTTGTACCCCATTGTTTTACTTTCAATATAAATTGTGAAAAAATATCTATTCCTGTGTGGCTTGATTTTGTGGTGCGGGTCGCTTTTAGCACAATCCAATTTTCGCCGTGGCTATGTAGTTCTTGCCTCCGGCGATACCCTTCGCGGACAAGTAGACCTGCGCGGCGCGCAGCGCAATGCCCGTATTAGCCGCTTTCGCTCTGTAGGCACCACTACCGTTACCGAGTACCAGCCGCCTCAGCTTCGTGGCTACGGGGCACTTGGCAGCCAAGTCTACCAAAGCGCCGTCGTTACCTTAGTTGATTCGCTGGCGCGCCAGTCTTTGTTGACGAATACGGTCCGGGATTCTATCCGGCTGCCCGTATTCCTGGAAGTACTCGTGCAAGGGCCAGCCAGTTTGCTCTACCTGCGCGACAGCAAAAACAACGACCATTACTATCTGCAGTTGCGGGCTGGTTTGCTACAGGAGCTAATTCAGGCTACGCAGCAAACTGAAGTCAAAGGCCACATCTACCAGCAAAAAACCACACACTATCGCCGGACGCTGGCTAATGCCATGCAGTCTTGTTTGGCAGTGCAAGCAACCATAAGTAACCTGCCCTATTTTGAAAGCGACATGATCCGGCTGGTGCAGCAGTACAACAGTTGCGTAGGCGGAGTGTCGGTAGCACCCGCTAGCGCCAGCCGGGAGAAAAACGTGCGGCTTGGGGTACTACTAGGCGGTGAAAGCAGCCAGCTGATTTTTTACGGCGACTACGTACCCAGCAACCGCGAGCAAGCAACTCCCGCGCCGGTAGTTGGAGTTAGCCTGACAGCTAAGTTGGGGGCGCTGAATCCTAAGCTTGCCGTTAGAATAGAAGCGCTTTACGAGCAGCAGTCATTTACGTATAAGCGAGACCGGGTCCTGGCCAATGGCCTGCTTAACCCGCAGCAGGGCGAGGTAGACTTAGCCAGCATCAGGGTGCCGCTGCTGGTACGCTACACCTTGCCTAAAGGAGGTGTCAGGCCTTTTCTGCAAGTTGGTTATAGCGCTAGTTACCTGCTTAGAACTCATAACAGGTTCCGGACTGAAAACGTGTATGCCAATCCTCGGACCTATACCCGTTGGGCGCCTTATATCTATGAGCCAAAGGAGCTGGAGCAGGGCATAGTGGGTAGCGTGGGAGTAACTACTGCTAAAGCAAACGCTCGTAATCTAGCCTTGGAGCTGCGCTACGAGCGTTCCGATGGTTTCAGTAATAACATTTATCTTGGTACAAAGCTCAACCGTTACTACCTGCTACTGAGCTACGATTTAACGAAATAATTTGTAGTGGATGTATGGCTGCAAGCCAGGAAACCGGATTGAAGCTCCTGTATTTCAGGAAAGGAAAAGAGAGAATAGCAGCACTTAGGCGAGAAGATAATTTAGTGAATTAAGGTTCGCCAACCCCCTGGCATCAACTAACGCACCGTATAACTTACCTTTGTGGTCCGTTCCTCTCTAGATTCTCTGATGCACCTGTTTCATTCCCGCTTTGCCGCGCTGAGCTTGTTGGCTGCGTTGGCGTTTTCGTCGGCTTGCCAGCGGGCCAGCTATGTCGCCAAACCAAGCTTGCTGCCCGTTACGGCCCAACCCGTAAGCAAAACCTTGGCCGACGACCCCACGGCGGTGGCCACCATCGCGCCCTATCAGCAGCGTGTAACCGAACAGATGACGGCGGTTATCGGAACGGCTCCTGTTGCTATGTTGAAGAATTCGGGAGAATCGCCGCTGGCTAATTTCGTGGCCGACTTGCAGCGCAGCCGCGCCAGCCGGGAGCTAAGCCAGCCCATCGACTTAGGCGTAATGAGCAATGGTGGCCTGCGTGCCCCGCTACCAGCCGGATCGGTAACGCTAGGCTCTGTTTTTGAACTGATGCCCTTCGAAAACGAGCTGGTCGTACTGGATGCGCCCACCGCCGTGGTGCAGCAGCTCTTCGACTACGGCGCCCGCGTGAAAATGGCCTTCTCCGGGGCCACCTACGCCGTCGATGCTAGCGGCAAGGCCACCAACATCCGCATCGGCAACCAGCCGTTCAACCCCGCCCAAGACCGCCTCTACACCATTGCCATCAGCGACTACCTGGCCGGTGGCGGCGACCAAATGACCTTCTTCAAGTCCATTAAGCCCCGCGGCACGGGCGTGCTGCTCCGCAATGCCATTGCCGACCAGATTCGGGAATTAACCAAGCAAGGCAAACCCGTAGAAGCGAAGGTAGAAGGAAGAGTGAAGAGTAATTGACATTTAACAACCAACATTTAACAAGCTTGAACAACACCAAATCAATTAGTGCCTATCATTCAGTAAGAAGCAGTTGCTCTAGTCCTAAACAGCTGCTAATCACCTACTGAGTGCTAAATGTTAATTGATAAATGTTAAATGAACTTATGGATCGTCGCGAATTTCTTAAGCATACAGGAGTAGGGGCCGCCGGCTTGGGGCTGCTAGGGTTGAGTTTGCCCGCCGTGGCCGCCGAAGACAAAGCCAGCCGCCTAGTCATCCTGCACACCAACGATATGCACTCGCGTATCGAGCCGTTCCCCGACAATGCCGCGCAATATGCCGGCATGGGCGGCATGGCCCACCGGGCAACCCTGATCAAGCAAATTCGGGAGCAGGAGCCAAACGTGCTCCTCCTCGATTCCGGCGACATCTGGCAAGGCACGCCCTACTTCAACTTCTTCATGGGCGAGCTGGAATACAAGCTCATGAGCCAGATGAAGTACGACGCTACCACCCTCGGCAACCACGACTTCGACAATGGCCTCGAAGGTTTGCAGAAGCAGTTGCCCAACGCCGCCTTCCCCTTCCTGATTGCCAACTACGATTTCAGCGGTACCATCCTGGCTGGCCGCTTCCAGCCGTACAAGGTGTTCGAGAAAGTCGGGCACCGTATCGGTGTGTTTGGGCTCGGCATTGAAATGGCCGGTTTGGTAGCCGACAAAAACTTTGGCGCCACCAAGTACCTCGACCCCATCGCTACGGCCAAGGATATGGTAGCCAAGTTGCGCGGCCCCGAAAAGTGCGACCTGGTCGTTTGCCTCTCGCACCTCGGCTACAAATACCAGGGCCCCAAAGTCGACGATTTCAAGCTGACGGCCGGTGCCCCTGGCATCGACCTGATTTTAGGCGGCCACACCCATACCTTCCTCGACAAACCAGACGTTGTAGCAGGGCCCAACGGCCACCAGACGCTCATCAACCAGGTTGGGTGGTCGGGCATCAATCTAGGCCGCCTCGACTATACGTTCGAGCGTGGCACCCGCCGGCCGAGCGTAGCCATGGCCGCTGTAGTGCCCGTGCGGGTAGCCTGATAAAACCTCGACAAATACAAGTGGAAAAACGGTTTTTTCTCTCCTGACTTTTCCACATTTTTGTCTCCCTCTAAAAAAAATGGGCCTTTCAAAGGCCCATTCGCGCCTCTTCTATTTTATTCACGCACCTGCTGCTTTTGTTGTAACTACTTGATGTTGAAGGACTGCCATACAGTTTGGGCCAATTGCCTTCGCGTCATCCAAGCTACCATTGGTGAGCAGAGCTTCCGAACGTGGTTTCTACCCATTGTTCCGGTTGCGTTGCAGAACAAGGTGCTCATCATTCAGGTGCCGAGCACCTATTTCTACGAGTTTTTAGAGGAGCACTACGTCGAGGAGCTGAAGCGGGCCATTCACCAAGAACTAGGCCCGGAAGGGCGCCTGGAGTATAGCATCGTGGTGGACCAAGGCAACAGCCAAAACCAGCCCCGCACCCTCAATTTGCCCACTACCCGTAAGGTGGCGGGCCCGGCACCCGTTGCTACGCCTGCTGCGGCTCTGGCTTCCGGCCCTATGTCGTCGTCGGCCCGCAACGTGGCGGCTGCCGCGGCCGCGCCGGCCACGCAAACCATGCTGCGCAACCCCTTCGAAGCCAGCAAGGCCGTTGATCGGCACTACCTGCACTCGCAGCTCAACGGCAGCTACACCTTCGAGAACTATATCGAGGGCGATTGTAACCGGTTGTCGCGCTCGGCGGGTTTGGCCGTAGCCAACAAGCCCGGCACTACCAGCTTCAACCCGCTGATGATTTATGGTGGCGTGGGTTTGGGCAAGACGCACCTCGTGCAAGCCATTGGCAACCACATCAAGGCCAGCAACTCCGACAAATTTGTGTTGTATGTGTCGGCCGAGAAGTTCACCAATCAGTTCATCGAAAGTCTGCGGGCTAATGCCGTGCAGGATTTCGCCAACTTCTACCTGCTGGTTGACATCTTGATTCTGGATGATGTGCAGTTCCTGTCGGGCAAGGACAAGACGCAGGAGATGTTCTTCCACATCTTCAACCACCTGCACCAGGCCGGCAAGCAAATCGTGATGACCTCTGACCGGCCCCCGCGCGACCTGGTGGGGCTGGAGGACCGGCTGTTGTCCCGCTTCAAATGGGGCCTTACCGCCGACCTGCAAAGTCCCGATTTCGAGACGCGTATGGCCATCATCCAAAACAAAATGCAGCAGGATGGCATCGATATCCCGCCGCAGGTGGTGGAATACCTGGCGCATTCCGTCAACACCAACGTGCGTGAGCTGGAAGGCGTGCTTATTTCACTGGTAGCGCAGAGTAGCCTCAACCGCCGCGAAATCGACCTCGAAATGGCCAAACAGGCGCTTCGTCATATCATCGAGGAGGTGGAAGCCGAAGTCAACATCGACTTCATCCAGAAAACCTGCGCCGAGTACTTCAGCGTGCCCCTGGATTTGCTGAAAGCTAAAACCCGCAAAAAGGAAGTGGTAACGGCGCGGCAAGTAGCCATGTATTTTGCCAAAGAGCACACCAGCCATTCCCTCAAAAGCATCGGCCATCACTTCGGCGGCCGCGACCACAGCACCGTCATCCACTCGGTGCAAACCGTTTCGGACCTAATTGACTCCGACAAAAACTTCCGTGGCCAGATTGTGGAGCTACGCAAGAAGTTTGCGGGTAAATAGCTCGTGCTGTATCCTAAATAGAAAAAAGCAGGGCGCTTCGTTTGAAGCGCCCTGCTTTTTGTTGGGGTTAGGGCTTCAACCCCAGACCAAAATATATTCTACAGATTTGGCTGTGCGTCGTTCAACGGGATTTGATACTGAGTGGCAAAGCTGCGGAGCTGCTCCCGCAGTTGGCGTTTGCGTTTGCGGCCGCGCACCTCACGCAAGCTCAACGAATAGGTGCCGTCTTCCTTGGTAAGCACCCGCACTTGCTGTTGTACCAACTCCAGGCGGCTAATGGCCTCAGCGGCAAATACTTGCTTGGGGCGAAAGAGCCCGTTCTTGTGCACGATGTAGCCGGGCGTAAACTCCAGGTAGCTCTGCGTACCGAACACCGGCGCATTGTGCACGAGCACATATCCAATGTATATCAAGCTGAAAACCAGAAACACGTAGTGCAGGAAGTGCATATCGTTCAGGCCGCTATCGGTAACAATCAGAGCGAGGGTGTAGGCCACCCAAATAAGTCCGAAAGACAATTGTCCCCAAAATGGAATGCGGGAGGTGTTGGCGGGTTGGAGACGAATGCGGGTAGAAGCTGTAGGCATAGCGGCGTAAGTGGTCGCAACAAAGGGCAAAGAAAGCGAAAAACCGGCAACGCTCGGAGCGCAGCCGGTTTTGGAAGGCACTCAGTTGACGTTGTCAACTCGACAAAGCACGAGCCTGAGTAAGAACGTTGAACTAGTTAGTACGGATTCATTCGGCCGCGCAGTAAGCGGAATGGTGGCAGGATACCTGTCTATTTCAGCGTGGCCGAAGCAAGCTCCATTTCGGGTACGGCGCTCAGTAGCTGCGAAATTGGGCAGTGTTCTTTGGCATTCTCGGCTTGCTTCTGAAATTCTTGCTGCGAGATGCCTTCCACTTCTCCCTCCGTGGTGAGGACGATTTTCACCACCTTCGGTACGTCACCTGAAGTATCGAGCGTTACCTTCGATTCGGTACGAATCTGCTTTACCTGGGCGCCGGCTTTAGTGAGCTGGCCCGTTAGGAACATAGTGTAGCAGCCGGCATGAGCGGCTCCAATCAGTTCTTCCGGATTAGTGCCTTTCTGGCCCTCAAACCGAGCGCCCACCGAGTAGGGAGCCGAAACTGTGCCGCTTTGCGTGGTGATGTTGCCACTGCCTTTGATGTCGCCGTCCCAAACAGCGTTGCCCCGTTGGTTGATCATGATGCAAAAGGTAAGATTGTAAAAAGTAAAAAGTAACTGTTCTGTTAGAGTACGAGAAAAAAGCAGAATAGGGACGCCTTCGTTGAGGTAGCTGCTTTGGAAACGGCCTCTATCTTTGAAAAACACGGTGGCCCCGTCTTCTACCCACAACTTCACCTTCACAATCTCACCTCCCATGGGTTTGAAATCTGCCCTTAGCCGTCCATTGGCTGCTTTTGTCACCAACCGCTACCAGCAGTGGCAAAAAGACCCCCTTGGGACGCAGCAACGGGTGCTTCGCGGCATTGTGGCGAAGGCCAGCGACACGGCCTTCGGGCAAGAGTATGATTTCGGGGCCGTCCGCTCCGCAAAGGACCTAGCCCGGCAGGTGCCCGTGCGGGATTACGAAGCATTGGCGCCTTATTTCGAGCGGGTGAAGCACGGCGAGGCCAACGTGCTTTGGCCGGGCAAGCCGCTGTATCTGGCTAAGACCAGCGGCACCACTTCCGGCGCCAAATACATTCCACTCACCAAAGACAGTATTCCCAACCACATCAATGGCGCCCGCGACGCGCTGTTGCACTACGTGCGCCGGACCGGTAAAAGTGCTTTTCTGGATGGTAAGCTGATCTTTCTGTCGGGAAGCCCGGAGTTGGAGGAAGTAGGCGGTATCCCAACGGGGCGGCTCTCCGGCATCGCCAATCACCACGTGCCGGCCTACCTGCGCCGCAACCAGCTGCCGAGCTACGCCACCAATAGCATCGACGATTGGGAAACCAAGCTGGCACGCATCGTGGATGAAACCTTAACAGCGCCCATGACCCTGATTTCGGGCATTCCGCCGTGGGTGCAGATGTACTTCGACCAGATAGTAGCGCGCACTGGCCGGCCGGTAGGGGAAGTGTTTCCTGATTTCAACCTGTTCGTGTACGGGGGCGTCAACTTCGAGCCTTACCGCAAAAAGCTTTTCGACACCATTGGGAGACCCGTAGACAGCATCGAGCTATTTCCGGCTTCGGAAGGGTTTTTGGCCTTTCAGGACGAGCCCGGCAACCCCGGCTTGCTACTGCTACTCGACGCGGGCATCTACTACGAATTCATTCCGGCCGAACGGTTTTTCGAGCCCAATCCGCCCCGCCTGTCTTTAGCCGAGGTGGAACTGGATCAACAATACGCCCTGGTCCTCAACTCCAACGCCGGCCTGTGGGGCTACAGCATCGGCGACACGGTTCGGTTTGTGCAGAAGTATCCGTTTCGAGTGGTGGTGAGTGGGCGTATCAAGCATTTCCTCTCCGCCTTCGGTGAGCATGTTATTGGCGAAGAAGTGGAGCAAACCCTCCGGGAAGCCATGCAGCAGCACCCGGAAGTGGAAGTAGTGGAATTCACCGTCGCGCCCCGCGTCAGCGACGACCCGGCCGTGCCCTCCCGCCACGAATGGCTCGTGGAGTTTGCGCGGCCGCCGCACGATGCCGCTGCCTTTGCCGCCGCCCTGGAAGCTGGCCTCCGCAAGCGCAACGTATACTACGACGACTTGCTCACTGGCAACATTCTGGTTCCGCTGCAGCTCACGCCGCTGCCAAGAGGAGCTTTTCAGCGCTATATGAAAAGCTTGGGCAAGCTCGGCGGACAAAACAAAGTGCCCCGCCTGAGCAACGACCGGAAGCTAGCCGATGGTTTAGTCAACGTAAGTTAAAAGCAGCGTCGGTTTGTTATGATGTTTCTTGTACCCACTGAAAAAGCCTCCGCCGAGCTTTGGTATCAGCTTATTGTTGGATGATTTAGAAGGTGTGGTTGGAAAGAAAACGGCACAGGTTTCAAGCGCTGATTATTCAGCCGCAGGATACCAAGTGGGTGCAAAAAGTAGTAGCCGTGATAAAGGACAATAACAAGCAGTGAAAATTAGGCCATATAAATCTGATTTGTGGCCGCAATGGGCAGAAAAAAGCACTTAAAAACAAATATCATCTTCGATTAACTATATGATTTTAAAAGTAAAAACTCCTCTTATTGTCCTATATTTGTTGTCTGATTATCAGAGAAGAGTAGTTGAGTTTATTGCTAAGAGTTGCTTGCTAGCGGAGCGCTGTTTCATAAAAGAATATTAGAGGTAGATGACTCATATATACACTGCTCCGTCTCCCGTTTTAACGTGTGCGGTATTAGATGACGATGAAATAAATAGGTTTACGCTCGAGCATTATATCAAACTTAATGACTCGTTACAGCTAGTTGCTTCTCTTGCAGGAAGCATAGAAGGGCTGGATTTCTTTAGTACCGACCGCCGGGTAGACGTCCTTTTTTTAGACGTGGAAATGCCCGATCTAAACGGGCTGGATATGCTGCGCCTTCTGCCCGAGCCTCCTCAGGTAGTGCTTACTACGGCTCACGAACATTGCGCTTGGGAAGCCTTCGAGTTGCGAGTGGTCGACTATCTGGTTAAGCCTTTTGGCTATGACCGTTTCGCGCAAGCTGTGCAGCGAGTAGCCGAACGGCTGCGTACTGTGCCACAGTCGCGCATGCTATAAGCCGCCGAACGGAGTTGAGCTCAAGGTAGCGCGAAAACAGGATTTCCGACAAAAGCTTCGAGTAGTCAGCACTCCACAGTGCTGACTACTCGAAGCTTTTGTCGGAAATCCTGTTTTGTGTTTTTATTTAAGCGCTTGCGCAAGGCGCTAAGCTTTCAACGTGCTGCTGCAATTGCACCATCAATTGTGGAAGCGTATCGAGCAATACCTGCGTGGCAGTGTGACGGGCGGCATCAGAGGCCGTAGGATCTTCTAGGGTTTGGCTAGCCTCTACTAAGGAGGAGACTTGAAAAAGCTTCAGGGTAGGCTTGAGCTGGTGGGCGCATACGGCAGCAGCCGGCCAATTGGTGGCGTTACTAGCCTGTTGAAGCTTGGTAACAAGCAAAGGAGTACTCTTAAGGAAAAGATCGAGAATTCGGCGCACAAAATCGAGCTTGCCGTGTGCTATTTCATAAAGCCCGGCCAAGGTGAAAAGTGGAGTAACAGCCACCATAGGCGTTTTGCGGACGGCTAACATCTTGCCAAGCAACTCCGCCTCATCGAAGGGCTTGGCCAGGCAGTCGTCCATGCCCGCAGCTAAGTACTTCTCATTGTCCGCTCGAAAAGCATTGGCAGTAAGAGCGATAATAGGGGTTTGAGCCCGAGTCGAGTCGGGGTGACGACGCATGGCAGCTGTTACCTCTAAACCACTGATATCGGGCATCTGAATATCCATCAGCACTACATCATAAAGCGAGTGCTGGAAATAGTCCAAGGCAGTTACTCCATTAGAAGCCGCATCTACCACTATACCATGCTGCTCAAGCACCAGTTGAGCCAGCTGACGGTTAACATCGTGGTCTTCTACTAACAGTACCCGCCAGCCTCGCACTGACTCAGCCACTTGTTGAACTGCTGCCAGCTCTTCTACCAGCTGGACCTCGGGCCCGGCTAAGGCAAAAGGTATCGTAAAGCTGAATGTACTACCCTGCTTAGGTTGACTGCTCAGCACTAAATGCCCACCAAGCTGCTCCACTAAGCGGCTACTTATGGCTAAGCCCAAGCCGGTACCCCCAAAATGCCGGGAAGTATCGGAATAAGCTTGGGCAAAACTTTCAAAAATAGCCTCTTGCTTATCTAAGGCTACCCCTAAACCCGTGTCAGTTACCTGAAAACGCATGCTGAGCTGACTAGCCGTTTCAACTTGCACTTGGCACTGCAAGGCTACATAGCCTTGTTCCGTAAATTTGATGGCATTGCTCAGCAGGTTGAGCAAAACCTGGCTTAATCGGTGTGGGTCGCCGAGTACAAGTGGTAATGGCTGTTCGGGTAGCGTAAGCGTAAAGCCTATATTTTTTTCAGCGGCCCGGAAACTTTGCAGTTGACTAGTAGTGCGAATAGTGTCAGCTATATTGAAAGGAGTATGCTCTAGTTCTAGCTTGCCTGCCGTAATCTTAGCCATATCCAGTACGTCGTTCAGCACACTGAGCAGATGGTTGCCAGAGTTGCGAATGATGGTGACGTACTCCCGTTGCTGCGCGTTTAGCTCGGTGCGGGCCAATAAGCCGGCCATACCCAATACCCCATTCATAGGCGTTCGAATTTCGTGGCTCATATTAGCCAGGAAAGTTTCGCGCACTTGCACGGCCGTCTCTGCTTCGCGCCGGGCCTGTTGCATAGTCTGCTCGGCCAAGTATCGGTCGGTAATGTCGGCACTAGAACCAACCATCAGACGTAGCTTACCATCAGGACCAAACACGGGCTGAAACAGCCGGAGCCAATGACGAGGTCCCGTAGCACTTTCAAAGGTTTCTTCCCAGGTCACTTCCGATCCTTCTTGCACCGCCTGCCTGAATTTTTCTTCACGTTGCAAGGCTAGCGTCCGCGGATGGTTGAAATGGGTGCAGTATTCGAAGTTGTCTTTGCCAATAATCCACTCGCGAACTTCCTGGCTACGTACTGCCGTTAAATTGACATACTGGTAACGATGATGCAGATCAAAAATGGCTACCCCCGTAGGCAGATTCTGAAGCACCGTTTCAAAAAAATCACGCTCCGCTATTTGGCTTTGCTCGGTCTTGTAGCGCTCCGTAATGTCGGTGAGATATAAAGAGTAAGCCATGCTGCCCGGCACCACAGTCAATAAATAATGACGTCCGGCCAGCGCAACTTCATGCGCCGAATTAGAACTTGTGTGCTGTGCCAAAGACAGAAAGCATTGGCGTGGGCAGGTGCCTTCCACTGTTGCCAGCAACTGAAAGAGCTTTTCAGCGGCAGGGTTAGCATACAATACCTCGGCAGCAAACGAAAGCCTTACTATTGGATTAGGATTTTGCGCTAGGATACGCGACTCAAAAGTCGCATCAGAGGAAACAGAAGGAGCAATAGGTAGCATTGTATAGTTCAATAAAGTTCTAAATGTACAATCTTGTTTTATTTCTGTTACATGGATTGACGTATTTTTATTCCTTATGGGCTGTTTTAAGCGTTACTATTTCAAGAAGTCACCACATAAAGAGCTTTTGGCTATGTCGCATCCAACAATATCATAGCTCGGCACACAAGATGCTATATAAAGTAACTTTCAATTTTGAGCTTGTAAGCTTACTTTTTCAATAAACAACTAGGTCTATACAGTAATTTGAAACTACCTATGTTTATAAACAGAGATAGGCAAAATGCCTTGCATTTATTTCTAGCTTTTATTGTATTTTATTGCGAATTACCTCTATTTTTCATTAACTTACGCTACAACTATTATGCTTGGTTTTAGGAAAAGGCTAATGCGTTTTAGAAGCTTGTGACTTACTTAGCCATACCCCTCTAAACTGCTAGTTCGTTTCGTGCTAAATTCTTGGAATGCGCGCAGTTTATAGTTGAAAGTGTGCTTGCCATTCCTGTAACCGATGACACAACTTCCTCTCACAGTCAAATTCCAGCTTCACGCTGCTTGCGCCGCTTTTATAACGCAGCGCATCGAAGCAGCGCAAGCCGCTATGCTAACTGCGCAAGAGTCAGCAAATTCTGAAACCAAAAGCAGCGCCGGTGACAAGTATGAAACCGGCCGTGCTATGGCTCAGGAAGAGCGCAACCGCAATGCGGTGCAGCTACAACAGGCCCTGCAGCTACAAGGAGAGCTAGCGCGCATCAGCCCTGAGTTAGCTTCCGACGCTGTACGTCCGGGCGCGTTGGTGCACACCAGCATCGGACGCTTCTACATCAGCATCAGCGCCGGAAAGCTTACAGTTGATGGGCAAGACTACTTCGCCGTGTCGGCTGCCGCGCCGGTGGCTGCTGCTCTGGCTGGCAAGCACGCGGGCGAGGAAGTGATGTTCAACGGGAAGAAAATCCGAATTGAATCCATTATGTAAAGACCAGCATTGCAAAAGGCCTCACAGGTGGTTTTTTTAAGTTTAGGGTTGCGCAGGAGAAAGCCTTATTGCCGTGTAGCCCGGCGAGTAGAAGCTGTTGTAGATACAGGTCCATCTACCCAATATGCAGCTGCCCGATACTAACGGAGCTAACTATTGCCCGCAATCGGCAGCTACGGGGGTGGGTTAGCGGCACGGAAGAAGGAGCCATATGGAAAGGCTCGATTGGCCGCAAGTAGCAGGCCCGGTCGGATTGCCGTACCTTCGCCGTGCAAGCTTTCTTTCTAATGCCTTCAGCCTTTCCCAAACGCGTTACCTTACTAGGGTCTACCGGTTCCATTGGTACGCAAGCCCTCGACGTGGTCCGTGCTAATGCTGCTCGTTTCACGGTAGCTGCCCTCTCGGCTCACTCCAATGCCGAACTGCTAATTCAGCAGGCTCGCGAATTTCGGCCTGCTGCCGTTGTTATTGGCGACGAAGCAAAATACGCTGTTGTAAAAACAGCCCTTGCCGGACAGCCTGAAACCGAAGTGCTGGCTGGTACTGCCGCTCTTACGGAAGTAGCTGGCCGCTCCAACTCCGATATTGTCCTGACGGCTATGGTGGGCTACGCCGGGCTACTGCCCACAGTGGCGGCTATCCGGGCTGGCAAAGATGTCGCGCTGGCTAACAAGGAAACACTGGTTGTTGCCGGTCAGCTGATAACGCAGCTAGTGCGGGAATACAACGTGGGGCTATACCCCGTTGACTCCGAGCACTCCGCCATTTTTCAATGCCTGGTAGGGGAGGAGCGCAACCCCATCGAAAAAATAATTCTGACGGCATCGGGTGGGCCTTTTCGCGGCCGCACGCGGGCCCAACTGGCGTCCGTCACGAAAGCACAGGCTCTTAAGCATCCCAATTGGGATATGGGGGCCAAGATTACCATCGATTCGGCCTCGCTTATGAACAAGGGGTTGGAGGTGATTGAGGCCAAGTGGCTGTTCGGGCTCCGCAACGACCAGATTGATGTGGTAGTGCATCCACAGAGTATTATTCACTCCTTGGTGCAGTTTGAAGACGGTTCTCTGAAAGCGCAGCTCGGGCTGCCCGACATGAAGCTGCCCATTCAGTATGCGCTAGGATATCCGCACCGACTGCCGGCTAGCTTCCCGCGGTTCTCGTTTCTTGATTATCCGCAGCTCACCTTCGAGGAGCCCGACAAAACGGCTTTCCGCAATTTAACCTTGGCCTTCGACGCTATGAGCCGGGCTGGCAACGCGCCGTGCGTGCTGAATGCCGCCAACGAAATAGCCGTAGCGGCCTTCTTGCGCGACGAGGTCGGCTTTCTAGAAATGTCGGAGCTGGTGGAAGATTGCCTTTCGCGCGTTTCGTACCTTGCAGAACCGTCGCTCGACGACTACGTGCAGACTGACAAGGAGGCACGTCGCATAGCGCAGGAACGGCTGGCGCGGTATTAGGTGTTATAAGAAAAAAAGGTGACGAGTAATTAGCTGAGGAGTGACAAGCACAGCGCGTTCTTGTTGTTGTCTTGCTTCCATACTGGCTCACGTCATCTGTTACCTTATCACCTGTGCTGTCGCCTGCACAGACATGTCATTTCATCACCTAATTACCTAATCCCTCTTGGAAACCCTTATCATGATCGGCAACTTGTTGCTGGGCCTCTCTCTTTTGGTGGGTCTGCATGAGTTCGGACACTTTGCCACGGCCAAATACTTTAAGATTCGCGTCGATAAGTTTTACATCTTTTTCGATTTTCTCTTCCCGTTGCCCAACGTGCTTAATTTCGCGTTGCTCAAGAAAAAGATAGGTGGCACGGAATACGGCATCGGCTGGTTCCCATTGGGTGGCTACGTGGCCATCCACGGTATGATCGATGAAACACAGGATGCTGAAACTTTAGCTGCCGAACCCCAACCCGACGAGTTTCGGTCTAAACCGGCATGGCAGCGCCTGATTGTGATGCTGGGTGGCATCATAATGAATGTTATCACTGGCATCGTCATTTTTAGTATTCTCACCTTCAAGTACGGTGAGAGCTACCTACCGGCTTCGGAAGTGCGGTTTGGAGTGGTGCCCAACGACTTAGGTAAGGAGATTGGCTTTCAGCGCGGCGACAAAATTGTAAAAATCAACGGCCGTCCCTTCAACGATTTCGACCAGGTATACAGCTCCGATGTAATACTGAATCCCAATGCATATTACACCGTAGAGCGCGCGGGAAAGCTGCTGGATTTGCAGATTCCTGACAACATGATGGATGCTTTGGCCGACGAAGGACAGCAAAACTTCGTGCAGCCGCTCGCCCCTTTCACCATCGATTCGGTGGTAGCCAAAAGTCCTGCTGCCGAGGCTGGTTTGCGGGTCAAAGACCGGATTTTAAAAGTTGGTAACCAGGAAACTCCCTTCTTTTCCGACTTGCAGCAAGCTTTGGCCGAAAACGCCAACACGGTGGAGACGCCGTCTATGCTGCAGCGCTTCACTAACTGGGCACGTGGCGTAGAGGTGCAACCAGCCGCCGAAAAAATAACCCCCATGTTGATTGAACGCGACGGGCAGCCTCAAACGCTGCAAGTGCGCGTGGACGAGTCGGGGCACATTGGTTTCATGCCGAAGGTCGAGCTGAACCCTGCTACCCGCTACTACAGCCTTCCTGGCTCGATACCAGTGGGCACACGCAAGGCGTTTGGCGTAATAACTACGCAAATCAAAGCCTTCAGCCTCATCTTCCAGGGCAAAGCTTCGTTCACTAAGTCGGTGGGCGGACCTATTGAAATAGCCAAGCAATACGGCGGCAGCGTTAACTGGCTGCGGTTCTGGACGCTGACGGGTCTGCTCTCCATGGTGCTGGCTTTCATGAACCTGCTACCCATTCCGGCCCTCGACGGCGGGCACGTTCTGTTTCTGCTCTACGAGATGGTAGCTGGCCGCAAGCCATCCGACAAATTCCTGGAAAACGCGCAGAAGGTAGGTACTACGCTGATTTTAGGTCTGATGGTGTTTGTGCTAATCGTTAAACCGCTTCTGGGCGCATTCAGCAAATAGCAACTTATCGTTGAGGCAGAACTTGCTGGCAGCCTCCCCCTGTCAGCAAGTTCTGCCTCGCCGTGTTATCTACTGTTCTTGAAGGTGACCATTTTGGGCTGCCAACAAGTGTAGTTCCGCCTCATTTCACTTATGTCCCGCAAACTGTTTCTGCTGCCGATACTACTGCTGGCCTCCACGCTCTTGGCGTGGGCGCATGCCTATCATGCCAGCATCATGGACGTGCGCTATAATCCGCAGAAGCAGCAGCTCGAAATTGCGCTTAAAGTCTTCACCGACGACTTCGAGACGGCCCTCTCGGCTGGCCGCCCTATGGCTATCAGCCTTGATCAGTCGCCTAAGCCGCTCGTGACGCAACTAATCACGGACCTGCTGCGCAAGTCGCTGGCTTTCGGAACCAAGCCAGGAGAGGTATTGCCCCTGCAACTGTTGGGAATGCAGAAGGAGAGTGATGCGCACTGGTTGTATTGCACCGTGAAGCTAGCCAAGCCCGTTACGGGTCTCAGTCTGCGTCACTCGTTGCTGCTCCCTACGTTTCCTGATCAAATGAATATTGTGAATGTGGAAGCCGGTGGAAAAAAGCAAAGCCTTCTGTTCCGGGACGGTGAGCAGGAGCAGAAAATAAGCTGGTAAGCTTGTGCTATTTCTAGCATAGGTATCATAATCAAAACGCCTCTTCTACAAGCTGTAGAAGAGGCGTATTGATTTTAAGAGCACCCGCGTACAGGATAGCGCGGGCCAAGGCTTATGCTGTATCATTTCCAATCTGCTCCACCAGATTCTTTTTTGCCCTCATCTGGTTTTATCAGGCGGAATTCGACGCGGCGGTTGGTTTTGGCGTCTTCTTCGGTTACTTCCTCCTTCAGCGGTTTCGTGCTACCAAAGCCTTGGTTTTCGATGCGGTTGGGCTGTAGTTTTCCTTTTTGCTCGATATATCGTCGAATGGCTTCGGCTCGATCCTGCGAAAGTTTCTCGTTGAAATCCGGGTCGCCTTTCGAGTCGGTGTGGCCGGAGATGCTGAGGCGAAACTCCGGGTGGTCGACCATGAAGAGGGCAATTCGGTCGAGGGTAGGATGCATAGAGGTCCGAATGCCCGCCTTGTCTTGGTCGAACTCGATGTTTTTGAAAATCAGCGGCAAACCGTAGTCAATGGAGTTCGTCATGAGCTTCATGACGGTGTCGCCCTTCAGTTCAAACTTCTTTTCGACGCTGAAAAATTCGGGGCTCTGGATGAGCATCACGTAGTGCGAGCCTTCGATCAGGTCGAAGTCGAAAGAGCCATCGGGCCGAAGGTATTTGGCGGCTACTTCAATGCCATCGTCGGTATCAATAATAGTGACAATGCCGTTCAATGGCTTCTGCGAAACCGAATCAACTAGGGTGCCCTCGATGTGCGTGGTGGCCAGAGGCTGCGCCTCCATGGGCAACGGGAAGGAATAGAGGTCCAGGTTTTTCATGTCCTTTTCCTCAGACCGAGCATAATAGAGGTTCTGCGAGTCGGAGTCGATGGTGAAGTAGTACTCCGAACCTTTGCCGTTCACCAGCGGGCCAATGTTCTTGGGTTCCTGCCAGCGCCCTTTCACCCGATAGGTTTTATAAATGTCGAAGTCACCGTAGTTGAGCAGTTGCCCCCGCGACGAGAAATACAGCACGTTGTAGAGCGGGTGATAGAACGGGCTCACTTCACTTTCCCGCGTATTTACCACCGGACCCATGTTTTCGGCCTTTACCCACTGGTTGTTCTTGTTTTTGTAGGTGTACCAGATGTCGGATAAGCCAAAGCCCCCGAGCCGGTCGGAGGCAAAGTATAGGGTGTCTTCATTAAGCGAAAGCGTCGGCTGCGAATCCCAGGCCGACGAGTTCACGAAGGCGCCCAGGCTTTTGGGCACTGTCCATTGGCCATCCTTGAAGGTAGAGGTGAACAAGTCGCAGTTGCCGTGGCAACTCGGGCACTCGCACCGAGCAAAATAGATGGTCTTGCCATCTTTGGTGAAGCAGGCCGAGCCTTCGTTGTAAAGCGAGTTGATGGGCTTAGGCAACGGTTCGGCCTCGCTCCACATTTCGCCTTCCTTGCGCGACACATACAAGTCCTCGTCGATTACGCCATGAATGCCGCGCATTTTCCGCTTCGACGAAAAGAGCATCATCCCGGCTGTGGAATTCAACGTGGGACCATAGTCCTCGGCAGTCGAGTTGATGGCGTCGCCCATGTTGGTATATACCCCTTTCGGCGGCCGGAAAGCCACAATGCCCTTACGATACTCAACTAAGTTGTAGTACGTCTTCAGCGGAACGTAGAAATCAGCCGTTTTCTGCTCTAGTGAATCGTAGTAGAGCTGTATCTTCTTAATATCTTGGCGGTGGTGCTTAAGTGCGAGCCGGAAGTAGGCTTTTGCTACCTCTTCGTTGCCCGCTTTTTCCCAGAGCTGCGCTAGGCGCCAAAGCAGTGGCGTATCCTTGGCAAAGTTCTCGATGCCGAAGTTGCGGACATAGGCATCGAGCAACCCCCGGGCAGCAACGTAGTTACGCCGCTTTTCGGCCTTTTGAATAGCGCGGAGCTCCTTCTTATTTTCGTAGTAAGGAATCCGGTTGATGTTCGGAAAAACCGGGGTAGCATCGGGGCGTAGCCGAAGCTGCCGCATGGAGCGGGTTGAAAGCTTACGCTGCCGGAGAGGCGCCGTGCTTTTTTGCTGTGCCCACAGTACACCCGGCAATTCGAGCAACAACAGCAGTAAAAATGTACGTAGAGAGCGGAGCATAATAATAAATTGCGCCGGAGCCAGACGGCATAGCGCTAAAGCTCAAAAATAGGAATTTTCAGGTACTCGCGGCCTTATTCTTCCTATCAGGCAATTGCTGCCCTACTCTGCCGGACTGACGGGGTATAGGTGCGGCGAATCGGCCAGGGCCTGTCAAGGTACGATCAACGTAGCGTGGCACAACACTTGTCAAACTAGTATCTTCGGAAGTTAGCCTACGTATGAGCAAGGTCATCCAGTATGTTCCTGTCATTCTGGCACTGCCTTCTGCTCTTTGTTTTCTAACGTTGCTATGTCCGCTATTCCCCCCGCCTTTTCTTTGTTTTCTTATTGATGGCTAATAACCCCGCTGAAGTAGTATCCATTGTGGCAACCGATCCAGAGCATCCACTCGAGATGCAGGAAGCCCCCTCTACACTGCCTTTGTTGCCCGTACGTAATACAGTATTGTTTCCGGGCGTGGTGTTACCCGTCACTGTTACGCGCAAAAAAAGTGTGCGTTTGGTACGTAAGGCCTACCGTGGCGACAAGTTAGTGGGGGTAGTAGCCCAGAAAAACAATCAGCAAGATGACCCCGGCCTCTCCGACTTATATGAAGTTGGCACTATGGCCCGGATCCTGAAGCTGTTGGTGCTGCCTGATGGCAATACCACCATCATTATTCAAGGCCAGAGCCGCTTCCATATCGAGGAGCAAACCCAGGTTACGCCTTATCTCACGGCCCGGGTCAATTATTTTTCGGAAACGTTTCCTACCAAGAGCACCAAGGAGGTAAAAGGCTTGGTAGCATCTTTAAAGGATGCCGCCGCCAAGATGCTTCGGCTCAATCCTGAGATTCCGCAGGAAGCCCAAGTTGCCCTCGACAATATCGAGTCGCCGGCTTTCCTCACGCATTTTCTGAGCTCCAACATCAACGTAGAAGTAGGGCAGAAGCAGAAGCTGCTTGAAATCAACGACGGGGTAGAGCGCGGCACCCTGCTGCTGGAGATGATGATGAAAGAGATTCAGCACCTGGAAATCAAGCATGAAATCCAGAGCAAGGTGCATACCGACATCGATCAGCAGCAGCGCGACTATTTCCTGCGCCAGCAAATCAAAGTGCTGCAAGACGAGCTAGGGGGGTCGGAAGGCCCCGACCAGGATGTCGACAAATTTCGGCAGCGGGCCAAGCAGAAGCAGTGGCCCGAGGCCGTAGCCAAGCATTTCAGCAAAGAGCTTGATAAGCTGAGCCGCGTGAACCCGCAGGCCGCCGAATACCCGCTCACCGTCAACTACGTGGAATTCTTGCTCGACCTGCCTTGGGGCGAGCAAACCAAAGACAACTTCAATCTCAAGCGCACCCGCAAAATCTTGGATGCCGACCACTACGGTATGGAGAAGGTGAAGGAGCGCATTGTGGAATATCTGGCAGTACTCAAGCTCAAGCAGGATCTGAAAGCTCCGATTCTGTGCCTCTACGGCCCGCCCGGCGTGGGCAAAACCAGCTTAGGCCGCTCCATTGCCAAAGCTTTAGGCCGCAAGTATGTGCGCATGAGCTTGGGCGGCGTCCGCGACGAGGCCGAAATTCGGGGGCACCGTAAAACCTACGTGGGCGCCATGCCCGGCCGTATTATCTCGCAAATCAAGAAGGCGGGCGCTTCCAATCCCGTCATTGTGCTTGATGAAATTGATAAGCTCGCGTCTGATTTCCGTGGCGACCCATCGTCGGCGCTGCTGGAAGTCCTGGACCCCGAGCAGAACTCCACTTTCACCGACAACTATTTGGAAGTGGAGTACGACCTGAGCCGCGTGCTGTTTATTGCCACGGCCAACTCGCTTGATACCATTCAGCCCGCCCTGCGCGACCGAATGGAAATAATTGATCTGACCGGCTACACGCTGGAAGAGAAAAGCCAGATTGCCAAAAAGCACCTCTGGCCCAAACTGCTCACCGACCACGGCCTTAGCATCAAGGATGTAGCCATCACCACGCCGGCTTTGCAGCGCGTAATCGACGATTATACCCGCGAGTCGGGGGTGCGGAGTTTGGAGCGTAAGCTTGGGGCGGTAGTGCGCAACATTGCCAAGAGCAAGGCGATGAAAGAAGATTTCCCGGCTGCTCTCGAGCCCAAGGATATTGCCCGCATTCTCGGTCCCGCCATCTTCGACCGGGACATCTACCAAGACAACGAAACCGCCGGCGTTGTGACGGGTTTGGCCTGGACCTCGGTGGGTGGGGATATTCTGTTTATCGAAAGCCTGCTGAGCCGGGGCCGGGGCAAGCTCACGCTGTCAGGCCAGCTCGGCGATGTGATGAAGGAATCAGCCATTACGGCGCTGAGTTATTTGCGCAGTCGGGCCGAGGAACTTGGCATTGATTACCGCCTCTTCGACCAGTACGATCTGCACATTCACTTCCCCGAAGGCGCCGTGCCCAAAGATGGCCCGAGCGCCGGCATTGCCATATTCACCAGCATCGCTTCGGTGTTCACGCAGCGCAAAATTCGCAGCCACCTGGCTATGACTGGCGAAATCACCTTGCGTGGCAAGGTCCTGCCCGTGGGAGGCATTAAGGAGAAGATCCTGGCCGCGAAGCGTGCTGGCATTCGCGACATTATTTTGTGCAGTAAAAACCGGAAAGACATCCTTGAAATCTCAACTGAATACCTCAAGGATGTGACCATACACTACGCGGACCGGATAGACGAGGTACTGAAAGTGGCTTTGCTAAACGAGTTGGTTGAGCATCCCCTGAAACTGGTCGTCCGCGACGAGCCTATAGCCGCTTCAGCGCCGAGCGTAGAAGTGCAGTAAATATTGTTTTCAGGTGCTTGTTGCTGGTTTTATGGTCGTGCGGAAGATCTGTGAGCAAGAGAAACCGAAACCAGCAACAAGCAACCAGAAACTCGTTTTTATGATGCGCAATAAAACGCTGTGGTAAGCGTCTTAGCTCGGTAATACTTCTCAAACGCCGTATCTTGCTTTTATGATTCGACTGCTACATTGCCGAGCTATTGCTATTTTATCTGTTGGGTTAGGAATGGGAATTGCCCCGGTAGCAACCGCTCAGATTGGGGGGCAGCAAGCCTTTTCCTTTCTGAATTTGCCTCCCGGCGCCAAAACTGCTGCTTTAGGTGGGGTCAATGTATCGTCCCGCGATTCCGACCCTACCATGTTCCTAAGCAATCCGGCGCTGCTCAACGCTGAAATGGAAGGTCGGTTGGCCTTAAGCTTCGTTGATTACCTCTCCGATATCAAGCAAAGCACCGCAGCCTATGCATTCAAAACTGAGAAGGCAGGCCGCTTTGGGGTCGGCCTGAGCTATCTTAGTTATGGCGACTTTCAGCAATATGATGCGGCCGGTAATGCGCTTGGCGAGTTCTCGGTAAACGAATACGCCTTAAGCGTCGCCGATTCTTATACTCAGGGCAATTTCACCTTGGCTGGTACGGCCCGGCTGGCTGTATCCGGTATTTCCGGTAATCATTCAGTAGCAACCTTGGCTGATGTGGGCGCCGTGTTCAAGCACCCGGAACAGGATTTCACAGTAGGCTTGGCGGCGCGCAACATCGGTTATCAGCTTAGGCCCTATGCGGGTGCGGACCGGGAACCCATGCCGCTCGACGTGCAAATTGGCGCTTCCATCAAGCCCGAGCACATGCCGCTGCGCTTCTCTATCACTGCGCATCACCTTCAGCAACTTGATATAGTATATCTGGACCCTAACCAGCGCGGCCAAATCGGCGAAGACGGCCAGGAAATCAAGAAGAAGAAATCGCTCGGTGACAAGATTGCTCGTCATTTCGCGGTAGGAGGGGAGTTGATTCTAGGTAAAAATTTGAACGTCCGCCTAGGATATAATCACTTACAACGCCGTGAACTGCGTTTAGATAACACAAGCGGGGGAGCCGGCGTCTCTTTTGGGGTGATGTTGCGTATCAGTCAATTCCAGCTCGATTACACGCGCGCCGGCTTACACGCCAGCGGGGCCGCGAACTACTTCACCGTAGCCCGCAACCTGAACACCCTGTTCACTAAAAAGCAGTAGCCTGCGGGGGTATTTACTGGTCGAGCTTTTTGTTTTGTAAGCATAGCGCTCTGTTCAGCACCAAGCGAAACAGAATGCTGTTCTATTCTTTTGTTGAAGCTCTTTTTCTATGCTTGATTCCAGCAGCTTTCTTACCCCGGCTCAGATTGTGGCCGAGCTTGATAAGTACATTATTGGTCAGCACGAAGCCAAGCGCCATGTGGCCATTGCCCTCCGTAACCGGTGGCGCCGCTTGCATGCCCCCGCGGATATGCAGCGCGAAATCGTGCCCAACAACATCCTGATGATAGGCTCGACGGGCGTCGGTAAAACAGAAATTGCCCGCCGTCTGGCGGCTATTGCCGATGCTCCTTTCACCAAAGTCGAGGCCTCTAAGTTTACGGAAGTGGGCTACGTAGGCCGTGACGTAGAAAGTATGGTGCGCGACTTAGTGGAGCAGTCGGTGAACCAAGTAAAGCAGCGCCGTAAGGAAGCGGTGAAAGCACAGGCTGCGCAAGCCGTGGAAGACCTGATTCTGGACGCCTTGATTCCCCCCGTTAGCAGTGCCGGCGCCGTGAGCAAAACCTCTGTTGGCTTCGGCGGCCTAACCGATGGATCCACGGTGCCTGATTCCGATTACGAACTGAATGAGCGCACTCGTGAAAAGTTCCGCGAGAAAATCCGCAACGGCGAGCTAGACGACCGAAAGATTGAAATCAAAGTGCAGCAAGGCGGCGCCCCTGGTATCGGGGTAGTAGGCGGCGCCCCCGGCATGGACGAGGCCTCCTTGGCGGGCCTGCAGGATATGCTAGGTTCCATGCTCCCGAAGAAAACCCGGAAGCGTAAAGTCACTATTGCCGAAGCCCGCAAAATCCTGCTCGACGAGGAAGCCGCCAAACTCATCGACATGGATGAAGTGAAAGACGAAGCCATTCGGCAAGCCGAAAATGCCGGCATCATCTTCATCGACGAAATCGATAAGGTAGCTAGCCGCAGCGGCAAAGGCGGCGGTGGCCCCGACGTAAGCCGCGAAGGGGTGCAGCGCGACTTACTACCCATTGTAGAAGGATCGGCAGTTAGCACCAAGTATGGCGTCATCAACACCGACCACATCCTGTTCATTGCCGCCGGTGCCTTCCACGTCGCTAAGCCCTCCGACCTGATTCCGGAGTTGCAGGGCCGTTTCCCCATTCGGGTGGAACTTCAAAGCCTGACGAAAGATGATTTCTTCCGCATTCTGAAAGATCCCAAAAATGCCCTCACCAAGCAGTATGAAGCCTTGCTGCAAGCCGAGGAAGTGTTTTTGAGTTTCGAGGATTCAGCACTGGAGCGACTTGCAGAAATTGCCTTTGAAGTGAATGCAGAGGTTGAGAATATTGGCGCTCGTCGTTTGCACACCGTCATGAGCCGCTTGCTCAACGACATCCTCTTCGATGTTCCTGACCTCATCGGCCCCAATGCCCGCATCCTTATCACCCGCGAGCTGGTTGACGAGCGTCTGCAAAGCATGGTTCGCAACCGCGACGTGTCGCAGTATATCCTCTAAGAGTACTTCACTGAAGTAGTAACACAGGTGATGCCGTTCAACGGCAAGTTGAATCTCCGCGTATCTAGTGCGGGGCTTCTTCTTGCCATTGCACGGCATCACCTGTTTTACTTTTCTTACGGATGTACTACTACATCATCACCGGAGCAAGCCGCGGGCTTGGCAAGGCGCTGGCCGAAACCGTTTTAAGTCAGCCTGATACGCGCGTACTCGGCGTCTCGCGCCACGCCACCATTCAGCACGAACGGTACCAGCACCAGCCTTTAGATCTGTCAGATATTACCGCAGTCGAAAACAACCTGCACAAGGTGTTTCCAACGTGCCCTAACGCTACCAGCATTACCTTGATCAACAATGCTGCCGTTCTAGGTGACATTGGCTACTTAGGCGAGCATAAAAACGAGCATTTCGAGTTCGTCTTCAGCGTCAACGTAATTGCGCCCGCCATGCTGATGAACATGTTCCTGAGTGCTTACAGCGGGCAAACCAGCATTCCGCGTACCATCCTCAACATCAGCAGCGGGGCTGCCCAGCGTGCCGTCGATGGGTGGGGAGCCTACAGCGCCTCGAAAGCCGCCCTCGACGCACTGACGCGTACCGCCCAAAAAGAGCAAGACCTGCGTGGCTCCGGCATCCGCTTACGCAGCTTATCTCCTGGGGTGCTGGATACAACCATGCAGGAGCACATTCGCGGTGCTGATGTAAATAGCTTTAGTGAGGCGGCCCGATTTGCTGGTTTGTATTCGCAGGGGAAACTAGTGAAGCCAGAAGAAGTAGCGGAGAAGGTAGTGGCTTGGCTGCAGAGGCCATTGGTAGCAGGAGAAGAGATAGTGCTAAGATTGGAGAGTCTTGATACCTAAACCCTCATAGCAAAAGACCCCTAGCTAATTAGCTAAGGGTCTTTTGCTATGAGTTAATTATAACCTTCGTTTTGAACTAAGTTAGGATTCTGCTGAATTTCTCTCAACGGAATGGGAAGAACCAATTTTTGACTTCCATAAGGTTGTGCCGCTGCTGATCCACGAGCAGGAACACCTTGTTTGTTCCGAAGTAAGTCATATAAACGATGACCTTCGAATGCTAATTCTAAACGACGCTCAAGTAAAATAGCGTTTAGTAATTGGTCGGGGGTCGTGAAAGTGCCAACCGCATATGGAGTAGTTGACCGACCACGAACCTGATTAAGCAAAGCAAAAGCATCAGCATTTACTGTATTTGTAGTTCGAACCAATGACTCAGCACGATTTAAGAGAACTTCCGGATAACGTGAAATGGGAACCCAGTCCGCTGATGCAGCTCCTGCTATACCTCCAAACTTCAAAGTATAATATTGGTTGTTTGAAGCTGACCTAGTTGTTAATAAGGTACGCCTTAAGTCAGTTGCAGGAAACTGTGACGTAGGAATATTTATGTACGGAGTTATTGTGATGTCACTCCGGGCGCCAGTGGCACCGTAGTGCTGCCCAATAGCATTATTAGTATTAGGATTGTCTGCACTATTCATAGCAACCGAGAATATAGATTCGCTAGTAGAAAAAGTGCGGAAGGGAGTCAGAGGAGAAGGATTAAGTGCATGACGGCCACCAGTAATAACTTCGCCGGCTAAGCGACCTGCTCCGGAATAATCTCCTTTATAAAGAGCTACTCGCGAGAGTAATGCCCGAGCAGCGTCTTTTGTTGCCCGTCCTGTCTTGTTGAAATTTGTAGTGTACGTTTCGGGTAAATTATTGATGGCGTCGTTTAAGTCAGTTTCTATCTGAGTATAAACCTCAGCTACAGTTGCTCTAGAAAGATTCTGACCAGTTTCAAATGCCGAGTTAGCATCGGGAGCTACTAACTGAATCGGAATTCCTAGATGAGAAGCTCCAGCCGTGTAGTTGTAAGGCTGAGCAAACAGATTTACGAGATGGAACATGGTAAGGGCACGAATGTATTTACCTTCACCAGTATACTGCGCTTCTAAGTCCGCAGGTGCTATCCCTGGGTGAGCCTGCAACTGTTGCAAAAAGAAATTTACGGCATATATTGTACGATATCCTCCTTGCCAAGCAAGCTGAACAGTGGCATCTCCTGCTAAATAAGTGGAGTTGGATATAGTGCCAAAGTAAGCAGCAGGATCAGTGTCATCGGAGCGAACATCAGAGTAAATCAAGGCTCTGCCGCCCAAAAACTCTGCATTTTGAAGCCCATCATACATGCCTAGTGCCGAACTGGCTATTCGAGCAGGAGTGCTGTAGCCTTCCTCTGTTGTGAATGCAGCAGGTGGTTCCTGATCTAGAACTTTATCACAACTTGACGTGGTAGCTAGGAACAGTGCACCTAGTGCTACCTTCCAAAGCAAATTTGATTTACAAATCATGGAGTTTGAGCAAAAAGAAATTAGATGCCAATGTTTACACCAAAAGTGTAACTGCGTGGCTGTGGTACTGAACGGTTATCTATGCCGTAACCAATATTACCAGTAGTTGTATTCCGGTTCGAGTTTACTTCAGGGTCCGTTCCTTTATAGCCTGTAAAGACGTAGGCATTCTGTACTAAAACGTAAACGTTCACATTATTCAACCCACCTAACGTTGTTAACACTTGCTTAGGTAAGTTGTAGCCAAGTCTAACTTGGCGTAGGCGCAAGAAGTCACCCTTCTCCAACCAGCGAGTTGATGCTTGAGTCGAGATATTGTCTTGTAATACCAGTTTAGGAATATCTGTTTGGTCACCAGGCTGAGTCCAACGGTCTTTTATCTCGTTCAAGTTGTTGTTGAGGGAGTTCGTCAGCAGTCCAGCTCGCGTGGCATTATAAATAAGATTGCCACCGCTGTATTGTAGGAATACACCAAGCTCTAGCCCTTTCCAAGCGAATGTGTTATCAAAACCGCCATACATAGTAGGATAGCCGCTCTTCTTTGTATACTTGAAGTCGGCAGCTCCTATAGCAGTAGTAGGCTCACCACCAAGAGTGCTCCATGTAAGTGTAGAGGCATTATACTGCTTGATGTTGCCGTCTTTGTCGTAAAACTGAGCATTACCATTGTCAGAATTCACGCCGGCCCATTCAGGTAGATAGTATACAGCAACAGATTTGCCGATACCAGCGCGTTGAACACCTTGTATAAGATCAGTTGGGGTAGCTAAAGCTATAACTCGGTTCTTAGTTACCGAAAAGTTCAATTGGGAAGTCCATGAAAAGCCATTTTCAAGACGAACGTTGACTGTATTGAACGACGCCTCAACGCCACGGTTGTACATCTCACCAACGTTCCTTGAAACTGATCCACCTGGAAGACCTGTTGTTAAAAGGACAGGTGCATTCAGTAATAAACCATCAATTCTGGTGTTATACCAGTCAAATGTAAAACCTATGCGGTCTTTCAGTACAGAAAGATCAAGCCCTATATCAAACTTCTTAGATGTTTCCCATTGTAAGCTTGGGTTACCAACTTGAGTGATACTTAAACCGTTAACATCGGCGTACTGCCCACCACCTATCGTCGTAACTGATGCATAATTTCCGATTCCACTTGAGTTACCTACTAAGCCATAGCTTGCACGAACCTTTAGGTCACCTACTTGGTCGATAGGATCCATGAAGTTCTCCTCTGAAATACGCCAAGCTACCGAACCAGCTGGAAATGTACCACGTTGATTTGCCACACCAAAGCGTGAATCTGCATCATTGCGAATTGTGAAAGATGCATAATATTTATTAGCAAAAGAGTAGTTAGCGCGACCAAAATATGACTGAAAGCCACGAGCGTACCTACTACCACCCCCAATGAAAGTACCCGCATACAGACCGTCGAGAATATCCTTATACTTAGGGTCGACAAAGTTCTCAGCTGGCGTATAGATTTGTCGCTGTTTTTCTTCTTGATACTCAACACCAGCAGTTAGGTTGACGGTATGGAGTTCACCAAATGTTTTGTCATAATTGGCATAGTTTTGCCAGTTCCATAAGGTTTGATCCAAGCGGTTATCCTGCACTAATCCATTATAGGAGCGGCCTAAACCAGAGATTAGAGGGCTGCTGTATTGGTCCTCGAAATTGTCGAAATAGTCAATACCTATTTTTGAGGTGAATTTGAGGCCAGCTAGGGGCTCAATTGTTAAATATCCGTTAGCTAGAATGCGTTGCGTTGTATTGTTGTTACGCTGTAACTCAGTTACAGCAACAGGATGATTATAGTTATTTAATACATACTGAGTTAAGTTATTGCCATTTCCTAAGTTGCCAGCTGAGTTTAGGTAATAAGTGCCGTCGGGATTATAGATTGGTAAGTTGGGAGGGGCATTATATCCAGCTAGCGTAACGCCAGCTAGATATCCATCAGTCAATAAGCCGTTATTGAGAGTTTTAGAGTAGCTACTACTCACGCCACCCTTCAACCATTTCTTAGGAGTAACGTCCACATTCAGACGAGCCGAGCCACGCCGCAAACGATTATTAGTTAAAATCCCTTTTTGATCTGTCCAATTGCCTGAAGCATAGTAGTTTGCTAATTCAGTGCCACCTGACAATGCTACTTGGTAGTCCTGTTGAAGACCCTTTTGGAATATTTGATCCATCCAGTTTGTACGATCAGGTACCCCATCACCATCTACATCGATATCACGAGCAATAACTGCAGTAGGGTATTGAGTAGGACGAGCGGCATTAGCGTTAGCCGCCTTTTCATTCTGAATGGTAATAAAATCATCACCGTTCAAAAGGTCGGGAACCCTAGTAGGTTCTTGAAAACCAACATAGGAATTAAAGGATAAGCGGTTCTGACCAGCCTTACCACGTTTTGTAGTTATCAATATAACACCATTTGACGCTCGCGAACCATAAATAGCTGCTGCTGCTGCGTCTTTAAGGACATCTATTGACTGGATATCATTCGGATTGATATCAGCTAGTGGATTGTAGCGAGTACCGTTGCCGCCATTAAATACGTTAGCATTCGTCAAAGCATTCAATGGAACACCATCTACTACGAATAATGGTTGCGAACTATTGGAAAGGGAATTTACTCCTCGAATACGAATCGCAACACCATCAGCAAGAGTACCACCTGGATTCGTAATTTGAACGCCAGCAGCACGACCTGTCAAAGCCTGATCAAAGCTTTGTACAGGTTGGTTCAGCAATTTTTCCTCAGTTACTCTGCTTTGAGAACCTGTAATGTCCTTGACATCTTGCGATCCTCCATAGCCAGTAACAACAACTTCGCTTAGTGCCTTAGTGTCACTACCCAAGCCAATATTAATCTGGCTCTCACTACCTATGGCTCTTTCTTGCTGAACAAAGCCCACAGAGCTAAAAACTAATATTCCTCCTGTAGCAGGAGCACTTAGCGTAAATGTACCATCAGAATTTGTTGATACACCGTTTGTAGTACCTTTTAATAGTACCGTTACGCCCGGAAGCCCTTCTCCAGTTTGACGATCGGTTACTCTACCCGAAATGCTTCGGTCTTGTGCCGATACCTGCTGCAACAGGCCGACCATGAGTACAGGACTCATGAGTAAGGTTTTGTTCATGAAAAAAGATGTGAAAGTGAAAGAGAAAGTGCTACGTCAGAGAGTTGGTGAGTGAGTTGAATTCACAATTTATAACCATAATTTGAATTTAATGGGAGATACAATAAAAATTTTTCAATACATATTGGTATTATAACTGTTGATTTAAAATAACTAGTAGTTGTTCTTGCGGCGCTAATATGAATAATTAGTGCAGTATAAATAAGGGATATGTGTAAGTACACCGCACACATTCCTATGTAGATTGCAGCCAAACATGATTTAGAACAGCGTCTACTAACACGCGTGTAGCTACATGATTTTGTGCAAAACACATAAAAGAAGCGCCAGCTGAACAGCTGGCGCTTCTTGAAGATTTAGCTAATAATAAGCCGCTTCTTTCTAATCTTCGGCTTGGTTGTTACGTGGTAAGGTTTCTTAAGCAGTTATTACAGCTGTAAAAAAACGGGTTACTACACTACCGTCAGGTAGCGTTGCATCTATTTGGAAGCTGTAGGAGCCGACCAAGGTACCTGTCGTCCTTACGGATGTAGCAGGCACATTAAGAGTAGCAAAACCATCAGCTACAGACAGAGGACCTAAAACCACGGACCCCCCTGTATAACGGCTTGTAACCCGAACACTAGTAGCACCAGGAGCTGCAATCTTCAATACAATACTGCCAGCGGACCGATAGCTAGCGGTGATTTTGTCGATATTATCATCAAAGATGATTTGGGTTTGAGGTGTTACCCGAAAGTTCTCTTCTTCTTTTTCGCAGCTGGTTAGAGCTATAACTGTTACTAAAAGCAACAGTATATTGTAAATGAATTTTTTCATGTATTAAAGCTTGTTGAGAGGAGAAAGGTGGCCCTTGAGTTGCTGTAGGCTCCCATGGGGCAACAATTACTAACGGCCTGGATCCCAGAAGACGGAAGGAACTGTTAAATCGGTCCGTGCGGGTGTATTCGTTGGATTAGACACGCGCTCCAGATCTGAATAAGGCAGAACACGCGGAATCTGCGGAACAGCAGCATTAGCGGCAACCGACAGGGCAGGAAAGCCGGTGCGGCGCCAATCAGTCCAAGGCTCCACTGCTACGCCAAAGTTCGCTACGAACTTTTCCTCAATTATTGTTCTTAGCAGCCCAGTAGTAGCAATCTGAGCGGGTATTCTTGCTAAGTAAGCATCTGCGTCAGCAGCGGATACTTCTGCCATCGTCATAGAAGCGCGGATGCCTGCGTTCAAAGCAGTTACAGCCTCAGTTGTATTACCTGTGCGTTGGAAATATTCAGCACGAATAAAGTTATACTCGGCGAAGGTCAGCATCCGAATAGGAGCTGCACCAGTGTACGTGATGGCAGTGCCTGTGGTGGTAGCAGCGCCACGGAGGAAGGTATGAATACGTGAGAAAGACGTGCTAACTCCGTTTGTTCCAGTACCGTTAACGGCGCCGGTGTACTGTTGTCCACTTGACGGAAATACAGTGAAATAAGAAGCCCGGCGAGGGTCTACTTTACCATTCATTAGATTAACAATCGTCGCACTCGGGAAAATCTGGTTGGGACGACGAAGATCAAACTGGTGAATAGGATTCTCGTTGTTTGATACAGCAGCAAAAGTTAACTGAAAATTATCAGCATTACTGGTCATAAAGTCGGCTGCTCCCTGTCCAAGCAGCGTTGCAATGCTGCTGGAGGCAGTAGCTGATACCTTCGGATAGTAATGCAAGTACAGTCGCAGTTTAAGCGTATTTGCAAACTTTTTCCATTTGGTTAGATCACCCCCATAAATCAGGTCGTCGGCACCAAGTGTAAGTTCCGATGTCTTACCCAGATCCTCAATACCTGAGTCGATGAGAGTAATAAGTCCAGTATATACGTCTGTGGAGCCGTTGTAAGTCGGCTGAACGTTGGTAGCGAACTTAAGGGCTTCAGTATAAGGGATGTCTCCCCAGCTGTCCGTTGTAATACCATACAAATAAGCTTGCATGATCTTACTGATACCTGCGTATTGCGGACTGGTAGCCTGTGTCTGATCAATCAGTTTCTGGAGGTCAGCTAGTCCGCCTCCGTAAATCCCGGCACGCCACACATTGTTGACATCTGTAGCGGTAATGTTGTAGCGGTCATATTCGGCGCCTTGAATGCCACCTCCTCCCTGTCCAGCAAATTGCTGAACAAACAGGAGGCTAAAGCGGCTAATATCAGACCCCATCTGAAAGCCTAGATGACTTTCGGCGGCCACTAATACGTTAGGTGCTGGAGCAACCAGCACTGCATTAGGACTCTGGTTCACGTCTAGAAAATCGTCGCAAGCGCTCAGCAACCCTAATGAGGCTGTAAATGCAACGTATTTAGTAAAGCGGAAGAAGCGCATGTTGTCTAAGGTTAAGCAATTAGAAAGTGAGGCGAATTGAAGCGCCGTACGTACGTGACTGAGGCAAGGCGTTGAATTCTAGGCCCTGTGAATTGCTTTGACCCTGGGCGTTAACTTCTGGGTCAATATGAGGCACGTTAGGCGCATACAGGAATACATTGCGAGCGTTTAAGCTCAGCTCTACATTGCCCAAGAACGTTTTGTCAGTCAGTGTTTTAGGTAGCGAGTAAGTTAAAGCTACCTCACGCAGACGAATCCAGGAAGCATCAAACACAACAAGCTCGGCTTTACCAAACCCGTAGAGGTCTTCGAAATAATCCTCGGCAGTAATCTGAACGTTATTGGGCGCGAAGCTTCCGTCGGCCTGTGCAATTACTCCTTTGATAACATATACATTATCGCGGTCGGCGGTTTCTTTAGCAGCACCCTGACGACGCATGTCACTCACGTTACGTGAGATGATGTCGCCACCATAGCGAATATCTAAAAGGGTATTGAGGGTTAAGCCTTTGAAAGAAAAAGTGTTGGTAATACCACCTGTCCATTGCGGGTTTGGGTCACCAACAATCTGGTTATCCAATGCCAATTGAGTGCGTCCTTGAGGAGTCAGCAACAGGTCACCCTGGGGTGAGCGTTGGAACACAGATCCGAATAGTACGCCATAAGGTTGCTTAGCAATCAGGCGGGTGCTAGGTGATGTGAAACCACCCAAAGTAATCTGATCTACGCCAGGAGCCAACGATACAACGCGGTTACGGATTCGTGTCCAGTTGATCGAATTGCTGTATGTGAAACCACCAATCTTCACAGGAGTTGAGGTAATAAGCAGTTCTATTCCTTTGGCTTCTGATTTACCAATATTCTGGAATATATTGGTAAAGCCAGAAGCGCCAGCAACCGGTACCTGGAAGATAATGTCCTTGCTCTGTTGATTATAAATGGTGCCTTCTAGACCCAAGCGGCCACTAAAGAAACTTAAATCAACACCAGCCTCGTACGTAGTTGTGAATTCCGGACCCAAATTAGGGTTGCCCCCCACGTTACCCAACGACTGCCCTAGCTGACCACGGAATGGAAAGTTGATTGCGGGGCCAAAGCCGTCTGAAGGGTTGTTGGTAGAAGCAAAGTAAGTATCCGTAGAATATACTGGCGCTTCACGACCTACTGTAGCGGCAGCACCTCTGAGTTTGCCTGAAGTAAAGATTTTATTGTCTTTTAAGCTTGGTATAGCTTCAGTGAAGACAAAGCTAAGAGATGCGCCAGGGTAGAAATACGACCGGTTCTCTTTACTGAAGGTGGAAGAATAATCGTTACGACCAGTCAGGCCAAGAAATACAAAGTCTTTATACCCAACATTCAAATCACCATAGAAACCAATCAGTCGGGTTTGGGTTCTGAGACCGAAAGGAATGAAAGTTCTGGTATTGGTGATATTATCGAATCCACGGACCTGGATGTCACTTCCAGTTACGCCCACGTCGTTATCACGGCGCTGGTTGATTTCGTTACCTAAAAGGAGGCGCAAATTCAGATCCTCGTTGATGTTGTGCTTCAGCGTTAAGTTCAAATAAGAACTAAGCTCCCGACGAGTATACGTCTCGTCTCGGATGTTGCCGATAAGGGTTGGGTTTGTACTAGCAATACTTGTTCCCCGGCTGTCGCGGGCATTAACCTGCTTGATTTCTTGAACGTACGTATCAGTACCGAGTTTATAATCCAATGACAGCCATTCGGTGAAATCGTAGCCTATGCTGACGTTGCCAACGATGCGGTTGACCTCATCGTTGTAACGGTTGTTTTTGATCGTCCATAATGGGTTATCATCATTGCTATACCACGTATTGCTTGGAATGGCAGAGCCTCCTGCAGCATTTAGAACCTGTTGTCCACCATTTGGTAGCTCAAACGGGTACTTGTTCACGTCGTAGCTACGCGGCAAGAACCAAGTTCGAAAAAAAGGATTAGATAGCTGGTTACCCTGTGGAGTGCGCTTAGAAACGCTGTTAGAGAAAATCACGTTTACCCCTGTGCGCAGCTTCTCCGTTAGTTGCGCATTACCGTTGAAAGTTACGGTATTACGCTTCAGGTCATTATTATCTAATACTCCTACTTCATGTAAGTTGCCATAGGAGGCAAAATAGCGAGTACGCTCGGTAGCTCCCGACAGAGAAACGTTATTCTGGAAGTTGGAGCCCGTTTTAAAGATATTCTCGATAACATCAGGGTTGATAGTCAATTCTTCCTGTTCACCACGAAAGTTGGTAACTGTCTGACCTGTAACGCGCGGCCCCCATGAGCCCTGAGCTATATTGTTGAAGTTGCCCCGGTTGCCTTGACCGTAAATGTTCTGATAGTCAGGTAAACGACCTACTTTAACTATGTTATAGTTCGAGGTTACATTTATGGATTGCTTCTTAGAGCCTAGCGTTGCACCTCTTTTCGTGGTAATGAGAATAGCACCGGAAGCGGCGCGCGAGCCATAAAGTACAGCTGCCGCTGGACCTTTCAGGATAGATACAGTTTCAATATCATCTTGGTTGATGTCGATAGCCCGGTTGGAATTGGACACACCACCTTGTAGAGCGTTAGTACCACCACCGTTATCGATAGGAATTCCATCAACTACGAACAGAGGCTGGTTGCTACCATTGAATGTGGTTAGACCACGAATGAAAATATTCGAGGATGAGCCAACCATGCCGTTCGAAGCCTGGACTCGTACACCTGCCACTTTACCAGCCAGCGAGTTTACCACGTTAGTCTGGCGAGCTTGTGTAAGCTCTTCGGCTTTCACTTGAGACACAGAAAATCCCAACGACTTCTTTTGTGCCTCTTGCCCTAAAGCCGTTACCACAACTTCGCTCAACTGCTTGGAATCAGTTGCAAGACCGATGTTGAGGGTTGTTTCAGTGCCAAGTGCACGCTCTACTGAAATATAGCCAACCGAACTAAAAACAAGAGTACCGCCGTTGGCAGGCACGTTGCCTAAGTTGAAGCTGCCATCCGAATTAGTAGACACCCCATTTGTAGTGCCTTTTAGCAGAACGGTTACACCAGGTAAGCCCTCGCCTGTTTGCCGGTCTGTAACTTTCCCGGAGATACTACGGTCCTGTGCTGCAACTTGCTGTGACAAGCCAACCATGAGTATGGAACTCATGAGTAATGTTTTATTCATGTAAAAAACTTGAAAGTGAATATTATTAAATTTGCTTTCGTTGAAAAGTGCTACGGTTTGTAATCACAAATTACACCCAATATTTGAATACCTTTCATTTACAAGGGCAATAAAATTACCTCTGGTCTTTATTGACATATACTTTATATTTTAAATAATAATATTTTAAATTATAAGGAGAATATTCATATAAAATCTGATTAATTGATCTGACTTATATCCTTTTTTTGAATATTCTACCTTGTTTTAAAGTTTTACTAACTATAATCATGAAGTAACTACGTAATGACAATTATGCCTTGATGGTCTGTTCTCACTATGTGACAAGTAAAACGTAGTAATTGCATTAATTTAAGTCCTTGACTCACAGCATTATGAATGGACATATCCACACGGGGGGGTGTAGCAGTTATTTAGGCTCAATTAGTGATAATAGTGCCGGTAGTTCATTGCTCTGTTTTTGCAGCCCTCCTACTTCAGTCAATTTATAACAGTATAGGGCCACTTTTTAGTAATATAATACTAAGTTAAACAGCTGAAATTTTGCTTTAAAGGTTGAATGCTGCCCAAAATTTAGCAATACAAGTCTCAATAGAGGTTAACAGAATTAAGAAATTGTGTTGTTAAAACAGGTTTGTTTGTGAATAATAGTTTGATTAAATCTTTTAATCTCGCTGTATAACTCAAGTCGCTACGTGGCGATATAAAGACAGTAGAAGAGAGTATTGTTTTTGGCTCTGTACAATTCTCTAAAAGCTGGAC
The DNA here is from genome assembly GCF_036387835.1 of Hymenobacter sp. GTDB lineage: Bacteria > Bacteroidota > Bacteroidia > Cytophagales > Hymenobacteraceae > Hymenobacter. The sequence goes on along the minus strand of NZ_DASVSY010000105.1, from coordinate 128,031 downwards.
AGTTTTACGAGGAAGTTATAAAGCAAATTCAATTAGGGTTGCAGGTAAGGGTTTTGTCAAAATAGGGCAAGTGTTTGCCTTTCAAGATTTGATGAGAGTAGCGATGATTGTAGTAGATGAAGCAGACGTTGAGTTACTGGCGGAAGTGCTGGCCGTTGGGGTCGGGTTGAGATGATCTATTCCCACTTCACAGAGCGCCAGAGGCGTTAGATGAAGGTGTTGTCAGTGGCAGGGCTGATCTGGCAGTCGGGATAGGGCCTGCTCAGAGGGCTGGCTGGTAAACAGGCTGCTGATTGAAATTGAAGACAAATGGAGCCAGTTGTCGGGCTAGCGCCGTGTGCAGGCCATCAGGCAAAAGCCCAGACCTGTCGTGTTGCTCAAATCTCAATTGAGCACGGCGAATAGATAGAAAAAAGCCTTTGTTTATAGGTACGTGTGATGTCGGCTTTCAACAATTTGTTGTGCTGGGGGCACATAATACCCGCTCGCGCACCAGGTATGGGTGGCACGTGACACTCTTAGCCCGCACCGGCAGGTATAGTGTGAGGCAACATTATTCCTAGCTCACGAGCCGCACGAGGCGGCAAACCAGCTTTTCATTGACGGTATAGCCCTGCGGGCGCAGGTAGTCGCCCGTGTACAGCATGTGTCCTTAAAGGTATGGCATGTTAAAATCCTCCTCGAGCAGGCGCATGAGTTCCAGATGCAAGGTGCTTCTGCTAGGGTCCTGGTTTGATAAACTTCAAGGCAGTGCCACTCTCCATTTCAACTGCTATTTAATCAGCGACTTTACCAAAAAGATAAAGCCGTTTGAACACTCCGTTGTGGGTCTACACTTTAGAACTGGTAGTAAAAAGTGACGCCAGCTTTCATTGTAGCGGGATAATACTTTTATCGTAGTCACTGTATAAACATGTTACATAGCATAAAACAGCTAGCGCATACTGGAATAGGACCACTCTTTGATGCCGGAGCGACCGGGTGAGAAATAGCACATTCAGTGATTGAGTTAGACAAAAATTTATGTAAATATTTTAAGATATCTACATAAATTTTTTTATGTATTAGATCCCATGGCCTTATATGAAGCACGGAACTGCCAACAAGATTTGGGTAGGTGCCACGCAGTAAAAATAATCTGGCTGACGAAGATAGGATTTAGTGTGGAGGCGAAAGATTTATTCGTTAAGTTTGGGATAAACTTTCTTCATTAATTCACTTTCACTCACCAATTAGTTGCTTTTATGAGAAAACTTCTCTTGAGCGCGCTTTTAGTGTCACCCGTCCTGGTGCAGCAGGCGGCCGCACAGAATCGCAATATTACGGGTCGTGTAACTGACTCGGCAACTGGCCAAGGCCTTCCTGGTGTAACAGTCCTTGCTAAAGGAACCACTATTGGAGCTTCTACCAATGCTGATGGCTCTTACTCGTTGAGCGTTCCGGCTACGGCTACTACACTTACGTTCAGCTTCATTGGTTACACTACGCTTGAGCGACCTATCGGTGACGCTTCAGCTCTCAATGTTGCTCTTGCTACTGACACTAAGCAGCTTGGTGAGGTAGTAGTAACTAGCGCCCTTGGTATTCAGCGCCAGTCAGGTCAGGTAGGTTATGCTACTGCTACTCTTGATACGAAAGAAATTAACCAAGCGCGTGTAACTAACGTGACTAACGGTTTGGCTGGCAAGGTTTCGGGTCTGCAAATCCAGACCATTGGCGCAGGTATCAACCCACAGGTGCGCGTCACTCTGCGTGGTAACCGCTCTCTTACCGGTAACAATGAAGCGCTTATCGTTATTGATGGCAACATCTCGACCAACGACGCACTCTTAGCTCTGAATGCCGACGATGTGGCCAGTATCACGGTTCTGAAAGGTGCCAACGCCGCCGCCCTTTATGGTTCGCAGGCCTCGAACGGTGCTATGATTATCACTACGAAGAAAGGTAGCACTACGTCGCAGGTTACGTTCTCACAGACTTCGCAATTTGAGTCCGTGTCGTTCCTGCCGAAATTTCAAGACCAGTTTGGTCTGGGTGCGACCACTTGGGCTGGAACTCGGCCGGCATTCACCGATGACCCCTTAGAGCCGGACGTCAACGAAGATACGCAGTATAATAGCTTTGAAAACCAGCAGTACGGCCCGCGTTTCGACGGAACAGTGCGTGTACTAGGCAACGTGCTATCTGCCACACCAGGTGATGTGCAGTCAATGCCATACATTGCCCGCCCTGATGAGAAGCGCAAATTCTTCGAAACAGGTTATCAGATGCAGAACGGGGTAACGTTCTCCGGCGGCGACGAGAAGACCAAATACTACGCTTCGTATCAGAACGTACATAACAATGGCATCATCCCTAAGGATAAGTTTGACCGCAACACGTTTCGTATCAATGCTTCGCACGAGTTCAACCGTCTGACAGTTGGTACCAATATTTCGTACACCCTACAGCGCGTTGACGCCACGTCGAACCTGACCCGTGACGAGACGGCATACTGGAACTGGTTTAACACGGGCGTACAGGTACCGCTCACGTCTTATAAGGACTGGCAGAACAACCGGTTCGCCTCGCCTGATGGCTACTACAATAACTTCTACCACAACCCCTACTACATTATTGACAACAACCGCACGAACGACAAGCGCAACACGCTCATCGGTAGTGTTGACCTAACGTACAAGCTTACTGACTGGCTGCGTGCGCAATATCGTATTGGCATAACGAACATCGATCAGTCGAGCTTGCAGTTCCAGAACAAGCTCACACTGAGTAAATTCATCACCGACAACACGTATAAGACCTACCAGCCGGGTGGTTTTGTGCGCGACATTGCCAGCAATCAGAATCGCATCAACTCAGATGCTTTCTTGAGCTTTGACAAAACATTCAGCGACGTTTCAGTGCAGGCCATCCTGGGCAACAATGTGCAGCAGTTTAGCTCGGAGTACCGTAACGTACAATCAACCGGTTTGGCGGCTTCGGGGGCAAACAACGGTCCGGCTCTGTACAACCTGTCGAACCGTGTGGGTAACCTGATAGGCGCTGACGCTAGTGCTAAAGCGCGTTCGTATGCCTTCTACCTCGACGCTACGGTTGGTTACAAAGACTTTGTATTCGTGCACGGCTCGGGCCGCTACGACAACGTTTCGACTCTGAACAATGATAACCGCAGCTTCTTCTATCCGGCCGTTGATGCATCCCTCATCCTTACCAATGCCATTCCGACGCTGAAAGAAGTGTCGTTCCTCGACTATGCTAAGGTTCGCGGCGGTATAACCAAAGTAAGCCAGATCAACCTGGGCGGTACTACCTCTGGGGCTTACAACAGCACAATTGGGGTGTACGCTCCCTTTGGTGCTTATGCCCTGCAGCCTACCTTCGGTTTGGGTACGGGTTATCCCTTTGGAGCAACTGCTTCCTACACAGCTGGTGATAACTTGGTGAACCCTGCTCTATCACCTGAGACTACGCTTTCGTACGAAACTGGTGTGGAACTGAGCTTCCTACAACGCCGTGTATCGGCGGCGGCCACTTATTATAAGCAGAACAGCACTGACCAAACGCTTTCGACGAGCATTTCGCGCGCTACGGGTTCGGCCACGAACCTGATTAACGCGGGCGAGGTGCAAAATTCCGGGATTGAGCTCGATCTTAACCTAACCCCCATTAGCCAGGCAAACGGCTTTACCTGGACGGTAGGTGGTAACTTCAACTACAACGCTAACAAAGTTATTTCGCTGCCCGATGGGCTAACGCAGTTGGCGCTGACCACAGGTGGCAACGCTCAATTATATGCCATTCCCGGCCAGCCCTTCCCGATATTGCGTGGTTCTTACTACAGTCGCACAACCGATGGCACTAATCGTGTTATCATGACTCCGGTCAGAAACACATATGACCGGACTGACTTAACGCAATACTACCAGCCGGTAAAAGCCGCTGACCTGACAACGTTGGGTTCGGGTAACACGCAGCCTAAGTACAAATATGGCTTCAACACCTCGTTTAGCTACAAAGGCATTACATTGGCTGGACAGGGGGAACTTCGTACGGGCTATGTCGTGTATAACTCAATAGGAGAGGACCTCGACTTCACTGGCAATGGTGCCCGTAGCGTGACCTATGACCGTCAAAATTTCGTGTATCCCAACTCGGCGATTCCACAAACGGATGCTGCCGGAAATGTGACTTACGTACCCAACACGAGCGGACTGACGCCTGGTGGCTATGAGTTTTGGGCTACCGCAAACACCAACTATTCGGTGGCCGAGAACTACGTTACCTCTGGTAGGTTCTTCAAGATTCGTGAGTTGTCGTTGAGCTATACGTTGCCCACTGCCCTATTGAGCAAAGTGGGTTTTGTGAAAGGAGCTTCCATCAATCTCTTCGGCCGTAACCTTTATACGTGGGTGCCCAAGGAGAACATCTACACCGACCCGGAATTCAGTTTCACAAACGGCAACGCCATCGGCATCAACTCCAATCTGAACACGCCGCCGACCAAGTTTTACGGGGCAACGCTGAACGTATCTCTCTAAGCAGTTCACACCTACATGAAAACCTTATCTAGAATTTTATTTGCAGCAGCACTGCTGAGTACTGCCACCGGGTGCGACGATTTTCTCGACATCAATCAGAACCCAAACGCTTTCACGCCCGAGTCGGTGACGCCGGACGTAGTGCTGGCTCAGGCACTCAACACTACGGCCTCTCTTTATACTGGCGGTGTTGGTGGCGCTACTAACGCGCAGAACTTCAACAGCTACTCTAGTTGGGCAGCCGGTTATTGGACCAAGACCAATACGATCAACGGCTATACCGAGGAGCAAACGTTTAACTACACGACGTCGTTCTACGCGAACCTTTTCAATCTCACGTACGACAATCTGAATGATTACAACATCATTCAGATTAACGGGGCGGCTGCTTACCCCAATCACGCCGCTATTGCGCGCATTATGAAGGCCTACGACTTCTTACTGCTAGTGGACCAGTACGGGGACATTCCGTATACGCAGGCATTGTTGGGCGCTACTAACGTCACACCGACTTACGATAAGGCCCAAGATATTTACAAAGACCTGTTGGTACAGCTGACAGGTGCTATTGCAGATATCACGGCTACTCCTTCAAATGCACGCACAGTAGGGGCTGAAGACATTGTGTTCGGTGGTGACATGACTAGGTGGAAGCAATTTGCTAACAGCTTGAAGCTACGCATTCTGCTACGCGAGTCACAAACTGGCAATGCGGCTATCGATGCGGATGTTCGGACGCAGCTACAGGCCCTGCAGACTGCTGCTGATGGCTTTATCACCACAGATGTGGTGGCGCAGCCAGGCTATTCTCAGAACCTGAACCAGCAAAACCCGCTGTATAACCGGTACGCCTACACCCAAGCTGGTGTGGGAGCAACAGAGCGCAACTACCAAATTCCAACTCAGTACATCCTCGACCAGTACCGGACCAACAACGATCCACGTCTGTCGCAGTTGTATACAATGGGGTCAACCCTGGCAGTTGCCGGCGGTATGCCAACATCAGGCTATATCGGTGGGGTACTGGGTGAAGGAACACCTCCCGCTACCGGAGCTGCTACAGTGAACACGCGCCAAGCCTCGCGCTTCCGCGGGCAGGAAACTACTACCCCTGGCACTGCAACTCCCGGTGGTATTTTCAAAGGGTTCAACCAAGCTACGCCACTTATGCTGCTTTCAGAGCATTTGTTCAATAAAGCTGAAGCTGAAACCCGAGGCCTCTTTACTGGTGGTAATGCGGCTGCGAAAGTTGATTTCAACAACGGCATATTGGCTTCCTTCCTGTACTTCTACCGTACGGCCGCCGCCGCTCCTGCTGCCATCCCAGCCGACGTAACGACCTCGGCTCTGGCCGGTGTTTCGCAGTACAATACGTTCATTGCTACTACCGCGCCTGGTGGAAGCAATGCTGCCAACCAATTGGTAAATTTCGACGTTGCGGCTACGAATGGGGCCCTTGGAAAGCAGCCGATCATCATCTACCAGAAGTACTTGGCTATGAATTCAATTGCCAGCACAGAGGCTTGGGATGACTTCCGCCGCACTGGTTTGCCGAAAATTCCGCTTTCACCTCAGGCTACCAAGTTCGCTACGCGTCTGCTTTATCCGCTGAGCGAAGCCAGCACCAACTCAGCTAACGTTCCTCAAGGCGTTGACCAGTTTACAAAGATTTTCTGGGACGTAGTAGACTAAGCTATTTCACAAAGGATCTGTTGTGTCTCATCCGCTGGTTGTTGACAGCAATAAGAAAAAGCCCCGCTGGAAGATCCGAGCGGGGCTTTTTCTTATTGCTGTCAACAACCAGTCGGACGGGGGCAACTTGTTACGCTTTTTTCTAAGCGTTAATCCGGTCTGATATTATAATCATAACTGCAATAAAGTATAACTTTTTTACATAAATATGATAGTTTCTTCTGGAAAAAATACTCAATGAAAAAGGGTTCTTTGTATATCTTGTAGTAGTGCATTAGTTAGAAAATGTTGATTTATAATTCATTAACGGCCATTCTTGAAATTTTTTTTTATAATTTTTCTTTTCATCATTTATGCGTCAAAGCTAAGATTGTAAAAAAACTCTTCTTTACTTGCAATCTTGACAGTAAACATTTGTTGAACTCTTACTCACTTCACTATGAGAAAACTTCTCCTAAGTGCGCTTTTAGCCGCGCCTGTCCTGATGCAGCAGGCGGCGGCACAGAATCGCAACATTACAGGCCGTGTAACCGACACAGCAACTGGCCAAGGGCTTCCTGGTGTAACTGTACTCGTTAAGGGTACCTCTGTAGGGGCTTCCACTAATGCTGACGGCTCCTATTCGTTAAGTGTTCCGGCAAACGCAACAACTATCACATTTAGCTTCATTGGCTACACAAGCATTGAGCGGCCGATTGGAACCGGATCGAGCATTGATGTAGGTCTAGGTGCTGATACCAAACAACTGAGCGAGGTAGTTGTAACCGCATTAGGCGTTGAAAGAACACGCAATTCGCTGCCTTTCTCAGCTACCCAAATAGAAGGAGAGAGTATCACAGTAGCTCGTAACCCCAATGCTGTAAACGGCTTGGCAGGTAAAGTAGCAGGCTTGAATATTCAGCAGAGTAATGGTCTAGGTAGTTCTTCGAATGTTGTTATTCGAGGTACTAAATCCCTGTTTGGCAATAACCAAGCATTGTTTGTAGTAGATGGTGTGCCAATCAGTAACGCCAATACCAACACAGCTACTCAAGCAACCGGAGCCGGAGGCTATGACTATGGCAATGCTGCCGCCGATATCAATCCGGATGATATTGCTTCAACCACGGTATTGAAGGGAGCTGCAGCTACAGCATTGTATGGTGAGAGGGCAGCTAACGGCGTAATTCTCATCACCACCAAAAAAGGGAGAAAAGGGTTAGGTGTTACTATAAACACAGGTGCTACGGTAGGTCGTATCGACAAAAGCACATTCATCAAGCATCAAACGCGCTATGGTGCTGGCTACGGACAGTACTATGAAGACCCCACTGGTTACTTCCTGTATCGCGACATTCAAGGCAACGGAACTGAAGAATTAGTAGCTCCTATGTCTGAGGATGCCTCCTATGGGGCTGCTTTCGATCCAAGCTTACTAGTTTATCAGTGGGATTCTTTTGATCCAACTTCGTCTAACTACCAAAAAGCTACTCCCTGGATTGCCGCCAAAAATGGTGCCGATACCTTTTTTGAGACGGCCTCTACGGTAAACAACAGCGTCATAATTGACGGAGGTAACGACAATGGTTATTTCAAGTTAGGCTACAATCGCGTAGACGATACGGGAGTATTAGCGAACAGTAAAATCACCAAAAACATTGTCAATTTCGCTGGCTCTCTTAACCTGACGCCTCGCCTTACTACCAGTGCCTCTATCAACTATACCAATGTGAAAGGACTTGGGCGATATGGTACTGGCTATGGAGATGGTAATGTTATAACCAACTTCCGGCAGTGGTGGCAGACAAACGTTGATTTGAAAGAGCAAAAGGCTGCTTATGAGCGCAACATTGGCCGCGGTTACCATGCCACTTTCAATTACGCTGATCCAGATATCTTGACTCCTATTTACTGGAACAACCCTTATTGGGTGCGCGAACAGAACTACGAAACAGATTCCCGCGACCGGTATTTTGGTAACGTAGCAGCCACTTATAAATTCGCTGACTGGTTTAATGTATTAGGTCGTGTAACACTTGATACGTATAGTGAACTACAGGAAGAGCGTATTGCAGTTGGGAGCGTAGGCGTATCGGAGTACTCTCGGTTTAACCGTAGTTCTAAAGAAGCCAACTTTGATTTGATTGGTAACTTTTCAGCAACTATTGCCAGTACGGTTTCTTTCAAAGGATTATTAGGTACCAACCTTCGGCGGCAGGCATTCAGTAGTATTCGGGCCACAACCAACAATGGCCTTGCTGTGCCTGGATTATATGCACTCTCCAATACGGTTGACCCGCTGCAACCTCCGTTGGAAAGCGAGCAGAAGGTTGGAGTGGATGGTATTTTTGCTAGTACCACTTTTGGTTTGCGCGATATGTTGTTTCTCGACCTTACGGTTCGTCGAGACAAGTCTACGACACTGTTGCAGTCCAATAATGCTTTCTATTATCCTTCGGCTGCTTTGAGTCTTGCCTTTTCCGAATTAACGAAGGAAAGTGCCCCTTGGCTATCGTATGGTAAGGCACTGATCAACTACGCGGAAGTAGGACAAGGCGCTCCAGTTCAAAGCATATTCGACTATTACAGCAAGCCAACTGGTTTTGGTTCGGTTCCGTTGTTCAGCTTACCGAATATCAAGAACAACCAAGATCTGGTACCTGAGCGTACTAAAAGCATAGAGGCCGGTGTAGAACTTGCTTTTCTTAATAGTCGCGTTGGGTTGAATGCTACTGTTTATCAGCAGAATACGATCGACCAGATAATACCTCTTAACATCTCAACTGCCTCTGGTTATAGCCAGCGGTATGTAAACTCAGGAGAGGTGCGTAACCGGGGAATAGAATTGGCAGGATACGTAACGCCCGTTAAGAATGATAACATCACTTGGACGGTAAATGCTAACTGGTATAAAAACCGCAACGAAATCCTGTCGTTACTTGGCGAGCTCGACAACATCGTGTTGGCCTCGTATCAAGGCGGAGTGACGTCTAATGCTACAGTAGGACAAGCTTTCGGTGTATTACGCGGCTCCACCTACCAGTACGCTGACAACGGCGATAAAATTCTGAATGTAACTAAGAACACAGCCGGCCTGCCCACCGCGGCTTATTATGCGCAATCGGCTACTGCCAACGAAGTGATTGGAGATCCAAACCCCGATTGGAAGGCAGGTATCGCTAATACTATCACATACAAGGGCTTGTCATTGTACTTCCTGATCGACATCCGTAAAGGAGGCGACGTGTTTTCGCTTGACCGCTACTACGGCCTCGCTACGGGCATGACGGCGGAAACAGCTGGCGACAACGAATTGGGGAATCCCACCCGGAGCCCTATTGTACGTAATTCAGATGGTTCTTATGCACCTACTTCAGGGGGAGTTATTCTACCCGGAGTTTATGCAGCTGGTACCGTACTCAATGGACAGGACGTTTCAGGCCAGCCTAACACTGTTCGGACCAGCAATACCAACTATGGTTTGTATGGTTACTTGCGCAACCCTAATTCAACTTTCATCTATGATGCCAGCTTTGTGAAGCTGCGTGAGGTGTCCTTGTCCTATTCTTTGCCAACGGGTTTGGTTAGCCGGATAGGCGGGGTCAAAGGAATCGACTTCTCAATCATTGGCCGCAACTTGTGGTTGATTCACAAGAATTTGCCTGATGCTGATCCAGAAGATGCATTGAGCTCTGGCAACTTAGGTCAAGGTTATTCTTCGGGTGCCTTCCCGACTACGCGCAGCTTAGGTGCTAACATTCGCTTCCGGTTTTAAGAAATATTACCATGAAAAAGACCCTTCTTTTCTGCTCAACGGCCTTGTTCCTGGCAACGTCGTGCGTGGATAGCCTAGACGACTACAACGTAGATCCTAAGAGTGCTACCGCAGTACCAGGGGTAACCTTGGTATCGAACGCCGAACGTAGCTTGGCCCGCACAGTTACAAGCTCAAGCGTTAATCTCAATATCTTTAGGTTGTTTGTTCAGTATTGGGGCCAAACCACCTATTTTGATGAAAGCATCTACAATATCACAACGCGTCCTATTCCTGGTAGCTTCTGGACTGCTCTATACCGCGATGTATTAGCAGATCTGCGGGAAGCTAAAAAGATCATCACCGTTGACCCGCTTATCTCGGAAGCGGTGCGAACCAACCAGCTGGCAATCACGGAAGTTCTGGAAGTGTACGCATGGGCAACGCTGGTAGATACTTTTGGGAATATCCCTTACACGCAAGCGTTGGATTTCAACAACTCGCAGCCAGCATACGATGATGCGGCCACAGTTTACAATGACCTTGTCACGCGCCTTAATACTGCTATTGGGCAGTTGAATGAAAGCGCTGGAAGTGGCTCTTTTGAAAGCGGCGACTTATACTATGGAGGTGATATTGCAGCGTGGAAGAAGTTTGCTAATTCCCTTAAGCTGCGAATGGCCCTCACCCTTGCCGATGTAGATGCAACGAAAGCAAAGTTGCTAGCTGAGCAAGCAGCTCCTAACGTGTTCACTAGCAATGATGACAACGCTCAACTAGTCTTTTTGTCTACTGCTCCCAATACCAATCCGGTGTGGGAAGATTTAGTGCAAAGCGGCCGTTACGATTTTGTTGGGGCAAGCACATTCATCAACCGGCTTAACACGCTGAATGATCCACGGCGCAACGATTACTTCAAGCTCGCTGCTAATGGTACCTATCGAGGTGGCGCATATGGCACGAACAACAACTATGCTTCGTTCTCAGCTCCTGGTGATAAATTGGAAGATCCAACCCTGCCAGGAGTTCTGCTTTCGTACACGGAAGTTGAGTTCCTGCTGGCAGAGGCAGTTGAGCGTGGTTTTGCTGTTAGTGAAACTGCTGCCTCTCATTATGATAATGCAGTTGCAGCCTCCATTGAGCAATGGGGTGGTACTACAACTGAAGCGGCTACTTATTTGGCTCAACCATCAGTGGCTTACGCAACAGCTGGAACCTCATACAAGCAGAAGATAGGTAACCAGAAGTGGATTGCGCTGTACGGCCAACCGGTAGAATCTTGGAAGGAATATCGTCGTTTAGACTCTCCAACCCTGACAGCACCATCCGGGGCATTGAGCGCATTGCCTCTTCGCCTTATCTATCCAGTTATCGAGCAAAACCTTAATAAATCGAATTACAATACTGCCTCATCTGCTATCGGGGGAGATGTTGTGACAACGAAGATATTCTGGGACAAATTCTAGTGTCTTTCAGAATAGCGTAAAACAAAAAAGCTGTCGAAATCGACAGCTTTTTTGTTTTACGCTATTCTGAAAGACGTATTGGGTTCCTCAACTCTGCATCAGAAACCCCTTGATGTACTCGTCCAAATCGCCATCCAGCACGTTCTGCACGTCGGTGCGCTCGATGCTGGTGCGCAGGTCTTTGACGAGCTTGTAAGGGTGGAGCACGTAGTTGCGGATCTGGGAGCCGAAGTCGATGCGCTTCTTGGTGGCTTCCACCTTATCCCGCTCGGCGTGGCGCTTGTCCATCTCGATTTGATAGAGGCGCGACTTGAGCATGCGCAGGGCGTGTTCCTTGTTCATGAGCTGGCTGCGCTCGATCTGCACGGCGATGATGATGCCGGAAGGAGCGTGGGTGAGGCGCACGGCCGTCTCTACCTTGTTTACGTTCTGACCACCGGCTCCACCCGCTCGAAACGTGTCCCAACTGATATCAGCCGGGTTGATTTCGATGTTGATGGTGTCATCAATCACGGGGTAAGCAAACACCGAGGCGAAGGAAGTATGGCGCCGGCCGCTACTGTCGAAGGGCGAGATGCGCACTAGGCGGTGCACTCCAATTTCGCTTTTGAGGTAGCCATAGGCGAAGTCGCCGTCGATTTCCAAGGAAGCGGATTTGATCCCGGCACCATCGCCGGGCTGGTAGCTGATTTGGCGCACGCCGAAACCATGACTTTCCGCCCACATGATGTACATGCGCATGAGCATTTCGGCCCAATCCTGGCTTTCGGTGCCACCGGCACCCGGATTGATGTCGATGATGGCCGAGAGTTGGTCTTCTTCGTCGGAGAGCATGCGCTTGAACTCCAACTGCTCTATTTTCTTGAGGGTGGCATCGTAGTCGGCTTGCATCTCCGCTTCGGATACGTCGCCTTCCTTGTAGAAGTCGAATAGCACCTCCGTATCGGCTACGGCTTGCTGCACGGCCTCATAGTCGTCGGTCCAGGTTTTAACGGCTTTGATTTCGCGCAGGATGGTTTCTGCAGCCTTAGAGTCGTCCCAAAAGCCGGGTGCGGTGGTTTGCTCTTCGGTGGCTACTACTTGCGCTTTACGGGTATCGTAGTCAAAGGTACCTCCTCAGGGCCTCGGCGCGGCCCTTCAATTCCTTTACCTGATCTTGGGTCATCGGGAATATAGTATGCGTGAATGGGTATGAGAAAAACAAAGGTAGCCGGAATGGCGGCTTGAGCGGGAAACGTCGGCCTCTGGCGCTTATTTCCAATGGAAAAGGACTTCTTACGACTGGTTCAACGCCCTCATCCGAGGAACGCGACACTAGCCTCAAGAAGTCCTTTTTGCGAACAGAATGCCCTTACTTCAGTTTTACACCGCTACCATCCAATTGTGGGTGTCGGGCACTTGGCCGGTGCGAATGGCATGGAGGGCGGCAGTTGCCCGGGCCGCAAAGCTGTCGGTGCCCGGAGTGGGTAGCTCGTAGTCGTGGCCCTGGTAGCCGATAACGGCGATGGGTGCAATGGTAGCGGCAGTACCCACGCCGAAGGCTTCCTGTAGTTTGCCAGCGGCCAAGGCCTCCATAAGCTCTACGGCTGAAACTTTGCGCTCCTCCACCGGCATACCCCAATCATGGGCTAGCTGAAGTACGCTGCGGCGCGTTACACCGTCGAGGATGGAGGTGCTCAAGGCCGGAGTTATTACTTTGCCATCGACCACAAAAATGGCGTTCATTGTGCCCGACTCCTCCACGTAGCGGTGCTCGGAGGCATCGGTCCAGATAAGTTGGTTGTAGCCTTCTTCTTGCGCTAGCTTAGTGGGATACATGGCCGCGCCATAATTACCCGCATTCTTGGCATAGCCGGCGCCGCCTTCCGCTGAGCGCACGTAACGCTCCTCGAAGCGCACCCGCAGCGGCTTGTTGTAATATAAGCCAACCGGACAAGTGAAGATGACAAGGCGGTAGGTATTGGAGGGACGCACGCCGATGAAGCCATCGGTGGCGAACATGAACGGGCGGATATAGAGGGCGCTGCCAGGCGCATCAGGAACCCACGCACCATCGAGCCGGATCAGCTGGCTGAGACCCTGCATAAATAGCTCCTCGGGTACCAGCGGCATGCACATGCGCTCGGCCGAGGCGTTGAGGCGGCGAAGGTTGTCGTAGGGCCGGAAAAGGGCTATGTCGCCGTCGGGGTTCTTGTAGGCTTTCATGCCCTCGAAGATGGCTTGGCCGTAGTGCAGCGCCGAGTTGGCGGGGCTCACGGGCATATCACCGTAAGGCAAAATTTGCGCGTCTTGCCACTCTCCGTCGCGGTAATCCACCACAAACATGTGGTCGGAAAAGGTTTTGCCGAACTCAAGGCGTTCGGGGTCCAGCTGTTGCAGGCGTGAGGCCGTGGTGCGCTGAGTCCGGATGGTGAGGGTGTCGAGCATGAAAATAGAGGAAAAGAGTAGGGATGGGGAGTTAGGGTAGAAGGGAGCGGAGTACTTTCGAATGCTACCAGCGATATGATTGAAACGAGCCAACGAAGGTTCTCGTTTCCAGTTTCTGTTTATCGTTCAGCTAGTGCGAACGTACAGAACAGAAATCATAAAGCAACACCTTACATCCGGGGCAGCCAAGTTACTTCTTCGGCGCCTAGGTCGTGGGCCATCTGGCGGCTGAGAACGAACAGATAATCAGACAAGCGGTTCAAGTACATTACCACTAGGTCGGCCACAAACGAGTCTTCTCGCAGGTGAATAACTAGCCGCTCGGCGCGGCGGCATACGCACCGGGCCACGTGCGCAAATGACACCGATTGGTGGCCTCCTGGTAGCACAAACACCCGTAATTCCGGGAGTTGCGCGTTCATGCGGTCCATTTCCTCTTCCAGCAAGGTTACGTCGGTAGCATGCAGGTCCGGTATTTTCATCTTCGACTTCTCCGGGTCAGAAGCCAGTGAAGAGCCGATAGTAAACAGGCGGTCCTGAATCTCCTTGAGTAAGTTGCGGCGCGTGGCATTCACGTCTTGGTCGCGCAGCAACCCGATGTAGGAGTTCAACTCGTCTACCGTGCCGTAGCAGTCGATGCGCAGGCTGGATTTGGGTACCCGCGTGCCGCCGATGAGAGAGGTGAGGCCTTGGTCGCCGGTTTTGGTGTAAATCTTCATGAAGGATGGGGTAGCGCTACTGCCGCTGGCATAACGCTGAATTGCAAGCTTGTGCCTGCGACTGTAAGTGAACCGTAGTGCCAACAAAGAAAAGACCTTTTTGTCGGCAGTGTGCTACATAAATGAAGTTAACACACCAACAACAAAAAGGTCTTTTCTACGCCAGAAAGACGAGCAACTTATAGCTAATCCTTCTAGAGCTGCTTGGCGGCTTGCTCGTGGTGAAGCGCCACGTCAGTGTTCACCTGATCGGACTCGACGAGGCCGTCACGCAGACGCACAATGCGGTGTGCATAGCGGGCAATATCCTCTTCGTGCGTTACCATGATAATGGTATTGCCCTTAGCATACAGGGCCTCGAAAAGGTCCATGATTTCGTAGCTGGTCTTGGAGTCGAGGTTACCTGTAGGTTCGTCGGCCAGGATGATGCTAGGGTCGTTGACGAGGGCGCGGGCAATGGCTACGCGCTGGCGCTGACCACCCGATAACTCGTTGGGGCGGTGCTTGGCGCGGGTATCGAGCCCTACGCTCCGCAGGGCTTGCATAGCCTTTTCCTCCCGGTCGGGCTTGTTGTAGCCGGCATAGATCAGCGGCAGCGCCACGTTGTCGAGCGAGGTAGCGCGGGGCAGCAGGTTGAACGTCTGAAAGACGAACCCAATTTCCTTGTTGCGTACATCGGCCAGCTGGTTGTCGCTCATGCGGCTGACGTCCTTGCCGTTGAGGATGTAGTTGCCGCTAGTAGGAGTGTCCAGACAGCCAACAATATTCATTAAAGTTGATTTGCCAGAGCCTGAGGGACCCATGAAGGCAACGTACTCACCACGTTGGATAGTGATAGTAACAGAGCGTAAAGCATGAATTTCCTCAGTGCCCATCCGATACATCTTAGAGATGTCGTGGGTTTCGATAACGGGGTGCAGCATAGCCGGCCGGGTTAGTTCCAGGGAGCGACCACCGAGTCCTGAGATGCGCGGCGGGCGTCATATGTGGTACGAAAGGTAGCGTATTCGATGGGTGAAAGCAATGTGCGCAACTTGCTCAGGGAGGTTGCAGCGTACTCTGTTAACCCCATCGGAATAGCAGCTAACGTATATGCCTTTAACACCGAAATAGACTCAGGGTTATATTCTGCTGCACTTTGCAAAGTAGAATAGGCCGTTTGATAGTCGAGTTGCTTGGTAAAGAAGTCGGCAGCGGCTAGTATGCCGGCCTCTTCAAACGGCGCTTCGCGTACAAGTTGTGCGAATAGCTGCCGAGCTTGCTTTGGCTGGTTTTCCAGAACTGCCGCCGCCGCCTGATAGTAAAGCCGCTTAGGCTTGTCAGAGGGTGCAAAAAAGCCATTTACAGTTAGCTGGCGCAGTTCTGTAGCTTTTTTCTGACGTAACAGAAGTTCGCCCCGCACCACATTCCAGGCAGACGTAACCGGACTCTTCTGCAACTCGCTCTGAGGGGTAAAACGTGTTAGCGTTTCTTGAACTGCGGCCAGTTGACCGGCTTTCAGAGCACGTGGCAGCTGCGCCAGCAAGGCCACTTCGCGGTAGCGAGGATTGGTCAGCTTAACGGCATATGACAGTAAACCTTCCGGATAGAATGAGTTGCCGCGCAGCACAATAAATTGTGTTTTTACGGAATCTGAGGCACTTGCATATTCTGAATTAAAATTTAGCGTTAGTACTTGTTGCAAGGATTTTGCAGGCAGATGCAAGCTCGAATCAAGTCCCTGAAGCACCGTTCGTGCCACGGCGTGGGCCGAATCCAACTGCTCATTCAGGGCCAAAGCATATGCCTGGTTTAAGCGAGCTTCTGAATACCCGTTGCCGCCTGCTTCGGCAAGGCGGGCGGCGGCTGAGCTGTAGGCGCGCTGCTCAAGTAGCCATAAGCCCTGTACGTTTTGATAGTAGGCCGCGCTAGGAGTGGCGCCAACAGCGAGTGGGAGCAGAGTGGTTTGGGCGGTTACTGCTCGGCCGCCGTAATGCTGCACAAGCGCCTTCAGGAAGGTCAGCTGCTCGAAGTAGGCACTATTGCTTGGCCGTTGCGCGAGTTTGGTAAGGATATTTACGGAGCTGGTATCCTGCAACTGCGCCTGACGCAAGGTGGCATGGTAAAGCCGGGTAAACTCTGGTACACTTAGGTTGGCTGCCACATCAGGTGTCGGCACAGGTATAGGTTGGGTGCCGGAAGGGTAAAGCTGGTGTAGCAGCAACACGTTGCTTTGCCAAGCGGCATCAGAAGTATTGCTTTCTTCTTGTACCAGCTTTTGTGCTTGTTGAAACTGCCCGAGCTGCAGTAAATAAGCCAGTTGATTAGCCCGGACGACAGGACTGGCGGGCGCTACCGCTTCGGCCCTGTTTTGATACCACACCACCGAATCGGTGAGCGTGGAGCGGGTGTACAGTTGGGCGAGGTCGTTGTTGAGGCTGGCGCTGGCTGGCGTGCTTTTCAAGCCCTCACGCAGGGCGGCCAGGCGGTCGAAGAAGTCGGTAGGCTCGTTGTAAAGAGCGGCCAAGCGCAAGGATACTTTCTCGGAGGGGCGGCGGCTAAGGGCACGGCGCAGAATGTTGATTTCGTTTTGGCGTTGGAGCCGGTAGCGGTACAGCGCGGCGCGGCCGAGGCTGGCTTTGTGGTTGTGCTGGTCCAGCACGTCGCTTTCAGCGTAGTAGCGCTCTGCCAGCAAGGCCAAGGCATCGCCTTTGGGGTCTAGCTCGCTTTGCAGGCGGGTTAGGTCGCCGAGGTTGTTATAGTAGCCGGCTTGAACTTGGTGCAGGGTCTCGAAGTTGTATCGAAACTCCAAAGCTGCCAAGCCCGCTATAGTTAGCACGTACACCGCGTACAAGGGCAGGCGGCGCGGCTCGTACACCACGCGGTACACGCGCAGCCGCTGCCGGATAAGGGTGCCGAAGTTGACTAGTACGTACAGCAGAAATGCTGCTCCGCCAAGCAGTAGCGCCAAGGCGGTAAACTGGCGCGCAGCCAACAGCAACGGATCATTAGCGGTAGCAAAGGCATAGCCAAGGAACCCGGCTGCCAGCACCACAAAAATCAGATACAGATGCGCTGCCGCAGGCCAATAAGGCAACGCCTCGCCATAAGAAGTTGCCCGGCGCTGCAAGCCCAACCACCCAATCACGACGGCCGGGAGCAGCAGCGCCAGCGGGTCGAACCGCACGCCGGGCAGTATCAATAGTTCCCCGCCGTTCCATAAGTACATAGCCAGAATACCTAAATACAGCACACTGGACGCTACAAAAGGCAACAACCCAAAGCGGCTGGCAGGATTCTCAGCTTGCGTGTTGAACCAGAGCAGCCCCTGAATATTCTCGAAGGCCACCCACAACACCAGCAAGCCCACGACCACAGCCCCGCCAAGCGTAGCAAAGCTGGTTAGGTGCAGCGCCGTCTCGTCCAACGAGAGGTTGGTGCGAGTTAGCAGCAACACACTCAAGCCCGCAACCAGCACCGCAAAAACAAGCAAACGGAAACCCAATGGCACCTCCGTCCAAAAGGCATGAAACGCGTAGGCTGGCAGCCCAAGCGCCGCCAGTGTCAAGATTAGAAAGTACTGCTCCTGCGAGTTGAAAACACCCAACAAGTCGGCATTTAGCGACATCAGCAGGAAAATCAATCCTGCCATTCCTGCCACAAAAGCGGGCCGCTCCAAAGTGCTGACCACGGCCAAAAAAGCTGCCAGCGCCGCCGCGAATAAACCTAGCAGGGCCCATGCCGCCTCCGGACGGACGTAAGGTCCCACCATGTCGTGGGTTTGGGTGAGTAGGTAGCTGTTTACCCGGAGGGGCAACTCGGCAAGTCCTACGCGTACCGCTGCTAATACCGTGGGTACGGGCTTGAGCTGCGCTACCGCCTGCACGGGCAAGGCGGCATCATCGCCGGTGAAATAATGGTAGATGGCTAGAACAATAGCCCCAACAGCCAGCCCTAACAGGCCTAGCAAAAACGGATTGCGCCAGGTGGCGGCGCGCGAAACAGAAGGAGTGGGCACTAGCAGTTATTCCAGCACTTTAGGTACGCGGAAATAATCCGAATCCTTACGCGGAGCATTGCGCAAGCCGTCTTGGTGGCTCACCGTATTCTGCGCTTCGTCGGGCCGCAGGACGTTAATTTCATGCGACAGATGGATCAGCGGTTCTACATTGGTCGTGTCGAGCTGGCGCAGCTGGTCCACCCAATCCAAAATTTCGTTGAGAGCCCCTAGCATCTGCTGCTCTTTGGATTCGTCGAGTTCGAGGCGGGAAAGGTGCGCTAGCTGGCGGAGGGTGGCAAGGTCAGTACTCAAGGCAATGAAGAATTAGAAATGAGGAATTAGGAATTGGGCAGAGCCAATTCCGAGTTTTCTGGTGAAGGTGCTGCAGCTTGCCTTGCGGGGGGCTGCGGCTTGGGCTGACGCCACGAGCTAGGCGCCGGAATACCCGCTGCATCAGGCCGGAAGGCGCTGGCGATAATAGCACAAGCACGCTGCTTGAGAGCGGGCGCATCAGCATTTGTGAGACCGACCGTGGAAATGGGCTCGTGCAAGATGATTTGCAATGGCGAGTAGCGGACGCGCAAGCCCTCAACGTCTGGCATGAAGCGGTGGTTCAGGGTCATGGTAATTGGTACCAAAGGCACGCCCGCCGTAATAGCCAGCTGAAAAGCGCCATCCTTGAATTCACCTAACTGCTCGCCTGGTTTCTTCGAGATAGAGCCTTCTGGAAAGATGATCACCGGCCGGCCAGCTTCCAGCGAGCGACGCGCCTGCACCATGGCCCGGCCCCGGCTCATGGCATTATGCCGATCCACAACAATATACGCCCGCCCGAAAATAGGGCCCCACACGGGTACTCTGGCCAGTGAGCTTTTGCCCATGATGTTCAGCCAGCCTGGAATAGCCTTGAAGAGCAGCGGAATATCAATGTAGGAGCTGTGGTTTGCTACGTACACACAGGGCTGGCCAGCAGGTAGCTGGTTTTTTTTTACCACATCCACGGGCATACCCCACATCCAGATAAACAGCTGGCTCCAACCTCGGTTGAGGCTATGCAGGTGTCGGTGCCATCGTGGCTGCCGGCTTAGTGCCCACTGCACCGGATACGTAACAACAAACGGCGTCACAAACCAGAAGGTCGCCCAAGTGGTGTAGAGACGATGGCCAATGTAGCGCAAGAGGTGCCGCATATAGCAAAGTTAGGAAGTTGTCTGACGTTGTTTGGAAAGAACGCTCCACTGAACGAATTCACAAGGTGGAAACGCCAAAGTGAACAGAAGATGTACCACGAAGCACCGGCAAAAGCCTTTGGCCTATAGAAGCTATGCAGAAAGTCCACTAAGTGGCTATCCAACTAGGAATTGTCATTCCGACGCAGGAGGAATCTGGGTATACTCGTTTAATGGGCACACTCAGATTCCTCCTGCGTCGGAATGACAATTCCTAGTTGGATAGGTTCTGAATACTTCCTGTTGCCGACATGACGTTCGAGCAACTTCCTGGTCGATTCCTTATTCGTTTGCCCGACTGGCCAACACCTTTTCCGCTTTCAATAGGCCCGCTACACTTATTGCATCTGTAATCCGACTATCCATTACCATCTGTACCGCTTCGGTTAGCGGGAGCTTCCAGATCCGCAGGTCTTCGGTTTCTTCTGGTTCTACTTCACCGTGTTCCAAGTCTTCGGCCAGGAATACAAAGCCTTCCTCATCGGTTACGGAATTGGAAGTGTGCAGGCGAGCAATATTGGTCCAGCGCCGGGCCAAAAGGCCGGTTTCTTCACGTAACTCGCGTTGCGCTGATTCCAGTATGTCTAGCTCGACGGGGCCGCCGCCCATCGGTATTTCCCAACTGTATTCGCTAAGGGTATAGCGGTATTGGCCTACCAACCAAGTGTTGCCCTCGGCATCGACTGGCACAATGCCCAAAGCTTTGTTTTTCATGGTTACAACGCCGTAAATACCACGGCCACCCCCCGGGTTCACTACCTGGTCTTCGCGGACGCTAATCCAAGGATTATGATATTTTACTTCGGTGCTCAAGACCTGCCAAGGATTATGGTTTTCGTCTAGTTGCGGTTTGGAAGATGCCATAGTAGGATGATCGGAAGATTGAAATTACCACCAAAGGTAAGGCCATACTGTGTTTTTAGCGTCTATCGGGCAGAATAGCTAGTTGACCGGGTAAATCGACCAATTGACCAAAAAAGTGTAGATAACCGGTTGAGAGTAAGTAGTTTTGTCATACTCAATTATAGCGCGGGTGGGTATTTGTGGAAAGGAAGGCTTCGCTCGCGCCGCGTCGGAATGGTCCTAGGAGTAGGGTGGATGATTTTTATGATCATCCGACGCAATTATATTAAAGGGGCTGTTGCGTTGGAAGGCGGCAGCCCCTTTTATTTTTTTCCTGGCTCCGTTGCGCATGCTGCACACCTTGAGCTTGAGGCCATCCTTTGTTGGTGTTGCTCACAACCTGTAGATTGGTTGCCGGGTTAACCGTTGAAAGGCATTTTTGAGAAGTGCTGAGCCTGTAGAATTGCTTTCACGGCATTTTTTGACGACAAGGGAAGGTAGCTCAACCCTAGGACAAGATTCTGCATCAACCTCTCGGTCGCGCCGCCGTACCAAGCAAGAGTCCACCGTTCACATTCCGGTTGGCGTCATTTGTCTATGGCTAATAAGTCGAAAAACCAGGAAAACCAGCCGCAACCTGGCGACCCTTTATTCAATCTTAAACACGCCCAAGCTGAATCCGAGCTGAGCGCTAATACGGGTGGTCTTGGCCCCGTTAGCAATGAATACGTCACGAGCGACGAAGATGATGAAATAGACGAGGGACCACGCGACAAGCAAGGTTTGCGCCGCGGTGAGAGTTCTCCTGTCACGGGCTCTGCGGCCGGTAGCCACAAATAGCGCCCGATAGTTTTAAGTAAGACCAAGTTCAGGAAAAGGCACTTCCGGCCGCTACGGTCCCCGGAGGTGCCTTTTTCACTTATTGGCTGCTGGCTCCCGTACCTTTGTAGTATGTTACTCGCCTCCCACACTGGCCACCCGCTGGAAGCTGGCCTCGACGAAGCCGGCCGGGGCTGCCTAGCCGGACCAGTTTTCGCCGCTGCCGTTATCCTGCCCCCCGATTTCAACCCCAAGTACCTCAACGACTCCAAGCAACTGAGTGCCCGCCGCCGCACGGCCCTACGCACCGATATCTGTCGTGATGCTGTGGCTTGGGCAGTGGCCGAAGCCTCGCCCGATGAGATTTCCGCGCTCAATATTGCGCAGGCGAGCTACCTAGCAATGCACCGTGCGGTGGCAGCGCTTGCAGTGACCCCCGTTCACTTAGCCGTCGACGGCAACCGTTTCCGGCCATACACTGGCGTGGAGCACACCTGCCTCATCAAGGGCGATGCGCGCTACCGCCATATTGCGGCGGCGTCTATACTAGCCAAAACCTTCCGCGACGAGCGAATGGCAGAATTGGCCGAACTGCATCCAGAATACGGTTGGGAACAAAACGCCGGCTACCCGACACTACAGCACCGCGCCGCCATTCGTACCCACGGTACTACCGGGCACCACCGGATGGGATTCAGGCTGCTATGAATAACAACTTTGAGGTTTAACCTACTCATACTAGCGGAGCCAGCTGCTTCGGCAGCGCTTCTGCATGATGGACTTTTGCGCATCGCTTTATTCCTTCATCATCAATAGGTCCAGGAATAAGCTAAAGCCGTCGACGGTGGTGCCGCCCTCGCCGAAGGTATCGAAGTTCAAGGGTTTGATGATGTAACCGCTGACCGCTAGGTTTTTGGCTTTGAGGCGGTCGGTATCCAGGTCGGAGGTGGTCATGATGAACACATTGAGGCCCACAAATTCGGGGTCGGAGCGGAGTTGCTCTAGTAGCTCGAGGCCATTCATGCGGGGCATGTTGATGTCGAGCATCACGACGCGGGGTAGCTCTATTTTTTCTTGGCCACCTTCGCCACGCAACATATTGAGTGCTTCACGGCCATTGCGGGCAATGTGCAGGGGCAGGTCAATGTTATTTTTGCGCAATTCGCGCTGCACGTTCATGATGTCCATCTGGTCGTCTTCGACCAAAAGAATATTAGGCATAGCAGGTGTCGGTTAGATGAGTAAGAGCATAAACTAGCCTTTGGGCTACCGACCTATACGGCTGACACCTAATTTAGTGTTGAAATTGTGCTATTAACTCGGCTTTCTAACACTACTCGCTTTTGCCGGGGCCATGTGAACCGGAAGGTTGCTCCTTCACCTTCTTTCGATTCTACTTGGATAGAACCTCCCTGGCGTTCCACTATTTTCTTGACAATAGCTAAGCCTACGCCCGTACTTTCCAAGGTGTCGCGCTCCGTGAGGGTCTGGA
The DNA here is from genome assembly GCF_036387835.1 of Hymenobacter sp. Classification (GTDB taxonomy): domain Bacteria; phylum Bacteroidota; class Bacteroidia; order Cytophagales; family Hymenobacteraceae; genus Hymenobacter. The sequence continues at coordinate 105,094 of NZ_DASVSY010000105.1, read as the reverse complement.
AAATAACGAAGATCCGCTCATGGTATTCGGGGTCGATGCCGGGCCCGTCGTCCGTTACCGAGAACGTATAAAATTGTGGGTCTTCGCTACAGGCAATGTACACGGTGCCCGATTCAGGATGGTCGTGGTATTTGGCGGCGTTGCTGATGAGGTTGGTGAATACTTGCTGCAACTGCACCCGGTTGGTGATCAAGGTAGGCAGATAGAATGGCAGCTCCACTTTAAAGCCCTCCGGCAGATTCACGGAGTCGATAATCTCGCGTAGTAGCTGGCGCACGAATACCGGCTCATCGGCCTGAGGTGAGCGGCCTACGCGGGCCAGATCCAGAATGCCGATAATGAGCTGCTCCATGCGTTTCACCCGCGCCCGCATCAACACCAGAAATTCCTGGATGTGCGGGGGAGTGTCCTGCCCCATGTCTTCCTCAATCCAGCGGGAAGCGCTTTCGATGCCACGTAGCGGCGCCTTCAAGTCGTGCGATACAACGTAAGCAAACTGGTCGAGCTCCTGGTTGCGGCGTTCCAGCTGCGTAATGTTGCTGTCGATGGTCATGGCCATTTGGTTGAGCGATGCGGCCAGCTCACTTAGCTCGTCGCCTTCCGTATCACGCAGGTTGGTGCGGTATTTTCCGGCGGCGATGCGCGAGGAAAGCGAGACCATGGTTTGGATGCGGTGCCCAATGAGCCGGATAATGTAAGTTGCCCACAGTAGCCCAAGCAAAATAGCTAGCAGCGTGATGCCCACCGAAATAAAACGGGTTTCAGTGATGCTTTCCTGTAGTCGGGTGCTTTGTTTGGCGCGCTGCTTGCGCTCTTCCTGGTCGAAGCCGGCAAACAGCACCCGAATCTGGTCCATAAGAAGCTTGCCCTCCAGGCTTTCGGCCAGCTTGCGATGCTCCACGCCCTGCAGCCCTTCTTGGGTGGCTGACCGGCGTTGGGCTTCCCGTTTCTCGCTGATAAGCAGGTACGAATAGTTAAGCCACTCCCGAAACATTTTCTGCGCCCGCACGATGCGCGCGTGCTGCGGGCTCTCAGGATCTAGCTCGCTAAGTAGCTGGTTGAAGTTGCGCAGCAAGTACCGCTCGCCCTGGTGATAAGGTTCTAGTACTTCCTCTTTACCGATGAGCAAGTAGCCCCGGAACCCAGTTTCCATGTCCACAATGTTGCGCATGAGCAAGGACGCATCGACGAAGATGCGCTGCGACGCCTGCACCTGTCGGGCGTTGCGCAGCACTTTGCGCGAGAGCTGGTAATTAACCACTACCACCCCCACAAACAGCAACAAGACAACTAGAAAGCCAGCAAAGAGTTTGGTGGAAAGCTTCAGCTTCATGCGGGCAGGGCAGTGAAAAAAGACAGTAGTCGGAAAGACAGGAAAGCGGCTAGAGGCCGGTACGCAGCTTCTGTTCCATAGTTCGCATTAGCTGAGTAAGCTGATCAGCTATTTTTTCCACGGCTGGCAAACCGGCTAGCGCCTGCTCGGTTTCGCCGCGGTCATGCAGATCCATGAGGCGGTTGGCTTCTTGATGAATAAGCGTGTGAAAGCGTTCCAGCTCGCGCGATTCAGCTAAGTGGGCATAAGGACCCAAGGCGCGTTGCTGAATCCAGTGGCCGAAAGCACATTGAGTTGGGTCGCGGATGGGGCCTTGGTTGATTTTGCCGCCGTAGAGATAAGAGCGCAGCTTGGATTTGAACAGCAAGTGCTTCACCATCCCCGATTCAAAGTCTTGCTTGAGTTCGTTGGTCATAAAAAAGCGCCCCCGAAGCAGGCAGGAAGGTAAGAGTAAGAGAGGATGAGCTACGGAATTGGTGAGACGCCCAAACAGGCAAATGCTGAGCTTGCTCTCAAAGATAATAGTAGCCCCCTACCCGTTAGAATTAGCTAATTTCGCCGCTTGACCCGATAGGCCCTTTCGTTGTTACGCGCCGCTTGATGCACGGAACGGCGGAATCGACAATTAAAAACACTACCAATGGCTGAAGACCTTAAAACTGTAGTCTTGAACGAGGTACACCAGCAACTCGGTGCCAAGATGGTGCCTTTTGCTGGCTACAATATGCCGGTGCGCTACTCCTCTGACCTCGAAGAACACCGCACCGTGCGCCGGGCGGTGGGCATCTTCGACGTGTCGCACATGGGTGAGTTCCGGGTGCGTGGCCCGCAGGCCCTCGACCTGATTCAGCGCGTAACCAGCAACGATGCTAGCAAGCTGGCTCCTGGCAAAGCACAGTATTCGTGTTTGCCCAACGAGGAAGGCGGCATTGTCGACGACCTATTGGTGTATAAGCTGGCCGAGGAGGACTACCTCTTGGTAGTGAATGCCTCCAACATCGATAAAGACTGGAACTGGATTCAGGCGCACAACACGGCTGGGGTGGAAATGCAAAATGTGTCCGACGAAATCAGCTTGTTTGCCGTGCAGGGCCCTAAAGCCATAGCCGTGCTCCAGGGCTTAACCAACGCCGATTTGAAGTCTATTCCCTATTATTCTTTTGTGCAAGGCACGTTTGCAGGGGCGCCCAACGTCATTATTTCGGCTACGGGCTACACCGGCGCGGGCGGGTTCGAGCTGTACGTGCCCAACGAGCACGCCCGGCAGGTGTGGGACAAGGTGATGGAAGCTGGCGAACCGTACGGCCTGAAGCCCATCGGCCTCGGCGCCCGCGACACGCTGCGTTTGGAAATGGGCTACTGCCTCTACGGCAACGACATCAACGACGAAACCTCGCCGCTGGAAGCTGGCTTAGGCTGGATTACCAAGTTCACCAAGAATTTCACCAACGCCGATAGCCTCAAAACACAAAAGGAAACGGGTGTTACCCGCAAGCTGGTCGGTTTCCTGATGGATGGCCCGGGTATTCCGCGCGGACACTACGAGCTAGTAAATGAAGCCGGCGAGAAGATAGGCGAAGTGACCAGCGGTACCCAGTCTCCCTCGCTCAGCAAAGGCATCGGACTAGGCTACGTGCAAACCGAATTCAGCGCGCCCGGTAGCAAAATCTTTGTGCAAGTGCGCGGCAAGAACCATCCGGCCACGGTGGTTAAACTGCCATTCGTATCAGGCACTGAGTAATTCGGTTGCCAAAAAAGAATTGCCAGTGCCAGGAAAACTATGGTAACTGGCAATTCTTTTTTGTGCCTTCATACAAACTATTTGCCTGGTAAGGCTCAGTTCAATACCAGCAACGGGCAATTCACAACTACCCCTGATGCCTACTCTTGATATCTGCTTTTCGCCGGAACTGTTAACGCTCTATGACCTGCGCGGCCGGGTAGCAGTAGTCGTTGATATACTGCGCGCAACCTCTTCCATTGTAACGGCTCTGGCGCAAGGCGTCACGCATCTGGTACCCGTAAGTGAGGTGGCCGAGTGCCAGGCCATGGCCGCGCAAGGCTACCTGACGGCTGCCGAGCGTGACGGTCGGCAACTGCAAGGCGTAGACCTCGGCAACTCACCGTACGGTTATTTAGATGGGGCAGTAGCGGTGCGCGGCCGGGCCGTAGCCATTACGACCACCAACGGAACCCGCGCTTTGCATTTATCGAAAGCCGCCGATACAGTGGTGGTTGGGGCCTTTCTAAACCTGCGGGCCGTGGCAAGCTTCCTGCGGCAGCAGCAAAAAAATGTGGTGGTGGTTTGTGCCGGCTGGAAAGGCAACTTTTGTTTGGAAGACACCCTTTATGGCGGTGCACTAGCGTATCACTTAGCATCGGAATTCAACACCACGGACTCTGACGCCACGCTAGCCGCTCTCGACTTATGGCAAGCCGCGCAGCCTGACGTAGCTAACTACCTGCTCAAATCAGCTCATGTTCGGCGGCTCAATAATCTGGAGTCGCACAAGGACATGGAGTTTTGCGTGCGCCAAGATGTGTACGATGTGGTGCCAGTCTACAGCGAGGGGCGCATTGTATCGGTTTAGCAACTCGTAGCAGGGTTGTAGATTCTTAGCTGACGCAGTAGGCTCGCCAAAACGCATACTAGCCTACCTATAAGACGCAGCTACTTAGTCGGGGCCTCAGGGCTGACTTATGTGTGGCTATAGGTTGGAGGCCGATGAGCGAGAAGCAAGCCAAGCGGCGCGGTACCGTATGGCCGCTTCGCGGGGCCGCCAGTCGGGAGACTGACACGGTCCGGCGGCGGGCAGTCGGGCCGACTTTGCCGGCTACGACTGCTGCCAGAAGAAGTGCTGAAGGACAATTGTTAATTGATAACTGATAGATGTCAAATGTCTTTCAGTTTTTCGTTGTTGCGGTGCCGCTCGGTGTCACGGAGCGTTTTCTTTTTCAGGTTGCTTTGGAGAGCTTCTGTTAGGTTTACACCGGTCTGGTTGGCCAGGCAAATGACTACGAACAGTACGTCGGCCAGCTCGTCGGCTAATACTTTATCCTTGTCGGATTCTTTGAACGACTGCTCGCCGTACTGCCGGGCTATAATGCGAGCTACTTCGCCTACTTCCTCGGTGAGCATGGCCATGTTGGTTAGCTCGTTGAAGTAGCGAATGCCGGTAGTTTGAATCCAGGTGTCAACGGTTTGCTGTGCTTCTTCGATCGTCATGAGGAGTTGCGGTTATGAAGAGTGAATTTGTGAAAGATGGAGTGGCCGGCATTGTTTTTCGCAATGGCACCCCGCACAGGCTCACTTCTCGGGATAGTCGAGCACAATGGTTACGGGACCATCGTTGAGCAATGCCACTTTCATATCGGCACCAAATTCGCCGGTGGCAACGGGGTGCCTTAGAAGCTGCTCCAAGCGCAGCACAAACTGCTCGTACAGCGGAATAGCAATGGGCGGTGGGGCGGCACCGATATAGCTTGGGCGGTTGCCTTTGCGGGCATCAGCTAGCAGCGTAAACTGACTTACTACCAGCACCTGCCCGCCTGTATCTTGCACAGAACGGTTCATCTTACCTTCGTCATCAGAAAAGATGCGCAGCTGTACCAGTTTACGAGCCATCCAATCGAGTACAGCAGGGGTGTCGTCGGGCGCGAAACCGGCCAACACCAAGAGGCCCAGACCAATCTGACCTGTGATGCACCCTTCGACGGTGACGCTGGCATGTTGGACACGCTGAATAACAATGCGCATAAGAGAGTAACAGCGTAAGTGACTGTTGTTAGACGGTTGGCTTATCGTTGTTGGTTTAGATAATTTTGGAGCAGGCCACAAACCTCGCCCACAAACGACCTGAAACAACTTACTTCCAGAGTTGCCTGTGGAACACGAGTAACTGAGTAATGGAAGCTATACATGACGTTTCCGTCGGCCATTTTCAACGCAAGGAGCCGAGGAGCGCTGCTTTCGGCCACTCACCTCACGGGCAAAACTAGCATCTTGCGGCTTCATTCGCAGCTCACTGCTTTGCGCGCTCCTTTCACCTCATCTTCTACTCAATCTTTGCTGCTTCCGGCGCTGGCGTTGCTGGCTGTAACGGCGGTGCGGCTATATGGGCTAGCGGAAGCATCATTGCCCGATTACGATTCGGTGCGCAACTGGCAAATCGTGCAGGAAGTAGCCTATGGCAACTTGCGCAACCTGTTTCACCATGGTAGTCCGGCCTTTTCCCTGCTGCTGGCTCCCCTAGCTTGGCTCACCACCGACTACCGGGTATACCAGCACCTGAATGCTTTAATTGCAGTGGCCGCGCTGGCGTGGCTGGTGCAATTTGTCGGCTCACAGTTGCGCTTAACTGCCTCCGAACTAGCGCTTCTGGTGCTTTTCACTGGCACCTCCGTCTTTCTCACTTTCTCCGGCCGCGACTTTACCATGGGCTCCATGAGCCTATTTGTCTTTGTTGGGTTGCTGCGGAGTCATTTTCAACGGTTGCACCAGCCGAGTACCAGCGCCTTGATAAGAGCGGCTGGTTGGCTGGCGCTCGGCCTGAGCATCAACTACAAATTCCTGCTCACGGTGCCAATTTTGTTGCTGTTAGAACTCACTTATGGCCGGGGCTTGCTGTGGCATCCCACAATGCTGCTGCGGGTGTTGCTGATACTTGCTGCACCCTACATACTACTAGGATTACTTGGCGTACTAGGTGGTTTGCCGTGGTACCGTTGGCCGGCCGTGTACTATAACCTAGTGTTTCCGGGAGCCAGCAATTCCGCCGGCCGAGTTGGGCACCTGCGCTTCGATGGGCTTTATTACCTGCGCTACTTATGGGACTTCGAGTCGCCGCTGCTGCTGCCGGGGCTGGTAGGGGGGCTGCTGCTAGGGGTGCGGCAAGCACTGCGAAAAAGGGCTTGGTGGAAGACGCCTGTGGGTCTGCCGGTTTATTTGGGGATATGGGCAGGGTGTTTTCTGATAGGAATGTCGTTGCTGCTGAAAGCGCCGCGTGGGTTGTTGCTGGTGTATCCACTGTTCTATATCCTCACGTTTCTGGCATTGCGCCGAATACTACGCAGCGGCCAACTGATTAACTTTAGGGCAACGGTGTTGTGGGTGGGCGTACTGCTGGCAGCTATAGCCTTCAATCTGTATAGAATTCAACGTGAAATCTATGCCTATGCACCCACCCACTACGGCGCAATGGCCAAGTTGCTTGAAGCCCGTACTCCTGGCCCGTTGCACGTCGTAAGCTCCCTGAGCCTTGGCCTCCGGCCTTTTCTGGCGAGTACTGATACCGTAGCTGTTATTACCGATGAGAAGCAGCTCCCTCAGTGGAGAAAAAAGCAGTTCGATTACGTACTGCTCGATTCTTATTGGCGCGTAACCAACTCGCCTAACTTCGATTCTCTCCAACACCAACCGCCTCTGGCCGCCTTATCCGAGCCGCTGCTTACCTCCCCGTTGCTGTTCCTAGAGCACTCTGAATACACAGGCCTAGGTTACGAAGAAACCCTCGCCTTACAGCACACCACTCAACAGGATTCCGCCCAACTCCGCTTGTACCGGCTTCGGTGAAATGGTGAATGAGTGAGTTTGATGTGTGGCGCGGGGAGTGGCACGGAGAGTGGTACCACTATCGTTGAATGACTCTTCTTTCTTAACACCGAGCAGACATCAGCAAGGATACCACGAATGGTGCGGCGGTGGCACCATGCCGCCGCCGCACCATTCGCGCCAGCAGAATGACAAACACTTGGCCTATTCGGATAGCCTCTTAGTCGCTAAATCACTACCTCATTGCTTCACCGCTTGATGCCTAAGCTGTCCAAACGATGCTGGTAGCGGCGGGCGTTTTGCTTGTGCTCGGCAAAGGTTTCGGCGAAGTCAGAGTAGCCGCTGCCGTCGGGGCGGGCGCAGAAGAACACATATTTGTGAGCGGCGGGCTTCAGGACGGCATCCAGGCTTTGGCGATTAGCGGAGGTGATGGGGCCGGGCGGGAGACCTTTGTGCTTATAAGTGTTGTAGGGCGAATCGACGAGTTTGTCTTTGTTGAGCACCCGCTTCACTCTGAAGTTGCCGATGGCCCACAGCAGGGTAGGATCGGCTTGCAGGCGCATACCGCGCCGCAAGCGGTTCAGATACACGCCCGCAATAACGGGTTTGTCTTCTTTCATGGCCGTTTCGCGCTGCACAATGCTGGCCAGCACGTGTACTTGCACGGGGGAAAGTCCGAGCGAGTCGGCGCGCTGCTGCCGCTGGCTGGTCCAGAACCGGCGGTGCATAGCGGCGGCCGAATCCAGGAATTGTTGGGCCGAAGTGTTCCAAAAGAAACGGTACGGACCGGGCAGGAACATGGTTAGCACCGTAGTGGTATCGAGGTGGTAGCGGCGGGTCAGGAAGGTGTTGTCGTTCAGTAGGCGCCGTAGCTGCGTTGAATCGGCTTCTAGTTGCCGACTGATTTGCCGGGTTAGCTGCGGCTTGTACTTGAAGGCATCAAGAGTGAAATCCAAGGTGTCTTGCTTGCCCTGAAGCAGCATGTCCAGCAAATCGTCGTTGCCGAAGGTGGGATTCAGGCGGTAGCGACCCGGGCGTATCAGCCGAGGATAGCCGCGTTGCTCGGCCAGCCACTCGAAGGTGCCTTGGTTGCGCAGCAGCTCGTGGCGCCGCAACGAGTCTAGTACAGCCGCATAGCCCGTACCCGTCCGGATGTAGAGGAATGCCGCACCGTAGGGCGAAACGGCCACGTTGGGTTGCCAAAGCACCCGCCAGGCGGCATAAAATACGGTGCCGCCTATCAGCAAGGCCAGCAGTAGCACATACCAAAGTAAACGGCGGGAGGTAGTAGCGGCTTGAATAGGCAAAGGCAACGGGTTCTGGTGGTCGAAGCGGGTAGTGGTTGGCTATACCCAAAAATAGTGTGTACAGTTCGGAAACAACTGTTTGGCAACCGCTGGCTTGGTCCTAGATTTTGGCAGCGGAATCGAATGGCGCGGTGCCGCATGGCCGCTTCACGGCCGTCAGTCAGGCGACTGACCCGGTCTGTGAGCAGGCAGTCGCGCCAACTTTGTCGGTGAAGACTGCTGCCAGTGTGACTACCACTAGGGTGAGCTGGTTGACGGGCCTGTGCTATCGGTCAGCGTTAACTAAGGCGTCGATAGCGGCTTCGGTTTCGCGTCGGCGGGCGCGGCGTTCCAACTCTATGGGCTCGGCGGCGCGCACCTCGCAGTTTGGAATCTGACACCGTTCACAGGTTTCATTCACCGTTTTTTGAATGATAGCGGGGTCATCGTGAAACCGAATCTTTTGGCGCAGGTTGTCGTCGCAGAGTAATCCGACGGTTACGCTGACGGCTGGTTCGGTGGGGCCCGCGGCGCGGGCCAGGGTCAAACACAGGTATTCGTCGTTGTTGGGGTAGCAGGAACGTTGGGCGCCGAGCACCGAGGCGGGCGCTGCGGTAAGGGCCCGCAGCCGTGCCTCTTGCACCAGCCTGATCGACACCCAACGGCGGCAATAATGCTCGTGCAGCTCGTTGCCGTGGGGGTTGTGCAGGCGCGAGAGGTGTAGTTCCTTGCTTAGCTTGTAGCCGTCGTCCATGGCGTGGATCTGGTCGAAGCGCAGAAAAAACAAGCTTTGCAGGTTGAAATGGCGCGGTAGGAGGTTGGTCAGGCGCTGCATAAACATCTCCGGCGACACGTCGTAGCGCGTGAGCAGGTCTTGCAGGCGCTCGGGTTGCCACTGCGGCAGCTCGAAGAACTGCTGCAAGTCGCGCACCAGGTTTTCCTCTTCCATCAAAAGTGCTCCGGCAAAGTACGACGCCTTGAAATTGTTGAGCACTTCGTCGAACGAGCGCACCGGGAAGGTGGCATTCACGTAAGGCCGCTCCTTTAGCCCGAGGTAGTTGAAGGCCACCTCGCGGCCAAGCACAAAGGCCTCCTGCGCTTTGGAGAGACCCGGCCGCAAAAGCAAACTGCGGGTCTTGGGCTGAAACACTGAACGCAACCGCCCCAGCGACGCATAGTTGGCCAGCTTGGTGCGATTGAGGGTGTAGCCATACTTCTCCACGAGTACCCGTTCCAGCTGCGTGGTGTCGAAGGGGGCGGTAGTCGTGAGCTTTTCCTCTACGCAAAAGGTGCGGACGTCCTGTTCCAGATCTTCGAAGTAGTTATCATGCATCTCCTGATAGGAGCGCAGAGCCGCCAGAAAGAAGTTTTCCTGGCGCATCTCGTAGTTGCGGGCGATTTCGAAGAGCGTGCTGATGAAAGCGTTCATTTTGGCCGGCGCATCGGCAATTAGCTCCACAATGCGCACCGGGTCCAGCCCAAACATTTCCAACGGAAATTCCTTCAGCACTTCCGATTGTAGCAGTTCTGATATCGGTTCCAAGCGCCGGCTTAGGGTCAGCGAAGTAAGCTGGTCGTAGCTAACGCCTAACACCTTGCTGAGGCTCAGAATCTTGTCGGCTTTCGGGTATTTTTTGCCCTTCTCAATCTCATTTAAGTACGATACCGAAACGTCGCAGGCGCGAGCTAGCTCGGCCGGAGTAAATCCTCGCTCTTGGCGCAATTCACGCAGCTTCAATCCAAAAATCAACCGGACAACTTGGCCGTGGCTCAACATAGGCAATAGGGCACGAAGACAAGCTTCGGGTGGGAATGTAGAAGCAGAAGTAGCAGGCAGTTACAAGGTGTGAGTAAGACTCTTAACTGCCTGAATGCAAAGAACAGAATTTCGGAGGGTTTCTTTTGGACAAAAATAAAATCCCGCAAATAAAGGCAAGAGAGCGTATTTTCAATGTTTAGCGAATATTCGCTTGAATATTAGAATTCGCTTGTGTATGTTTGGTTAACAACACTGCAATACTTCCTCTCCAACACTTCCAATTTCATTCTAGTATGTCGCCATTCACTGAACCGCAACCACTCGTAGCTGCTCCCACTTATGTCACGCCGGAGCGCGTCAAAATTATTGGCTCTTGTTCCGCTGAGTTCAACGAGGTTCTGACGCCCTCTGCACTAGCATTTGTGGCAGAGTTGCACCGCCGATTCGACCATACGCGGCAGCAACTCTTGAAGCGGCGGGAAGAGCGGCAAAGCGCATTTCAAGCAGGGCAGTTGCCAGACTTCTTGCCCGAAACGCATCTTATTCGGGAGAAGCCTTGGACGGTAGCCCCCGTGCCGCTCGACTTACAAGACCGCCGGGTGGAAATTACGGGGCCTGTAGAGCGTAAAATGATAATCAATGCCTTGAACTCGGGAGCCAAGGTGTTCATGGCCGACCTCGAAGATTCCAACTCGCCAACTTGGATGAACGTGGTGGAAGGGCAGCGCAATCTGCGCGACGCCGTGCGCCGCACTATTTCCGTTAGCACTCCAACCAAAGAATATAAGCTCAACGAGCAAACCGCCGTGCTTATGGTGCGACCTCGCGGCTGGCACCTACTGGAAAAGCACATGCTGGTGGATGGTGAGCCGGTTAGTGCTTCGTTGTTTGACTTCGGGCTCTACTTTTTCCACAACGCGCACGAGCTGTGCGCCCGCGGTACCGCCCCATATTTCTACCTGCCCAAAATTGAAAGCCACCTCGAAGCTCGCCTCTGGAACGACGTTTTCGGGTTTGCTCAGTGGTCGTTGAAGATGCCCAAATGCACCATCAAAGCCACCGTACTTATAGAGACATTACCCGCCGCTTTCGAGCTAAACGAAATTCTCTATGAGTTGCGCGAGCATTCGGCTGGCCTCAACTGCGGCCGTTGGGACTACATTTTCAGTTATATCAAGCGGCTAGGTCTCAACCCCGAATTCCGATTGCCCAACCGTGCCGAAGTAACCATGACGGTACCCTTCATGGCGGCTTACTCGCAATTGGTCGTCCAAACCTGCCACCGCCGGGGCGTGCACGCTATTGGAGGCATGGCCGCGCAAATTCCGATCAAAAACGACCCTGAGGCCAACGAGGCCGCGCTGGAAAAAGTCCGCCTAGATAAGCTGCGGGAAGTGAAAAACGGCCACGACGGCACGTGGGTAGCTCATCCGGGCCTTGTGCCAGTTGCTTTGCGCGTGTTCGATGAGTTTATGTTGCAGCCCAATCAAATTGATAATAAGCGGGAAGATGTGAAGGTATCGGCGGCCGACTTGGTGAAGGCCCCGGCCGGAAGCATCACGGAGGAAGGTTTGAAGTTGAACATCGATGTAGCCATTCAGTACCTGGAGTCGTGGTTGGGAGGGAACGGCTGCGTGCCCATCTATAACCTGATGGAAGACGCCGCTACCGCCGAAATTAGCCGGGCGCAGGTGTGGCAATGGGTGCATACGCCCGGCACTGTTCTGCAAGATGGCCGCCCCGTCACGATGGCGCTGTACCGCTCTTTGGTGCCCGGCCAACTCGACAAAATCAGGACCCTGGTAGGGGAGGAGCGCTACACCACCGGCCGCTACCTCGAAGCCGCCCGCCTCTTCGACCGAATGGTGACCAGTGAGATATTCATTGAATTTCTGACAATACCTGCCTACGAGCAGCTAGCCTAAAGTCGAACAACGTGGTACCACGACCATGGCTTTTTCGGCCGTGGTAGCATTACCGTTGCTGATGTTGCCCGATGTCGTGCTACCCGATATCGTTCAACGATAATGGTACTACGACCAAAAAGTCGTGGCACCACTCCGCCTTTTCCAGCTAATAAAAAAGCCGCCTTTCAAGCCGGCAGGGCAGCGCCTTGCCTATTCTGTACCACTAATCCCAATACACATGAACAAGCAGGAACGCATTGCCGCCATCAAACACGATTGGGCCACGAATCCGCGTTGGGCCGGGATTGAGCGCCCCTACACCGTTGAAGACGTAGTGAGGCTGCAAGGCTCGGTGCAGATAGAATACTCGCTGGCCCGCCAAGGTGCCGAGCGGTTGTGGCAGCTGTTGCACACCGAGTTGTACGTGGCCGGTTTGGGCGCCCTCACCGGCAACCAGGCCGTGCAGGAAGTGCAGGCCGGCCTGAACGCCATCTACCTCTCAGGCTGGCAGGTAGCCGCCGATGCCAACGGCGCCGGTCAGATGTACCCCGATCAAAGCCTTTACCCCGCCGACAGCGTCCCGGCCGTAGTGAAGCGCATCAACAACGCCCTGCTCCGCGCCGACCAGATTCAAAGCGTCTCGGGCGAAGGCAACGTGCACTGGTTGGTGCCCATTGTGGCCGATGCCGAAGCTGGTTTTGGGGGGAACCTCAATGCTTTCGAGTTGATGAAGATGATGATAGAAGCCGGCGCAGCGGGCGTGCATTTCGAGGATCAGCTTTCGTCGGCCAAAAAATGCGGCCACCTAGGCGGCAAAGTGCTAGTGCCCACGCAAGAAGCCATCAACAAGCTGGTAGCCGCCCGCCTCGCCGCCGACGTGCAGGGCGTACCAACCTTGGTAATAGCACGCACCGATGCCGACGCCGCCGACCTGCTCACTTCCGATGTAGACCAGCGGGACCAACCTTTCATCTTGCAGGAGGCAGAGCGCACCCCAGAAGGGTTTTTTCGGGTGCGTTGCGGGGTAGAAGCCGGCATTGCCCGCGGCCTCGCCTATGCCTCCTACGCCGACCTCATCTGGATGGAAACCTCTCACCCAGATTTGACGCAGGCCCGCCAGTTCGCCGATGCCATTCATGCGCAGTATCCGGATAAGCTGCTGGCCTACAACTGCTCGCCATCGTTTAACTGGGCCGCTAAGCTGAGCAAGAAGGAAATGAGCACCTACCGCGAGGAGCTAGCGGCTATGGGTTATAAGTTCCAGTTCATTACCCTGGCCGGTTTTCACGCCCTCAATACCAGCATGTTTGAGCTGGCCATGGCCTACCGGGAACGGGGCATGGCCGGCTACTCGGAGCTGCAGGAGCGGGAACTTGCGTTGCAGCAGCACGGCTTCAAAGCCGTAAAACACCAAACCTTTGTGGGCACTGGTTACTTTGATGCCGTACAAAACGTGGTGACCAGCAACCAAACCAGCACTGCGGCCTTGGTCGGCAGCACAGAAGAAGCGCAATTCTAAATCACGGATTTAGCCGGATTTTTCGGATTTCACGGATGCAAACGACGGCCTGGCTAATAACTATTAGCTGAGAAATACTGAGAGTAGATCCATCCAGAAGCAAAAAGGCTTGCCAAGTGGCAAGCCTTTTTGCTTCTGGATGGATCTACTGCAAAATCCGTGAAATCCGAAAAATCCGGCTAAATCCGTGATTTAGAAGGCGCTTGCTACTAGCTCGTAATCGAGATTGTGGCGCTCGGCGGTTTCGCGTAGGATGGTTTTCTGCCAGGGGCGGAGAACTTGCTCTGCGCCTAGTTCCACTATGTCGGCCACGAGGCGGTTGGAGAGGACTAGGTTGGCGACGAAGCCGTTGATGTCGGAAGTGATGTAGGTTTTTAACTGGGTTAGCAGTTGCTCGCGGGCGTCGGCGCGGGCGGCTTTCTCGCCGGTTAGCCGGCGGCGGAAAGGGAAACGGCGCTGCTCGGCGGGTATGACTGGCTCGGGGGTAGGTACAAAGCCCTCGGCGGAAAGAGCAGTTAGTTGGTCGAGATAGGGCGGGCGCTTGAGTTCGGGGTGCAGCCCGCGGGCAGCTTTCCAGGCGTTGAGGTTGCGCGGCAGGTCCCGGACTAGCTCGGGAAGGCGCTCGTTGGCAAACACCATATAAGGCGGGCGGTCCAGTTGCCGGGCCACTTGGTCGCGGAGCAGGTACAGGTCGCGAAATAAGGGCAACTCCTGGGGCAGGATGCGGTACTTACCGGCCATGCGTAGGTACGGCCGCTCATCGCGCGAATACCGAACGTCTTCCAGCGCCGCATTTTCTTCTTCGGCCCAATGCGTGCGCCCGAGGGCAGCCAGCTTATCGCGTAGCCGGTCGGCCAGCTCGAACAAATACAGTACATCGTTGGCCGCGTACTGCATTTGAGCTTCGGTAAGGGGGCGCTTCAGCCAGTTGGATTTCTGTTCGCCTTTGTCGACTTCGATACCAAGCTCGGTCTGAATTAGGCGACCCAAGGAGATGTTGTTGTCAGCTTCAGCCAGCAGCGTGTATTGCACGCTCGTGTCAGTAATGTGGCGCACGTGCACGCCGTATACCTCATCGAGCAACAGGATATCGGACTTGCAGCTGTGAAACACTTTTTCCACGGCCGGGTCGCGCAGGATGGCAAACAGCGGCTCCAGATCGTGCACCGGATTAGTGAGCGGCAGCGGGTCAATCAAGTAAGGCGTCTGCCCGTCGAAAATCTGGATCAGAGCCAGGTTGCGGCCGTACCGGTGCCGCATATCATCGAACTCTAAATCAATAGCAATACGGGGAACAGCCCGCAGAATGTCGGCGGCTTGTTGCACCTCGGCCGCTGTGGTCAGGTACTGGATGGGGGTAGACATTCAGGGAAAAAAGAAGGGAACGGCGCGCGGTATAATCCGCTGCGAAAAGAAGGCGACAGTAACGGCAGTAAAGGTAGGTATGACGAACAAGTAAACCCAACTTCCAATACTACCGAGAGCTAGGCTTCGAACATAAAAGAAAACACAGGGTTGTTTTTGAAGGGGTAAATTTCAATAAAGTCATGTTTTATCATGGATTGGCATTACTTTGCGACCTACATATGACGGGTTTAATGCTTTTAATCGGTTACTCACCTTCTTTTTCATAGCTACTTTCACTTTAATGGGCCTTTTGCAGGTCAGATGCATGGAGAAAAAATTATTCATTCCTTTGGTGTGTGCCGTTGCAGCGGCCACACCAGCCTGGGCTCAGACTCGCGCCATCAGTGGCCGGATAACTGGTTCAGATGGTTCCGGAATTCCAGGCGTAACCGTGCTGGAACGCGGTACCACCAACGGCACCAGCACCGGCCCTGATGGTGGTTTCTCCTTGACGGTACAGCCCACCGCTACATTGGTAGTTAGTTCTGTGGGTTATACCACGCAAAATGTGGTAGTCGGCGACCGGACGACCGTAGCAGTGACGCTGAAAGAAGATGCGGTAGCGCTGAGCGAAGCGGTAGTTATCGGCTACGGCTCCCAAGCTAAATCGGAGGTTACTGGTGCCGTGACGCAAATTTCGGGCAATGCCGTGCAGAACGTACCCACCGTTAGCTTCGAGCAAGCTATTCAGGGTCGCACTCCCGGGGTGCAAATCAACCAGGGTTCCGGCAAGCTAGGAGCAGGAGTTCAGATTCGGGTACGGGGTGCATCATCGGTGACGGCTTCTAACCAGCCTTTGTATGTGATTGACGGCATTCCGGTAACGTCGAATGATGCGGGCGTAGCATTCGGAGAAACCAGTAATCCACTAGCCGACATCAATCCCAACGACATTGAGAGCATCTCGATTCTGAAGGATGCTGCTTCCTCAGCTATCTATGGTTCGCGGGCTTCCAACGGTGTCATACTTGTGACCACCAGAAAAGGCAAGCAAGGTCAAACCCGCGTGAATGTGGGCGCTTACTGGGGGACCAGTAAAGCAACCCGCACCCGTAAGTTTCTGAATTCAGCTCAGTACAAAGAACTGTTCAGCGAAGCTATCCTGAATAGTGGTTCTCGGGTGGCCGATCCGGTAACGGGTTTTCGCGGCGGCTATGTCTTCCGCAACTATGGGGCTAATCCTGATGTAGCAGAAGTGTTTGATGCGGAAGGTGGTATTGACTACAATTCTAACTTGGATACGGACTGGGCTGGTGCGGCTTTTCGTAAAGGCTCGGTAGCGCAATATGACTTCAATGTGAATGGGGGCGATGCCAAAACGCGCTTCTACATCAGCAGCACCTTCAACGACCAAAAAGGCATTATAATCGGCAACCGCTACCGCCGAGGTAGCTTTCGCGCCAACCTCGACCACAGCATCAGCGACAAGCTGAAAGTTGGCGTGAACGTGTCATTGGTACGGTCAGTAAATGATCGGGTGGCAGACGACAACGACTTTTCCAACCCAGTGCAGTTAAACGCCCTGCCACCTCTGCAAGCGAAGTATTTGCCCGACGGGAAAGTCAACTCTAGTACGCTCTATTACAACAACCTGGCGGAGTTAAGCTCAACCAACCGTTCCGGCAACTACCGTTCAATAAGTTCAGCCTTCCTATCTTACAACCCAATCAAGGCGCTGACTTTGCGCACTGAGGTAGGGGGCGACTTCCTCAATATCAACGAAGAATTGTATCGTGGTATTGAAACCGAAACGGGTCGGGGACGCCGGGGCTATGCTTTTGAGAGCCAAGGCAACGTGGTGAATTATACCACTAACAACACCGCTACCTATGCCCGAAGCTTCAATGAAGATCACGCTGTTGAGGCATTGGCGGGGTTTTCATTCCAGCGCTACAGTCAAAAATCGGTATCCGCAGAAGGGCAGACGTTTCCTAACGACGAGTTCCGCAAAATTACCAGTGCTGCTAAAATCACGGATGGCGACTCGCAACTCAGCGAGTATGTATTTCTGTCGTACTTCGGTCGGGTAAATTATAACTTCCGTGAGAAATACCTGGTGTCAGGTAGCTTACGGGCCGATAAATCGTCGCGCTTCGGTCGAGACGAGCGCACCGGCGTGTTTCCAGCCGGTTCTCTTGGCTGGGTAATCTCCAACGAAGATTTCCTGAAAGGCAATAGCATTGTGAGCTTGGTAAAGCTACGCGGGTCTTATGGCCTGACAGGTAATGCCGAAATTACTAATTATGCTTCTCGGGGCTTGTACGAGGCTATTCCTTATGCTGACCAAGCTGGTATTCGGCCTACTCAGCTCGGCAACGATTTTCTGACTTGGGAAAATACTGCCCAAGCCGATATCGGCTTGGAGTTTGGAATACTGAAGAATCGCATATCGGGCGAAGTGGATGTATACGAGAAGAAAACCAGTGATCTGCTACTGGCTCGTCAGTTGCTGTATACCGGTGGCTATGATAATATCTACGAGAATTTGGGCAAGATGCGCAACCGGGGTTTGGAACTCTCGCTGAACACGATCAACCTCGATGGGGTAGTGAGATGGAGCACCAACTTCAATATTTCCTTTAACCGCAACAAAGTTACGGACTTGAACGGACAGGAAATTATTTCCGGAGGTCGTAACCTAAGCCGAGTGCGGGTTGGTGAACCGATTGGTGTGTTCTACGGCGTAAAGTATGCTGGTGTGGACCCTGCCAATGGTGATGCACTGTTTTACACTGCCGACGGCAGCAAGACCAGTGTGTATAGCCAAGGAGCTGTGCAGAAGCTTGGTAACCCCAATCCTCAATATACAGGTGGCTTCAGCAACACTGTATCTTATAAGGATTTTGAATTGAGTGCACTCACGCAGTTCACGTACGGCAACGACATTTACAATATTGCCGGGGTGTACCAGTCGGTAAACGGCGACTACTTCGACAACCAAACCACAGATCAGCTGAACCGCTGGCGGAACCCGGGCGACATCACGAACGTGCCGCAAGCGCGTTATGGCGATGCTAACGGAACACAAACCTCGTCGCGCTGGATTGAGGATGGCTCATTTTTCCGCATCAAGTCCGTGACGCTAAGCTATACGCTGCCCACAGTATGGGCTAAAAAAGCATTGCTGCAATCAGCTCGCGTGTATGTGACGGGGCAAAACCTAGCCACTATTACCAATTACAAAGGTTACGACCCAGAAGTAAATACTGGATACGTAGGAGGCAACACTGCTGCCGGTGTGCAGAGTGGCAACTACATCCTGGGCCACGATTTTTACACGCCACCACTGGCGCGTACTATTCTGTTCGGCTTCAATCTGGGCTTTTAATCAGCAAAACGACTCTTCATCATGACTATAATTTCCTTTGGTCGACCGCTACTTTGGGGCTGCTCCTCACGCTGGGTTTAGCAGCCTGCGACAAGCAGCTGGACTTGGAGCCGCAACTGGCCGTAGATGCGGCTACCGCTCTTAATTCGCCGGAAAAAGTAGAAAGCGCCGTTGTGGGCGCCTATGCTAAACTCGACAACCCTGCGCTGTACGGCACCAACTTTCTGCTCTTGCCCGAACTGCTGGCTCCTGATAACTACGTGCTCTGGCAAGGTACTTTCACGAGTTACCGCGATATCTATCAGCGACAGATCATCAACAGCAACGCGGAAGCCAACCGGACATGGCAGCAGGCCTATCAAACCATCAACTTTGCTAATCTGATTCTGGAAGCCCTACCCGTGGTGACCGATGCCGATTTAAAGCAGCAATATGAAGGAGAAGCCCGATTCATTCGGGGGGCGCTATTTTTCGAATTGGTTCGTCTTTACGGGCTGCCTTACCAAGCCGGAGCCAACAACCTTGGCGTACCCATAACGCTGACCCCCAATAAAACTGCCGAACAGGCTTCAGAACTGGTACCGCGGGCGACGGTAGGTGCGGTGTACACGCAGGTTATTGAAGACTTACGAGCTGCTGAAGACTTGCTACCAGAAGAAAACAACAGTGGTAGTGGTCGGGTGAATAAATACTCGGCTAAAGCCATGCTGGCCCGCGTGTATCTGCAGCAAAGCAATTTTGCAATGGCCCGTGACCTAGCCAGTGATGTGATTGAAAACAGTGGAGCCGATTTGACATCTACGGTAACGGGACCGTTCCGGACCCGTAATTCCTCGGAATCCTTGTTCGAGATCCAACAGAACGACCAGTACAACGCGGGTTCGGGGAACGATGGGCTGGCTACTTTCTTTGGGCCCTCTGATTTCAGCCGCGGCGACGTGGCTGTGCTGGTTCCCTACTTAAGTTTATACGAACCCGCCGACTTACGTGGTCCTGATGCAAATTTGCTTTTCGTGGAAGACCAGGGTGGCCGTAGTGGTCGTATTCGAACTACGAAGTGGAACAACTTTGGACAGAATATTCCTGTTATACGGCTAGCCGAAATGTATCTGACTCGTGCCGAAGCTAATTTAGAGTTAGGTACACGAATAGGAGCTGCACCGCTCGAAGACGTAAACACTATTCGGGCGCGTGCCGGTTTGGGGTCGCTTACTGATATCACGATAACTAGCGTGTTGCGGGAGCGTCAACTGGAGCTAGCTTTCGAGGGCTTCCGCATCCATGATCTGCGTCGTCGGCAGTTGCCAGCGGGTACCTTGGCTTGGAACAGCCCGCTACTCGTTTTCCCTATTCCAATCCACGAAATCAACCTGAATAACACACTGGTGCAGAATCCAGGCTACTAGGTTTAACCAACTTGCAAAGAAAAAAGCCGCTCCAGACGCTGGAGCGGCTTTTTTATGCAGTAGTAACACCATCTACTTGTCGCTTAGCATTACCTGCGGCGTGGCGCCACGGCTCTGGCCCATGATGATAACCTTGCTGTTGGCGGAAGTGGCAATGGCCTGGTTGGCTTTGATGGATTCGTATTGCAGCAGCTTGTCGCTTAGCTCGGCATTGATGATTTTCTGGTAGTCGGCAATGCCTTGCGCTTCTACGCGCTTGCGGTCAGCTTCTTGCCGTTCCTTCTGCAGCACGAACTGCATCTTCTGCGCGTCCTGCTCGGCCGAAATCTTGCTTTCGATGCTGCGCTTGACCGAGGCTGGCAGCTGGATATTGCGAATCAGGAGCTGCTCCAGCTGCAGACCACGCTGTTTAAAGTCTTTCTCGATGCTGTTGAAAATTCGGGTCTGGAATTCGTCGCGGCGAGTGGAGTACAGGGCCACGGCGTCGTAGTAAACTGCGTTGTCGCGGATGCGGGTGCGGGTGATGGGTCGGACAATGGCGTCCTGGTAGCCGGTGCCAATGGTTTTCAGGATCTGCGGGGCCTTGTCGGGTTGCACGCGGTAGAGCACCGTCAGGTCAATTATCACTTCCAGTCCGTCGGCGGAAAGCACGCGGATGGCATCATCACCGGCTTGCTGGCCTTCGTCACGTTGGGCCGACATAGTGTAGTTCTGAGTGCGGGTGTCGAATTCGGTGACGTTGATCAACGGGTTTGCTACGTTCAGGCCGCTGGTCAGGATGCGGGGCTGGATGCCGCCGAACAGGGTTTGCACCCCTACTTCACCGGGCTCAATCTGCACCACGGTGCTGAGGGCTAAGCCGAGCACAGCCAGCAAAGTGCCTAGTAGCAGGAGCGCCCCCCGTAGCCGTTCCAGCGACAGGGAAATCTTGCCCGCATTAAAGCCCACCAAAAGGAGTAGCAGGCCCAAAAAAAGGAGAGTCATACGAATAGTAAAAGAGAAACAAACCGGGCACTGACCGTCAAGCCAGCGCGCAGCTTAGAGCTGCAGTAATACAACAGCAAAAGCCGCGGAAAAGGTACTGTTTTGCTAACTATTCTTGCGGTAGCGAAAACGAAAAAGCCAACGCTACCACGAAGGCGGAAGTTGGCTTTTTCAGGGGCAGGCTGTCGGCAAAGACTATTCCTCGTCGTCCTCGTTGTGGTCGAAGTCTAGCTCCGGAATCAACGCTAATGCTTCGTTGATAACTTCATCCATCAGGAGTTCGGTATCGGCATCGAGGGTGCGTTCAAAGAGGTGGAGCAACTGCTCGCCTTCCTCGTTGACGTAAAGGTTGGTGTAAAGCCGCTCGAAGTGCTTCACTTCCTTTTGAATGATGGCGTCGATTTCGGTAGTGGAACGGGCACCCAAGGCTCGGTTGAGCACCTCCAGCACCTGCCGGCTTTCGTCGTGGTCACCTAGGTCGGCTAGCAGTTGCAGCAAGCTCATGGCTACGCCTAAGCGGACCCGCTCGAATCGGAAAGGCAGCTCGGCCTTACCAGCGCGCTCGAAGTCGGTGTAGGCAGCTAGGGTAGGGGGGGAAAGGTAGCGGCTAGGCTCAGCCACGCGGCTAAAGGCAGTGCGCAGCAGTTCTTGGTAAGCAGACATGCGAGAGAAAAAAAGAGGCAAATCAAACGGCTAGTAACGGGCGTAGCTATATATTGGCAAGAAATCCTGGCTGAACATCCGGGGCCCATAACTCCGTACAACAAAGCTACAACGGGAAACCGCGGATGCTGATGCGGTATAAAAGCAGTTCTAAGCTATCTTCGCTTGTTGTCCCGGCTGTTATTCTGCGCTGCTTTCTCACCTATTCTGTTCTTTTTCTATCATGACCCACAAGAAAAAATGGTTATTGTTTGCCCCTAGTGGGCTGATGGTCATCGGCTTGGGCTCCTGCTTGGTGCAATGGGCATCCGCGAAGAAAGAGCGCGGTGAACCAACAACCGATTGGGTGGTAGCCGGTACTGTTGCTTTGTGTGTGCTTAATGCGGGCGTGAGCTTGTTTGGGCGTGGCGTGGCAGAAAGCGTGCTTTATCAAGTGCGCGAAAAAGAAGAGGAGGATGCCTTGTTCGATTATAGCAACGTACCTCGTTTTTAAGGCCGCCAGGAAACCTGGTAATTTTGGAAGCCCGTTGGTTGACACCAGCGGGCTTTTTATACGCTGTTGCGGTAGTTAAAAGTGCCGTTCGCCTTGCGTATTTCCTTGCTTCTTCCAAATTTTTCACCTTACTGTTCACTGATGTTTGAAATTTATCGGCTGGCCACTACTAGTTATCTTCGGACGCTGTTGTTGTTTCTGCTGCTGGCTTGGCTTCCGGGTGTTGCGCAACAGGCACCTGCCGTTGCCACGGAGGCCGGACCACTGCTTACGCCTAGCCAGTTTTTAGGCTACCCGTTGGGAAACCGCTTCACTCCTCATTCCGAGTTGCTGCGCTATGTCGACCACGTGGTGGCCCATTCGCCGGGCCGAATGAAACGCGTAGACTACGGGCAGACCTATGAAAACCGCCGGCTGGAGGTAGTACAGGTAGCTACTCCCGAAAACCTAAGCCACCTCGATGACATCCGGCGCAACAACCTGCGCCTGGCTGGCCTGGAAACCGGGGCCAGACAACGGCAACAGCCTGCTATTGTATGGCTCAGCTACAACATTCACGGCAACGAGGCAGTGTCGTCGGAGGCAGTTATGCAGGTGCTTTATGACCTAGCTAATCCGCAGAACGCGCAAACGCAGGAGTGGCTGCAAAATACGGTGGTGCTGCTTGATCCTTGCGTAAACCCTGATGGCCGCGAACGGTACGTGCAGTGGTATAACCGTATGCGGGCCAACGTGCCCAACGCCTCGCCTTACGCCTGGGAGCACCACGAACCCTGGCCTGGTGGCCGCTTCAACCACTACTACTTCGACTTGAACCGCGACTGGGCCTGGCAAACCCAGCAGGAAAGCCGGCAGCGCCTCACGCTCTACAACCAGTGGCTGCCCCAGGTGCACGCCGATTTTCACGAAATGGGTCCCGACGACCCGTATTACTTTTCGCCGGCCGCCAAGCCCTACCACGAAGACATCACCGATTTTCAGCGCAAATTCCAGAATACCATCGGCGACTACAACCGGCAGGTATTCGACAAAAACAACTGGCTTTACTTCACCCGCGAAACCTACGACCTGTTCTACCCCAGCTACGGCGACACCTACCCGTCGTTCAACGGGGCCATCGGCATGACCTACGAACAAGGGGGCTCGGGCCGGGCTGGTATTCAGTACGCCAAATCCGACGGTGACACCCTAACGTTGGCCCAGCGCATCTCGCACCACCACGCCACTAGCCTGGCTACCATCCGGGCCGCTGCCGAACGCCACGATGAGCTGATCAGTGAGTTTCAGAAGTATTTCGACAATGCCCGTACCAAGCCTCATGGCCCTTACAAAGCGTTTGTGGTGGCGGGAGCCGGTGACCCTGGCCAACTGCGAGCCTTTACCGACTATTTGGAGCGGCAGCAAATTCAGTACGGCTATGCGCCGCGCCGCCTGCGCACCCGCGGTTTCAACTATGCCTCGGGCAAGGAAGAAACTGTGCAGGTGGAAAGCAAGGACGTAGTCGTCAGCATGTATCAACCGAAGTCGACGCTGGTGAAGGTGTTGTTTGAGCCCCGCCCGGCACTGGAAGACTCGCTTACTTATGACATCACAGCCTGGGCGCTGCCCTATTCCTTCGGCCTCAAAGCGTATGCGCTCCGAGACAAGATGTCGGTTGCCAGTGCCCAAGCATCCGATAAAAAAGCTCCGGCAACTGGCAACGCGCAATCGACAACCGAAAAACCCTACGCCTACGTGGCCCGCTGGAACAACTTGCAGGACGTGCGTTTTCTGAGTTGCCTGTTGCAGCAGCGGGTGAAAGTGCGGGTAGCCAGCCGGGCATTCGAGTCGGAGGGGCAGAAGTATCAGCCGGGTACGTTGGTGATTACGCGCACTGGCAACGAAACTCTGGGGGCCCGCTTCGATCAGCTAATCCGTGCCCAGGCCGATTCGGTGGGGGTGTTGGTACAAGCCGTAAAATCGGGTTTCTCCACTTCCGGGGCCGATTTGGGTTCGGGCTATGTGCGGAGCGTTGGCAAGCCAAACATTGCCGTAGTGGCAGGGGAAGGAGTTTCGCCCACTGCCTTCGGGGAGGTGTGGCACTTCTTCGAGCAGCAGATTGGGTATCCCGTCACGATACTTGGCTCTGATTACTTGGGTTCGGTGCCGCTAAGCAAGTTTGATGTCTTGATCTTGCCCGATGGCAATTACGAGGACATCTACCCGGAGCGGAGCCTGGAAACCTTGAAGACCTGGGTGCGCGGGGGCGGCCGGCTTATTGCGCTGGAAGGGGCGGCTGCCTTCTTATCGGGTAAGAAAGATTTCCTACTGAAAACCAAGCCCGCCGATTCGGCTGCCAGCAAAAAAGCCAATCCGTACCGTCTGCTGCGCCCTTATGCGAATGCCGAGCGAGAACAAATTGGCGAGCGAGTACAAGGTAGTGTCTATCGGGTGCAGCTCGACAACACGCACCCCCTGGCTTTCGGCTATGGCTCCACCTACTATGCCCTGGTGCGCGACACCCTCAACTACCGCTTTCTAGGGGAAGGGGGCTGGAATGTAGGCGTGCTCAAGCGCGACAATTACGCCGCCGGTTTTGCCGGCCGCAAAGCGCGCCGCAAACTCACCGACACCTTCGTCCTTGGCACCCAGGATATGGGCCGCGGCCAAGTTATCTACCTCGCCGACAACCCCTTATTCCGCGGGTTCTGGCAAGGCGGCAAACTGCTCTTCGGTAACGCCCTGTTCTTCGTGGGCCAATAAGAATCACGGATTATTTCGGATTAGCCGGATTGATCGAATTTCGTGGACGGCGCTAATCCAGATAAGTCAACCAGATAAGTCAACTCCGAACAAAACAAAGAGGCTCGCCATCAGGCAAGCCTCTTTGTTTTGTTGGTCGTCTACAAAATCCGATTAATCCGGCTAATCCGAAATCCTAGTCGACTACGTCTTTGGCTTTGGTCTCTACTGCTTTAGCGCCTTTCTTCACGGCTTTGCCGGTTTTCTGGGCGCCTTTCTTAACGACGGCACCGGTCTTCTGACCAGCTACTTTAGCGTCTTCCTTGGTGTTGTGCACCTTTTCGCCTGCTTTGGTGCGGCCCGAGCGGGACTCAGTTTTCACTGTGCCATTGTCGCGCACAGTGGTGGTGGTTTTAGCACCGGTGGCATCGTCTTTCACTACTACTTTGTCGCCCTGGGCGAAGGCTGCGGTAGAGAAGGCTACGGCCGCGAGCAACATTAGGATCTTTTTCATGGGTTAGGGAGGAGTTGGTTATCTGAACTCCGGTCCTTATACGGGTGCAGTGAAATAGGTTGCGGCAAAGCCAACTCAAACAAAACCCCTTCGACTAGAAAGTCCAAGGGGTTTGCAAACTGTTCGCAGATAGCGGCGACTAAACGGCTTTCTTGGCCTTCATGTGCGCTTTATGCACTTTCTGACCCATTGCGGTGCGGCCGGTCTTGTGCATGGTCGTGGTTTTGGCGGTGCCGTTATCGCGCATTTCCGTCTTCTTTTCGGTTTTAGCTCCAGTGGCTTCGTTTTTGGAAGTGGTCTTCACTTCGTTTTGAGCGAATGCAGTAGCGGCGCAGGCTACGGCTACGAGAAGCAGGCTTACCTTTTTCATGGTTTCGGGGAATGGAGTTGGATGAGAATGTCGAAGTTGACAGAATAAATCTACCTCGACACTCATGAAGAAAGCATGAGAAAATAGGACCTAACTATTTTATTTTCAACTTGAATCAGGCAGGATTAAACTGCTACTCCGCATTAGGCAGAAGCAACGAACTATCACCATAGCTCAAGAAGCGGTATTCGTGAGACAAGGCATGATCGTAGACGCGTCGCCAGTCGGGACCAAGTAGCGCGGCTACCAGCAGGAGCAGGGTACTTTCGGGCTGATGGAAGTTGGTAAGCAAGCCCCGTATCATGCGAAACCGGTAGCCAGGAGCAATCAGCAGCTGAGTGGTAGCGTGTAAAGCCTCCAAACCCTGAGCATCTAGGTAGTTCAACAGTGCTTGTAAAGCATCGGTGGCAGGAAGAGTGGAGCCAGGCGCGTAAGGCTGCCACTGTAGCACATGAGGCAGCTTATCAGGGAGGAGCGAATTGCTGGCAGCTTGCACCCCAAGCCAATACAGGCTCTCCAACGTGCGCAAGCTGGTGGTACCTACCGCAACTACGGGCCGCGGATGGTGTGCCAGCAACTGACGCAACACGGCGGCCTGCACCACAAACGGTTCTCCGTGCATGGCGTGGTCGGCCATACGAGCCGCTTTCACGGGCTGAAAAGTGCCGGCTCCTACATGCAGGGTTACGCGAGTCATGGCTACGCCTTGCGCCACGAGGTCGGCCACTACCGCATCAGAAAAGTGCAGACCGGCGGTGGGGGCGGCTACCGCGCCTTCGTGCGCGGCATACACAGTTTGGTAGCGTACAGCGTCAGCTTCGGTGTCCTCCCGGTTGAGGTAAGGAGGCAGCGGCAAGTGACCAGCGCCGCGTAGTACTTCTGCAAAAGGCAGAGTGGCTGGCTGCCAGTTAAACTTGATTAAGGAATAGCCGTCAGTGGCTTCCATACGCTCGGCCGTAAGCGTTGCCGCCTGGCCTTGCGCCGTAAAGTCAAGCAGAATCAAGCCGTTCTTCCAGCGTTTGCCGTTTCCTACCAAGCACTTCCATACGCACTCTCCGGTTTGCTGCATAGCCAACTCAATGGCGCTGTGTGGCGCCACGGGCTCCAAGCAGAACAACTCGATTTGACCCCCGCTCGGCTTGCGGCAAAACAACCGGGCCTGAACAACTTTAGTATCATTGAACACCAACAGCGTATCCTGCGGAAGCTCCGTGGGTAAGCTGCGGAAGGTTTGGTCGGTGATGTGGCCGCCGCGGTACACAAGCAGCCGCGACTGGTCCCGATCGGGTAGGGGCTCAGGCGCAATTCGCTCTGTGGGAAGCGTGTACGTGTAATCTTGGATTGAAAGCAGGCGTGGGTCAGCAACAGGAATCGGCATAACCACAAAGGTAGATTATGAAATCAGCCGGATCAGTCGGCCGCCCCGGATTCTTCGCATTGCTACTAAATAAATACGGTCCGCTAGCTTAGCGGACCGTATTTACTAGGATGAGGTGAGGCTGGAAAGAAGCCTGACGCTACGATTTTCGGAAAATCAGCAAATGCTGCTGCGGTAAGTTCTTGATGTTTTCCACGAACACCATGCCCAAGGCCTCCATTTCCTTGCGGGCTTGGGCTTCAGTCATTTTATGGATGCGCTTGATGGGCACGTTCGGGTCTTCGGCGCGGTACTCGACCAGGGCTACTCGCCCGGTAGGACGCAGCGAGTTGCGAATTGCGCGCATCATTTCACGCGGGTGGTCAAACTCATGGTACGCATCGACAATAAGCACCATGTCCACGCTACCAGTAGGCAGATTGGGATTCTTAACCGTACCTAAAATTGGCTCCACGTTTTGAGCCTTATTGGTTGTCTTATGGTCGCTAAGGTATTTAATCATCTCCGGCTGTATATCGACCGCCAACACCTTGCCCCGTGGCACCAACGGACTGATGCGGAACGTGAAATAGCCCGTACCGGCCCCAATGTCGGCCACTACGTCGGTGGGTTTCAGCTTTAGCTCGCGCAAGAGCACATCGGTTCGTTCTTCTTCCTGTCGGTCGCCACGCTCCAGCCACTCAGCCCCTTCGTGGCCCATAACGTGTGCAATCTGGCGTCCCTGGTAATATTTGCCAATCCCGTTAGGGTCCTGGGGAGCAGCCAAACGGTAGCCGCTCGTGTCGGCGGCCGCATCAGCTTGATCAGGCTGATTGGTTGAAAGGTGTTGTTCTGCCACCATGTCCGGGGAGCTTTCCATCGGAGTTTGGGTGCAGGCTGCGGGAAGCAGAAAAACGGACAGAGTGGAGGCCCGGATAAAAGAGGAGAGAAACATAGGCACGAGTGCAAGTAAATCGTGTTTAAGTAAACATCCTAACTAGTGGAAGCGTTCGGCCATTTCTAAAACCACAACAGCAAAGGACAACTGAATGTAAAAGCAATTTAGCCGACGAATTATCGCCGATTTCCTATTTTGACGCGTACAAATCCTGTTTCCAACTTTCCACAAACTCTTTTAGCTCATGAAGCACCTTTTCAACATTCTGCCTAAGCTGACCATTGTGGCAGCTATTGCCTTGAGTGCCAGTAGTTGCAACCGCGCCGAGTACGCTATGTTGCCCAAGACTACACCCTACCACGCCACCTATGGCACCACAAAGTCGGTGCCTGCGCCAACAGTGGTGAACGAAAAAGCAACTACCAACGAGGTGCCAGCTGCTGAAGCAATTGAAAAAAATGCAGTAGCCACGACCCCGGCCGTAAAAGCTCCCGCTGCTAGCACTAAGCCGACCCCTATTGCTGCAGCGCCATCAGTTGCTAAAGCGCCCAAAGCAGCTGCCAAGCCAGCGCCGCGCAAGGCTAATTTGGTGCAGCGGTTAGCAGTTGCTAAGGTGCTGAAGCAGGTAGACAAAGCCTCTAGCAAGGTTCAAATCAAAAAACATACCGAAACGGCCGGCACAAAAAGATTAGAAGGCAAGCTACGCCAAGGACTCATCCTGATACTAGTAGGCCTACTAGTAGGTTTGTTGGGAGCAATCGGCGGCGTGATTGGCAGCATATTCGCCGTAGTAGGAAGCATTCTCTTCATCATCGGCGTCGTACTCATTATCCTATACTTGCTCGACGAGCTATAAGCGTCAATCCAACTCCCATAGAAAGCCCCGACCGCATGATACGGTTGGGGCTTTTGCTTTTATGAGCCTAAAGAAACTTATTACATCGGGTCGACATCGGCTACGAAGCGGGCTTGCTTGTAGTCTTTCTCGTCTTTTACTGCGTTGATGGCCGCCAGAATATCGGCTTTAGCCGCTTTAAGAACGGTATGCTCGCGGCTGAGCTTGATGGTGATTTCCTGCAAGTAGAAGTTGCGGATGCGGAAGATATAGGGCGCTTCCGGGCCTAGCACCGCCTCCCGGCCTAGTCGGGCTACCAGCTCGCCGGTTAGCAGAATAGCGGCCCGCTCGCAGAGCAGCTGATCCATGTGCTTCACCACTAGCCGAATAACACGCATAAATGGTGGGTAGCCGTGCTCACGCCGCTGCGTGATTTCGTAATCGTAAAATTCCAAGTAATCGTTGCGAATCACCTTGTCGAAGATGATTTGCTGCGGGTCGGCGGTTTGGATGATGACCTTGCCTTTCTTGCCTTTGCGGCCCGCCCGCCCGCTCACCTGCACAAACATCTGGAAGGCCCGCTCGTGCGCCCGAAAGTCGGGGTAATGAATGATGCTGTCGGCGTTAATGATGCCTACTAGGCTCACATTGGCGAAGTCGAGGCCCTTGGTTACCATTTGGGTGCCTACCAGGATGTTGGTTTTCTGCTGCTCGAAGTCGCCGATGATTTGCTGGTAGGAATTCTTGGCGCGGGTGGTGTCGAGGTCCATGCGCTGCACATTGGCGGCGGGCAGCATTACTTTCAGGTCGTCTTCTATCTTCTCGGTACCAAACCCCACGGTTTTGATGTTGCGCGAGCCGCAGGCGGGGCACTCCACCGGCATCCGGTCGTGGTAGCCGCAGTAATGGCAGCGAAGTTCGTGGGCTTGTTTATGGTAGCTCAAACTCACGGCGCAGTTCATGCACTTCGGAATCCAGCCGCAATCCACGCAGTTGATAAAAGGGGAATAGCCGCGCCGGTTCTGGAACAGAATCACCTGCTCCTTGAGGCTAAGCTTGGTTTCCATGGCCGTCAGCAGCTCCGGCGTGAAGTGATTGAGCATCTTCTTCGCCTCCCGGCTCTTGCGGGTATCCACCAGCTCTATTTCCGGCAAGCCAGCTTCGCCAAACCGCTTGGTGAGCGTCACGAGTCCGTAGCGGCCGGTGCGGGTCTGGTAGAAGGTTTCAACGGCGGGCGTGGCTGACCCGAGCAGTGTTTTGGCTCCCTGGAAGTTGGCCATCATCAACGCTACTTCGCGCGCATTGTAGCGCGGGGCCGGGTCGTACTGCTTGTAGCTCGACTCGTGCTCCTCGTCCACAATCACTAAAGCCAAATTATCGAACGGCAGAAATACGGCCGACCGCACGCCAATTACCACCTGAAACCGCCCCGACAGCACCCCGTTCCAAACTTCCACCCGCTCGTTGTCGGAGAATTTCGAGTGATACACGCCCAACCGGGAGCCGAACACGCGCATCAGACGAGTAACGATTTGGGCGGTAAGCGCAATTTCGGGCAGCAGGTACAGCACTTGTCCGCCGCCGTCGAGGGCGTTACGGATGAGGTCGATGTAGATTTCCGTTTTGCCGGCGCCCGTCACGCCGTGTAGCAGCACAATATCCTTGGTATTGAAGAGGCGCATCACCTCGTCGCGGGCCTCGGTTTGGGCCTCGCTCAGGGTGAAATGCATGTTGGCCTGCGTGGCGTCATCGAGCGGAAAGCGCGACACAATCACATCGAATTGCTCTAGCACCCCGTTTTTGACAAGCGTATTGACGGCGGAAGGGGAGAGGTGCGGAGCCGAGGTGAGGTAGGCCTTCTCGATGCCGTTTTGGTTGGTGAATTCGTTTTGGTAGACCGGCACCTTCTGCAAGTAGCGCATGAGCACGTCGAGCTGCTTGGGGCGCGCCGCGAGTTGCGCAAACAAACCTTCCAGTGCCGCTTCGGCCACAAAATGATGCGCCAGCCGCACTTTCTTCACCACCTTCGGAGAATACTTGTCGGCCATGTGCTCGAAAAGAAAGACCACGTCTTTCTGCATCAAGCTCTTAATAACCTTGTGGAACGAGGCAATGCCAAGTAATTCGCCTACTTCTGTGAAGGTCAGTGACTTTCCGTCCTCGCCGGTGCTCAGCGTATCCACAATCTTCTCTTCCTGCTCGCTAAGCGGGTAAGGATTTTCCTCGCGCACAAAAGCCGGATGCAGCTGTACCCGCGACTCAGAGCTGAGCTTCAAGGCCGAGGGCAACGCCGCGTTTATCACCTCGCCTAGGGTGCACATGTAGTAGTCGGCCAGCCAGCGGAACAGCTGTAACTGCGGCTGCGTGACGACGGGTGCATCGTCGATGAACTCGAGAATGTATTTGGCCTGATATTCCTTGGGTGGGGTTTCGTGCACGGCCGCCACAATGCAGCTTAGCGTCCGTTTGGCCCCAAACTGCACAATCACCCGTCCGCCAATCACCACTTGGTCGTTCAACTCGTAGGGGACGCGGTAGGTGTAGAGCTTGGGCAGCGGCAGCGGCAGTATCACGTCGGCAAACAGCGTGACACGGTCGGCAGCGGGTTCCGGCTGCAACTGAACAAAGTCGAACGTAAGACTCAAAGGAAAATCAATCTGGAAGCGGAAGGTAAAGATAACAAGGTGGTGCTTGCGCCGTGCCCCCGCGCCAATAAAATCATCGGGCGAGCAGCTATATAGCTGGCACCAAAACCGGAGACGCTGGCCCGGTACTACATCTGCGTCAGGGCCTCCGCTACGGTGTGCACTGGCTTCTGACAGCTGCGGTTGAAGCACACATAAATGGTGGTTTGTCCGTTGCGTGCTTCTCGGCCTTTAAGCATCGGCAACTCACTACTGCTTGCGGTGCCTGCCAGCACGGCATTAGGCAAATACTCGCGGCTTAGTTGCTGGCGTAAGGTAGCTGCCTCCGGCCCCACAATAGCAATTTCAGCCGTTGGTTTGAGTTGCGTGGCATAGAGCGCAGCCCAATTAGTGAGGTGCTGCGGCTCCTGCACTACCAGCGCCTGAATGCGGCGCAACATGCCCATGGCCAACTCACTGTAGCGGCTGTTTTCGAGGTGCAGGCTTAAGCGGTACAGGTTATGCGCCATAACCGAATTAGAGGCAGGAATTACATTATCAAACAGCTCTTTCTTGCGAGCAATTAGCTTCTCGCCGGTGTCGTCGGTGTAAAAGAACTGTTCTTCCGCCGGGTCGAAAAAGTGGGTTAGCACATATTCGGTCAGGCTTTCAGCTTCGTGTAGCCAGCTTTCTTGGAAGGTTGCTTCGTAGAGGCTGACATATGCTTGGATGACGAGGGCATAATCTTCCAGGAAGCCGCTGATGGAGGCCCGGCCGTTCTTGTAGTTGCGGTAAAGACCGGCACCGTTGCGCAGCTTGTTTTCGATAAACTGCGCGTTCCAAAGCGCCAGCTTCAAAAACTCAGGCTCGGCGAAGGCGCGGTAGGCATCCAACAAACCTTGGAGCATCAGTGCATTCCAGCCCGTCAAAATCTTGTCGTCGAGGCCGGGACGGATGCGTTGGTTGCGGGCTGCCAGCAGCTTGAGCTTCCAGCCTTTCACCAACGCTTCTACAACGTCAGGAGCGAGCTGATGGGCTTCCGCAAAATCGTGGTTGGAAGTACGGCGGTGCAGGATGTTGCGGCCATGCTCCCAATTGCCTACGGCGGTGCAACTGTAGTATTCTGCTGCCAGCGGCTCCTCGTCGTCCAGAATATCACGCAGCTCTTCCCAGGTGAAAACATAGAATTTGCCTTCCTCGCCTTCGCTATCGGCATCAAGGGAAGAATAAAATCCGCCTTCCGGGCTGGTTAACTCTCGTTCCAGAAAGCTGATTGTATCATATACTACCTCCCGGTATAAGTCGTCGTGGGTTACCTGGTAGGCCTCGGCGTACAGGCTTACTAGTTGGCCGTTGTCGTAGAGCATCTTCTCGAAGTGCGGTACCAGCCACTTGGCATCGGTAGAGTAGCGGGCAAAGCCGCCGCCCACTTGGTCGTAGAGGCCACCCCAAGCCATTTCGCGCAGCGTAAGATTGGTTTGGGCCAACACGCGCCGGCTGCCGCTAAGCTGGTAGGTGCGCAGCAAAAAGCGCCAGATACTTGGCATTGGAAACTTCGGTGAGCGGTTCATGCCTCCCAATTCCCGGTCAAACTTATCGGCCAGATTGTATAAGAGCAGCTTAAACTCGTCGGTGGAAAAACCTTCGGCAGAAGCTGGAATACGGTATTTTTCTAGCTCGCTGGCTTGTAGTGCTTGCGCAAACTGCTCGGCCGAAGCATCCAGTTCTTTGCGGTCCTCCGTTTGGTAAGCCCGGCCGATACTGGTTAGTAATTGCTTCCAGTTACCCGGCGAGAAGTAAGTGCCGCCGTAAAATGGTTTGGCTTCCGGGTTCAGAAACACGTTCAGCGGCCAGCCGCCCGGCACCCCCATCGCCTGTAGGGCCTCCATATACACCTGGTCTACATCCGGCCGTTCCTCCCTATCCACCTTGATGCACACGAAATGCTCGTTCATGATGGCCGCAACGCGCGCATCTTCAAATGACTCGCGCTCCATCACGTGGCACCAGTGGCAGGCAGCATAGCCGATACTCACAAGTATCGGCTTCTGTTCAGCTCGGGCCCGGCTCAGCGCTTCCTCGCCCCACGGGTACCAGTCCACGGGATTGTGAGCATGCTGAAGCAAATACGGGCTGGATTCCTGTGCAAGACGGTTGGTAGAAGCGGGCTGCTGGGTGCTCATTGGGAGAAGGAAGCTTGGAAAGACAAAACCCGGCCGCATAGGGCCGGGTTTAAAATCAATTCTAGTTAAGAAGCCTCCGGTGTATCGTCGGGGGCTGCCGGCTTGCGGCGAGAAGGACGAGGCGCCCGTTTAGGTGCTGCCACTGGGGGCTCAGGCGCCGTAGCCACCGGTTTAACTGCCGGCTTCCGTCGGCGCGATGCAGGAGCCGGGGGGGTATCCGGGGCAGCGGCGGGAGCAGGTGGTTCGGTTACCTTTCCTTTTTGCTTTGCCTTGGGAGTGCTGCTAGTGTCCGCTTTGGCTGGTGCCTGCTGTGCAGCGGATGCGGCGGCTGCCTTAGTTTTAGCATTGGCTGGTCTGCGCCGAGGCTTCTTAGGTGCCGAAGCGGCCCGAGCAGGATCTGGCGAGGGTGCTGCTACCGGAGTTTCCGCAACCGGGGCGGCAGCAACTTCTTCGTTGGCTTGAGTAGAAGCGGGGGTATCCTCTACCAGTGCTGCCACCTCGGGTGTCGAATTTTCAGTGACTGATTGAGTTGGAAACTCAACTTCGGCAGGAGGTGGGGGAGAGGCTGGCTCCGAACGAACTGGCTTTTTATTGAGTGTAGCTTGTCCTGAAGCAGTCAACCGACCAGAAGCGCCTGTTCCTTTCGCTGGCGGAACTGGATTAACAACTGGTGGCTGAACTGGCGTTGACGCTGGAGAAGCCAGAGCCTGCGGTTCCACTTGTGCATCAGCGGCAAC
Source organism: Hymenobacter sp. (assembly GCF_036387835.1). Taxonomy (GTDB): domain Bacteria; phylum Bacteroidota; class Bacteroidia; order Cytophagales; family Hymenobacteraceae; genus Hymenobacter. The sequence goes on along the minus strand of NZ_DASVSY010000105.1, from coordinate 71,219 downwards.
CGTAACTGGCCCGGCAGGAGTTGCAGCGTCGCCGGAAAGCGGAGCATCCTCCGCCGGTGGTGTTGGCGGTACTACTGTCGACGGCGTCTCTGGCTCTGGTGGAGTTGCATACAAAGTTTTGATGCGCGAATCAGGCCGGCGCGACTTACGTAAGGCGGCAGCACGCACTTCGCTAGCGGAACGGCCTATCCGAACTGGGCGCTGTAAGCCTGGGGTCACAACAGGAACTGCTGGTTCCGTAGCCTCGCTTTGGTCGGCTGCTGGCAGCGGTTCTGGCAAGGAGGCCGTTGGTTGCTCGTTGGAATCTTCCGAAGTAAATGGCTCGTTTGCTTCCGAAGCAGATGGGGTAAGCTCAATCGGTATACCTGTTGCTTCAACAACTGCTTCGGTTAGTTGCTTGCCTCGGCCTTTGCCCCGGCGCGAAGCGCGCTTACGGCGCTCCATAGCTGTTTGCAAAGGCGCATCCGGATTGGGAGCCACGGTAACAGCAGAGGAGGCAGAAGATTCTTCCGCCGCTAAGCTTTCCGCTGCGGTTTCCGATTCTGCCACCAATGTGGCTTCACTCAGAAGAATAGTGGTGCCAGCAGCCAAGGCCGCCGCTTCTTCGGCCAACCGCGCCGCGTGTTTCTTTTTGTTGCGCTTGGCACCTCCTCGGTTGCGGCGCTTTTTCTTGGGTTGAGCAGTTTCTTCCATGGTTTCCGCCATGGACTCTGCTTCACTGATTTCCTCGACCTCTTCTGGTTCTACTTCAACAATGTCGTTTATAGCTTCTATCAGAACGGTGTGCTCTGCTGCTACCACCGGCACAGGTGTAGGCTCATAGCCTATATCTATGCGTTCTTCATCGTCCTCTGGTTTAGGTTCGGGCACCGGTGCGGGTTTTGGAACCGGCAGATTCTCAATCTGCTTCCGGACTTCCAAAATCTCCATGCGCATATCAGCCTGCCGGGCTAGCTTTTCCAGCCGTTCCAACGTGCTAGTCAAAAACTCCCGATGTTCGGGCGCGGCTGGGTGTAGCGGCCGGTGGTTCAAGGCCTGCCGCACTGATTCCCACTCCTTGCGGAACCGGCCAAACTCCACATCAAAATAGGTCCGGGCAAACCGTTTCCATATATAATCTTCCGCCACCGATGAAGGATGCAGCATATCGGCCGCATAAAAGCGGTAGTCACGCAAATCATCCAGGAGTAGCTCATACGCCGGGAAATACGACACGTCGGGCAGCAACTCACTCAGGTAGTGGCAGGCTACCCGCAATACCGACTTGCTTACTGCATTCAGGGGCAGTGTTTCCTTTAAATGACGCACCGGGCTTACTGTTAGCACAAAGCGCAGCTTAGGGTTCCGCAAGCGGAGGTAAGCATGCGTTTCTGCCACAGCATTAATGATTTCGTCGGGCGTCAGTAGTTCTTTACTAAATTTCTCGGCCGGTACTTTGTGGCAGTTGCTTACCAGTTCATCGGTTTCTTTCAGCCGATGAACCCAAGCCGTACCAAGCGTTAACACCACCACATCGGCTGTGGCCAAAAATACGCCTGTGTCGCGGGCTAATTGCTGAATCATCTGGAGCAATTCCACGGGTGAGTCAGCTCCAAAATTTGCGTGCAGATCATAGCTCTGCCAACGACCCCGCGCTTCTACCAGGTGCTGCTGCCAATCCATATCCTCGCCAACCGCCGCTCTCAGCAATTTGCAGGCTGAAACAGGGTTGAATAAAGTGCCAAAAGGATTAACCAGCGTTTGTACTTTGGTTTCTGTGAGCCGACTACCAATGGTGTCGGAAAAACAGGAGCCAATAGTTAGCACGCGTGCCGAGAGAGGCAACTGGTACGAAGCAGGAGTAAGGGGTAATTCAGTGCGGAACATTCCAAACAGATACGGCAAAAATCAGCCAACGGACAGGCAACCTACTCAACATCGCTCGTTCAGCCAAAAGGTGGCCTGTCGAAGCATCATTCAAGTAACAAAAGGGCTGTCATTATTTCAGCCCCCACTTCTGTAACAAGCCAACTAAGCAGAAACAGTAAAACAAACTGCGTTGTCGGTTAATAAAACAATCAAAAAAGCCCGGCTGTCGAAACAGTCGGGCTTTTTCTTAACTGGAACAGCTTACTCAGCTACCACGTTGAAACGCACTTTGTGCTTTACTTCGCGGTGCAGGTCCACGGTAGCAGTGTACTCACCTACCGAGCTAGGCTCTTGGTCGAACGAGAGGCGCTTGCGCTCCACATCGATACCTTTTGCCTTTAAAGCTTCAGCGAGCTGAAGCGTAGTTACACGGCCGAAAATCTTGCCGCTCTCACCCACCTTGGCGGGAATGTCGAGCACTACATCGCCAATCTTATCAGCAATGGCTTGTGCATCACCTTTAACTTTATCAGCCTTGTGAGCAGCCTGACGGATGTTTTCAGCGACAATTTTCTTGTTGGTCTTATCGGCTAGAATAGCCAATCCTTGCGGGAGCAGATAGTTGCGACCGTAACCGGGCTTCACCTTTACGGTGTCGTTCTTGTAGCCCAGGCCCTTTACGTCGTCTTTCAGAATTACTTCCATGATTTTTTAATTGTTGATTGACAACTGCTGATTGTTGCTTATTGATAGAATAGCTGAGCTATTAAACAATCAACAATTCAGCAACTAACAATCATCTATTTCAAAGAGTCAGTTACGTAGGGCATGAGAGCCAAGTGACGAGCTTTCGCTACGGCTTGGGCTACTTTACGCTGGAATTTCAAGCTGGTGCCGGTGATGCGGCGGGGCAGAATGCGGCCCTGCTCGTTCACAAACTTCAGCAGGAAGTTCGGGTCCTTGTAATCAACATACTTGATACCGTTCTTCTTGAAACGGCAGTACTTCTTGCGGGTATCCTGCTTGTGGATACGTTCGTTGGCGAGGCTCATGGTCTAAATTACTGGGCTACGGCTTCCGATTGTTTCTGAGCTTTCTGCTGGTTCATCTCCCCGTTACGACGGCGCTGGCTGTACGCTACAGCGTGCTTGTCCAGAACAGTAGTGAGGAAGCGGATGATTCGCTCGTCCCGACGGAAAGCGAGTTCCAACGTGTCCACGATGTTACCCGAGCCACTGAACTCCACGAGGAAGTAGTAGCCCGTATTTTTTTTCTGAATTGGATATGCCAATTTTTTTAGGCCCCAAGCTTCAGTGTTGATGATGTCGGCGCCATTTTCCTTAAGCACCTGCGAGAACTTCTCGACCGTCTCTTGCACTTGACCCTCGTTCAACACGGGAGTCAGAATGAAGACCGTCTCGTAATTTCTTACTTCCATTACGACGGGGTAGAATTTAAAATGTGAAAATTAATGAGCCGGCAAAGATACGACTTTTCCGTTGTGGCTCTCTTCCTCGGTAACAAAATATTTAAGGAAAGACAGTTCTTAACAATTTGGGCATCAGGAAGCAAACCTTCGCGGCGTAGAATGGGTTAGCTAGATAGCAAGTTGCTGTGGCTGGTAGAATGAGGGAAACCGGAGATAGACTGCTTGGTGACACCTGTAGTAATAAGGTGTGTAAATCGCTTTTTAGAATGCTTCTAAGCAAACTTAGATAGGCGAGAATTAGCCCAGTTGGGTTTGTTCTCTACGATTCCTGACCTACATTTGTGGCCTTGAAGCACCCCCTCGCGTTTCTTTCCTTATAGTAAAATTGTGCTATGAATAGCATTCGCTTTCGTTCCTTACCTCACCTCTTTCTTGCTCTGTTCCTGACCTTTGCCGCCGTTAACACTGTTTCGGCGCAAGGGGAAGTCGGTGCGGCTCCGGCCGTAAGCAAGGACGGGGTAACTCCTGGCAGTTCAAATGCCGGAACACCTGCCGCCGCGGCCGCGCCCGCCGCAGGAGCAACTCCTGGTGCCGGTGGCGGTGACGCCGCCGCTATTGCCGCTGGTGACGCCCTCTTCAAAAACAACTGTGCCCAATGCCACGCCGTGAATGAGGTCGTAGTGGGTCCAGCACTGGGAGGCATTACCAAGCGTCGTCCAATCTCTTGGCTGATTCCTTGGATCAAGAACTCCAGCAAAGTGGTAGCCAGCGGCGACGAGTATGCTGTGAAGCTCTACAATCAGTACCAGAAGCAGCAGATGCCTAGCTTCCAACTGTCTGATCAGGAAATCACTTCTATCGTGGCCTGGGTAACTTCACAGGAAGGCCAGACCGCACAAGTTAATGCTAACCCCACTGGCAAAGATGCAGGTACTGACACCAAACTCGGTGAAGGCGGTGCAGACCAAGGTGGTGGTGCCGGTCAGTATGCCGACATTCTGTTGATCGTGTTGGTGGTAGTACTGATTGTGCTGGTGGTGACGCTCGTTATCATTGCCAACATCATGAAAGATGTGCTGCGTGGTCGGAAAGACCTCGACGGCCGCGACATTGAAGTTCTGGAGCAGCGTTTCGACTGGAGCAAGCTGTACAAGTCTTCGGCTATCCGCATTGGGGCCGGGGTGGTGTTCACGCTCGTCTTATTATACGAGTCGGTGCAGGGAGCCATGGGTATTGGCTTGATGCAAGGTTACCAGCCTACGCAGCCTATTGCCTTCTCGCATAAGCTGCACGCCGGCGAACACCAGATCAACTGCGCCTATTGCCACACGTCGGTTTACAAAAGCAAGTCAGCTAACATTCCATCGGCTAACATCTGTATGAACTGCCACTCGCAGATCAAGACCGAGTCGCAGGAAATCAAGAAAATCTACCGGGCCATTGAGCGTAAGCAGCCAATTCAGTGGGTGCGGGTACACAACTTGCCGGACCTGGCTTACTTCAACCACTCACAGCACACGCAAGTGGGCGGTATTCAGTGCCAGACTTGCCACGGTCCGATCCAGAACATGGAAGTAGTGTATCAGTATTCGCCGCTGACCATGGGCTGGTGCATTAACTGCCACCGCGAAACCCCGCTTAACACCAAAGGCAACGCTTACTACAACAACTTGGTGAAGTTGCACGACCAAGCTAACGGAGGCGCTCCTTTCACTGTATCATCGAACGGTGGTACGGAATGCTCGAAGTGCCACTACTAAGCTGATCGAGCCAACCAGATTACACCTTATGTAGTCTGGTTGGCTCCTAAATCGAAAGCTCTTATAACAAGCCTTAAAACTTGGGAGAATCGCGGAGTCACGCTCCAACTGCCCAAGACCCTAAGTCCCCATAACAAATGCAAGAATCGCCCAAGTACTGGAAGGGAATTGAGGAATTAGAGAACTCGCCGGAGTTCGTGAAAAACGCGTTCAGCGAATTCACGGACTACCTGCCCGTAAAAGAATCGCATGCGTCTTCGGACGCCTCCGCAGCACCACGCCGCGACTTTTTGAAGTTGATGGGTTTCGGTATTGCAGCCGCCACGTTGGCTAGCTGCGAGGCTCCCGTTCGGAAAGCTATTCCTTATTTAAATAAGCCTGAGGAAGTAGATCCAGGCATTGCCAACTTCTACGCTTCCACTTATTTCAATGGCACCGATTACAATAGCGTATTGGTAAAGACCCGCGAGGGACGGCCAATCAAGTTGGAAGGTAATCCAGAATCACCCGTAACCCGTGGTGGTTTGTCGGCACGGGCGCAAGCATCTGTGCTGAACCTATACGATAAGGCACGCCTGCAACACTTTGCTATCAAGGGTCGGGTCGCTGAGAAGGACCAAGTAGACCAAGAAATTCGCACCAAGCTGTCTGCAGCTAAAGGTCGGATTGCTATTGTTTCGCCAACTATCATCAGCCCATCCACTAAAAAGGTTATTGCTGATTTTGCTGCCCGTTACCCTAACACGGAGCACGTCATGTATGATGCCAACTCGCAGTCAGCATTGCTGCGGGCAAACGGTGGCGTACTGCCTGCTTTCGATTTCAGCAAGGCAGACGTTATCGTAAGCTTAGGAGCTGATTTCTTAGGTACCTGGATTTCACCAGTTGAATTCGCGCCTCAATACATCACTAACCGTAAGGTTTCGAGCGAAAGACGGCGCATGTCGCGTCACTTCCAGTTCGAGACGATGATGACGCTAACGGGTGCTAACGCCGACATCCGTGTGCCCATCAAGCCTTCGGAAATGGGTGCTACCACGCTGGCACTCTATAACGAGATTGTAGGTGGGAGCAGCAACAGCACCAACAAGCAGCTAAAGCAGGCTGCTGCTGAACTGAAAGCAGCACGGGGCCGTAGCCTTGTGGTATCAGGTTCAAATGACGTAGCTGTTCAAACTCTGGTAGCTGCTATCAACCAAAACTTAGGAAACGTCGGTACATCCATCGACTTGACGACTCCTTCATTGATGCGTCAGGGTGATGATGCTCGGATGCTGCGTTTGGTCAATGACATGAATGCAGGCACTGTAGGAGCCGTAATCTTCTACAACGCCAACCCTGCCTACGATCATCCTTTAGCTGAAAAAGTAAAAAGCGGCATCGCCAAGGTGCCCGTGAGCATTTCGCTTAATGATCGGTTAGACGAAACTGGCTCTTTGTGCTACTATGCTTGCCCAGACCACAACTACCTCGAGTCGTGGAACGACTACGAGCCAAGACGTGGCTACTTGAGCTTGGCGCAGCCAGCTATTTCACCGCTCTTCGGAACCCGTCAAGCGCAAGACAGCCTACTCGTGTGGGCTGGCAATCCGCTGACATACTATAACTATCTGCGCAACTCTTGGCGTGGTGTGTTGACCGGTGACTTCCAGAAAGCTTGGGATAAAGCAGTGCACGATGGCGTGGCAGTAGGAACACTGTCTGCTGCAACGCAGGGGCAGGTGGCGCCAGCCTTGGACGTTAACCAAGCTATTTCCGCTATATCAGGTGCTCGTAAGTCCAACGGTGTTGAGCTGTGCCTGTATGAGAAAGTAGGTATCGGTCCGGGTAGCTGCGAGTCGAACAACCCATGGCTGCAAGAGCTGCCTGATCCAGTATCGAAAGCTACTTGGGGCAACTACGTAGCTGTTCCACGTGATATGGCTTTGGCCAATAAGTGGGAGCAGAACGACGTACTTAAAGTAACTGCTAACGGAAAATCAATTGAGCTTCCGGTGCTGATACAGCCAGGCCAGGCCAGGGGTACTGTAAGCATTGCCATTGGTTACGGCCGTTCAAAGGTTGGCCGGGTTGGTGACAAAGTCGGAGCCAATGCTTATCCATTCGTGGTAGTTGGTCCTGACAATGGGCTCATCTACAACAGCGAGGTGAAGCTGGAAAAAACTGACGCTACCGCCCCCATTGCCCAGACGCAGACCCACCATACCATCATGGACCGGAAGTCTGTGGTGCAGGAGGCCACTTTGGCTCAGTACATTAAAAACCCGAAAGAGGTAACGGAGTACGAAACCATTTCCACGCCGGAAGGACCGCAGAAGCCAAACAAGGTTTCTCTGTGGCAAGACTACGAGTATAAGAATCACCACTGGGGAATGTCTATTGACCTCAACTCCTGCATCGGCTGCGGCTCGTGTGTGATTGGGTGCCAAGTAGAGAACAACATTGCTGTTGTGGGTAAGCAGGAGGTGATTAACCGTCGCGAAATGCACTGGTTGCGTATCGACCGTTACTACAGTTCAGATGCCCACAAGGAGGATTTCGAAACAAAAGGTAAGCTAGCTACCTATGCGGCCATGGAGGATCCTTCGGAGAATCCGTCGGTTATCTTCCAGCCGATGCTTTGCCAGCATTGCAACCACGCGCCATGCGAAACGGTGTGCCCGGTACTTGCTACGACGCACAGCTCTGAAGGTCTCAACCAGATGACCTACAACCGTTGCGTAGGAACCCGCTATTGCGCCAACAACTGCCCTTACAAGGTTCGTCGTTTCAACTGGTTCTCGTACTACTCGAACGAGAAGTTCGAGGATGTAAACAACCACATGTTCTCGGATCTAGGCCGCATGGTATTAAATCCAGACGTGACGGTGCGGGCTCGGGGTGTGATGGAGAAGTGCAGCTTCTGCGTGCAGCGTATCCAACTTGCTAAGCTGGACGCTAAAAAGCAAAAGCGCCGTCCGAAGGACGGAGAAGTGGTAACTGCTTGCGCTCAGTCTTGCCCTACGCAGGCTATTACCTTCGGTGACTTGCGTGACCCAAACACCCGCGTTGCGCAAATATGGCGTCGGGAAGATGGTGAGCGTGCTTTTAAAGTGATTGATTCTATCAACACGCAGCCAAACATCACGTACCTGACTAAGATTCGTAACAGAGATAAGTCGGATTTCAACGCCTAAGCTAGAATTGGGGTCTCAGAGACTTGGACCTCGGATTTCATATTAGGCTATGAGGAGAAGAAGTCCAGTTCCTGAGTTTCTAAACCCTACTAAACCAATAAACATATGCAGCACGTATCGCCTGTACGGGAGCCGCTCGTAACCGGGGGGAAAACGTACCACGACGTCACACAAGATATTTGCCGCCAGGTAGAGGCTAAACCCAACATTCGTTGGATGGCGGCTTTAAGCGTGGCGCTTTTCTTCCTCGGGATTTTCCTCTACTCTGTGTATCGTACCCTTTGGTACGGCATTGGAGAGTGGGGTCTTAACAAAACGGTCGGCTGGGCCTGGGACATCACCAACTTCGTGTGGTGGGTAGGTATCGGTCACGCTGGCACGCTGATTTCGGCTGTACTGCTGCTGTTCCGTCAGAAGTGGCGCTCGTCCATCAACCGTGCGGCCGAGGCAATGACCATCTTCGCCGTAATCTGTGCCGCTATGTTCCCTGTGCTGCACATGGGACGTCCGTGGTTGGCTTATTGGGTGTTCCCTTTCCAGAATACGTTCGGTTCGTTGTGGGTTAACTTCAACTCGCCGCTGCTCTGGGACGTTTTCGCCATCTCGACCTACTTCACTGTATCGCTGGTATTCTGGTATACAGGTCTGGTTCCAGACTTCGCTACTATCCGTGACCGGGCCAAGGGTCCAATTGCCAAAGTAGCTTACTCTTTGCTGAGCTTCGGCTGGAAAGGTTCGGCCAAACACTGGTCGCGTTACGAAACAGTATCGCTGATCTTGGCAGGTGTTTCCACTCCGCTGGTGCTTTCGGTACACACTATCGTATCAATGGACTTTGCTACCTCGGTTGTACCGGGTTGGCACACCACCATCTTCCCGCCTTATTTCGTTGCTGGTGCTATCTTCTCCGGCTTCGCCATGGTACTCACACTGATGCTTATCACGCGGGTAGTGTTCAAGCTGGAAGACTATATTACGTTGGAGCACATTGCCCTCATGAACAAAATCATGATGGTGACAGGCTCTATCGTAGGGGTTGCTTACATCACGGAGTTCTTCATTGCTTGGTACTCGCAGGTTGAGTTCGAGCAATATGCTTTCATCAACCGGGCTACTGGTCCTTACTGGTGGGCTTATGCTTCCATGATGACCTGCAACGTAATTACTCCTCAGTTGGTGTGGTTCCGCCGGGTTCGTTATAGCATTCCGCTGACGTTTATCTTGTCGATCATTGTGAACATCGGTATGTGGTTTGAGCGTTTCGTAATTATCGTAACCTCGCTACACCGTGACTACCTGCCATCGAGTTGGGTTATGTTCTCGCCTTCCATTATCGACATCGGTATTTATGTAGGTACGTTGGGCTTGTTCTTCACATTGTTCCTGCTTTTCGCCAAGTTCTTCCCTGTAGTGAACATGGCCGAGGTAAAGACTATCCTGAAATATACTGTCGACAATGGTCCAACTTACACTGGTATCCATGGTCACAGCGAGCAAGCTCACCAACCTGCCACTCACGGTGTTCCGGCTTCGGCGCCCGTAAACTACAACAAGCATGAGTAAGCGCTTTGCCCTCGGCATCTTTGAAGACGAGGACGTGCTATTGCACGCTATTGAAAATGTCCGGGAAGCGGGCATTAAGATCTACGAGGTGTTTTCTCCCTTCCCCGTGCACGGCATCGATGATGCGCTAGGGATACAACGCTCTCGATTGCCCATTGCTGCGTTCTTTCTAGGCATGACAGGTTTGTCATTTGCCCTGTGGATGCAGATTTATATGCTAGGCTTCGACTGGCCAATGATCATTGGTGGTAAGCCTCACATTGCATTGCCGGCCTTCATTCCCGTGGCTTTCGAATTGACAGTTTTTTTCACCTGTCACGGGATGGTTATCACTTTCTATACGATTAGTAGCCTGTATCCGCGCTGGAAAACGCCAGTGCTAGACGTTCGGGCTACTGACGACAAGTTTGTGATGGCTATTGAAATGAACGAGAAAACTGACTTGAACCGTCTGACACAGCTGCTGCGCGCTAACGGCGCTTCAGAGGTGAATGAGAAAGAAATGTCTAAATTCTAATGACGCATTCGCTGAAACTAGGTCTGCAAGCGTCAGCTCTTCTGTTGGCTTCGGTGTTCTCTACCGGGTGCAACCGTGCTGACGACCCCGGCCTCGAGTACGCTCCGGAAATGTATTATCCTATTCCGTACGAGCCGTTGAAGCAGTTGAACACCAATACGGTTAATCCTTTAGGGATTAACGAGCGTACGCCGGTGGTCGGAACTGTACCTCTAGGTAAGCTAAACTATTACTCGCATATCCCGAAGGATAGCATAGGTATTGCCGAGCGCACGCTCAAGAATCCTGTTGCTTATACCAAGGAAAACCTACAGGAAGGACAGACGCTTTACACGCGTAACTGCCAACACTGCCATGGTGAGCAAGGCGATGGCCAAGGGCCGGTTGCCGCTAAGTTCAAAGGTGTTCCGGCTTATTCAGCTGGGGCTTACAAAACCATGAACGACGGCCATATCTACCACGTGATTCAATGGGGTAAGGGTCGCATGATGCCGCACGGCTCACAGGTTGCTCCTGACGAACGGTGGAGAATTGCTATGTATGTGCGCATGTTGCAGCAAGGCAAAGGCCCGGATGGTATGAATGATTTCTTGAAAGCGAGAGGCCAAAGTGCTGGTACTACATCGGAATCAACCGATGGTCAAAACCAAGCTCCTGTTCAGGAAGCACAAGCTGATAAAGAATCAGTAACCCCTGGACAAGGCGGCGTAGAAGCACGAAACGGAACCAATCTCCCAAGCGAAACGGCTAAACCGCAGAATTAATGGCAACTCTGACGCATCAAGAGAGCATAACGGCGGAATACCTTCAGGTTCCGCCTAGCACCCGCAAGAGGTTCATCACTATTATAATTGCTGGCGTAGTTCTGCTGGTAATAGGCCTGATATTGGCTGCTTTTGGTGTAGGCGAAGCAGCGCACGAAGGTGCTGCCGCTGCTCATGGCGCCACCTCTGCTGGTCACGAGGGCACGGCCCATCATGGTAGCCCTATTTGGTTGAAGCGCTTACTCGTGAGCTTATGGCACAACAACGTGTTCTTCACGGGAGTATCGGTGATTGGTACGGTGTTTATGGCCATTCAGTACGTGGCTTACGCTGGCTGGTCGGTCCTGATCAAGCGTGTTAACGAGGCCTTGAGTGCTTGGGTGCTGCCTGGTGGTATTTTGCTGGTTTTGCTTTTCGGGCTCAACCTCATCAACAATGATATTTTCCATTGGACGTTGCCAGGCATCATGACCAAAGGCAGTGCTACCTATGACCCTATCATTGCTGGCAAGTCGGGGTTTCTTACCATTCCTTTCTACCTAATTCGCACCATTTCCTACATTACAATCTGGGTGGTGTTCACCAACAAGTTGCGGACGTTGTCATTGCAGGAAGATTTGAATGGAGGCACAGAATACTTCCACAAGAGCATTACCGCATCGGCGCTCTTCTTGGTGTTATTCGCTGTTACCTCTTCTATGGCTGCCTGGGACTGGGTGATGTCTATCGACACGCACTGGTTCTCCACTATGTTTGGGTGGTACGTTTTTGCTTCCTGGTGGGTGTCAGGTATTGCTGCTACTACCTTGTGCGTGATCCTGTTGAAGCAGGCTGGTTATCTGAACTTCATTCGGCCTGATCATTTGCATGACTTAGGTAAGTTCATGTTCGGTTTCAGCATATTCTGGACGTACATATGGTTCTCGCAGTTCATGTTGATCTGGTACGCCAACCTGCCTGAAGAAGCAGTGTACTTCAACCAGCGTCTTGGGGGCTTCAATGGTCAATACACTTGGCTGTTCTTTTTCAACCTGCTGATCAATTTCGCCTTCCCCTTCTTGGTGCTGATGACGCGCGATGCTAAACGCCAGATGATCATGTTGAAGATTGTTTGTATCGCCATTCTAGTAGGCCACTGGTTTGACTTTTATTTAATGATCATGCCGGCAACTATGCAAGCCAATAACGGGTTTGTAATAGAGTTCGGGGTTGCACTTGTGTTCTTGGGAAGCTTCCTGCTGTTAATGACCAAGCGTCTTGCTCAGGCTTCTTTGGTTCCAGTGCACCATCCGTTCCTGGATGAAAGCGTTCATCATACCACCTAAATTTTAGAGACAAGATTGTGGAGCTTAAAGCTTGGATTATTTGTTTAGTCTAAGTGGGCAAGCTCTAGGCTCTAAGTTTCTCTTCTAATCTTTACAGAATGACTGCTCTTGGTATTTTGTTGGTGCTGGCATTGGTACTGGTCGTATTTGGCCTGCTATTTCGTCTCCAGATTCTGACTTCAATTTTTTCTGGTAGCTCAGCTCGTGAATTCGGCACTAGCAACCGTGTGAACGGGATACTGATGCTGGTGTTCCTAATAGTAGGTGGTGCTGCCTTCGCTTGGTCGTTTGGTGACAACTACGACAAGATGAACCCGCCTATTGCTTCGGTGCACGGCCATGCAACTGAGCGGATGTTCTGGATTACGATGATTGTCATCGGGTTGGTATTTGTGCTGACGCAGGTTTTGCTGTTTGTATACTCTTATAAGTACCAACATCAGGAAGGCCGCCGCGCTTATTTCTTCCCGCACAACAACAAAATTGAGATTATCTGGACGGTGATTCCCGCCATCGTGATGGCCGCGCTGGTATTCGCTGGCTGGAAAGAGTGGACCCGTATTACGGGTCCGGCTCCGAAAGATTCAGTGGTATTAGAGGTGATGGGCAAGCAGTTCAACTGGTTGGTGCGCTACCCTGGCCGTGATATGAAGCTAGGCGTCGTGAACTATCGTTTGATTGATGCTACCAACGAATTTGGGTTTGATCTTTCAGATAAGGCAGGTCTTGACGACTTTGTGCCTGGTGAGATACATGTTCCTAAGGGTCACCCTGTGTTGCTGAAAATTCGCTCGCGCGACGTGCTACACGCTGTATACATGCCGCACTTCCGGGTGCAGATGTATGCCGTGCCTGGTATGCCAACTAAGTTCTGGTTTACCCCAACCAAGTCTACGGACGAGATGCGTGCTCAGCTAGGCAATCCAAAGTTCAACTATGAGCTTGCCTGCAATCAGATCTGCGGCCGCGGCCACTTCGCCATGAAGTTTACCATCGTGGTGGATGAGCCAGATGATTATGTCGCTTGGTATGCTCAGCAAAAGTCTTTCTCCGAACAGAATCCAGATGTATTGGCTTCTTTCAAACAGAAGGAAGAGAAGCTGGTTGTAAAGAAGGCAGCTGCTGCGGTGGCTATACCTGCTACCAAAGCTTCGCTATAATTTCACTTAGTTAATCGCAAGCTCCTTATATGGCTGCTAATCTTCCAAATCAGGTGCAAGTGGGTATCGGGATGTCCGAGCCACAGACCACCCATCATGAGCATGAGCTCCATGATGATCATCACCATGATCAGCACTGGCTGTTTCGGTACGTGTTCAGCACCGACCACAAGGTAATTGCCAAGCAGTTCCTCATTACGGGTATCTTCTGGGCAATCTTGGGTGGTACTTTGTCTAGCTTGTTCCGTTTGCAGCTAGGCTGGCCCGAGTCGACAATGGCTTGGCTGACGCCGGTACTAGGGAAATGGGTGGAGGCTGGTAAGCTGAATCCTGAATTTTACCTGGCGCTGGTTACCATGCACGGCACCATCATGGTGTTCTTCGTGCTGACGGCGGGCCTGTCTGGTACTTTCTCCAACTTTCTGATTCCGCTGCAAGTCGGGGCCCGCGACATGGCCTCGGGCTTTATGAACATGCTCTCGTACTGGTTTTTCTTTACCTCGAGTGTTATCATGTTCGTGTCTATCTTCTTGGAGACAGGACCTGCTTCTGCTGGTTGGACCATTTACCCACCGCTGAGCGCCTTAAAGCAGGCTATCCCCGGCTCTGGTATGGGTATGACCATGTGGCTGGTGTCGATGGCACTGTTTATCATTTCGCAGCTTTTGGGCGGCGTGAACTACATCACCACGGTTATCAACCTGCGCACCCGCGGCATGAGCATGGGCAAGCTGCCGCTTACTATCTGGGCGTTCTTCTTGACGGCCATCCTGGGGCTACTGGCGTTTCCGGTGCTGTTTTCGGCGGCGCTGCTGCTCATCTTCGACCGCAGCTTCGGCACGAGCTTCTTCTTATCCGACATCTACATTGCCGGGCAGGCCTTGCCCAACACGGGCGGCTCGCCGATTCTGTTCCAGCACTTGTTCTGGTTCCTGGGTCACCCTGAGGTGTACATCGTCATTATGCCCGCCATGGGTATGGTATCCGAAATTCTGGCTACTAACTCTCGTAAGCCTATCTTCGGCTACCGGGCTATGATTGGTTCACTCCTCGGTATTTCCTTGTTGTCTTTCGTTGTGTGGGCTCACCACATGTTCGTGACGGGGATGAACCCGTTCCTGGGCTCGGTGTTCATGTTCCTGACGCTCATTATTGCCGTGCCCTCGGCGGTAAAGACCTTCAACTGGCTGGCGACGCTCTGGCGCGGCAATATCCGCTTCACTTCAGCTATGTTGTTCTCCATTGGCTTCGTGTCGCTGTTTATCTCAGGTGGTTTGACCGGTATTATCCTTGGTAACGCTGCTCTGGACATTCAGATGCACAACACCTACTTTGTGGTAGCTCACTTCCACCTAGTAATGGGTAGCTCGGCTTTCTTCGGCTTGTTTGCCGGGGTGTACCACTGGTTCCCGAAGATGTTCGGACGCATGATGGATGAGAAGCTTGGCTACATCCACTTCTGGTTGACCTTCTTAGGTGTTTACTTGGTGTTCTTGCCTATGCACTACATCGGTATTGCCGGTTTCCCGCGTCGTTATTATGCATGGACGGGTTTCGAGATGTTCAGCCAGTTTGCTGACCTCAACAAGTTCATCTCGGTTGCCGCTATCCTAGCGTTCTTCGCACAATTTGTGTTCATCTTCAACTTCTTCTATAGCATCTTCCGCGGTCGTCGTGCCACCGAAAACCCATGGCGCTCGACTACGCTGGAGTGGACTACCCCGGTAGTACCTGGCCACGGCAACTGGCCCGGCGAAATTCCCGCCGTTTACCGTTGGCCCTATGACTATAGCAAGCCTGGTTCAGAGGAAGACTTTATTCCGCAGAACGTGCCTTACTCGAAAACGCAGTCTTCGAACTTGCCTTACGAGAGCGAAAACGAGTAGTAGCCGCTTGGCAAATAACCCCGAAACGGGCCGCTGTACTTACGGCGGCCCGTTTTGTTTTAGGGTGCTCATAAACAGCTAAGCTGTTTAACCGAAAATCGGACACCAAAAGGGGAGTTCAACTGTTACTTCTTTGTCCACCTTAGCAACAAGAAATCCTACATGACTCAACCTGCTTTTGTACGCCGCTTTCGGTTTTTTGGCATCCTGACTGTGGTTTCTGTGTACTTGCTGATTCTTGTGGGTGGCATCGTTCGAAGCACAGGATCCGGAATGGGATGCCCCGATTGGCCGAAGTGCTTTGGCACGTGGGTTCCTCCAACACAAGCTAGTGAGTTGCCTGTTGGCTACAAGGAGATATACACTGCGCAGCGAGTAGCTAAAAACCAGAAGTTGGCCAAAACTTTGGAGCGGCTTGGTTTCAAGCAGGTAGCCGGTCAAATATTTGCGCATCCTACCCAATTCATTGAGACTGACTTTAATGCCACTAAAACTTGGATCGAGTACCTGAACCGGTTATTGGGCGCTTTGATTGGAGTATTTATTTTTCTGACGGTAGTGTTAGCTCTGCCTTACTGGCGGCGTGACCGCACCGTGTTTTGGTTGGCTTTTGCGGCCTTCTTGCTTACTGGCTTTCAGGGCTGGCTGGGGTCCTTGGTAGTATCTACTAACCTGTTGCCCGAGCTTGTAACAGTGCACATGGCGCTTGCTTTGCTCATTGTAGCTATGTTAATCTATGCCGTTGACCGCTCACAGCAGGAGCGAACGGCGGTAGCGGCTAATTCTGAGGGCCTTCCTAAGCGGCTGATTCCGCTTCTATGGCTGACTGCTCTTTTCACTTTCGGGCAGATAGTGCTGGGTACTCAAGTTCGTGAGCAGGTAGACGTAGTTGCTACTGCAGCCAATTACTTGGGTCGGGCCGAATGGGTAGAGCAGCTAGGCAATATCTTCAAAGTGCACCGCTCTTTCTCTTTGATCCTGCTGGTTCTGAATGTGTACGTAGCGTACCAGTTGTATCAGACTCGTAACTCTCAATTGCAACGACTAGCAACTGTTACAATGGGTTTATTGGCAATGGAGATAATAGCAGGGGTGACTCTGGCCTATTTGGCGTTGCCGGCCACCGTCCAGCCCGTGCATCTGACGGTTGCTACGGTTCTATTCGGGGCACAGTTCCTAACTATTATCCGGTATGCTCGCCAAGCTAAAACGCAACCAAAGACCACTTATGCAAGCGTTGTTGCGTAACTTTGCGGCCCGGTTCGAAGACTATTCGCCGGTTGCGTTGTTTTACCCACTGATGACCAAAGCCAGGGCATATTTTCAGTTACTAAAATTCCGGTTGTCGTTGACGGTAGCCTTCTCAAGCGCTATCGGCTATCTACTTGGAGTCCAGGCTTTCGATTGGGGTAGGGCACTACTGGTGATGGTAGGAGGGCTAGCGGTGACAGGCGCAGCCAATACTATCAATCAGATCTACGAGATTGATCTGGACAAGCTAATGAAGCGGACGGCCAATCGGCCGTTACCGCAAGGTGTTCTGAGTATCACCGAGGCATGGGTGTTTACTGTTCTGATGGGGGTAGCAGGCTTGGCAATAATGTCTTATTGCTTTAACCCACTCGCGGCAGCGCTGTCATTGATTTCGCTTATCCTCTACGGCTTCATCTACACGCCCCTCAAGACGATTTCGCCGGTGTGTGTGGCAGTAGGAGCCATTCCGGGTGGTATGCCTCCTCTTATTGGCTATGTAGCCGCTACGGGCGTGCTAGGGCCAGAGGCGTGGGTGCTTTTTGGTATCCAGTTTATGTGGCAGTTTCCGCACTTCTGGGCTATTGCCTGGGTGTTAGACGACGACTATAAGGCGGCTGGATTCAAGATGCTGCCCTCCCCCGGGCGAAAAGATCTACGCACGGCTTTTCAAATCATGACCTACACGCTGCTGCTCATCCCGCTGAGTTTGCTGCCATTGCAGTTCAACATGGCCGGTAAAACCTCAGCTCTTATTGCCGTGCTCTGCGGTGTGCTGTTCCTGATGCAAACGCTCTATCTGATGCGCACTTGCACCAAGAAGGCGGCCATGCGAATCATGTTCGGTTCTTTCTTATACTTACCCATCGTGCAAATTGCGTTGGTTCTGGATAAGATGTGAGTCAAGAAAAAACAGTTGAGATGTAGCGATAATGCAAACTACATTTCAATTGTAAGTGTTTCTTAATAAGCTGAGCGTCGCTCAAAACCATATAATCTTCTGCCATGCATTCCTCTGAATTAGAGATTCTTAAAGACCGGGAGCCCGCCATTGGAACCCATCCGTTGCGCGTGCTGCTCTGGCTCATGATGGTAAGCAGCACTATGATATTTGCTGCGTATACCAGCGCTTACATTGTGCGGCGCGAAGAAGGCAACTGGCTGGAGTTCGACTTGCCCCATAGCCTGCTTTATACCAGCATCATCATTGCCTTAAGCAGCGCCAGTATTCAGTGGGCTTATGCCTCGGCGCGCAAAGACGAGCTGCGCCGCGTGCAGACGGGCATCCTCATCACTTTCGTACTTGGCCTCGTATTTTTGATAGGGCAGTGGAATGTGTGGGTTGAACTCGTACGCAACAAGATTCACTTCGGCGGCGTTGATGCTAATCCGTCGGGTTCGTTTCTGTATGTGCTGATGGGGGTACACGCTTTTCACTTGATTACGGGGTTGATTTTTTTGCTGCGCGTACTACGCAAAAGCTTTAAGTATCAAGTGCATTCGCGGCAAATGCTTTCTATTGGCAACGTGACCATCTATTGGCACTTCCTCGGCGGGCTTTGGTTGTACTTGTATTTGTTCCTACTTTTGAACCACTAGTCTCGTCTTACCCCGCACGCTATGTCCACCATCATCTCGACGCAGCCCCAAACCACTGCCTCCTCCGCCACTGATCGGCCACGGAGCGGCAACTGGGACGGTGGCAACGAACCCTTCAAAGCTAGCTATGGCAAGCTAATGATGTGGTTCTTCCTGCTGTCGGACGCTTTCACGTTCGCTGCTTTCCTAACCACATATGGCCTGATCCGCCACCGTTATCCTGCTTTCGACGCGGCGGCCGGCAAAGCTTTCGAGTTTTCGACGGCCTATTGGCCTGTGCCGGATAAAGTGTTCAATGCCTTTCCTGGCTTGCACGGCGTAGATCTGCCGCTGGCTTTCGTGGCCTTGATGACGATGATTCTCATTTTCAGCTCTGTAACGATGGTACTAGCCGTAGAAGCTGGTCACCGGATGGACAAGCAGGACGTGCAGAAGTGGATGTTGTGGACCATCCTGTTTGGCGCTACTTTCCTTGCTTCTCAGGCCTGGGAGTGGAGCCACTTTATTGGTGGCCATGAGGAGGGTACTTTGATGGCCGATGGGTCTGTGTTCCACGGAGCTAACTTGGCGCAGAATCAATACGGTCCGGTACTTTTTGCCGATTTGTTTTTCTTCATCACTGGATTTCACGGTACTCACGTTTTTTCGGGCGTGTGTCTGTTGGTGTATTGCTTTATTGCTACTACCAACGATACGTTTCACAAACGGGGGCATTACGAGATGATAGAAAAAGTAGGCTTGTACTGGCACTTTGTAGACCTTGTGTGGGTGTTCGTTTTCACCTTCTTCTACCTCGTTTAATTGCTGCATGATTGATTGCTGAAAGCAGATTGCCTAACAATCAACAACTCAGCAGTCAACAATCAACTACTCATACCAAATGGCTAATCACGCAAACACCGAACCGGTACCCGCTGGGGAGATTCCAAAGCCCAATGTAGGCTGGATCTGGAAGACCTTTTTTGTTTTAGTTGGTATCACTGCTCTAGAGTTCGTGTTCGTATTCCTGATGAATCCGGGTACTCTTCGCAATTCCATCTTCATCATCCTCACCATCTTCAAGGCTTTCTTTATTGTGGCCGAGTTCATGCACTTGAAGCATGAGGTAAAAGCGCTTATCTGGACTATTCTCATCCCGATGGCGTTGCTCGTCTGGTTGCTGATTGCTCTGGTTTCGGAAGGCACTTACAGCGGCCAAGCTATCCAGAACGCTTTCAACTAAGTACATGCGGCCCAAACACGTCCTGTTGTTGGGCCTTATGTTGTTGGTCCCGGTACTGGCTTTCGTGTTTCTCTACACGTTCGGTGCCAACCGTTTCGCGCTGCCTACTTTCCTGCCTGACCGGGTCGATTCGACGCTGGTAGCCGGAAAGTGGCAGCGCGATACTGTTTTTCATAGGGTAGCTGATTTTCAGTTGGCTTCGCAGTCGGGCCGCTTGATTTCGCAAAAAGACCTTGGCGACGGTTTGTACATCGCCAATTTCTTTTTTGCTACCTGCCCAGGGGCCTGCCCGCGCATGAACAGCCAAATGGCGCGAGTACAAGAGAAGTTCCGGCACGAACCGCGGGTAAAATTGGTTTCCTATACGGTGGACCCCGTCCACGATTCGGTGGCAGTGCTTGGCCGCTATGCTGAGCAGTATGGTGCTATTGCTGGAAAATGGTTTTTCCTGACTGGTGACAAAACGGCTCTTTATCGGTTAGCTACTGAGGAGTTTCGGCTGCCAGCCCCTAGTGGGGTGGCTCCCGGCATTGTGCACAGCCAAAACTTGTACCTCGTAGACCGTGATAAGCGCGTGCGCGGCATCTACGACGGGACCAAGGCCAAAGACGTGGATCGCCTCATGACGGAAATCAACGTGCTACTCTACACCTATGACCACAGTCAGTAAGCCGGCCCTTAAGCCCGACAACGGCAGTTACACCAAGTACAAAGTATTAGCAGCAGCGCTTGGGACCATCATTCCAGTAGCAGTAGCTATTCTGCACTACTTCCCCAATACCTTTCGCATAGAAGGGGCACAGGTAAAAATGCTGCCTGCTGTAAATGCCGTACTGAATTCTCTTACGGCTGTGTTGCTGGTAGCTGGGTATTACTTTATCCGGCAGAAGAATGTAATTCGGCACCGTACCATGATGGGGCTGGCCTTCCTGATGGGCTCGTTTTTTCTGGTATCGTACGTGGTCTACCACTCACAAGTGCCTAGCACCAAATTCGGTGGCGTTGGCCTGATTAGAAGCGTGTATTACTTCTTTCTGCTCACGCACATCACGTTGGCGGCCGTAACGGTGGCGTTGGTGCTGTTTACGCTCTACTTTGCTCTTACGCAGCAATTTGCCAAGCACCGGCGCATTGCCCGCTGGACCTTCCCGATTTGGTTGTACGTATCCGTAACGGGCGTGATTGTGTATTTCATGATTTCGCCTTACTACACTTAAGTAAGGAAACTTTGCCTGCTCCCTGTTGTTGGAAATAGTATGAAGAAGCTAGTAGTAAAGTCGTTTTTTGCAGTGGTACTTGGTCTGCTGTTTAGCTTAGCTCCCTTAGCGGCCAATGCGCAGTGCTCTATGTGCAAAACGCAAGTAGAAGCATCTCGCACGGAAAAGGATGGATACGATTTTTCGGGCTTGAACAAGGGTATCTTGTACATGGCGGCCATTCCGTACCTGTTGATGGGGGCCGTTGGCTATTTCTGGTATCGCAACACCCACCCGCGGAGCAAGGCGACCAGCGAATAAATGGCCGCTGTCGATTCTGCGCTGTTGTCCATGGTGGCTCAGAAATGTCCACGATGCCATCAGGGGCCGCTTTTCAAACATTCGGCTTGGAACCTGCGCAGGTTCGATGAAATGTATGAGGATTGCGTGGCTTGTGGTCAGTACTACGAGCCGGAGGTAGGCTTTTACTGGGGGGCTATGTACATCAGTTATGGCTTTTCCACAGGCATAGTCTTCTTTACCGGGGTGCTACTCTACTACTTGGCCAACGATCCACCTGTGTGGGTATATGTGACGGCAGTAGCTACGATTGTGGTGTTGATGACACCCTTGCTCTTTCGTTACGCACGGGTAGTGATGCTGTACTTCTTTGGCGGTATTCGCTATAATCCGAACCTGCTAGATAGGCCACCTTCGTAATAATGCTATTTCATTGAAAATAGGAAATGCCGCCATTTGGCGGCATTTTTGTTGGGTGGCGGTTGCTGCGGAGCAACACGCTACCGCTTTACTGTTTGTCGTTTGAAGCTTTTCCGGTTTTCGCCGCTGGCTTTGTTGCTAGCCGCTTTTATTTGTTTCGTTGGCGCTTACCTGGGCAACCACTATGGCCAAGCGTCCGGCGTGGTGTTGCGTACGGATGCGGCACGGTTGCAGCAGTTGGTGATGGAGGCGGAAACTGGGGCAGAGCAAGAAGCTGCTGCCGTAGCCACACAGGTACAGGAAGGTAAGCTAACTTTTCAGACCCTAGTAGAACAGACCACTTATCCTTGCTTCATATTTCGGGGCGGTCAGCTGCTGTACTGGTCTGATAATATGGTGCGGCCAAACCGCTCCAATGCTCAGCAGGATTTCCACGAGAAACTGGTAGTCATGCAATTTGGGCGTTACCTAGCCTTACGGCACGTGGCCGGCCCGTACGTGGTGATTACTTACATTCCGCTTGAAGAGAGCTATGGTATTAGCAACCGCTACTTGGGTGAAGGTGCCGAGAGAGCACTGTTTCGGGGACTCAACTTACGGCTAGTAGCTGATGGCGGACGTTCTAAGCTGCCTAAGCTGTATTCCAACGAGGGCAACTACCTTTTTTCGTTGGAGAGCCTGCAACCTAACCCCGTAACGGTTAAGTATCTGCCACTTGCTTTAATGCTTCTAGGGCTTGGCTTATATATAACAGCTTGGCTAGTATTAGCGCGAAGGCTGTTTCGGGTGCGGCGGGTGCTAGAGAGTGCAGCGGCAGTGGTACTGCCCTTGACTGCCTTGCGGGCGGCACTCTTGCACTTCGAGCTGCCCTTTTCTTTTATCGAGCTTTCGCTTTTCAACCCGCGGGTATACGCCGCTTCCTGGCTTTCTCCCTCGCTCGGCGACTTACTGATTAATGCCCTGCTGCTAACAGTTACTGCCGGGTATGGGCTGCTGCTTTTTCAACGCTACCAAGTAGTTCAGTGGCCTGCACGAGTAACGTCACTACCGAAGCGGGTAGTGTTGGGAGCGGCCTTGGTATTCAGCTTTTTTGGACTGCTGGAGCTGCTTTTTACGTTCTACTCCAATAGCTTCAACAATTCCCAAATTATAGTTGATGTAACCCAGGACATATCCGTTTCTGGATTCAAAGCCTTGCTTTGCCTGGCTATCGTGTTGCATACAGGAGCATATTTGGCGGGCTTCTACGCCTTGGCACAGTTGTTTGAAGCTACTGTGCGATTCGAAACCCGGCAATTGGGCGTCATAGCACTCGGCCTGAGTGCGTTAGTAATTCTGCCGTTGGGAGTGGCGCTAACACAGGTTGATTTAGTGCTGCTTGGAATTACACTGCTGTTTTTCTTTTTCCTGCGGCTTACCACTTTGCGAAGTGTGGCTGCCATGATACCCTATCAGACCTATTTGTTTTTGTTTCTGATGCTTAGCATTAGCTCGGCTGTGGGAGCACTAGCCCTATTTGAGCACTTTGACAGGCAATTGGTCCTTAATAAGCAGAGTTTGGCGGGCAACTTATTGTTGGAAAATGATTTGCAGGGGGAAGTTTTGCTGAACGAGCGCGGGCAGGAAATGGCTGCTGACCATTCCTTGCGCACCCTAATTCTGCGGACTATGCTTCCCGTCACCGCGCTAAATGCAGAAATAGTGCGCCAGCGAATTGTGAAGCACTACCTGCGCGATTACTTCGACAAGTACGAAATTGCAGTTTCACTTTTCAACCCGGCTGGCAAGCCGATAGGAAGGGAGCCGGGAGCGGAAACGTTGCCCGAGATGCGCACGCGCCTGTTGCGCTCAGCCACGCGTACCGATCAACTTAATCTGTTTCTGGTGCGGGGCAGCAATTCGTTTAGCACCCGGCGCTACGTCGACTTCATAACCGTGCCGACCGCTAAAGGCAGCGCTACCGTGCTGCTAGAGCTTACCCTGAAAAAGCTAACTACTTACAGTGTAGTACCAGAACTACTAGTAGACCAGAAGTTTTTCCAACCAGGCTTAGGAGCTGATTTAAGTTATGCTGGTTACGAAAACGACCAGTTGGTGTATAGCGAAGGGGACTATGACTACGTGAACCGGCTCACGCCTGACCTCTATAAGAACCCGCGCTTGTACCAGGGGGGGCTTGTCTTAGGGCGGTTTCATCATTTTGCTATGCGCGACGAAACGCAGCAGCGAACCGTGGTGGTAACCACCGCCACGTATGGCTTTGGCGACTGGTTGTCGAACTTCTCGTTTCTATTTTTGCTTCACGCCTTCTTTGTGCTGATTTGCAGTGGCCTTTACCTGCTGGGGCAAGGGGCTTATCTGGATGTGTTCCGCACCAACTTCAGCACCAAGATTCAGCTCTTTCTGAACCTTGGCATTATGCTGCCCCTGGTAGTGGTGAGCGTGGCCACCATCAGCCAAGTGAAAAGCTCCTACCAACGCGACCTGCGGCGCACTTATGAGCGCC
This sequence comes from Hymenobacter sp., assembly GCF_036387835.1. Lineage (GTDB taxonomy): Bacteria > Bacteroidota > Bacteroidia > Cytophagales > Hymenobacteraceae > Hymenobacter. Next base: position 47,297 of record NZ_DASVSY010000105.1, on the reverse strand, counting down.
GCGGCCGGGCCGTACAAGACAACCTACTCGAAAATAGTCGCCTGCTGGCCGACTCAGCAAGCCGAACCGACCTTCTGGCCTTGGCCGACAACGTGTCGGCTCTCACTGAAACCGACCTCAACCTCTACGATTCGCATGGTATCCTGCTGGTGAGCAGTCAGCCAATCATCTTCGAGTCCGGCCTGTTGGGGACGCTGATGAATCCGCAGGCGGTAGCCGGCTTGAAAGAGCAGGTGAAGCCTCGGGTGCTGCTGGAGGAAAGAGCCGGCTCGTTGTCATTCAACACGTTGTATCTGCCCTTGCGGGCCGCCGCCGACGCCGACGAGCGCGCTAGTGCCGTGCTCGGCTACGTGGGTATTCCCTTTTTCGACTCCGAAAAAGACCTCGACAACAAGCTGGTTGACTTGGTGGCCATCATCCTGAACACGTTCACGGTGATGTTCATTCTGTTTCTGGTGCTGGCCTTTGTTGCTTCCCGAGTGCTTACCAACCCCCTTAAGCTGCTCACCGAAAAGCTAAAGCAAACCACGCTCACTGGCCAGAACGAGATGCTCGATTACCAATCCAACGACGAAATTGGGCTGCTGGTGCGCGAGTACAATACCATGCTGCTAAAGCTAGAGCAAAGCAAGCAGGAACTGGCGGTGCAAGAGAAGGAAGCCGCCTGGCGAGAAATGGCCCGACAAGTGGCGCACGAAATCAAGAACCCGCTCACGCCCATGAAGCTAAGTTTGCAGTTCTTGCAGCGCGCCATTCAGGATAACCGTCCCAACATCAACGAGCTAATAGGCAAGGTGTCTCAAACGCTCATCACGCAGGTTGATGTTTTGACGGACATTGCCACGTCCTTTTCCAACTTCACCAACCTGCCGGCTATGCGCCCGGCCCGGCTGGACGTGGTGGAAGTGGTGCGCCGTTGCGTAGAGTTGCACCAAGGCAGCCGTCCCGACGCGCACATCTGCTTGTTGCTGCCCGTTGGAGAGGAGCCGGTGATGGTGTTTGCCGACGAAAACCTGTTGGTGCGGACCTTCAACAATCTATTAATCAACGCCCTGCAAGCGGTGCCCGAAGAACGGTCCCCGGTGATTGAAGTATGTCTGCAGATTCAATCAGAAGGACGAGTACGCGTTGGTATCAAGGATAATGGAGCGGGCATTCCGGCGGATGTGCGCAAAAAGGTGTTTGTGCCCAATTTCACCACAAAAATTACTGGTTCGGGCATCGGGTTGGCGGTAGCCAAGCGCGGCATTGAAAGTGCCGGCGGCAGCATCTGGTTTGAGACGCAGGAAGGAACCGGCACCATTTTCTACATCGAGTTGCCATTAGCGGGATAAGCTGGTTTAAAGCCGCAAGCTTTAAGTAGCAAGCCGGAAGCTGTTCGTCGAATATTCGCTTGCAGCTTAAAGCTTGCCACTCAAAGGGTACAGCTTAACAATGGGCACGAATAAGGTGGCCTTATGCGTTGTTGAGGCTGTTATCTTTGTATTTATTTGCCTTCAATGATCAGCAGTTTTACGCCCCGCTTTCTGCGCTTTTGGCTGCTGCTGACTTGTATGCTTGGCACGGCCACTTCGTGGGCCCAACAACGCCCTGAATTGCCGCCCAATACGCGCCGCTGCGTATGGGTGCACCTTGTTCCCGACCAAGACCTAACTGAATTCACGCTGCCCGATACGCTAACCGTAGTACCAGCATCCGTCAGTATCAGCGGCCGCGCCGTAGCCTACGACTCCCGAACCGACCGCTACCGCTACAGCCAAACCCGCCGCGTACCATCCCCCGACCCTGGCCAGCCCGATATTGTGTTGCCCGGTTTGGATTCGGTACTCGTGTGCTACCGGGTGCTACCAGTGCGGCTGGCAGCCCCGCAGTTTCGCCGTCCGCGCGGCCTGCTCGACAGCCTGGATTTTCCGCGCCGCACATTTGGCGTGCAGGATTTCACTGTGAAAGAACAGATTTTGAGCACGCCCGGTATCAACAAAACCGGCACGCTAGCCCGCGGCATCAGCTTCGGCAATGCGCAAAACGTGTTTGTCAATTCCTCGCTCAACTTGCAGCTCGAAGGCAAGCTTACCGATAACATCAACCTGACCGCTGCCATCAGCGACCAGAGCGTCCCGTTTCAGCCCGAGGGCAACACGCAGCAGCTCCAGGAATTCGATCGTATTTACATCACGCTTACCAGCCAGCGGTGGAATTTGACGGCCGGCGACGTGGTGCTGCGCAACAAGCCCGATTACTTTCTGCGGTTCTACAAGAATGTGCAAGGCGCAGCTTTGGAAGTGAATTTGGGACAGCCGGGGGCGGGCCTTAGCGGTTTCAGCACCCCCCAACTGACGCCGTTACCCAATTATCCCGGCATCAATCCCGGAACGTATTCCACAACAACCATCACCAACGGAGGGCAGACACCCGCGCTGAGCCCAGGTGCGGCGCCTGCGAACATACTTCCTACTGCGCCGGGCCAGGTATTGCCATCCGGAACCGCGCCTGCCGGAGTGGTGTCGGGGACGGCTAGCACGGTAGAGCAGGGGCGGCACGGGCCAATTCGGTCTTCCACCACCGTAGCGGGCGGAGTGGCCAAAGGCAAATTCGCCAGTATCGACGTAACGCCCATCGAGAATGTGCAGGGCCCCTACCGTTTGCGCGGGCCCAACGGCGAGCAATTTATTATTGTGTTGGCGAATTCAGAGCGAGTGTATCTCGATGGCCGATTGATGACCCGGGGCTTCGACAACGACTACGTTATCGACTACAACCAGTCGGAAGTTACGTTTTCGCCTCAGCACCTTATCACCAACAATTCGCGCATCAAGATTGACTTCGAGTACTCCGATTTCAACTACGCTCGGTCTCTGTACTCGGCCAGTCACTACCAGCAACTAGGCCGGCTGTCGGTGCACGGCAACTTCTACCGCGAAGCCGATAATCCTGATAACTCGCCCAACCTATTGTTATCAGACTCGGACCGTACGGCATTGCGGGATTTAAGCGAAAACGCCGCCCAGGCGAGCGTAGCTGGTGGGCAAGTAAGTAAGTTCAACCGGCAGCAGGTGCAGTATACCCGCGACGTGCGGGTAGTAGACGGGCAGCAAGTGGAAGTGTACACCTATCTGACGGATTCATTGCGGCAGGCCTACAATGTGCGCTTTACCGACGTTGGCCCGGGCAGCGGCGACTACCGGCTGAGCTTGGCCAATGCCAGCGCTAATGGGCGGGTGTATGAATACGCGGGGCCTAAGCAGGGTAACTACCAGCCAATCCGGTTGCTGCCTGCCCCTCTGCAAAAGCAGATTATTTCAACTGGTGCGAGCTACCAGGTGGATGCTAATTCAACAGTCTTTGTGGACCTGGCTTCTTCCGAGCTTGATTTGAACCGTTTTTCACCAGAGTCGGACAAGGGACAGGCCATGCGGGTTGGCTACGTGATACAAGACCGCAAACTGCCCGGCTTAGGCTTTCTGAAGGACTATCGTTTCCGTAGCGCCCTGGATTACGAGTACACCAGCCCGGAATTTGCGCCTATTGACCGCTATCGGGATATTGAATTTGACCGTAACTGGAGCACCGCCAGTACGGTGCAAGGCAACGCTACGCGGCGCGAGGCCCGGGCCGACAACATTTTGAACTTTGCGGTAGGCGCCGCCAAAGACGCCGACAATGCTGTCAACTACCGCCTGAGCCGGCGGTTCCGCGCGGGCGAAGCCGAGGGCTTGCAGCACTGGCTGGATGCGGCCCGGCAGGTAGGTGGGGTGCAGCTGCGGGGAAGCTTGTTTCTGCTGAACTCGAAGGCGGGCACCAGCAAATCGGAATGGGCGCGGGGCGAAGCTGCCGCTCGCTACGTGCGGGGCCCCGTAATACCCGGCTACGCCTACCGCTTCGATAAAAACCGAGTGGCTTCGCCCTCCGGGGATTCCACGCTGCTTTCAACGGCTAACTACTTCGATGAGCACAACGTGTTCATTCAAAGCCATGATTCAGCTAAAACCCGGTTCCGTGCCGACTACACGTATCGGCGCGACCAGGCACCTAACCTAAACCAGAATGAATTGCAACGCCGGGGTACTGCCCAAACCTGGCAGGGCACCATGGCCACCCGCATTGGCAAAAGCCAGGACCTGGCCGTGCTGGCTACCTACCGCGACCTAGCCGCCCGCGACAGTGCCCGCCAGCGTACTATTCTCACCAAACTCGACTGGAACGCTAGCCTGCTGCAAAACCAGGTGCGGTCGGAGCTAAGCTACTCGGTGGCCACGGGCCGCGAATTGCGGCGCGACTACTCGTTTCTGGCGGTTCCCAACGGGCAAGGCACGCACTACTTCCAGGATGTGAATGGTGACGGTATCGAGCAGAAAGAGGAATTCTTTGAAGCACCGACCCCCGATGCCGTGTACCGGACCCACATCAAAGTATACCTGCCCACCGACGACTACATCATTGCTTTCACCAACCGCTTCAGCTACCGCCTCAGCACAGCCGCCCCGCGCGCTTGGCGCGACGGGGGCGGTTGGCGCCAAGCTGCCGCCCGCTTCTCGACCATCAGCACCATTACGCTGGACCGTCGCACCACCGATAAAAGCCTCTCGTCGCGTCTGAACCCGTTTGCTTTCCAAACTGAAGACGCTATGTTGCTTTCGCTGAACAAGCTGTTGCGCAACACGCTTTACTTCAACCGCTCCAACCCTATTTTTGGCGCGGAACTGACGGTGCAGCAAACGCAACAGAAGGTATTGCTCTCCCAAGGCTCAGATATCCGCAATTTGGCCGCGCAGAGCGTGTTGCTGCGCCGCACGTTGGCACAGTCGTTCACGGGCCGGCTCAATACCAGCCGTACGATCCGCCAAAACAACTCCACCTACCTTGCCGACCGTAATTTCCGGCTTCTGATCTACGAAATAGCCCCCGAAATCAGCTACCAGCCCAACGGTACATTGCGTTTTACGGGTACTTACCTACGCACCAACAAAGACAACACCACTCCCATTAGGCCGGAAGCGGAGGCCCGTGGTACTTTCGATGAGCTAGGTATCGAAACCCGCGTGAGCCAGGTTAGTAAGCGTACTATCACGGCAAGCACTCGTTACGTCAGCGTAGATTTTAAAGGAGACCCTAACTCAGTGGTGGGCCTGGAAATTTTGAATGCCCTGCGCAATGGCAGCAATTTCACTTGGAACCTGAACGTAGAGCAGCGCCTCAGTAACGGCTTGAATCTAAACCTCGCCTACGACGGCCGTAAAGCCAACGGCCTGAATGTGGTCCACACCGGCCGGATGCAGGTGTCGGTGCTGTTCTAGCGGGTAAGGACAGTAAGTGGTAGTAAACAGCAACAAAAAGCCTTGCCAAGCAGGTGGCAAATCAAGTCAGTGATGCAACGAAGTTGAAGCCTCTCGCCAAAGTAGAAATCGAGCGGGGCAGGAGCGAGGCTTCGTTAGCGGACGTCAAATCAAGCAAGACAGGTATTCGAGTATTAAGTACCTGAAAAAATGGGCTGGCGTATCACAATACGCTTTGTTGAAGCAGCTTCCGCATGGCTGGTAGCACCGCCAACTCAGCTTGTCCCGCGGGAGCTTTGGCGGCATCCAATTGCTTTTGAGTTGCAGCCAGCCAGGTAGGACTAGGCGCTTGGCCACTTTCCAGTAGCTGCAACCGCTCTAAGCCTAAGGTGGCGAGCAAGTGAAGCTGAGTTGAAAGCGGCGCATATTCCAGGAGAGCGGGAGTAGTGGTAAACAACGGTTGTAGCCGGGCGTCATTGGTTTCCCAAAGCTTTAGTTGGTCGCGCACGGCGGCTAAGGCATCGCGCGTGGCGGCTTCTTTAGGTAAGGCGCCTTCACCGGCAGCATAGCCGGAAAGCAGAGTACTCACTTTCTCATTGAATTGACGGGCTACATCGGATTCAGCCGGTGCGGCGTCTACCAGCCGGTTTAAGGGCGTCTGAGGCGTGTAGGTGAAGCCTTGAAAATGCCGTTTATATTCCTTCACCGGCTCTAGCACTTCCGCCAACGTGCGCAACGGCACCCGGTAAGTAGGACCACCCATCTGCGACAAAAGCTGCGCCGGAACTTTGCGATGCTGTAAACCTAAGCCCTCCAACTGAGTGGAAACAGTGGCCAGGCGACGGTACATATCAGCTACATCCTGCGTGGCCGCGGCCGGTGACCAAAGCCGCTCCGCAACGGCCGCCGCCCGGGGCCAGATACGCGAGTCCATAATCAGGCTGTCGGCAAATTCGGCCCACATAGTAGCCTCACCGCCCAAGATCAACTTTTGTTGTTCCGGCGTTAAGGGAGTATCAGGCGGGAGAGGGTCGTTGGTGTAGTACGTAGCGGCCGTAAAATTGAGGTCGAGGTAATAGCCGCTGGAAAGCAGAGCGGCATGACCGGCCACGGCGGCATCGTTGAGTCCTTTTTTGCCGCGCCAACTTTGGATAACGGCATTCTGCGGCAAGCCAGGCCCTAAAATTTCGTCCCACCCTACCATCTTCTTGTTGTACTTCGTGACGATGGCCAGCACCCGGCGGTTGAAATAGGTTTGAAGCTTATGCTTGTCTAAGGTTTTGCCATCGGGCTTCAGCATGTCGTTGGCTTTGGCATACGCCATGATGCGCGGGCTGCGCCGCCACTGTCGGCCGTCGTTTTCGTCGCCTCCTATGTGGAAATACGGATCAGGAAACAGCGCCGTCATCTCTTTGAAGAGGGAGTCGAGCAGGGCGTAGGTGGTTTCTTTTGTAGGGTCCATGGCCACGTTGGCGGTGCGCCAGCTCTGGTACACGGTGTATACTGAATCGTTGGAAGCCAACTGTGGGTAAGCGGCAATCCAGGCGATGGTGTGGCTAGGTACATCGAACTCCGGCAGCACCCGAATACCGCGGGCGGCGGCGTAGGCCAGCACCTCGCGCACTTGCGCTTGCGTGTAGTATTGGCCGCTTATCTCGTGCAAACGCGGTAGTGTCTTCGTTTCCACCCGGAAACCTTGGTCGTCGGAGAGGTGCCAGTGAAGCACGTTCAACTTCACCGCGGCCATGGCATCGAGGTTGCGCTTGATCAGGGCCACTGGCATGAAATGCCGTGATGCATCAATCAGTAACCCTCGCCACGGAAAACGGGGCTGGTCTTGAATATCGACCTCTGGTAACTCATTTCGTCGCCCATTGATTTGAGGTAGCTGCTCGAGAGTGGCCAAAGCGTGCAACACGCCCAAGCTAGTGGGTGCATCAATGGTCACGCCCATTGGGGTCACGCGTAAACTGTACCGCTCTTCGTCGAAAGCTTCGGGTCGGCCTACTTTACCGTAGCGAATCTGCAGGGGTATGGCTTTAGTGCCGGCTGGTGCTGAATTGCCACCGCGGCGCAGCCGGGACAGGGTACGCGTCACGGCTGCTGCCGTAGCTGCATCAACAGGGCCCTGCAAATTAGGCCGCAGGTAGGTTTTCGAGCTTAGAATACCCGCTCCCCACCGCACTGAGCTTGGTACTGGCAGCAGGTTGCGAGACACCGGCGCCGTCTGCGCCCGCAAAGACACAGTAGCTAACCAAAAAAAAGACAGAACAATAAAAAAGCGAAGAAACATGGGCTATGCAAGTATCGAACGGTAGCGAAAGATACGGGAGCAGCCGCATCAGGGGTTAGCTACTGCATCATTCGTGCCGAGCAGATAAAGAATAACCCTGCACCTGAACTGATTAAATAACCAAACGACCACACAAGCTGAACGAAACAAGCAGCTAGCGGATGTTGATGATCTTCTGGTGTACAGCACGCAGATTCCAGTAGAACAGGTTTCTGTTTGATACAACTGGATCTGCGCCTTGTCACCGTCTATACACTCCAATGCGAACGAGTTGGATGCCCGGCATCAATAAGATATTTCTAATATAAAGTTCGGACGTAGGTGCAAGAGAGTAGAAGCATCTATTCGCCGGGTGTTATATCCTATTGGTCGAATTTCTTGCCAACCAACTTATAATGGGCGTTCAATTTAAATAGAGCTTGCACGAAGCAGCTTAGCTTTATATTCATATTTAATGTTGTCTGCTTCTAATGAAAACATGTGACTTATGATTTTGCACGAAAATATGTGATTTATAGCTTTAATCTTGTAAAATAGGTTTTAGCATAGTCCTATTTTTATAGTAATCTATGAAGCTTATCATTGTCTAAATAAATGGTAAGCTTCTTATGAGTAAACTAATACTACTAATTGCTGCTTTCTTCACTTTGTCGCTCTCAGCTAATGCTACTACGTATTACGTGAGTTCATCGGGTAATGATATTAATTCGGGTATATCTGCGCCAATGAGCTGGCGTAGTATAAACAGAGTTAACAGGGCGCGTTTAGCAGCAGGTGATATTGTGCTATTTGAAGGAGGTGCTTCGTTTGCTGGTGGTATACAAATAGGTTCAAGAACACAGGGTACAGCTACACAGCCTGTTATTTTTAGTTCTTATGGTAGCGGCCGGGCTGTTATCAACAGCGGTAATGGCACCGGCTTCTACGCCCACAACAGCGGCGGTATAGAAGTGCGGAACCTTGAGTTTGTGGGTGCTGGCCGGCTAACCAATACCAGTTCCGGCGTAGCCTTCTATCTTGATTCCGCTAACGTGCATCTGCAGCATCTTGTGTTCGATAATGTTAGTGTACAGGGTTATCGGGGCATTGGTATATCCATTGGTAGTTGGAACGGGACTAGCGGCTACAACCAAGTGCGAGTTACGCACTGCACTATGTCGGCCAACGGCGAGGTTGGGCTAGCTTCCTACGCGGAAGCGCTAGCCGCCCACCACAATTGGTACGTAGGTTATTGCCAAGCCTTTGACAATGCCGGACGCGCTGATGTTACTACCACCAACACGGGTAACGGCATCGTGTTATCGGGTATCGACGGGGCCTTAGTAGAGCATTGCGAAGCGTACAATAATGGCTGGCTTAATGCGAACCAGAGCGGAGGACCAGTGGGTATTTGGGGCTATTGCTGCAACAACTTGCTGATTCAGTATTGCGAGTCGCATCATAATCGATCGGGTACGCTCTATGATGGGGGTGGTTTTGACCTGGATGGAGGCTGCACCAATTCAGTTATGCAATACAATTACTCGCACGACAATGAAGGACCAGGCTACTTACTAGCTCAATACCCGGACGCACCGCCCATGCACGATTTGGTTATCCGCTACAACATCAGCGAAAACGATGGCCGCCGTTATGGGAAGGGTGCCCTTTCTTTTTGGTCGTCGGGAGCCAGTGGTGGTATCGAGCGGGCCTTAATTCATAACAACACCATCTACGTAACTCCTCCGGCTGATGGCTCACGACCTAAGGCTGTAGACATCATTAGTGGTGGTGTCAGTGATGTGGTGGTGTGCAACAACATATTTCAGACCACAGGCGGACTGCCATTGGTGGCCAGCGTTACCACGCAGGGAATAATGTTGCAAGGCAATGCATACTGGAGTAGCGGGCAAGCTGTGCAGCTAGAGTGGGGCTCAGGCCATTATACCTCTCTGGCGGCATGGCGGGCAGCAACTGGACAAGAGCAAATCGGTACCCGTGCTACGGGTGTGGAGCTAGATCCGCAACTGCAGCAGCCAGGTACTGGTGGCACATTAGCAATCTGGAGATCAGGCTTGCCACTGACCTCTCTGGCAGCCTATCAGCTGCAACCTAGTTCGGGCTTAAGAAATGCAGGACTGGATATACTTAGCGAATTCAACGTGAATCCGGGCCCACGCGACTTTTTCGGTAATTCCACTCCTGCGCGTGGTGCCGGGCGTACTATTGGAGCCTATGAAACGGCTGTGGTTGCTAGTACTAGCAAGGCTGCCCTGCCTGGTTGGTGTGGTGTTTATCCGAACCCGGCCCGAGAAGCTCTTCATCTGAAACTCGTTGGTGATAGAACTGCCAGCCGTGTACCCGTCTTGATTCAATTATATGATGCCATGGGCCGGCTTCAGTTTTCGCAGACCCGTCAAGCGGAGTCAGCGACTACTATGGAGTTGCATGTTCCACTTGGCGCTTTGGTAGCGGGGCGGTATCACCTGGAGGTTATTCAAGGGAGCCGGCGGTATAGTGAAGCACTTCTAGTTGAATAAGAATGCTGGTTTTATAGTCGAGGCTTAAAAAGTAAAACCAAGCATTTACTTGAGTTAGCCGGCAAGTTGGTGCAGAACACAGCTAAGTGTCTGTGCCTACTACTTAAAATAACGCGAGCAGCACTCCAGAAAGCAGTTTATCTGCCGCTTCCTGGAGTGCTGCTCGCATTCAATATAAGTTGAATCACGACTTTAATCAGTTGCTTAGGAGTGTCGTCTGTTTGCCAAGCATAGGTATTGCGAGTACTGGGATTGCGGTAGCACGTGTAGCGGACAGATTGGTCTGATACGTAACTTTCCGCAATTTGCAGCTCCTGTATTCAGCTGTTCCGGCGAGGGCCTGATTGTTTTCTTTTAGTTTATGAAGTCTCCTTCCCGAATAGCTGGCTGGTTTTGCACGGTATTACTAGTGGCCATGGCATGGTGGTATCATCCCGCGCCGCAGCCTTGGCCGACGTCGCCGGTTCTTAACTGGGATGCTTCAGGATACTACCTCTATCTGCCAGCTATATTCGTGCATCACGACTTGCGCGAGCTGAAATTCCGCGACCAACTCCTTAAGGAATACGCCCCAACCCCCGACTTCTACCAGGCATTTCGGCACCCCGGCAGCGGCAATTTTGTAATGAAATACTCCGCCGGATTGGCTGTGCAAGAATTGCCTTTTTTCTTGGTAGCGCATGCGCTTGCTAGGCCTCTGGGCTATCCTGCCGATGGATTTTCGCCCCCCTATCAGCTCGCCATCAAGCTGGCAAGCTTGCTGATATCGGTGCTCAGCTTTTGGCTGTTACGACGGGCGCTGCTGCCACGGTTTGGCGAGTGGCCCACTGCCCTGACACTGCTCATTTTGCTACTAGGCACCAATTACATTGTTTACAGCGGAGCTGGCCACGCTGGTATGACGCATTGCTGGTTGCTTGGCTGGTATGCCGTACTGCTACTTCTCACCCCATCCTTTTACGCTCGGCCTAGCTTGGCAAAGGCGATAAGCATTGGAGCGATAATCGGGCTGATGACGCTGACCCGCCCTACCGAAATCCTGGCCGTGCTGCTGCCTATGCTCTGGGGTTTGCGTGCAACCGGAGCCGCTTTGCGCGAGCGGCTGGCTTTTTGGCAGCAACACTTGCCTTTACTGCTAGCGGCCCTTTTGGCCGGTGGGGCGCTGCTTGCTGTTCAGCCGCTGTATTGGTACTACGCCAGTGGCGACTGGATAGTGTATAGCTATCAGGATCAGGGTTTCAATTGGCTGAAACCGCACCTGTGGGATGGCATCTTCAGCTTCCGCAGCGGCTGGTTACTGTACTCACCGTTGCTATTAACGGCACTGTTTGGCTTTGGGCCACTGCGCCGCCAGCAGCCCGAGGCGTTCTGGGCTATGTTGGTTTTCACTGTACTTTTCATCTACGTCACCTTTGCCTGGAACGAGTGGACTTACGGCGGGGGGCTAGGGCAACGAGCCATGATAGAGAGCTACGCAGTATTAGCGTGGCCGATGGCTGCTGCCCTGCGCTGGCTGCTGGTGCGTCCCCGGTGGGCGGCAGCATACGGCGTGGTGGCCGTAGTGGGCTGTGCCTATGGGTACTGGCTCACACAAATGTCCATACCAGGCGGACAAGGTGGCTTGATAGCCGCCGGCGAAATGACCCGTGCGTATCTATGGCGGATATTGTTCCGCTATCAAGTACCGCCCGAAACGATGCTGTTGCTAGACAGTAATGCCGAATTTACGGGTACTGCCCGCAACACCCGCGTGCTGTGGCAGCAGGACTTCGAACAGCCAGCTCCCGGTATCTGCGGCGCACCGGCTTTGCAGGGTAATTGCTCGTTAGCCCTCGATTCCGCGCATCGGCAAAGTACGGAATGGGTGATTCCCGCTCGTCCTGGCCAGTTTGAGTGGCTGCGGGCCTATGCCGATGCCCGCGCCGACCAAAAAGAATGGGACCTGAACCACATGACGCAATACGTAGTGCGCTTTCGGCGCGGTAACGACATCGTGAAGGCTCGAACTATCCGTCTCCAACGCGCCTTAGAACCGGGCTGGCCACGTACCCTCTACTTTGATGTTCGCCCACCCAAAGACTTCGACAGTGTGTCGATCACCTTCCTCTACTATGGTAGCACCGCTAACCTGCTTCTAGACAACGCCCGGCTAGAGTCATTTGACAATTAATCACGGATTTATGCGGATTAGACGGAGTAATGAAATTTTGTGGACGATTATCCAGCCGACTCACTGCTAGCTACTAGCGGATCTTTTGCACCAATCCAACGATTGGTGATCGTTCACAAAATCCGATTACTCCGTCTAATCCGCATAAATCCGTGATTTAGATGAGGCCCCGCGCTTTGAATTCCAGGTACTTGTTGATGGTATCTACCGTCAGGTTCTGAGGAGCTGTGAGGAGGGAATGGATGCCGTAGCGGTTCAACTCTCGCACGATCTGGCGCTTTTCCTGGGCGAATTTTTCGGCAATGGTTTGATTGTAGACATCTTGTGCCGTTTCAGTTGACGCGTCCAGAAACTCCCGTAGCTCGGTATTCTCGAAGAACACCACCAAGAGAAGGTGGTCTTTGGCGAAGCGGCGCAGGTAAGGCAACTGGCGCTGCATGCCGTTCAGCGTCTCGAAATTAGTGAACAGGATAAGCAGGCTGCGTTGCCGGATATTGGTTTTGACGGTGATATAGAGCCGCTCGTAGTCGGTTTCGAGGTACTTGGTGCGCTGGCGGTAGAGGACTTCGAGCAGCTTGCCCATGTGCCCGCCCCGGCGGTCGGCGGTGAGCAGGGTGCCAGGTTGGTGTGAAAAGGTAACCAGCCCCGCTTTATCATGCTTGAGGATGGCAATGTTGCTCACTACCAGCGTGGCATTAATGGCATAATCCAGCAAGCTCAGGCCGTTGAAGGGCATGCGCATCACCCGGCCTTTGTCGATGAGGCAGTAGACTTGTTGGGCGCGCTCGTCCTGGTAATGGTTCACCACCAAGGCCTCAGCCGCGTGGCCCGTGGTGGCGCGGCGGGCAGTGGCCTTCCAGTTGATAGTGCGTGGGTCGTCGCCGGCTACGTAGGGGCGGATCTGCTCGAACTCCATGCTCTGGCCCACCCGGCGGATACGCTTCACCCCTACTTCCGTGAGCCGGTTGCTGATAGCTAGCAGCTCGTACTGCCGCATCTGCAAAAACGACGGATACACCGGCACCATTCGGCTGCCGTCGAACCGAAACCGCCGCCGCACCAACCCGAGCGGGGAAGCCACGTACACGTTTACAGCGCCAAATTCGTACTCGCCGCGCTTCACCGGCCGGAGCTGGTATCGGATAACGGTGGTTTCTCCCGCCTTTATTTCCGCCCGAAACAGCACGTCGCGCCGCTGAAACTGATGCGGAATCTCGTCAATGGTTTCGGTGTGAACCGGGAAGCGGTAATGGTTTTCAAGGTAGATGGCAATGTCGTTGTCGGAGCCGTTGGCGAGCTTGTCGCCCATCACCCGGCGGCCAAATACCTGCCCCGTCTCGCCACGGGCCGGGGCATGGAGTAAGCCCGCATCCAGAGCGGTTAGAACCAGCAGCAGCCCAAGTGCCAACTGCACCGGCGCCAGCCACCCCGGCAGAAAAAATGCCACTACTAACCCAATAACCAAGGCAAGCAGAGCGAAAAAAAAGCGGCGAGTCAGGAAGAATGATTTCATCAAACAGTAAAGCTTGGCTGTCGTTGCGTGGGCTGCTGGCTTGCTGCGCCACATAGAGCCCCGCAACAAGCAGCACCTGCCTATCTTGGTACCTCAATCTGCTGCAGAATCTGCTTTACAATATCGTCGGCGGTGCTGCCTTCCATTTCGCGCTCGGGGGTGAGTTGAATGCGGTGGCGCAGTACGGGAGAGGCCAGATATTGCACGTCTTCGGGGGTCACGAAGTCGCGGCCGCGGAGGGCGGCCAGGGCTTTGGCGCCGTTGAGTAGGGCCAAGGAGGCCCGAGGCGAAGCGCCTAGATAAAGCCCTTTGTGGGCGCGCGTCTGGCCAACGAGACGGGCAATGTACTCTAACAGCTTGGGCTCGACGTGCTGCCGCCGCACTTGTTCGCGTAGGCCGCGCAGGTCGTCGGCGGTCAAAACGGCGCGCACTGCATCGAGCGGCATGCCGCCGAAGCCTGCGTGGTGGCCTTGCAGGATGCTTATTTCCTCTTCTACAGAAGGATAGCCCACGTTGAGCTTGAACAGGAACCGGTCGAGTTGCGCTTCGGGCAGGCGGTAGGTGCCTTCTTGCTCGATGGGATTTTGAGTGGCCAGCACCACAAACGGGTCGGGTACGGTATAGCGGGTACCATCCTGCGTGACCTGCCGTTCCTCCATTACCTCAAACAGCGCCGACTGTGTTTTGGCCGGAGCCCGGTTGATTTCGTCGATCAGCACAATACTGGCGAAGATGGGACCCGGCCGAAACTCGAAATCTGCTTTGTTGGGCCGGAATATCGACGTGCCCAACACGTCGGACGGCATCAGGTCGGGCGTGAACTGTAAGCGGCTGAAGGGCACAGCAAGCGTGCGAGCCAGCAGTTTGGCTGTAAGTGTTTTGGCTACGCCTGGCACTCCTTCCAGCAGCACGTGCCCATCGGCCAGAATAGCCGTCAGTAATAGCTCCGCCAACGCTTGTTGGCCCACGATTACTTTGCTTAATTCCTGCCGGATAGCATCGGCATACCGGCTTAAGTAACTCAAATCGGTGCGGGATGTAAAAGCGGCATCTCCTGAAGCATCGGGTGAAACATTACCATCCAAAGCATCGGCTGTTGGCGTTGTCTCGGCACTAAGTATTACCGCTGGATCGGGAACGGAAGAAGGTGCGACGGGAAGCGCGTTGGGTTGCGTATCGAGGCCTGATGATAAAGGAGAAGTTGAATCCGGAGAATGACCCGGCGCATCAAGTGTATGGTCCATTTCTTGAAATCAAAAGAGGAAATGCCGATTGTGAAAGAGAAAAAGGTAATCAGAATAATTTCATTTAGTTTTTGTAATTAACCACATTTAAGAGCGCTTATCAGCTCAAGCGAGTATTTATTGGAATAATTAAATAACGGAAAATTATTATTTAAAAGGATAGTGCAATAATTAAGTTGCTGCTTTGCGGAAGGCATTTAGTGCCTTGTTTAGTGCCAGCAAATCGGCATCAGATACTTGCGGCGCGGTGAGTAAAAAATTAATGCGGCGAACCAGCGCGTCGACTTCAGGGCGAGGAATACCAGTTTTTTGGGCTAGCCGCTCCCGGGCCACCTCGTCGTTCAGGTCTAGGCTTGGTTCGTGCAGCCGGGTGCGCAGATGCTCCAGAAACAGCTGAATCTTCTTTTCCGCAATCAGGGCGTGGCTGTTGCCTTGCCGGTACAGGCTGGCCACGGTGCGCGTGAACAGCAGCGTGGTGTTGGGCAATGGCTTAAGAATAGGAATGACGCGCTGCCGACGGCGGGCCTCAAACAGTACAAACAGTAAGGCCCCTAGTAAACTTGAATACAAGGCCCGGCGCAAGGCGTCGTGCGCCATCAGCACCCGTAGCAACGACTGTTCGCCCTGTCGGCCTTGCTTCTGGTATTCATCCCACCACACGGTGCGGCCAACTGGCAGGTAGGAGAGAGCCGCAAAAGCAAAGTTGCCGGTGCGCGGCTGGAGGGCGAAGTAATTGGTGAAAGCTAGGGGTACAGTGCACAGATAGATGTGCCCCTGGCCGTGCGGTACGCGCACCAGTACGGCCTGGCCAGCCGTGTCGGCGGCAAGTTGGGTGGCTGCCACG
Organism: Hymenobacter sp.; assembly: GCF_036387835.1. Classification (GTDB taxonomy): domain Bacteria; phylum Bacteroidota; class Bacteroidia; order Cytophagales; family Hymenobacteraceae; genus Hymenobacter. Next base: position 31,441 of record NZ_DASVSY010000105.1, on the reverse strand, counting down.
CCACTATCGGCCAACAGCCGGTACGAAGCGCCCAAGGCAGGCAGCTTAAAGCCGTTGCCGGCGGCTCGTGCCAACCGTGGATTGCTGAGCACCAAGCGCACTGAATCCAGAAGCGCAGCATCAGTAGCCTCCTTCTTCTTCTTCTTTTTCCGAGGATGAAAACGGCTTACAAATGCGGCAGTACGAAAGCCAATAGTATCAGCGAAATGACGATTAAACTGCTCGGCGGCAATAAATACATCGTTGCCGCGGGCCACGTGGCGCAGCAAGGCCCGGCAATCTGACTCACTTAGCTCGAAGACATCATCTACGAACAAATAGGTGGCTTTCGGATAGCCCGCTTCCGCTAAGCCCGCTTCGTAATCTGCATCGTCGGGAGCCTCGGTAGTGCTGGCTGTGGCCGTATCAGCGGGTTCCTCTGCCCGCGCTAAGGTAGGCGAAGTAGCATCCTCGTTTTCGTCTGCTACAGCGGTTGTATCGGTGCTGGCGGAATTTTCATTACCCTCATCGGAGTCCTCCGAATCAGTTTGATCGGCGGTAACAACTGCATCCGTCGTATCGGCAACAAGGTCGTTGGTGGGCTCGTCCTGGCCTTCAATCTGGTTGTAGATAGGCACACGCACCGTACGTACTTCGCGCTTATCGACGCCCATCAGGTCGGGCAGCACGTCGTAGAGCACGTAGGTGCCGTAGGGGATTTTGTCGTTGTTTTGGAAGGTTGGAGTCCAATCTAAGGGTTTGGGGCGGTAATACTCCACGGCCACATAAGCCCCAAACAGCAGCGCCAACCCCAACAGATACCAGCGGAACGTTGTCATAGAGGAGAGGGTCAGGCGGCGCGGCGCGAAGTGGCCAGAAGTTGCTGGAAAGCTTCGCGGGTGGTGCGGGCCTGTGCGTAGTGCGTGGGCGTGAGGTCGTCGTGCTCCCCATACCACACGTAGTCGAACTGCCGGGTTAGCTCCCGAAAGGCGGTGGCCAGCGGACCAGCGGGTAGTTCGTAGAGGTAGTCGTGGTTGGTTTTATCGGGCTGCCAGCGGATCAGGCCCTGGTCGGTGAGTTGCTTGAGCACTTCCAGGTAGCCGAGACGCACCGCCAGGCGGTAGTTGCCGCTGGCTTCGGCTTCCCGCAGCAAGGTTTGGAAGTCGAGGGCATGGATATCTTCGGATTGGGCGTCGTAGGAGAGGGGCGCGCGTTGCGGAGCCCGGCCAAAGGCGCGGGTGATGTCGACTTGCATTAGTTTCAGCACTACAAACACAAAGGCAACCAGCAGCGCGGCATAAATGCCGTACTCCCAAAGCAGCTTGCCGGGCCGGGTTTCCAGCAGATCGGCCACCCAGCGCCAAAACCGCAGCCACAGCAGGTCCCAGGCGCTGTTTTCGCTTTTCACGGTTACGTACTTAAAATCGCGCTGCTCCCGAAACGCACGCAGCCGCTCGGCCGTGGGGGCACGCAGCACTACGTTGCTGGCGCGGTCGGCGGGGAGCTGGCGGGGCAGGGCTGCGGCATTGCGCGCCGGCTGGGCCAACGCAGGCGGCGCGGCCAGCAGCCACGCTAAAGCTAAAACCCGAACCAAGCAGCTAAAATAAATACGCACAGAGCAAAGAAAATGGGGATGAAGGTAGCTTCGAAATGCAGAAGAGCCCACGGTAAAGGTTGGCTGCTATGCACTTATGGCTAGTATTCGCCGTCGCCGTCGGGACGGTAGGTGCTGTTGTAGGCCACCGGGGCCGGACCGTTACCAAGGCTGTCTACCAGGTTGCGCATCCCGAGTCCTTCCTTTTCTTCCACAAGGTGGAAGTACTGAAACAGCATGGCCAGCAACGACACTGAATAAGTGAAGGTGATGCCGAGGGCGTAGAAGCATTGAGCCGCAATACCGAAAGCATCGGAGCCGAGCACCGGAATCTTCAGAATCTTCCCGAACATAACGGCGTACTGCGGCAAAATGAATAGAAACGTAAGCATACCCTGAATCATGCCGGCTACCAGCAGCAATCCGAACGAGGCCCACCAGTTGCCGCGCACTAGGTAGAAGCAGCGCCGCAACGTCTCCAGCACACCACTATTTTCCATCCACAAAGCCGGAAAGAAGAGCGATAGGGGCACCATCACGTACAGAATCACGGGCATCAAGACCAGGAAAACCAAGAAAACCACCACCATGCCGGCCCCACCGCCTACTATACTCACCAGCGCCACGAAGCCGCCCGCCAGCAGCATATAAAGGCCACAGAGTGTGCCCATGGCGGCTAGCATGCGACCTAAGCCAGCTTTGATTTGCTTCCAAACTCGCGCTGGAGTGAGCGCTACGTTCGGTTCTTCTGTGAGCAGAATGCGGGTGTAAGCATACAGCGTGCTTAGCAGCATGGTAAATGCAATAACTCCACTCACAATGGCTAGTCCCACTCCCACAAAATAGGAAACGCCAAACATCGAGGCGCTGCTGGCCGAGGCTGTTATAGTGCCGTTCCGGGCGCTCTGAGCATTGTCGGCTGCCACGTTCCACATGCCGTTGGTAACCAGACCCAGTCCAATACCGGCCAGCAACGACACTGGCAGTACAAAATACGCCAGACACTTGCCTAGAGGCCGCCAGTGGGCTCCTAAAAACTCGAACGTCGAACCAATCTTGGCGCCGAAGTCCCGTTCCTGACGGAAGTCGGTTTCCCTAGTAAACTTTAATTGCATGGTGGTATCCGTAGAATTCGGTAAAACTAAACCTTGCGTGGGGAGCTAGTTTAAGCAAATAAGCTCCTTAAGATAAGTGGACTAGTTTGGTTTATCAGGTAAAAGCCGCGGCAGTAGGCGCGTCGGCTGCCGAAACCGGCACGCGGCCACTCAGGTACCGCGGATACAAGATGAAATACCAGACGATAAAGCCGGCCGACAGCCCAATGATGCTTAAACTAAGCGCTACGGGCATTTCGGTGTGCCGGGTCACGAACCCCTCCAGAAAACCCGCCACCATGAAGATGGGTACCAGTCCGATAGCTAGCTTTAGGCCGTCGCGGGCAGCTTGCCGGAACGCGGCGCCGCGGGAATACGTGCCCGGAAACAGCAGGCCGCGCGCCATCACAAAGCCCGCGCCTCCGGCCAGCACAATAGCCGATATTTCCAGCGTGCCATGAATCCAGATGGTAAGCAGGGAAGGCAGCAGCACGCCTTTCTGGTAGAAGAAATACTGGAACGAGCCCAGCATCACGCCGTTGCGAAAAAGTGCCCACACGGTGCCCAGCCCGAGCGTAGCGCCCATGGCATACGCCACCAGCGAAACGTAAATGTTGTTGAGCGTGATAAGCAGGAACATGGGTGTTTCGCTCATGCCCTTATACACGGCCATCGGGTCGCCCTTCTCGATATTTTCAAGTGTTTTGTTGACGTACGCATCCCCAAGCACCACGCGCACAAACGAGTCGTCGTAGGCAGCAGAGAGGGCGCCTAGCAGCGTAAACACGGTAAAGAGCAGCAGCGACCAGGCCAGCGGCGTGTGGTGACGGGCCACAAGCAGCGGCAACTCGCGCGCCCAGAACTGTTTGAACCGGCTGGTTTGCTCGGTCTTGTTTTTATATAGTGCCTGGTGCTGTTTGGCGGTCAGATCGTTGAGGTAGCGCGTGGTGGGCGAACCAGGATAAAAAGTCTGAGCGTAGGCTAGGTCGTCGGTCAGCGCCACGAATCGGGCGGCCAACTCGTCAGGACCCTTAGCCGCCGCCGCTTCGTACTGCTTCCATCGAGCCTCATTTTGTCGCAGAAATACGGCTTCACGCATAGCTTGATTGTTGATTGGGAATGGCTGGTGAGAGAATGATTTTTCAGACAGCCATCATGAACTGAAATAGTTTGAGAAGTAGATGAACGTCCTGCCTGATGTAGCGTCTGCGGGTTGAAGTAGGGCGCTCAATCAACTTCTTAAATAGCTTCATGAACATTCAGCAATAAGTAGCCAAAAATCAGCAATCAACCGCTAATTTGCAGATAAGTCGGGCCAACGAAGATTAACAAATTTCCCGGCTCTGTTTCATTCCTTGCAACTATTAATTCCGGCGTCTGCGCGTCGCCGCTTACGGTTTATTGCTATGAGTACTATTCGCGTCCAAACAACTCAAAATGTATCCCTGGAATACGAAGTAGCCAGCGTAGGCGAGCGAATTCTGGCGGCCATCATCGATAACCTGATTCTGGTGGCCTGGGGAGTAGCTTGGGTGTTGCTGTTTTCGGCCCTAGATCTGAAGGGCGACACGATGGTCGTGATTGTGGCTTTGCTGGCGGCGCTGCCTTATGTGTTCTACCATCTTGTGTGCGAAGTGTACTTCAATGGCCAGAGCCTCGGCAAAAAAGCGCGGCACATCAAGGTGATCCGGCTCGATGGTACCCAGCCAAGCCTTGGCGATTATCTGTTGCGCTGGATATTGCGCATTGTTGATACCGGCATCATGAGCGGGCTTATTGCGGTTATTGTTATTGCCTCCAACGGCCGGGGGCAGCGCCTCGGCGACTTAGCCGCTGGCACTTCAGTTATTAGTACCCGCCCTCGGCAGAGCGTCGGCCCGCTGGCGCCCCTCACCACCTCCGACGACTATATGGTTGTTTTTCCGCAGGCAACTCAACTCGCCGACCACGACATAGCCACTATCCGCCAACTGGTGTTTAAAGGAGTACAACACAAAAACTACCTGCTGCTGAACGAAGTCGCTAACAAAGTGAAAAGCCTGACCGGTATTAACACCGAACTCGCCGACGAAGCGTTTCTGCGCACCATCCTCCGCGACCATGCACATCTAGCCGCCCTGCAAGGCTAAGCCAAGCCAGTTGAGCACACTAGCGCATAAAATCAAAAAGGCCGGTCCATGATGGACCGGCCTTTTTGATTTTACACTACCAAACGACGCGACTATTCCGTCAGCACGCCTTGGCGGGTACCAGCGGGCGGGCCGTCGAAGTTGAGGCGGAAGAAGTAGATACCAGCCGCTTGGCCTTGGCGGTTCCACTCGATTGACTGCTGGCCGGCATCTTAGTACTCTACCAACAACATAATAATGCGGTGTGCTACCACGGCACGGGCTCGCCCTGCCAGGTTACAAAGCTGCCGTTCTCTTCGGCGTGCAGCTGGTCGGTGAGGCGGATAATTCCACGAGCTGAATCGGCGGGGGGCAGTGCGGCCGTGTTGCCGCCCATACCCGTTTGCACCCAACCTGGGTCCACGAGCACCGAAATGACGCCGTAGGTACCTACTTCGGCTGCCAAGGCGCGCATGTACATATTGAGCGCGGCTTTGCTGGCCGAATAGTGATATGGCTCGCCAGCAGCCTTCCAAGTCAGAGAACCCTGGCCCGATGAGAGGCTGATGATACGCGATTTATTGGCTGCTTTTAGCAACTCCAGGAACGCCTGAGCCACAAGTAGCGGGCCCACGGCATTCACGTTCAGAAAGGTTAGTGCATTGGTTGCCGTCAGGCCGCCGAGGTGCTGTTTGGCCGGATCTTCGGGACCCGCCCCTGGGAAAATACCCGCATTATTGACTAGTATATCCAAGCGCTCAACCAGGCCAGCCACTGTTTGCCGGGCGGCTTCGATGGAGGCCTCACTGGTTACGTCGAGCTGCACTAGGTGGAGTTGGCCGGCGTATTGGTTTTGCAATTGGTGCAGGTCGGTGGCCGTGGCGGGCTGGCGGCTGGCAGCAAATACAGTGTCGCCGCGTTCCAGGTACTGGTGGGTGAGTTCCAGACCAAGGCCCCGGTTGGCTCCGGTAATAAGAACTGATTTCATGGGTGGAAAGCTTAGGTGTACGAAGTCAGAATAGCAGCAAAAGAGTAGTTGCCCCCGGAAGTTTACTTTTCAGGTACGCTAGTTAAAGCTATGCCCTTTAGGGCAAGACTTTAGTTGCTACTCAAATCCAGGCGTGGGGTAGCTTTGTGGCATGAAGCCCCCGCGTTCCAGCACTCATTCGGTTCATCAGTTACAAGTTCATCTGGTATGGAGCACGAAGTACCGCTACCAGGTGTTGACGGGCGAGGTGCAGCTACGCTGCCGCGACTTGTTACGGCAAACGTGCAATGCGCAGGATGTGCAGCTTCTGAAAGGCGTCGTCAGCAAAGACCATATTCATTTGCACGTGTCGTATCCGCCGGCGCTCAGCATCAGCGACTTAGTGCGGCGCTTGAAAGGGCGTAGTGCCAAACTGCTGTTGCAGGAATTCCCGGAACTGAAGCGCCGCTGCTGGGGCGGGCATTTCTGGGGTATTGGCTACGGGGCAGGGAGTGTCGGCAATATCACAGAAGAGATGTTAGAAGCCTATTTGAATCATCACAAGGAGCACCCCAACGGCAACGAGAACTTCATCCTCGAGTAGTGCCACGGCACCCACCGGCTTTAGCCGGAACAGCCGAATTTCATTCGCTTTTAAACCTATGGACTTTCAGTCCATAGTCGTTTAGTTAAATAAAAGCCACTTCAAGAAAGCTTACCCTTTGCCCAAGCAAAAAAGCCCATCGGGAACGTTCCCGATGGGCTTTTGCAGATGAATAGCAAGAGTTAGCTGATCTGATAGAGGCAGATGCCCCATCACTAGTTACCTAGTCCACCTTCACAACTCGAGTTTTAGCAATCCGGTCGTGCCGGCCTGACCCGCTGCCTAAAAAAGAAAATGCGTCATAGGGAATAATCCGGCTGAGCGTGCGCTTCAGAACTGCATTGGCCGTGAGCTTGGAGCCGTCCTCCATAACCACGCGGGTGCGAGTTATCAGCTTACCCATCGTTCGGCCTGTCGTCGACTCCAAAACGAAATAGTAGCTCAGCATAATCAGAACGAATACCAGAGTGGCCCACGGGCTGTCCAGCCACTTAACCATCTCCCCGTTGCCAGTAAAGGCTACCAACACCCCCAAACCTAAAGCTAAGCCAAAGATGAGGGCGTAGAACGTAACTAGGTCGATGAGGTAGTTGGCGAAGCGCTGGCCTTTGCTGGCCGGCGTCATAGCCAAGGGAGAATTCAGCAGCTCGGCAAAAACCGACGGATTTTCAACGTGTTCTTCGCTATAATCTTGATCAGAGTAATCTTGTTGCATAGTGCGGCTTTTATAGTAAGCCTACAAGATGCACATAATATTACCCGGCGGCAATAGCCTTCCGCTTGCTTACCCGCGGATGACGCTCATCGGAGCCCTGAGCCAGCAACTCGTCGTCACGCTCCGACTTCTTGATGCTCCAGCTCAGCGAGTACAAGTCCTTGCGTCGGTCACGCAGGTTACGCACAGCCCCACTGGTGTTCAGGTCTTTAAGCAAGTCCAGGTCGAGGTCGGCAATGAGGGTCATCTCGGTGTTCGGGGTGGCTTCGGCCACGATGGCATCGTGCGGAAAGGCGAAGTCGGAGGGGCTGAACACGGCGCTTTGCGAATACTGGATGTCCATGTTCTCGACCCGCGGCAGGTTGCCCACCGAGCCGGTAATGGCCACGTAGCACTCGTTTTCAATGGCGCGGGCCTGGGCGCAGATGCGCACGCGCTGGTAGGCGTTCTTGGTGTCGGTCCAGAACGGCACGAACAGAATCTTCACGCCTTCGTCGCTAAGCATGCGGGCCAGCTCCGGGAACTCCACGTCGTAGCACACCAGAATGCCGATTTTGCCGAAGTCGGTGTCGAAGCACTTGAGCTTATCGCCCCCGCGCATACCCCAATAGCTGGCCTCGTCGGGCGTGACGTGCAGCTTGTATTGCTCGTCCACGGTGCCGTCGCGGCGGCAGAGGTAGGCCACGTTGTGCAGCCTTTCGTCTTCATATACGGGCATGGAGCCGGCCACAATGTTGATGTTGTAGCTCACGGCTAGCTCCATCATTTTGGCTTTGATGGGCGCCGTGAAGGCCGCCATGGCCCGGATAGCTACTGCCGGCGAGTCCTCGTTGGTAAGGGCCATAAGCGGGGCGTTGAAAAACTCCGGGAACATCACGCAGTCGGCCTTGTAGCCGCTCACCGTATCCACGAAGAACTCGATCTGCTGCAACAGGTCCTCTAAGCTGCGGGTAGCGCGCATCTGCCATTGCACGATGCCAATGCGGACGTTGCTTTTCTGGTTGCCAATCAGCTTCTCTTCTTCCTCGTAATACACATTGATCCACTCCAGCAGCGTAGCAAACGCCTTACTTTCGGAGTCGTAGGGCAGGTAGCCGCGAATGATTTTGCGGACGTAGAACTCGTTGGAAAGCTGGAACGTGAGGATGGGGTCGACCAACTCCTTGTTCCGCACCATTTCCACGTACTTGGCGGGCGTCATCTCGTTGGCGTACTGTGCGTAGCCCGGAATACGACCCCCCGCCACCATAGCGCGCAGGTTCAGGTTTTCGCACAACTCTTTGCGGGCGTCATAGAGACGCCGCCCGAGGCGTAGGCTGCGGTACTCGGGGTCCACGAACACGTCAACTCCATACAGGGTATCACCGTCGGCGCTATGGGTATCAAACTTGCCGTTGCCCGTAATTTTAGCGTAGGTATGCTTGTCGCCGAATTTGCTGTAATCAACAATGATGGCCAGCGCGGCAGCTACTAGCCGGCCGTTGTCCTCAATGCCAATCTGGCCTTCTGGAAACTTACGGATCAGCGCGCTAAACTCGTCGGCCGACCAAGCACCTTCCATGTTGGAATACACCTGATCCATGATGCCCTTGATGGCTTTAAAATCGGAGCGGCGCAACGTACGGAGCACCAGCTTGTGAGCTGGAACCGCTGTAGGCGTGAGCAGTTCCGCTAGTGGGGTCTTGTCGTGCGGCACTTTTTTGGCGTGGCTGCCGCTTACTTTGCCGTTTGAGGTTGCCATATGTATTAAAGAAAAATGTCGTTGAAGAAATGCAAAAAAAGGCCCTACTGGTTGGGCTTTGCGCTTGTATTACGGGCCTACAACAACTTCGGTGGCAAAAACGCTCAGTTAGTAAGAAGTTGCTGCTGGTACTTGGTGCTGCTTATGTGGAAAATACGAGGCCTTCCGTTCGGGTAGGAGAAGCTTCATTTCCAGTGCAAACGGCGGTTTGCTTATCCTTACAGCATGACAGCTACCGGATACTTCGCACTGGCCTTATTCCCGTTTGTTTTTGTGGCCTTCTGGCTTGGCATCTGTTGGTTGATTTCCTTGAGTGGCTGGCGGCAACTAAGCCGACACTTTCAAGCAAGTGAGGCAGGCAGCCAAGCCCCGGCCACCAGCTTCTGGATGCAGTCGGGCACACTTCGCAAGGTAGGGGCAATTGGTTTTGGCGCTAATTATAGGGGAGCACTTACCATTCGGTGCGGATCAGCGGGCCTGGAACTTGCGGTGCTATTCTTATTTCGCTTCGGCCACCCACCACTGCTCGTTCCGTGGTCGGCATTGGGGCAGATAGAAGAGAAGTTATTCTTTGGGCTGATTCGCAGCTATATCATTCCTATCGACCTGCCCGACGGCTCCGACGGGGTGGAGCTGCGGTTAACCAACCAACGACTAGTGGAAACCGTTGTCAGCTATCAGCAGGCCGCTAGGCTAGGAAAATAACCAGCTAGGTGCCCTGCTACTGCCGCACTATACGCCGCACCACTACGCCCGTTTCAGTTTGCACCCGCAGCATCGCCACTCCCCGAAACGCCCCGAAGGCAGCAGCGGGCACCGTGGCTTCGCGTGAAGCATTCGGAATAGTATAGTTAAATAAGACGCGTCCCGCTAAATCGGTGGCAGTAAGAGCAACAGGTCCAGATGCGGGCAAGGTCAGGCGCAACGATTCGCTTGTCCCAACGGGGGTTGGATAAATGGCTACCGCTGTTTCGGGAAGTTGCGCCTGCGTGCTTAGCACGGGCTGACGGCGGTAGATGTCGCGGTACTGCACCAACGACACGATTTCCTGTCCACTGACAAGCTGCGTAATGACTTGCAGCAGCGGAATACCCTGGTTTTTGGCCAGCCACTTGTACTGCTTCATTACCGGCCGCTGAACGGCCGCGCCCGGCTGCCCTTGCAGGGATACACTGTCGCGGACTTGCAGCGTGCTCACCACGCGCAGCGCCTCGAACGTACCGAACGGCGTAGTGAGCGTGCCCCAACCGTCGGCGTTGTTTACGCGCTTCTGTTTTTCCCGCAAAAAGGCTGTTCCAGGCACGTTCACCGAGAAGTCGGAATTGCTGGAATCGCGCTGTTGGTATACCAGCGGGAAGCGGTAGAGCACGTCTTGCAAGGCTTGGCTCTGATAGAAGACAGGCAGCGCGCCTATCGACGGAATATCTGCTCCGTAGCCTACCTGGCGGTAAGTAGTTGCCGACTCATTGAAGAAAGAATACACCTCCGTGATGGGTATGCCCGCCTCCACCAGCACAGCCGGCAACGGCTGCCGATTGGCAATAGTGGCTCTGTTCATGCCGCCCAACACGCCAAACACTATGGGCAGCACGCCCGGTGTACTACTAACCCCGGAATAGTAGGCTACGCTCTGGTTGACGGGCCGTAGGCCACTGTAGTTCCAGGTCTGGTTGGCACCTGTTTGGGTAAGAGCGGTGCCCGTTAGGGTGAGCGTTTCGCTGGTGCGCAACGAGTCGCCTGTGTTGGGCATGTCGTTACGGTCGATGATAATAGGCGTTTGGGCTTTAACTGAGAAGGTAGTGGCGGTTAGCAGCAGAGCGAAGAAACCAGCGTAGCAGTGGCGCATAGAAAGAATGTTTTCGGTGACGGATTGGGGCTCTCGAATATAGTACCTCTACGTAGGTTAGACACCATCCGGTTGGCCCGTTGTACCTTGCAGTATGCTTCCGCCCGAAGAACGTCGTCTCCAGACGTTGGGCCGGCTGCTAGCCTCGCCCGAGAGTTTCCCTCCTACAGCCTGGCTATGCGCCCCGCCCGACGTACACCGCTGGCAGCCCGCCATGCCGGCAGCCGTACTATTGGTGGCTGCCGCCGGCCAAGTTGTGCCCGCGCCGCCCGGCCTCGTGCGCACCTTGTTCATGGATGAGGTGCAGCTGGTAATGGAGCGCCTGCTTACCCAAGTGCCCGGCGCCCCCGACTGGCTCCGCGTCGATATTCTGGCGCGCTACAAAACCGCCCACGAGTTTCCCGCCCTCACCGGCCACCCCGACACCCTGGCCGATTATTTGGCCGAAGCTGTACACGCCGGTGGCCTCACCCCGCACGCTGCATTAGTGCACCTGCTGAAGTATTTCTCGCATTTCACCCGCGAAGCTGCCGAGCGCATCATGGCCCAAGCCTACCGCCGCACGCAGAGGTGAATGAGTGAGGTGGACGTTCTAGCCGCTCAAGTGGCGCCAGCGGAACGTCCACCTCACTCATTTACTTAATCACCATCTCCGGCACCTCATCTGGCACTACCAGCTTGCCGGCCGTAGCGGCCCGAATCTGCTCGACGCTGATGCCAGGGGCCCGCTCGCGCAGCACAAAGCCGTCGGGCGTCACGTCGAGTACGGCCAGCTCAGTCACGATTTTTTTGACGCAGTGCAGGCCCGTGATGGGTAGCGTGCAGGCGGGCAGCAGCTTACTGGAGCCGTCTTTGGCTACGTGCTGCATGGCAACAATGATATTCTTGGCCGATGCCACCAGGTCCATGGCGCCGCCCATGCCTTTCACCATCTTGCCTGGAATCTTCCAGTTGGCAATGTCACCGTTTTCGGATACCTCCATGGCCCCAAGAATAGTTAGATCCACATGCTCGCCGCGAATCATGCCGAACGAGTCGGCGGAGGAGAAGAGGCTGGAGCCGGGCAGCGTGGTTACGGTCTGCTTGCCGGCATTGATGAGGTCAGGATCTACCTCGTCCTCGGTAGGGAAGGGGCCCATGCCCAGCAATCCGTTTTCCGACTGCAATTCCACGTTGATACCGGCCGGAATGTAGTTGGCTACCAGCGTGGGAATGCCAATGCCGAGGTTGACATAGTATCCGTCGCGAACTTCCTGCGCAATCCGCCGAGCGATGCCGTGTTTGTCTAACATATTGGGTGATTTGGGTTGCTGGTTATGAGTTACCAGTTATGAGTTACCAGTTACCAGTTACCAGTTGTGAGTTACCAGTTGTGAGTTCAATACTGACAACTGGTAACTCTCAACCGGCAACTGGTAACTCATAACCGGCAACCGGCAAATGAATTATTTAGCAGTTGAGCTTACTACTGCCTGCCGGACTTGCACCTTGTACTTGCCGGCAAGGTCGCGGGCGGTGGTGTTGGGGTATTTCTGCGTGTAAAGTAGGGCTACGATTTTCAACTTAGGGTCCACCCAGTAGGTGGTGCCGAAGATGCCGCCCCATTCGTAAGAGCCTTCGGAAAGACCAGAGGTGTCGGCGGTTTTGGCGGTGGTGATGCTGAAACCGAGGCCAAACTTGTTGTCGCCCTGGTTGACGTCGCCGATTTGGTTGCTGGTCATCAGGCGCACGGTGGTGGCTTTCAAGATGCGGCGCCCGTTGTACTCGCCTTCGTTTAGCATCATCTGCAAAAAGACGGCGTAGTCGTCGATGGTAGAAGAAAGCCCCGCGCCACCCGAAAAGTAGGTGCCGGCGGCTTTGGGGTAGTCCGGCGTCATGCGCCCTTGGGGAGCCATCTTCACGGTAGCTTTGGTGGCGTCTTCGGTGTAGAGGGTGGCTAGGCGGTTTTGCTTCTCGGCGGGCAAATAAAACCAGGTGTCGCGCATGCCGAGCGGGTCGAAAAGGCGGGTGCGCAGAAACTGGTCGAGGGGTTGCTTGGACAGCACTTCAATCAGATAACCCAGCACATCTACGCTTAGCCCATACGTGAATTTTTCGCCCGGCTGGTGCATCAGTGGCAGTGTGCCAAGCGCGTTCATCGAAGTAGCCAGATTGCCGTTAGGGGTTCCGATGCCACTCGGAATATGCGCTTTCGCGTAAATGGCGTTGCCTTCTTTCGTGCCAATTACCGGGTAACTGATGCCTGAGGTATGAGTGAACAACTGCCGAATGGTTATTTCGGACTTGGCCGGAACGGTGGTATAGGTAGAGTCTTTCTCGTTGAAAGTAGCCAGCACTTTCGGGTTGCGGAAGGCCGGCAGGTACTTAGAAATCGGGTCGTCGAGCTGGAATTTGCCTTCGTCGTAGAGCATCATCAGCCCCACGCTGGTAATGGCCTTGGTTTGCGAGGCAATCCGGAAAATAGCATCCGGTTTGAGGGGAGTCTTAGCATCAACATCCTCGTAGCCGAAGGCTTTGCGGTAGATGATCTTGCCGTCGCGCGCCACGAGGGCAATAGCGCCCGGAACACGGTTGGCAGCCGTGTATTCCTGCAATAGTTGGTCGAGGCCCGGCAGCTGTTCGGGCTTGGCCGTGAGGGTTTGCGACTTGCCGCTCTTGGGTTTCGCCGGAGCTACCGTTTGGGCGTAGGAGTGGCCGCTAAACGTGAGTGAAAGGAGAAGCAGTAAGGCTGTTTTTTTCATAGGAATTTACATTCGGTGGTAGGGTAATGGCTTGCAGGGCAGCTACAAGCGTTACGCGCAATGGCTTGTAAAATCATCAATCCGTTGCACGAATTAGATTATAAAGCGGTGCAGCATTTATTGAATTGCCCGGCCAACGAGCTACTTAATGAGCCGTACTACTTTGAAGCGTTGTGGGTAGTTTGTAGCAACGTCCCTGGACTACTGCATGAAGCGTTACATGGCAGAAGCCCGCACCGTCCGCTGCTCGATGCGCTTCTCGTAGTTTTGGCCTTCGAAAATGCGCTGCACAAAGATGCCCGGCGTGTGAATGTGGTTGGGGTCTAGCTCGCCGGCGGGCACCAGTTCCTCTACCTCGGCTACTGTGATTTTGCCGGCCGTAGCCATCATGGGGTTGAAGTTGCGGGCGGTGCCTTTGTAAATCAGGTTGCCGGCCGTGTCGCCCTTCCAGGCTTTCACGAAGGCATAGTCGGCTTTCAGCCAGGTTTCCAGCAGATACATTTTGCCGTAGAACTCCTGGCTTGGTTTGCCTTCGCCCACTTCGGTACCGTAGCCAGCCGGGGTGTAGAAAGCCGGAATACCCGCGCCCCCGGCCCGAATTCGCTCGGCCAGCGTGCCCTGCGGCAACAGTTCCACTTCCAGCTCGCCGCTTAGCAACTGCCGCTCAAACTCGGCATTCTCGCCCACGTAGCTGGAAATCATCTTCTTCACCTGCCGTTGCTGCAACAGCAGCCCAATGCCGAAATCATCGACCCCGGCGTTGTTGCTAATGCAGGTGAGGTTTTTCACGCCAAGGCGTAGAATTTCCTGAATAGCGTTTTCGGGAATGCCGCACAGGCCGAAGCCACCAAGCATGAGCGTCATGCCATCGGTGAGGCCGTGCAAGGCAGTTTGAGCATCAGGAACTACTTTGTTGATCATATGGAAAGGGCGTAAGCAGGTATCAGTGGGATGAAGGAGGGGCGAGCGGCACGTAATCGTTGGGTAAAAGTTCACCCATTTTCTCGAATCCCCAGTACTGGTCCACGAAAACCGCCAGTGGGTCTACTAGTTGGCCGTTGGGTAGAATTTCAGCTTCCCGCTTGGTAAGCGAAAGCAGCGAAATCTGTGGGGTGGATTTAGATACTGGCGCAGGCGGAGCCCCCATGGGGTGTGGTAGGTGGTAAGCAAGGTCGGGACTTTCGCGCAGGTAGCTGACTTGCAAATAGTTTGGAAAGCACAGCCACATCCGCCCGGTAGCCGTATCTAGCCGGCGCAAACTGTCGATGGGACGTTCCGCCATGTACAGCAGCGAGAAGTGGTGCGGTACCTTCGCCCAGCGGTCAATCGAATCCGCTTCCGACGCTGATAAGGTCTGATTACGCCGGGCGCGTAGCAGGGCTTTCCGGAGGCTGTCGGCGCGGGCAAAACGCGGATTGGGTACAATGCGCAGCTTCCGCACCAGAAAGCCCTGGCCCGCTACCTGGTTGGTGTATACGCTACGCAGAAAGTGCGTTAAAGACCCTCGGTAAGCTTTTTCACGGTTGGTGCGCCAGCGTTGCTGTTCCCGATTGTTGCGAGGGGCCATTTCCTCGAAAATGGGCCACCCGTAAAATGTAATGTACTGCAGCTTGAAATTCAGCGTGAATTGCAGGCCGTAGTACTTGACCCGGTAGCCCAACGCCGCATTGTCGACCTGTAAGAAGGTGGGGCTGGAGGCTGATAACTCGTTCTCATCGGCATCGTAAGAAACCAGCACATCGTCGGGGTTGCGGATGCGGCACTGTTTCGAGAAGCTGGTTTGCCCCAAAAAAGACTCGGCAAATTTCTGATAATCACTTACCCGGTTTGGGTTGGGCCGCACCGTCACGCCTTTCAACTGCTGAGCTGAAGGTGTGAGTTGCAGGTTCAGCAGCTGCGGCCCGTTGCGCACCGTAATACTGCGTTTCAGCAGCTTGTAGCCCACATACGACACAATAAGATCGTAAGGCCCTGCTGGCACGCCGGCCAAGGTGAACTGCCCGCTGGCGTTGGTAGTAGCTCCGTAGGTGGTACTGGCCAGAAATACACTCGCAAATTCCAGTGGTTTCTGCGTCAGTGAGTCTCGAAGGGTACCACTGAGCTTGCCCTGCGCGCCAACCAAATGTGGCCCAATCAGCAAGTATAAAAACACAAGCAGATAGCGCCGCACAGTGGGTAGGATGGTGAATAATTAGTTGAAAGGATAGGTTGGTTTATTGTTTACCTAAACACCCAAACAATAAACCAGCCGCCTAACAGCAGTCATTGTCACTGCTTTTTAACCACCTATCAAATGCTGCCGGGCTGCTTCGGCATCCAGGGCGAGTTGGGCTTTCAGGGCGTCCAGGCCAGCAAACTTTAACTCGTCGCGCAGGCGGGCTATCAGCTGCACGGTGAGCTGCTGGTCGTAGAGGTCGTGGTTGAAATCCAGTAGGTGAACCTCAATCGTTTGGGCTAGGTCGCCGCCTACGGTGGGGCGCACGCCAATATTGAGCATTGCTTCGTGGTGGGTGCCGGCGGCAGTGGTGGCCATTACGGCGTACACCCCGCGGGCCGGAATCAGCTTCAACGGCTCTTCTACCTGAATATTGGCAGTGGGCCAGCCAATGGTGCGCCCGAGTTGCTTGCCGCGCACCACAGTGCCGGTCAGCTCGTAGGGGTAGCCGAGGTAGCGGCTGGCTGTGAGGATGTCGCCGCTTTCAAGGGCGCGGCGGATACGGGTGCTGCTCACGCCTACGGCATCCACGTCTTCGCGCGGAATTTCCTCCACGCTCAGGCCGTACCGCTCTGCATTCTGACTTAAATAGTCGAAGCCGCCTTCTCGGTTCTTGCCAAAACGGTGGTCGTAGCCAATTACGAGCTTGCCGGTACCTACCGTGCGCAGCAAGATGTTCTGGATATAATCTTCCGAAGTCCAGGCGGCAAAGTCCTCAGTAAACGGAATGATAAGCAGATAATCAACTCCAAAATCACTCAGCTTCTTGATGCGCTCGTCAAGGGTACTGAGTAGAAACAAGTCTTGCGGGTTGGGGTGGGAGGGAGGCGGGGCCAGCACCAAGCGTGGGTGCGGCCAATACGTAATAACCACCGATGGCCCACCGCTTTGCTGCGCTACTTCCTGCAAGCGCCGCAAAATCTGCTGGTGCCCGAGGTGCACGCCATCAAATGTGCCGCTCGTAACAACCGCCTGGCCTTGAAGGTGTGGAAATTGCGCCGGGTCCCGAACAACTTGCATAAATCACTGATTTGCGCTGAGTGAATTGATTTCGCTGACTTCAACGAGCCCGCCGGTTTCTGCTTCAAGCTGATCAAGTAACCAGCTTTAGCAACTGCCGCCTACATGTTATTGGACAGCATACCCTGTACGGTACTTCGCCGGAACCGGTCCGTATTCAGGTACGAAAGTTATTCAGTTGCGTCGTTTCTGGTGCCATCTGACTGCGCCGCCGTGTTATTCGTGTTGAAATGCTCCAGGCCGGCGCGGCGCTCTGGCCGGCGCTGCTTTTGCGGCCGGGGTGGCCGGTCGGCAGACCCTTCGGGGTGGGGCGGGCGTAGGGCTTCTATCTGCTCTATATTCAAGGACTCCGCCAACTGGTACTCGCCGATGCGTGTGCGTACTAATTTGGTTAGGTGGGCGCCGCATCCTAGGGCGGCTCCAAAGTCGCGGGCAAGACTGCGGATGTAGGTGCCTTTCGAACAAACTACCCGAAAATCTACCTCGGGCAGCTCCAAGCGGGTTATTTCAAATTCTTTAATAGTGATTTGCTTGCTTTTAATAACGGCTTCCTCGCCGCGCCGCGCCACTTCGTAGGCCCGCTCGCCATTCACTTTCACCGCCGAAAACAGCGGGGGCGTTTGCTCGATCAACCCTATAAACGGCGCAGTAGCAACTCGTACGGCCGCCTCCGTCAGGTGCTCGAAAGGCAGCTCTGCATCTACGGGCGTTTCCAGGTCGAAGCTAGGCGTGGTTTCACCTAGGCGGAAGGTGCCGGTATACTCCTTTTCCTGCGCTTGAATTAAGTCGATTTCCTTGGTCTTCTTGCCGGTGCACAAGATCAGCAGACCGGTTGCCAATGGGTCGAGCGTGCCCGCGTGCCCGATTTTCTTGATGCGCAGCGTGTTCTTGACTTTGCGCACTACATCGAACGAGGTCCAGGTGAGCGGCTTATCAAGCAGTAGAACTTCGCCAGCTTCAAAGTCGAAAGGAGGAAAGGAAGCGTCTAGCATTGAATGAAACTTAGAAAGACTGTTTTGCGAGACGGTCTAAAAAACGTCCTGCTTGATTTGGCGCTGGCTGCGCTTTGCATGAGTGTTTCTTTGGTAAGAACAACTCACACGGATGGTTACTTCGGAAATTTCAACTCGGTATTAAATCAACTTCAAGTTGATACCCAACCCGATCATCACCAAAATAACCAAGCCCACAATGATTCGGTAGAAGCCGAACGCCCGGAAGCCAAAGCGCGACACGAAGTTCACGAACGACTTTACGGCCAGCAATCCTACCGCAAAAGCGATAACGTTGCCGAAAAGCAGCAGCTTCAAGTCATCAGCCCCCGGCGCGCTTACCTTATAGGTTTTGTAGAGCTGGTAAGCCGTAATGACGAACATGGTGGGTACCGCTAGCAGGAAAGAAAAATCGGCGGCCGAGCGCCGGTCGAAGCCTTGGGTCAGGCCACCGATGATGGTAGCTGCCGAGCGCGACACGCCGGGCACCAGCGCAATGCACTGAAAAAGTCCGATTTTAAAGGCCTGCATTAGGCTAGGGGTGGTTACTTCTTTGCGCGGGCCCGAAAACCAACGGTCCACAAACAGCAGGATGATTCCGCCAACCACCAACGAAATGGCTACCACCGTCACGCTTTTCAGCAACTCCTCGATAACATCTTTCAGCAAAAAGCCTAGCACCCCGAACGGTAGAAATGCCACGAGCAGCTTCACGTAGAAATCGACGCTTTGCAAAAACCGCCGCCAGTACAGCGCCACCACCGACAGAATAGCGCCGAGCTGAATAGAGGTGATGTACGTTTCGGTGAAAGGTAGCTGCCCAATGCCGAGCAGGTTGGCTACGATAACCATGTGCCCGGTGCTGGAAACCGGCAAAAACTCAGTTAGACCTTCAACAATAGCGAGTAGCAGCGCGTGCCAGTAATTCATAAGGAAGCAGTGTGGCGCCAAGCTCCAGCTTCGCGCCTCGTAGAAGATAGGCGTGCGTGCCCGTGCCGCGAAGTGTTGCTTCAGGAACGGACTGCCACACGCGAAGCTGGAGCTTCACGCTCCAAAGCTACGAGCGTTTGTAAGTAGGAGCAGTAACGGGAGCAGCAGGAGCAGGCTGTTGCGCCAGCGTTTCGCGGGTGGTGGCGTCGGCTGCCACCGGAGCGTAGCCATGCGGGCGCGCCATAATGGCCCAAAACTCGATTAGAAAGCCAATAACCAGCAAAATAGGACCCAAGGTGATGCCAAGGAACCCTTCGCCATAATCGGTGGAGTCCAGCGTCATAGTAACGAAGCCAGCAGCCAGCACGGCCAGCCCAAGAAACATCAGGCGGTAGTTGCGCGTCCCGAAAGCAAAACGAGGTTCTTGTGTGGGTTGCATGGGGTTGATTGTTGAATGGCTGAATTGTTAAATTGTTAGGTGGTCGTTGGTGTATTTTATAAGCGAGTTAATAGATTTTGGTAGGCGTTGGAGTTCACTAAAGATGTAATTATAGGTATCAATTGAAATAATTTGACGGATTTTAGCTTTTTCGTTCCAGTCCAGTGACTCAAACAAAGAGCCACGGGCAATACGATAAAATTTCACTTTATCTTTCTTTCCATAGCGGCCAAAGCCTTCAGCAATATTAGCGGAAATGCTGTCTATAGAGCGGACGAACTGGCTGCCAAGACTATGTTGAGTGAAAGGTGGCCATTGTAAAACGATACTCCACACTACATTGCTAAGCGCGAAGCTGATTCGGTAACACTCGATATCGGCTAAGCGCAGAAACTTCCGCTCATTGGCCCCACCATCCTGCTCAGCCATTTAACAATTCAACAATTAAGCAATTCAACTCAATACAAATCATCCAACGACATGCCCAAGTACTTGCGCACCGCACGGTAGGAACTCAGGAAACCGATGCCGCAGCCCAAGCCCACCATCACCAGCAGGAGCACTCCAATAAGCCGGTCGTCGCGCAGGATGCGCAAGTCAGCTACTTGCAAGTAGGCATATTGAAGCAAGGCTAACAGAAGCAGCGACGCCAGAATTCCGCTCGCAAGGCCCTGCCAGGTAGCCCGGCGCAGAAACGGCCGCTGAATGAAGAAGGAAGTAGCGCCCACCAGTTGCATACTGCGGATAAGGAACCGCTGCGAGAACAAGGCCAACTTGATGGTATTGTTGATGAGCACCGTCACGACGATGGTTAGCACGACGGCAAAGCCGAGGAGCACTAAACTAAGTTTGCGCACATTCAGATTGATAGAGCTGATCAGGCTTTGCACGTACTGCACTTCGTACACGCCCGGCTCGGCCTTCAATTCTCGCTCGATGCGCCCCATCTGCAACGAATCGGAATACTCGGACTTTATTTTCAGGATGTAGGCGTCGCGCAACGGGTTGTCGCCAAGGAAGTTCTTGAAGTCTTCGCCGGTCTGGTCGATGAACTGCTTGGCACCTTCCTCCTTCGACAAGAAGCGCACCTGCGGCTTTTGGTCGCGGAAGGCAATGTAGGGTTTGCGCGAAAAGTCTTGCTGCAGCCGCAGTAGCTCCGTAGCCGGCAAGTCGCGCTCCAGATACACTTGCATCTCGATGTTCTCCTTCACCAGGTTAGAGAGCTTGTGCGCATGAATCAGGAGCAGCCCAAACAACCCAATAACCAGCAACGCCAACGTAATGCTGAACACCACCATGAGGTGCGGGTAGCTGCCAAGCTTTTTCTTACGGGTCGGACGGGTTTGGGGCATAGAGGCGCAAAGGTAATTATTGAATGGTGGATGGTTTGTTATTGATTGTTAATTGTTGGGTGAATGACTGCATTGTTAAATTGTTGGTCGTGCTAGCTACATCAAACGACCAACAATTTAACAATGCAGTCATTCAGCCATTCACCCAATCACAGCGTCGTTCTTGGGTCGTCGTCGATGTTAAGGACTTCGCGGGCTTTGCGGGCGTTGGTTTCGCGGCGGCGCAGGTGCTTACGGGCGAACAACTCGTTGAGAGAATCGAACTGCTCGGTGTGCAGCAAGGAAATGCCAGCACGAGCCTGGTTCTGGCTGGTTATGTCGCTATAGTCGCGCGGGGTGGTTTCGTAGCGCAGCTTAGCCCGAAACCTGCCGTCGGTGCGCAGTGCGTATTCCAGGCTCAAATCACCAATAACTGAGTTACTAGCTCCGTTTACGGGCACGCCAGTAGTGGTGGCAGCGCTGCTGAAGCCGCCTTCGCGGGTTACGCGCAGTCGGCCATTCATAAACGAATAGCTCAAGCGCACTTGCAGGGCTTGCAGCTGCTCGGCCGATAGGCCATTGAAGTTGAAGCTGATTTCCAGGTTCGGGTCGAGCTGCGAGGTAAGGGCGCCGAGCTGCGTGGAAATAATCTGGCCCAAGCTGTTGCCCAAGGCGTTGTCCTGCCCCCTGAGCGAGGTTACCGACGATAAGGAGCCCACCTGCGCCAACTGCCGGAACACCACCAGGCTAAACACCTGCCGGTTCAGTTCCTGCTCGTCGTTGCGCAACGACGACAGAAACGGCGCCAAGTCACCTTCCAACGACGAGGGAATATCATTGAATTCCAGATTCAGCTTGATGGCCGGCAGCAGGAGCGGGCCGGTCAGGTTCATCACGGCCGTAACGGGTACTACCGCGTTGTTGCCGGGCAAGGCGGGGGCCAGGGAGGTACGCTGCGTGTAGGCGGCCGTCACGTTCATTTCGCCCGCCAGCGGGTCGCCGTTCCAGACGATGGTACCACCCGGCCGCACCACAAATTCCTTGTTGACCAGCCCTTGCAACGTGAAGTTGTAGGCCCCGCGCACAATCTCGATTTGCCCGCTCATGTTGAAGTCGCCGCGCGTGTCGATGTTGAGGCGCAGCCGGCCCGCGGCCGTGCCCCGAATCACGTCGCCGGTGCTTTCGTCCAGCAGAATTTCCACGTAGGCATCGGGCGTTACCTCCAGGTTCATGTTCAGCCGGATGCCCGACAAGTCGATCTTGTCCTGCACGCCTACCGGAACGGGCGTACGGGCCGTATCGAGCAGGTTGCGGTTCACAAAGCGGATGTAGCTGGCCTGCTCGGCTTTGGCGGCATTGTCGAGCGGTAGGGAAAGGCGCGTGCCAGGGTCGGATTTAGCCTGCACGTTCACTACCAGGTTGGTAGAGGGCCCATTAACGCGGGCCGTGCCCGTGGCATAGGCCGTGCCGAAGTAAAGCTGGTTGTCTTTGCGCGTGGTATTGAGCACCAGTAACTTACGGAACGTGGCATCCAGGTCCAGCCGCATGTTCTTGAACCCGTCGTGAAAAATGTCGCCGGTGATGGTGCCGGTGTTGCCGAGCGGGTCGCGCATCCGAATGTCGCGCAGGACAATCCGGTCTTCGGTAAACCGAATGCGGTCGGAGAAAGTGTAAGTGGTATTCAGGTAGATGAACGTGAGCTGGCCCTCAGTCACGTCGAGCGTGCCGGTGAGGCGGGGCGAGTTGAAGCGGCCAGCCAGACGCAGGGTACCTACGGCCGTGCCGCCCAGGTCACGAAAAATAGTTTTGAGGAAGGGCTCGGCCAGCTTCACGGGGGCCGTGTCGAGCACGGCCGTTAGGTTGAGCTGGTCTGCTTCGGCACTCGGCGCAATGGCACCGGCCACGCGCACCGCGCGCTGTCCGCCGCGGAGCACGTCCAGGTCTAGCAGGGCCTGCTTGGCGCGGTTGTCCCAGCTGCTTTTCCCGCTCACGTCCCCAATCAGCACCTTGTCCATCCGCATCGAGTCGACGGTGAGGGTGGAGTTGATGGCCAGCGGGCCGTACACGCCGCTCATCGTGCCTTCGGCATTTACGCGGCCGGTCAAGTTCTGCTTGATCAGTGAATTGAGCGTACCCAACTCCATGTCCTTCACCGTTAGCTTCAGCTCTTTGCTGGCATCCTGCGAAATAAAACCTTGCGCACTGATACTCTGCGGCCCGTTGCTCAAGCTCAGGTTCTGAATGTCAACCTCTTTGCCTTTGCTGGAAATCACCACCGCATTGTCTTGCGCAATGCTCCAGTCCTTGCCCAGTAGGTTCACCCCCGACTGCCTGAATACCACTTTCACGGCATTAGGCAAAAACGAAAGCGCCCCATTGATCTGTGCTCGGTTGGTGGTATTGGTTTGCGCCAGGGCCGTCGAGAAGTTGATGCGCTCCTGGTCCCACACGCCTTCCACATAAAACCGCTCAGTTTGGCCCAGCGTCGGCAGCACCTGCCGCTCCGACGTTACGCTGGCCTGCGCCAGCACCTCGGGCTGGTAGGGCAGCTTGGAAGTAGTGAAGTCGAACGCCGTGCGGTAGGTGCGGATGCTATCAATCTGCAACGTATCGAAGCTGCCGCCAAGCTGGAATATCGAGGTCTGCCCGTTGCGGAACGAGCCGTCGATGCGCGAGTAGTTCGACACTTTCAGCCCCGGCATAAACAGCTGCAACGCCGGATTCGGCTTCTTCAAATACAAATCCAGCGCAATAGCATAGTCCCGAATGGGCGACTGGCGCTTGCGGCGGTAGTAGTTGGCAATGGCCGCATCGTCGCTCTCGAAGTTGAGTTGATATTCAGTCAGCAGCACTTGGGCGCTACGAATCACTTCGGTGTAGTTGTAGTTGCCAGTGGCCGTCAGGTTGAGCGCTTCTGAGCGGACCGTAAACTGGCGCTGCCCCGCCGTGCGCTGGCTGAGCACATCGAATGTATCCAAGACCACAGTGCGGCCGCCGTAGCCAAGGCGCGTGTTGCGCAGAACAATGCGGCCCAGCAAATCGTCGAGGCGCAGGCCCCGAAACTTCACGTTGGCAGTGGTAGCTACTGTTACGCTTTGCTTGGTGAGGCCGAGGGCGCGTAGGTCGGCGCGGCGGATGCGGGCCCGCACGTCGAAGGCTTGGGTGGCTTTGTTGAGGTCGATGGTACCGTTGGCATCGAATTGCAAACTTGGGTCGTTGGCGGCAATACGCCCCGTAAACGATTCGCTGCTGAAGCGGCCATCGGTGGTGATGTTGCGGTACCGGTACCCGTTGATCCACACGCTCTGCACCGTTGCACGGGCCGTTACGCGGGCACTTTTGGGCGAGAAGCCTACGCCTTGCACCCGGCCATTCATGGTGATGTCGCGCACCGTTTTTTCCTGGCCGAGCAGCTTGCCGAGCTGGAAGTTGGTGGTGCGAATGTCGCCCTCGTATGAAGAAAAGCGCGGGTCGGTTTTGAATTTCAGGTTGACGTCGGACACCACCGAGCCCAGGGCGGTATTGAACGAGCCGTTGGCCACGAAGTCGTTGTAGAAGCCCAGGAACTGCCCTTTCAGCTGCACCCGGCCCAGCCGCTGCACGTAGGGCCAGCCCTTGGCCGGGATGTAGCGCCGGATGTCGCGCCCATCAATCACCGAAGGCTGCAGCTTCATTTCAATGAAGCTCTCCTTGAAATTCGGCAGCCCTTCCACCCCAATATTGCCGACGACGCGGGTGTTCTGGCCGTAGCGGATGTCCAGATTCTTGGTGTGGAAGTCGTGCACGTAGCCGGTGACCTCGCCCGAAATCAGCACGGTTTCCTTTAAGTCGCGCACCGACTGTTGGGGCGCAAACTGGGCAATGTCGTCGGAGTAGAGGCGCGAGGGTTGCAGCCGGGCCACCACCCGCACCGAATCGTTGAAGCTAGTGAAGTTGAGAAACCGCCGGTACTCGAAGCGCAAGAAGTTGCTGATCTGGCTGTTGCCTATGCGTAAAGTCAGCTTATCAAACTCCCAAAACTTGGCGGCGTAGGTCATGTTGGACGTCAGTTCCCGTAGGCGCGTCCGGGAGGGCGTGTCCACTCCGCGCAAGCCGTTGATCTGGGTGTGAATCGTGTCGCCGTGCAGCTGAATTTCCGATACGTCGGCGTAGATGCTGTCGACCTGCATATGCGCGTAGTCCATCGAGCGGCCGTAATAAGCGGCGCGGGGCTTGGTCTGGTTTTCTAGGATGAAGCGGCCGTTGCGCAAGCTGACGGTTTCAATCTTGAAGTCGAAGGGCTTCTTACTGACTTTGGTGGTGTCAGCGGGGCCCATCAGGCGGCGCACCGCCCTCAGAAACTGCGTAAGGTTGGTGGAATCGGGCTGGTCTTTATAGGTGACTAGGGCGAAGCGCGGCTCCTCCAGCGTAAGGTTGCTGATGTGCAGGTGCGACGGGTCGAAAACGCTGAATAAATTGATGGAAGCATCGGCCCGGCCAATGTTGAACAGCTCCCCGCCGCGCCGGTCGAGCACCCGCACGCCTTGCAGCAGCACCCGCGAAAACGGCCGTACATCCACCCGGCCCACCACTACCTTTTGCCCTAGCTTGTCGGTCAGAATACTGGCCGCCTGTTGTACCAGCCGCGTCTGCACGCTCGGAATCCGTAGCGCTACCAAAGTGCCCACCACTGCCACCACCACCACTAGCACCAGGACCAGCAGCACTTTCAGCAGAATAGAAACGAAACGAGGCACAGGCGAAACGGGCTAAAACAGAGCGGAAAAGGCGAAGATACAGGTTAACCGGTGCGTGGTAGAGACCTATGGTTGCGTTAGCGCTGTCGCAAGAACGATACCACGCAGCCATTGGTTAAGCTTCAGACTGCATTCAAGGGAATCAGTTTAAGCTTTTAAACGAACTTTGTTTGAAATTCCGTCTATTTCAGAACAGGTCACGACGAAGTAACCACTTCTTTAGGTTCTCATAGCCTGTTGTGTTGAGGCCTGCAAATGTTGTAGGGCTAAGGATGCTGAGCAACTGACGCATTTTGCTAGTATGCTAATTCAATAGCACTCGATGCCAGCACGCGAGATGCTTCGGCTGCACCTCTGCATGACGTTCTTTATAATACCTGCCGACCAAGCTTAAAAAACAAAAATGCCTACCATTCTCGCCATCGAATCTTCCTGCGACGACACCTCCGCTGCTGTAATGGTAGACGGAGAAATTCGCTCCAACGTGGTGGCTACCCAGCAAGTCCACGAGTTGTACGGCGGCGTAGTGCCCGAGCTGGCCTCCCGTGCCCACCAACAACACCTGATTCCGGTCGTGACGGCCGCGTTGCAGAAGGCCGGGGTCGAGAAGAAGGACCTGGATGCTGTGGCTTTCACGCAGGGACCGGGCCTGCTTGGGTCGTTGCTGGTGGGCGGCATGTTCGCCAAAACCCTGGCGCTAGCCCTCGGTAAGCCCCTGATTGCCGTCAACCACATGCGGGCCCACATTTTAGCGCATTTCATTGAAGAGCCGCGGCCGGAGTTTCCGTTTCTGTGCCTCACCGTGAGCGGCGGCCACACCCAACTAGTGATTGTGCGCAGCGCGCTGGACATGGAAATCATCGGCCAAACCATCGACGATGCTGCTGGCGAAGCCTTCGACAAAACCGCCAAGCAGCTCGGCCTGCCGTACCCCGGCGGCCCCCACCTCGACAAGCTGGCCCGGGAGGGCAACCCCACGCGTTTCCCGTTTCCCGTCGGGGCTATGCCTGGCTATGATTTCAGCTTCAGCGGCCTGAAAACCGCCGTTATGTACTTCCTGAAGAAAGAAACTGCTGCCAATCCAACCTTCATTCAGGAAAACTTGCCCGACCTCTGCGCCAGCATTCAGTACACCATTATCCAAACGTTGTTGCGCCAGCTGCGCCGCGCCGCCGCCGACCACCACCTCACCCACGTTGCCCTGGCCGGCGGCGTAGCCGCTAATTCCGGCCTGCGCCAGGCCTTGCAAGACGAAGCTGCCACGCAACACTGGCAAGTGTTTGTTCCCGCCTTCCAATTCTGCACCGACAATGCTGGCATGGTTGCCATGACCGCCCACTTCCAGTACCAGGCCGGTGACTTCGCCTCCCAATTGGTAAGCTCCGATCCAAGGTTGAAGCTAGTCTCAGGTTCCTAGTTTCTAGGTTCAAGTCGGCGTGCCGAAAGCTGTAGCGAGAAGCCTACGCTTCGCATATTGTTGAACATCTTCGTTGCTGCGTTAGCAATGCCAGTCGTTCAACGAGGCGCGAAGCTTGCGCTTCGCGCTGAAGCCTCTCCCCGCTTGATCGATAGCACGCTTGCTGCGTAACCAGAGACAAGCAACCCGCAACATGAAACACATTTTCCACCCTGGCGACATTCAAAGCTACTCCTTCCCTGTAACGCCGCAGGATTTCGCGGTGCTCAATGGCAAGCTAATTCATCCGGTGCTAAGCACGTTTGCCTTAGGACAGGCGTTGGAATGGAGCAGCCGGCAGTTTGTGGAATTGATGCTGGAAGAAGAGGAGGAGGGCATTGGTACCCTATTAACCATTGAGCACCGCGCCCCGGCCTTCGAAAAAGAAACCGTGGAAATTCAAGCTATTTTTGAACGACTGGAAGGCGCCGAACTCATCTGCTACGTAGAAGCTCGGGTAGGCGAGCGACTGGTAGCCACCGGCCGCACCGGCCAGCGCATCATAAGCAAGGCGAAGCTTGAAGCCCGCTTCCAGCAGTTGCGCCAGCAACTATAGTTGCCCCACCATAGTTGCTTAACCCATCGATTCCCCTGTTCTATTCAATCAGTGGAATCAGCGAAAATTCAGTGACCATTAGTGATGAAGAAAGAAGATACCCCCAAGCGCGTCAACATCCTGAACCGCCGCGCCTCCTACGAATATGCGTTCCTGGCGAAATACGACGCCGGCATTATGCTGCAAGGCACCGAAATAAAGAGCATCCGCGACGGCAGCGTGCAGATTCAGGACGGCTATTGCGTATTTCAACCCGACGGCAGCTTGTGGGTGCACGGGCTTACTATTGCCAAATACACCGCCGGTACCTACAACAACCACGAGCCAACCCGGCCTCGCAAACTTCTGCTCAACAAGCGCGAGCTAAACCAACTCGCCAACAAAAACCAGGAGCAGGGCCTCACCATCATTCCCATCCGGATGTTCGTCAACGACCGGGGCTTTGCTAAGCTGGAAATTGCCCTGGCCAAAGGCAAGAAGCTGTTCGACAAGCGCGAAAGCATCAAGGAAAAAGATCAGAAACGCGAATTAGACCGCGCCCGCGATTATTAGGTGAGTTTGTGAAGTGGTGAATTTGTGGAAGATGCTTGGTGAGTTCAGGTTAAAAAAGGAGCTTCGCGCTGAAGAGCACTATAGGTAGCGAGTAGATTCCGCGAAAATACTTGCCCCCGTTCCACAAATTCACCATTTCACAATTTCACCACCTTGGAACACGGAATCTGCGCGCTGAGCGTCGTGCCGGTACGCGCCGAGCCTACGGATAAAGCCGAAATCGTTACCCAACTGATTTTCGGGGAGTGCTATTCTATTTTGCTGGTACAGAATCAGTGGGTGCAAGTGCGCACGGCGGCCGACCAGTATGTGGGCTGGATGGATGGCAAGCAGCACACGCCCGTCACGGCCGAATACTTAGTTGCCTGGCAGGCCCAAGACCACCCGCGCACCCTCGATGTGGTGCAGATGGTAAGTGACCCCGCCACCCGGATTCCGGTGCAGCTAGGCTCGCGCCTACCGTTTTTCGACGGCATGACCTTGCGCCTCGGCGAGCGGCAGCTTTTCTACAACGGGGCCGCCACCAACCCCCAAAATGGCCACGGTCCGCACGGTCCCGCCGACGCCCGCTTGCGCTTGCTCCAGAAAATGGCCCTGGTGTACCTGAAAGCGCCCTACCTGTGGGGCGGCAAAAGCCTCTTCGGCATCGACTGCTCGGGCCTGATGCAGCAGCTCTACGGCCTCATTGGGGTGCAACTCCCCCGCGACGCCCGCCAGCAAATCAACCTCGGCCAAACCGTTCACTTCGTCGCCCAAACCCAACCCGGCGACCTCGCTTTCTTCGACAACGCCGAAGGCAACATTGTCCACGTGGGCCTGCTGCTTGACGAGCAGCAAATTATCCACGCCAGCGGCGAAGTGCGCATCGACCCCCTCGACCACAATGGCATCTTCAACCGCGACCGGCAGAAATACACCCACAAGCTGCGCCTGATCAAGCGCCTGCTGCCGGATTGAGTTGCCGGTTGCCAGTTGTGAGTTACCAGTTGCTGTTACGCAGTCGGAGGACCACACCCCACCACGGCGTAAGGTCAGGTACCAGTATGAACGACCTGGCAACTGAATACCGGCAATTGATCAAGAGAAACTAAACTTTCTGGCTATTGTTAATACGCTTAGAATCATCTAGCTTTCGCTGTACCTGATGATTACTCCTTTGTAAAGCGTATGGACCAAAAAGTTCTAGTTCTGAATGGTGATTACACAGCCATCACGCTGTGCAGTGTGCAGAAGGCCTTTGTTCTATTGTTTCTTGAAAAAGCCGAGATGATTGCCAACTCGGAAAACGGCGTATTGCGTACCGTCAGCAAGTCGTTTCCGAAACCTAGCATTATCCGGTTGCAGCGCTATGTGCGTGTGCCGTATAAAGGCATCGCCCTAAGCCGGCACAACATCATGAAGCGCGACCATTTCGAGTGCCAATACTGCGGCTCGACCAAAAACCTGACCCTCGACCACGTATTGCCCCGCTCGCGCGGCGGCGACTCCAGTTGGGGCAACCTGCTGACGGCTTGCTCCCGGTGCAACCACGCCAAAGGGCACCGAACCCCGCAGGAAGCTGGCCTCACGATAAGACAGCAGCCGAAGAAACCGACCCTATCCGGTTTCCTCAAGCTCAGCGCTGGTACCATCGACCATAACTGGCACGCCTATCTGAATAATTAAGCCGGGAGCTATGCTTACCGGCTTTTTTTTGCCCTAGGTTCAAGCCTTGCTGTGCTTTATGCTACAGCCTGCAACAACCTGCCCTAGTGAATTAATTGTAAACTGGCGCCAAACAAAAAGCCCTTGCCTCGTGTGAACGAGGCAAGGGCTTTTTGTTTATGGATAGCTGTTGGCAGCTATACCGAGGAGCGATACTTACGAACCAGTCGCGAATTTCACTAAGTCTGCGCTTAGCTTGTCTTTATCGGTGATGAACAAGCCGTGCGGCGCGCCGTCATAAACAACGTAGGTGGCTTGCTTCAGGTGCTCACTCATCCGGGCGCCGCTGTTTTTGATGGGCACCGTTTTGTCGTCCTCGCCGTGAATAACGAGGGCGGGCACAGTGATAGTAGCTAGGTCAGCGCGAAAATCAGTAGTGGCAAAGGCTTTGGCGCATTCCACGGTGGCTTGGTGCGAGCCCAACGAGGCCATGCCGAACGACCAGTCGAGTACCGCCTGGCTGACAGGCTTGCTGAGGGCGCCAACCCCGTAGAAGTCTTTGCCGAACGACTGCAGGAAATCGAACCGGTCTTTGTTGATGTTCGCCAAGATGTCGTCGAACACGGATTGCGGTACGCCGTCGGGGTTGTCGTCGGTTTTCAGCAAATACGGGGTTACGGCCGATATAAAAGCCACTTTCGATACGCGGGCTCCGCCGTGGCGGCTCATGTAGCGGGCCACTTCGCCGCCGCCCATTGAGAAGCCCACCAGCGTTACGTCCTGTAGGTCAAGCGTGTCGAGTACCGCCTTCAAGTCGTCGGCCAGGGTGTCGTAGTTGTAGCCCTCGAAAGGCTTGGATGAATTGCCGAAGCCGCGGCGGGTATATGCCACCACGCGCAAGCCATGCTTGGGCAGCTCGCCAAGCTGATAAGTCCAGGCTTCGTGGTTCTGGGGCCAGCCGTGAATCAGCACGACGGTTTTGCCTTGGCCCTGGTCGGTGTAGTGCAATTTGATGTCCTCCCCGTTGGCGTCTTGGCTGGCTTTGATGTAGCTCATAAAAAAGAATGTGAAAGATGATGGTGTAATAGATGTCGGTACCTACGAGGTATAGACTGCTGAGGTACTTTTATAACAATATATTGCACATGTCTTTCTTTGTTAAGCCTTATAAGATGAGCTTACTTATTGCCGGTCGCTTGCCTATTATCCGTGTTTACATAGTGCTGCTAGGTAGCTTAATGGCTGCTTGCCAATCCAAAACCGACTCCGGAACTAAGGCTAGCACCAGCCTAACAAAAACACAGTCGGAATCATCTGTACCTCAGGATACGCCCGGCATTTGGTATCGGTGCTACCGTGGCACGCTTGGCGCCGAAACGGTCACGCTCCACCTGCAAAGGCTGCCCGCTGGCCAGGAAAACCGCAACAAGGCCAGCTTCATCGGTTCGTATAGCGGCCCCGATGGGCGGCCGTACGAAGTCAGGTCCGACTACGATGCCGTTGTAACTCCCGACAGTGTGGTGATGCGCGACCGGAACCCGGAACTATCGGACGCAAATTCCGACGGGGCGGTGTGGCGGCTGCGCCTGAATGGCAAAGAACTATTAGGGTTCCGGGCCGGCCAGCCCGTGCAATTGCGCGAAGTTGCTCTTCCGGGCAGCACCAAATTTGTTTCCCTCTACTTCACCGATTCCGTAGCCGCTTATCCCGACAAGTTAAAATCGGCATACGGCCGCACGAGCTTGCACGTCTTGGTGCCCACCAACGGTTCCGAATCAGCACGGAGCACGTTAGCAGCCGGCATTCTGCTTGGCCTACGCGGCGACACGTTGGACACGAAAGCGGCACCAGCCTCGCCAGAGCAGTATTGGGAGCAGCAACTTGGCGCTTTCAAAAAGAGCTACCAAGCAAGTATCGCCGAGCTTATAGAGGATAGGTCTGCGGAGCCCGACACCAGTTCCAACGCGCCTTCTTACGATTACATGCTGCGCTACGAAGACCAAGCCGCAACGCACGTATTCTGGAATCAAGACAACTTACTTACTGATGTTACGCACGGAGTTGCCCGAGTTGCCGGTACATGGCTTTTAGGCCGACGGCATAGAGTTGAGCTTTGAGGCGAAAATGCCCGATGCCGCACTTGAGCTTGAGGGCCTCCAGTTTGGTGTAGGCCAACACGGC
>NZ_DASVSY010000104.1:0-22498 GCF_036387835.1 Hymenobacter sp. | reverse complement strand
AAAAACAAACTCACCATCTCACCATCTCACTATTTCACCTTCAGACCGTTTCCGGCACCTGCTCAATACGTTCTTTCACGCGCTGCATCAGCCACATGGGTGTGCTGGTGGCTCCGCAAATGCCGACTGCCTCAACTCCCTGAAACCAGTCTTCGTCTATTTCCTGCTCGTTCTCGACAAAGTAGCTGCGCGGGTTGGTTTTGTTGACCACCGAGAACAGCGCCTTCCCGTTCGAGCTTTTGCGGCCACTCACGAATATCACTACGTCGTGCTCGGCGGCAAACCGGGCCAGAGCCGGCTCCCGGTTGCTTACCTGGCGGCAGATGCTGTCGTTGGCATCGAAAAACTCCAGCGAGCCGCCAGCCGCTTTGATACGCTCCTCGATAACGGCCTTCATGTGGTAGAATCCGGCCGTGCTCTTGGTGGTCTGGCTGAAAAGCGTAACGGGCCGGGAAAAATCCACCTGGTCGAGGTCGGCCTCGGTCATAACGATGACGGCACGGTTGCCGGTCTGGCCATTCAGGCCCGCTACTTCGGCGTGGCCGGGCTGGCCATAAATAACGATTTGGCCATTCTGGCGCTTGCTGGTATCGAAGGCGTGCTTCACGCGGTTCTGAAGCTTGAGTACCACCGGGCAAGAGGCGTCAATGAGCTCGATGTTGTTGCGCAGGGCCAGCTGATAGGTTTCCGGTGGCTCGCCGTGGGCCCGGATAAGAACTTTGCAGTCGTGTAGTTGCTCGAGTTGGGTGCGGTCAATGATGCGCAGGCCCTGCTCGTGCAGGCGCTCCACTTCCATGCGGTTGTGCACAATGTCGCCGAGGCAATACAGGGTTTCGTCGTGGGCCAGTTCGTCTTCCGCCATCTGAATAGCGAATTCAACCCCAAAGCAATATCCGGAATTCTTATCGATGGTAACGTTCATGGATTCTAGGTGCGTAGGTGCGTGGTACTTGGTGCGTAGTGCTGGCTTGAAGGTCCTCACAATTCTAATGCCTAAGCACTACGCGCTAAGCATCAGGCACTAATCTTATACAACCACTTCGTTGCCGTTCCGTTCATTGTCGGCGCTGGAAGCCAACGCAAACAGCATCGCCGACACGCGTTCCAACACAAAATCCACCTGCTCGTCGATCATCATGTGCGTGGTATCGAGCATGACGGCATCGGCGGCCCGGCGCAGCGGGCTTTCAGTACGGGTCGAGTCGAGGTGGTCACGCTTGCGCAAGTTTTCCACTATCTCCTCTACGGCTACTTGCTCGCCTTTCAGCGCCAACTCGTCCCGTCGCCGCTCGGCGCGGGTTTGCACTTCGGCCGTCATAAATATTTTGACCTCGGCATCCGGAAAAACTGTGGTGCCAATGTCGCGGCCATCCATTACCACGCCCCGTTTGCGGCCCATGCGCTGCTGTTGCGCCACCATGGCGTGGCGCACGGCCGGAATACTCGATACTTCACTCACTAAATTGGAAATGCGCATCTGCCGGATTTCATCTTCCCGAATACGCCCGTCGAGGCAGAGTTCGTTGCGCCCAGTTTTGCGGTTGCGCTTGAAGGTGATGTGCATCTCGTGCAAGGCCTGCTCTACGCGAGGCAAATCGTCAAAGCGGATATTGTTTTCGAGCAGATACAGCGTCACGGCGCGATACATGGCCCCGGTGTCGATGTAGGCGTATCCAAGCTCGGCGGCCACGGCTTTCGCCGTAGTGCTTTTGCCGCACGAGGAGTAGCCGTCGATGGCAATGACGATTTTTCTCATAGTTACATCGGTCGGCGGAAAACCGGTACTGGTACCGGAATCCAGGTTCTGCGGGGTGGTGGCGAGTTCAGAAGCCTGGTTGGCAAGGAAGTGAAAAACTCCGCTACCGACTCGGCCATTCCCCGCTTAAACTGTTGTTCGATGATGAAATTGGGATGCAGAAAGCAGTTTTGACCGATCTGCACGCCCGCTGTGCCGCGGGTGTCAGTGCGCCACCAGCCCCCAAAGCTACGGATGATACACTCGCCTAAAAAACATCCCAACGCATTTACCACCGCGTCGCGGCTTTCGGCCGGCACGTTAGGCCGTTCGTTTTCAATGAAATCGGCCAGCGCCTGCACCGCCTTTTCATCAAACTGAGTTAGGTTAAGATTTTTTCGTACGGCTTCGGCCGCTTCTTGCAAATGGCGCATGGGTACAGGAGTTGATATTTCATCTGAAATGACTATAAACCCCCTGTTTACAGCCCCCCAGGTTGGTCTAATCTACTGCCTGTGGAGTTTACCCCCTATTTTTTTCAGTGAATTTTACGAAATCCACTGTCTACGCCCCGGATTTGCCAAGTGAATGGGTACTGACGCAAAAAAAGCAGCCACCGATTCAGGCAGTCCTTTTTCGAACTGCTCGGCTACGCGAAAGAACGGATTGAAGAAGTGCTGCTGATCGATACCGACGCCAGTCGTGCCGTCGGGTCCCTGCGCCCACGTGCCGCCGTAGGTTTCCACGAGGCACTGCCCCAAAAAGCAGCCTAACGCCGTTGTTACTCCTTGTCGCTCGGTGGTAGGGAGGGTGCTGCGTTGGGCTTCGATGAAGTCGGCTAGCTGCTGCACGGCCGTGGCATCGTAGGCACTGGCCTGCAATTGTTGGCGGACGGCTTCGGCGGCAGCGCGCAAGGCGGCAGTAGGAGATTCGGCGGCAGACATCAGCGTAAAGTTAACGAGTAGGACGGGCAGTAGATTCAAGAAACTGACGCGTCTGCCAATCGGTATACCGCTCGAGCAGCTGCGCGGCGTCGCGCCGAAGGCGATACTGGTTGGCCCGCAAGCCCGCCGCCAGCTCCAGATTGTTACTGAGCAGCGTCAGCATCAGCTGATTGAACTTTGCGGTATTGGTGGGCAGCACCTGCCACGCTTCCTGGCCGCGCCGGAGCAGCAGCCGGCTGGAAAGCGCGGAGACAAGCGTAGCAGGCCGCGGCGGGTCGTAGTCGAGCAACTGAAAGCTGCCGCCCCGATATAGCTGCCGCGCAAAGGCCACGGGCACCAACCGGGGCCGGTGCTTGAAGAGAGAGCGACGGATGGGCACAACGAAGTCGTGCACGGCAACCACGGTATCGCCCATTACTACAAAACGTCTCAATTCGGTAGGAGAATAGGCTTTGTAGGTGCTGCCCGCATCACTCATATATACCCGATCGTTCTGCCAGTCTTCTATTTGCACCGCATGCCATATCCCGTCGAGGCCCTGGTAGGAACCGGAGTGCCCGGCACCACGGCGCAGGGCCGCATCTTCAATAGGTGCGGGCGTAGGCGCAGGAAAGGCCACGGGCCTGCGTTGTGCTTGCGCGCCGCCAGCAAGAGCAACCAGCACAAGGAACGCCGGAAGGGGTAGAATGCACCTCATGTCTATTAGGAAGCAGATCGGCAACTGAAAAACAAGGACACTTCTTGCATTTTCTACTTGGGAGGCTGGCGCTTCCAATTCACGTACAACGCTACAATTTGCTTGGTGTGCTTAGCTCTTAAATCGCCGGCTTGAAGCTGTTTTGCCAAGCCCGGATGGTCCCCAAAAAGAGCCAGCATCATCCGCTCAAACTCTTCGCGCTTCACTGGTACAGCCATAATCTCCGTCCCGTGGCTGAGCATTAGGCCATCCCCGTTCCACTCCGGGGAGTTTATACCGCCCCACTGGTAGGCGGTTAACAGATATCCCCCTCCGTTGTATATCTGCTTCATGAAGCAAGCCGCCACTTGCTTATCGGGCTTTTTCGGATCGGCGAAGTTGCGTACCACTCGAAAAGTGTCGGCCCTAACAGCTAGCATCTGCATTTCACTCGCCAGCAGAATCTTTTTCTTTTTGCTTCCCTCTTCCTGAAGATGTACTCTCTCTAAGCCCTCCATCCATATTTTAGCAGGATGCCAGCTTTGATCGGGTAATTGATATTGCCCTTTGCCAACCTCAGACATGCCGCTGGCTGCTGAAATTGCGCCCATAGTTGCCAACCGCACACCTGCGCTAATCAGCCCAACCTGCGCTTGTGCTCCCGCGCTTATCAGAAGCCCAACTATAAGGAATGATAGCACACGGCATTTTGTAAACCGGCTGGTAGCGGTAGAGCTTTTATTCATGAACTAGAAAACAAACTACTATAAATAATGTGAGCTAGCTGATACTCACGGAGCTAGTGACTGTCGCAGGGGCAGGGAATTTTGCCGATGGCGGCTTTGCGCTTATAGGACGCGGTTTTCTTCTGCTGCGGCGTGCGACTGGCGCAGCCGGTAGTAGCAAGGCCCGAACCTAGGAAAAGGGCCGTTATCAATAGGGTGGCAATCTTTTTCACTGGCGCAGATTTCTACAAATATATGGTTCTTTACTGGTCTGCCGCTCTTTGGCGGCCAGTCTTGTACAGCTTCTCCCCCAACTTATGTCCGCCGAATTTAGTTTACAGGCCAACGTCATCGATCTGTTTGCCAATACCATAGCTCCTGCCGTTGTACACGTAGCCGATGGCCGTATCCGAGCCATCGAGCCAACCGGTGCCTCCGAGCCGGACCCTAGCCTACCGTATGCGCTGCCGGGCTTCGTGGATGCGCATGTGCACATTGAAAGCTCGTTGCTGATACCGGCCGAGTTTGCCCGGCTGGCAGTGGTGCACGGCACGGTAGCCACGGTGTCGGACCCGCACGAAATCGGGAATGTGTTGGGCGTGGCGGGCGTGGAGTTCATGCTGGAAAGCGGCCGGCAAGTACCGTTTAAGTTCTGCTTCGGGGCGCCGTCGTGCGTGCCGGCTACGCCTTTCGAAACGGCGGGTGCCGAAATAACGGCGCCGGACATCGAGCAATTGTTCCAGAACCCGGAAATCGGCTATCTGGCGGAGATGATGAACTGGCCCGGCGTGCTCAACCGTGCCGCGGACGTGATAGAGAAAATCAGGCTGGCGCAGCAGTACGGCCGGCCCGTCGACGGCCACGCCCCCGGCCTGCGCGGTGCCGACGCCCAACGCTACGCCGAAGCCGGCATCAGCACCGACCACGAATGCTTCACCGCCGAAGAAGCCCTCGACAAGCTGGCCGTGGGCATGAAAATTTTGATCCGGGAAGGCTCGGCGGCCCGCAACTTCGACGCGCTGATTGACTTGCTGCCCGAGCACTACGAGCACCTGATGTTTTGCTCCGACGACAAGCACCCCGACACGCTGGTGCTCGGCCACATAAACCAGCTGGTGCAGCGCGCCGTGGCTCGCGGTCAAGACGTACTGAAAGTACTGCGCGTGGCTTGCCGCAACCCCGTCGAGCACTACCGCCTGCCCGTCGGCCTGCTCCGCGCCGGTGACCCCGCCGACTTTATCGTGGTCGACAACCTGACGGATTTCCGGGTGCGGCAAACTTACTTGAACGGTGAGTTGGTAGCCGAAAGCGGCAATACCCTCCTTGCATCGGTGCCCGGTCGCGTCGTCAACAACTTCCACGCCTACCCCGTTAGTGCCGAGGATTTCCAGCTTTCTGCGCCCAACCAAACCCAGGCAACCATCAGAGTAATTGAGTGCTTCGATGGCCAGCTTATCACCGCCCGCCACGACCTGCCGGCTCGCGTAGAAAACGGCTTGGTAGTACCCGATGTCGCAGAAGACACGCTGAAGCTGACCGTCGTAAACCGCTACCAGGCTGCTCCGCCAGCGGTGGCCTTCATCAAAGGTTTCGGCTTGAAACACGGCGCCCTCGCCAGCAGCGTCGGCCACGATTCGCACAACATTACCGCCGTTGGCTGCGACGATGCGAGCCTGGCGCGGGCGGTGAACCTGGTAATGGAGGCGCGCGGCGGCCTGGCGGCCGTCGGGGCCAACGGCGAAGAACTGGTGCTGCCGTTGCCGGTAGCGGGCCTTATGTCGGAGCAGGACGGGTACCGCGTGGCAGAATCCTACGCCGCTATTGATGCGCTATCGAGGCAGCTTGGATCTCCGCTTGGGGCGCCGTTTATGACGCTTTCCTTTATGGCGCTGCTGGTTATTCCGAGCCTGAAACTAAGCGACAAAGGGCTGTTCGATGGCGAGGCCTTCCGGTTTGTGGAGGCGGTGGTGTAGCTTGGTGGCGTGGACCTCACCCCCTAGCCCCCTCCTCAGAAAGAAGGGAACTAGCTGTAGTTCTAACTCAAAAAAAAGAAGGCCCGCTAGTTGTCTAGCGGGCCTTCTCTACTTTTACTAGTATCGTTTTTTAGAGCTGGTTCCCTCTCCCCGAGGAGAGGAGGTGGGGTCCTTAGAACCGCTTTTTCAGCAGCTTCTCCATTTTTTCCTCGGTTAGCGGCTTGGCCAGATACTCCACATCCGGGTATTGGGCGACGCGGGCGGTATCGGCGGCGTGCATGGAGGTAGTGAGGACGGCCATGACGGTTTTTGCTTTCGATTGGTCGGGTAGCGCGTCATAAAGCTTTAAAAACTCGAACCCGTCCATGCCCGGCATTTTCAAATCAACGAATACCAGTGCGGGCACGGCATCTGGGTCAGCGGACGCTTCATTTTCACCCCACAGAAATTGAAATGCCTGCTCGGCTTTGCGGAAGGTGTGCACTTGGTCGGCCACGTCGAGACGACTAAGCAAGCGGTTGTTCAGAAAACTAGTGGTTTCATTGTCATCAACCAGTACAATGCTGCGCAACTTCTTCGACATAAGCGGTTTGTTTTTCAATAAGGCACGAATGGGGACAGGCGTTGAATCAGGATTGGTTTTACAACCAACCTTGCTCCCGCATCCAATCATCGTTGTAAATCTTACCCAAGTACCGGGTGCCATGGTCAGGCAGGATGACAACCATAGTGTCGTCTTCCTGAAGGTGCTGCCGGGCGTATTCCAGCGCCCCGTACACTGCCGAGCCACAAGACCATCCGACGAACAAGCCCTCTTCCTTCGCTAGGCGGCGCGTCATGACGGCTCCGTCCTGGTCTGTGACTTTGATGAACAGATCAATGACGTCGAAGTTAACATTCTTAGGCAAAATATCCTCGCCAATGCCTTCGGTCTTATAAGGATAGATTTCGTTTTTATCGAAAATCCCCGTTTCCTTGTACTTCTTGAACACCGAGCCGTAGGTGTCGATACCAACGGTTACGAGGTCGACGTTTTGCTCCTTCAGGTACTTGGACGTGCCGCAGATGGTACCGCCGGTACCCACGCCGCAGGCCAGGTGCGTGATCTTGCCCTCGGTCTGCTCCCAAAGCTCGGGGCCGGTGTTTTCGTAGTGCGCCGCCGTGTTCGAGAGGTTGTCGTATTGGTTGGGGTAGAACGAGTTAGGCGTTTCGGCGGTGATGCGGCGGGCTACCGAGTAAT
Organism: Hymenobacter sp.; assembly: GCF_036387835.1. Taxonomy (GTDB): domain Bacteria; phylum Bacteroidota; class Bacteroidia; order Cytophagales; family Hymenobacteraceae; genus Hymenobacter. The sequence goes on along the minus strand of NZ_DASVSY010000104.1, from coordinate 15,205 downwards.
AAGAACGGGGGTCGTCGGGCTCCACATCGACGGGGCAAATCACCACTTCGGCGCCCACGGCCCGCAGGATGTCTTGCTTTTCTTTGCTTTGCTTGTCGCTCATCACAAATATGCACTTGTAGCCTTTGGTGATGGCCGCTAGTGCCAAGCCCATGCCGGTGTTGCCGGAGGTGCCCTCCACAATAGTACCGCCAGGCTTCAGAATACCCGCTTTTTCGGCGTCTTCTATCATCCGCACGGCCATGCGGTCCTTCACTGAGTTGCCGGGGTTGAAGTATTCTACTTTGGCCAGAACGGTGCCTTTGATACCGTCCGCAACCTTGTTGAGCCGCACCAGGGGCGTGTTGCCGATGGCCTCGACTATATTATTCAGGTACATGCGAGGGGGAAAATGATTGGTGAGAGTGGGGCCGCAAAGGTACGAATTTCGGTTGGGAGGCGTCCGCTAACATTCCGATACAGAAGGAATTTGCGTGAAGTCGTTTGACAATCCGGCTTAGATTCCTCCTGCCTCGGAATGAAAAGTATCACCTTGCTACCGCCACAAAAAGGGCTACTTTTGCGCACCGGCTGCTTTAACAGCCCTTTTTTGCACCTCCAACCGCACGTTACCCCTAACCCCCTCTCTCCATGAGTGTTCTGGTCAACAAGGATTCTAAAGTGATTGTGCAGGGCTTTACTGGCTCCGAAGGCTCGTTCCATGCCCAGCAGATGATTGAATACGGCACCAACGTGGTGGGCGGCGTTACGCCCGGCAAAGGCGGCACCCAGCACCTCGACCGGCCGGTGTTCAACACCGTAGCCGAAGCCGTAGAGCAAGCCGGCGCCGACACCAGCATCATCTTCGTGCCCCCAGCTTTCGCCGCCGACGCCATCATGGAAGCCGCCGACGCCGGTATCAAGGTCATCATCACCATCACCGAAGGCATTCCGACCAAGGACATGATTGCGGTGAAAGAATACCTGAAAGGCCGCGAAGGCCTGCGCATGATCGGTCCGAACTGCCCCGGTGTCATGACGGCTGGTGAGTGCAAAGTGGGCATCATGCCCGGCTTCATCTTCACGAAAGGCAAAATCGGTATCGTCTCGAAATCGGGCACGCTGACTTACGAAGCCGTAGATCAGCTCACCAAGGCCGGCCTCGGCCAAACCACCGCCATCGGCATCGGCGGCGACCCCATCATTGGCACCACCACCAAAGAAGCCGTGGAGCTGCTCATGAACGACCCCGAAACGGAAGGCATCGTGATGATCGGTGAAATCGGCGGCGGCATGGAAGCCGAAGCGGCCCGCTGGATTCAGTCGACCGGCAACAAAAAGCCCGTAGTAGGCTTTATTGCCGGCCAAACTGCGCCTCCCGGCCGCCGCATGGGCCACGCTGGCGCCATCGTCGGTGGTGCCGACGACACGGCCGCTGCTAAAATGGCCATCATGCGCGAGTGCGGCATCCACGTAGTGGATTCGCCCGCCGAAATCGGCGACACGATGCTGCGCGTATTGGGGGGGAAGTAATTTCTGTTTGGTTCTATGTTTCATGAAAGAGCCCGGGCGTCAGTCGGGGCTCTTTCGTTATTGTCGGTACTGTAGGGCTTTAAATAGGTAACCACCCTGTCATTCCAACATTCCGCGCCTCAAGCGGCGAGAGGAATCTGAATTGAAGTCGTTGAACAGCCTCCTCAGATTCCTCTCGCCGCTTGAGGCGCGGAATGTTGGAATGGCAACGTCCGGACAGCTTCTTAAATAAGCTACTCAGGCACAACGGCCGCTTCGCGGTGGCGGAATAGCTGAGGCCGGACCACTACGCCCACGCTGATCAAGGAGCTGGAAGGTGCCAGCTTTCTGCTGTCCGGGTTTTCAAGATGGGTGCGGCCCGGCAAAGACAGTCCGAGGGTGGCAATGCCCTGCACGGGGCCTCGCCCCACCCTAACGAACAAGCTCGGCTCCAGAAAAAACTTGTTTGGTGACTGAATGGGGGTGTTGTTGCGCAGCAGCTTGTGGTAGCTTATCAGCATACTTCGCACCGACAGGCCGTAGCTAACTTGGGGGCCTTGCTGCGCCACGTACACCTGGCCGTAGTAGCGCAGGTAGCTGGCCTTATATTGCACGAGAGGGCCGAAAAGCGGGATAATAAGGAAGAAGCTTTCAATGTTATTGCCGTACACCTCGGCCTTAGCCAAGCCAACGCCCCCGAGCGCGCCTAGGTAGGTGGCTTGCTTTTCGCCTAGCAGCCGGTAGGTACCCAAGCCTAGCCCGGCCTGCCAGTGCACGTTTTTGTAATTGGTTGTGATGCTGTTCCGGGTTTCGCTGCCCTCACTGGTTTGCAGCGCGGTTTCGCCTACCACCAGCAGTCGACCAGCCGGCAACCAGGCGGCTCCCGCTTCGAGGCTGGAAAAACTGCGTATCGCAGCCGTAGCTTCCACCTCGCCTTTGGCCCGTAGCAAGGGCGTACTAGGCACTGTGGGCACGTACACGGCGCAGCCAGTAAGTGTGCAGGGCAGACACCAGGCTATTAATAAAGCTCTTCCCATATCAGGCACAAATCTTAACTGACTTGCGACTTTAAGTTGCTGGTCTTTCCAGCGCCAACCAAATGAATTTCGCAGCTTTTCAGACTTCTTGCTGATAGTTGTTCCATTGGTTTAAGTACTTAAAAGCCGTATCCGTAAGCAAAAAATCAAGCTTCGGGCGGCCAGCTATCTGACTTCTGCCTATGCTGAGCTACTTAGCGTCCATACAACTAGGAAGTTGTCATTCCTCCTTTGTCGGAATGACAATCCTATTCACATAAGCTTCTTAAGAGCCTGAGCCGGCCGCCAAAGCGCAAGGGGCAGGTTCTGATCTTTCCAGGAAGTGCTAAAGCTGCTTGTAATGGCTAGCCTTTGCCTGAAGCAGCAGTCCTTGTTCTAGTTCAGGAGAGTACATAAAAGCTGAGTTGCCTGTACCACGTAGCATTACCAGATACTTGGCTTCAACCGGTCAGGATTGGCTAAGCTTCTTGCTTGTTTTTCCCGCGACCTATACCTACCCTGATGCATAAATTCCTGCCTATTTTCCTCGTTTTGCTGCTCACTGCTTGCGGCATCCTAAACAGCCACCCGGCGCAAGCGGCCAACCTCACGCCCACCAACCTGCGGTGCGACAGTCGCGAGAATCCGTTGGGAGTGGAGGAAGCTAAGCCCCGGCTGAGCTGGCAACTGGAATCTTCGAAGCGCGGGCAGCGGCAGAGCGCCTACCAGGTTTTGGTGACAGCGGAGGCAAACGGAAAAAACACCACGATTTGGGATTCCGGCAAAATCTCTACCGACCAATCCATTCAGGTACCATATGCTGGCCAGCCGCTGCAAGCGGCGCGGCACTACACATGGCGGGTGAAAGTGTGGGACCAGGCCGGCAAGGCCTCCGACTGGAGTAAGCCGGCTACCTGGCAGATGGGCTTGCTTTCGAAGGCGGATTGGGGCGCTGCGCAGTGGATAGCCCTGGCCGAGCTACCCGCAACCCAACGCGTAGCACCCGGCGTGAATGATACTAAGGGCATGGAGCCAATTCCCGGCCAACCTACTTCAAGCCCTTTGCCGCAGTTTCGCAAGGAAATTCAGGTGAGTAAGCCACTGAAGCACGCCACGGCCTTTATTTCCGGTTTGGGTCACTATGAGATGAGCTTGAACGGCCAGCCGGTGAAAGACCATTTCCTGGACCCCGGCTGGACCAACTACGCCAAGTACTCCCTCTACGCCACCTACGACATAACCAAGGAACTGAAGTCGGGGCCTAATGTGCTCGGCGTACAACTCGGCAACGGGTTCTACAACATCCCGCGCGAGCGGTACCGCAAGCTAGTAGCCGCCTACGGCAACCCCAAGGTTATTTGCCGGCTGCAACTGGAATACACCGATGGCACTACGCAGGAGGTGGTTACCGACCAGAGCTGGAAGGTCACGCAGAGCCCCATTACGTTCAGCAGTATCTACGGCGGCGAAGATTGGGATGCCACCAAGGAAATAGCCGGCTGGCAAGTTGCTGGCTTCAACGATGCCGGCTGGCAAACGCCCGTAGTAGTGCAGGGGCCACCCGCGCTACTTTCCCAAACGGCGCCGCCGGTGAAAATCATGCAGACTTTTTCGGTGGTGAAAGTAACTCAGCCCAAGCCCGGCGTGTGGGTGTACGACCTTGGCCAGAACGCCTCGGCTATTCCGCAGATTTCGGTGAAGGGTGCCGCCGGCCGGGTGGTGAAAATCACGCCTGGCGAATTTCTCAACGACCAGGGCCTGGCCGACCAGACCAACTCCGGCGACCCGCACTACTACCAGTACACTCTCAAAGGCCAAGGCACCGAAACCTGGCGTCCGCACTTCACTTACTATGGCTTCCGCTATCTGCAGATAGAAGGTGCCGCCCCCGCCGATGCACCCGTGGCCAACCTGCCCACCCTTACGCAAGTACAGAGCCTGCACGTGCGCAACTCCATGGCCCAGGCCGGCACGTTCAAATGTTCCAACGACCTGTTCAACCGCACGAACACGCTCATTGATTGGGCCATCCGAAGCAACGTAGTGAGCGTGATGACCGACTGTCCGCACCGCGAAAAGCTCGGCTGGCTGGAAGAAACCCACCTCATGGGTAGCTCGGTCCGCTACGAGTACGACATTGCCAACCTGTGCCGCAAACTAGTGCACGACATGGCCGCGGCCCAGACGCCGGCTGGCCTGGTACCTGACATCAGCCCCGAATTCACGGAGTTTGGGGGCGGCTTCCGCGATTCGCCGGAGTGGGGCAGCGCCGGGGTGCTCATGCCCTGGTACGCCTACCAGTGGTACGGCGACCTGCAAACCCTGACCGAGCACTACCCCATGATGAAGCAGTACGTGGCGTTCCTCGGCACCCAGGCCAAAGACAACATCCTGACCCACGGCCTCGGCGACTGGTACGACCTGGGCCCCAAGCACCCGGGCCCCTCCCAGCTCACGCCCCGCGGCGTAACGGCCACCGCCCTCTACCACCTCGACCTGACGGTACTGGAGAAAACCGCCCGCCAACTCGGCAAAACTCAGGAAGCCGACACCTACCAGCAGCAAGCCGCCCAGGTCCGCCAGGCGTTCAACGACAAGTACTTCGACAAAACGAAAATGCAGTATGCCACCGGCAGCCAAACGGCCAACTCCCTGCCGCTCTACACAGGCATTGTAGCACCTGAAAACAAGGCCGCCGTGCTGGCTAATCTGCTGAAGGATTTGAAAGACACGCAGTACCGCCTCACCGCCGGCGACATCGGCTACCGCTACCTGCTGCGGGTGCTGGAAAATGAGGGTGCCTCCGAGGCCATTTACTTGATGAACAACCGCTCCGACGTGCCTGGCTACGGCTATCAGCTCGCTAAAGGCGCTACTTCCCTTACCGAGTCGTGGCAGGCACTGCGCACGGCCTCGCACAACCATTTCATGCTCGGGCACCTGATGGAATGGTTCTATAGCGGCGTAGGCGGCATCCGGCAAGACGAAAAAAGTCCGGCTTTCAAAGCCATTATCATCCGTCCCGAAGCTGTTGGTGACCTGACCTCGGCCCAAACCAGCTACGCCTCCCCCTACGGCCCTATCCGCACCGACTGGATGAAGCAAAACGGCCGTTTCACGCTGCAAGTCGATATTCCGGCCAACACCACCGCCACCGTCTACCTGCCTACCGCCACCGCCAACACCATCACCGAAGGCGGCAAAGCCCTCAGCACCCAGCGCGACATCCGCGTAGTGGGAACCGAAAACGGCCGAACCGCCCTAGCCGTTGGCTCCGGCCGCTACCAGTTCGAGTGCCGATGATAGGGTAATGAGGAGTGACGGTCATGCTCAGCTCATTCTTTACTTCCGTCCTTCTTGGCCGCCTACGTTTACTATGATGCCAAACTGAAATACCGAGTTAGAGGCTTTCAAAAACTTGCGGGTGCGCAGGCCAAAATTGCTGCCGCTGATGAATTGGAGTTGGAGCGGGCCTACTACCTGGATGCGGGTGTAGGTGATGGGTTCTAGGAAAACGTTGTCTTCAGGGGGTTGGGCAAGACCGCCCAGACGAAAATCGTTGAGTTGCATGTAACTGGCGCGCAGGGCCGTGCCGTAGTTGAAGTCCCAGTCGCGGCCCAAGGCGCGGAAGCTTTTTTCGTCTTTGGACGTGTAGTTTACTTGCACGAAATACTTTTTGAGCTTTCCTTCCGCGGTTTGCTCGGTGATGTTGGTTTCGTTGTTGAACCGGGCGCGCTTGGTGTTGCCTGCGCCCAAGCCCCCATATACCTCCAGTACGCGCCGGTCTTTGCGCAGACGCGTGAAGTAACCCACACCCGCTTCCACAAAGTCATGATCTACAGACTCGCGCTCGGCTTTATTACCGAAAAAGCTCTGCTTTTTATCGGAGTGCAGAAAGGAGGCCGAACCCATGACGCCTATATGTTCGCCAACGGCATAAGCACCCTGTAGAGCGGTGTTTTGGCTGAAATTGGTATGCACCCCAGCGCTCCATTCGCCCTTTTGCGTGAGCAGCGGCACCTGCGGCGGCGGTGGAAAATAAAGCGACGAACAACTAGCCAACAAAGGTAAAATCAACACGAAAAACGCACGCAGCAAACGAATCATAATAGGCGGGCAGGACAGGAAATTTGAAGGCCAAACGCACAAAACTATACTTCGTTGTGTGGCCGCAGGCTCCACAGTTGCGTACAGTTTAAATAGGGAGTTGCTACTGAGGCAGCCCCTTATTGTTCAAACTTCGCGTTTTATGCCCAATACTTCTTACGATGCCCTCATTATTGGCTCCGGCCAAGCCGGTAATCCACTGGCTACTGCTCTCGCCGATGCGGGTCAGCGGGTAGCTCTCATCGAGGAAAATCTGCTTGGCGGTTCCTGCATCAACTACGGTTGCTCCCCGGTGAAAGCCATGCTGGCTTCTGCCGAGCGGGCCCACCAACTCCGCACCGCCTCCGACTTCGGCATCAAGGGCACTGAACCGAGTACCAATATAGCTGCCGTAGTAGCCCGCAAAGACGAGATAATCGGGAAGATGCGCGAGGGCGTCCGCAGCAACCTCACCAAAGAGCACAAAGGCATTACCGTGTTCGAAGGGCACGCTGCCTTTACCGGCCCGCGCAGCCTCCTCTTCACCCCGCCCACCGGTCAGTTGCAGGAACTGAGCGCCAAGCGCATCTTCATCAACACCGGCACGCGTGCTGCCATCCCCGACATTGAAGGGCTGGAAGGGTTGCCTTATCTGACTACCACCCAGCTGCTTGACCTGAAAGAGCTACCCAAGCACCTACTTATCTTGGGAGGCGGCTACATCGGCCTGGAGTTCAGCCAGATGTATCGGCGTTTTGGTTGTGAAGTGACTATCATCGAATCGGGCAACCAACTGCTGGAGCGCGAAGACGATGACGTATGTGAGGCCCTGAGTAAGATCCTAACCGACGAAGGAGTAGAGATTGTGCTTGGCGCCAAGGTGCGGCAGGTCTCACGCAACGCCGAAGGCATCTTCACGCTCACGGGCAGCACCAAGCAGGGCGAGCGGCGCCTGCGCGGCACCCACCTGCTGGTCGCCACGGGCCGCACCCCCAACACCGACACCCTCAACCTCGATAAAGCCGGCATCAAGCTCGATGAGAAAGGCTTCATCGAAGTCAATGAGCGGCTGGAAACCAACGTCCGCGGCGTTTATGCCCTCGGCGACATACACGGCGGCCCCCAGTTCACCCACATCAGCTACGACGACTACCGCGTCGTCCGCGACAACCTGCTCACACGCAGCAAGCGCCGCTCGGCCAAGCAACGGCCCCTCCCCTATTGCGTGTACACCGAGCCACAGCTAGGGCGCATCGGGCTCAACGAAGACCAGGCCAAGGAGCAAGGCATCAACTACCGAGTGGCCTCGATGCCCGTTGCCACCATCGGGCGCGCCCGCGAAACTGGCCGCACCGAAGGCTTTTGGAAGGTGTTGGTAGACCCGCAGGACCGAATCATCGGCGCCTCCGTGCTTTGCGCCGAAGGGGGCGAGCTAATGACTATGTTCCAACTGATTATGATGGGCAAGCTAAAATATCAACAGTTGCAGAACATGGTCATTGCCCACCCAAGTTGGGCTGAAGGCTTGAACAACGTATTCGCGAAACTGGCTAAACCAGAATAGCAGAAGCTCTTATTTTCGAGCGTCTTCTTAGGGCTATCATAGCTCCACCTTACCTCGAAGCGCATGAAAATATTTGCCGAAACAGAACGCCTGCTATTGCGCGAGTTTCTAGCCACTGACGCGCCGGGGATGTTCGCGCTAGACTCCGACCCGATAGTACACCGCTACCTAGGCAACAAGCCAGCGCAAACCATCGGGCAAAGCCACGAAACCATAGCCTTCATTCGGAAGCATTACGTGGAAAACGGCATTGGCCGGTGGGCAGTTGTTGAAAAATCAACCAACCAATTCATTGGTTGGGCCGGCCTGAAGCTGGTGCGTGAACCCATCCCACCACGTCGATTTCTACGATGTAGGCTACCGGTTTATTCGTCAGCATTGGGGTCAAGGCTTTGCAACGGAAGCGGCGCGGGCCTCAGTGGATTATGGGTTCGAGGTGCTGCAGGCGCCCGTACTCTACGCCATAGCCGACATACAAAACGAGGCCTCGCGGGCAGTACTCGCCAAGGTGGGTATGCGCCACATGGGCGTCTTCGACCATGAGGGCGTGCGCACGGCGTGGCTGGAGGCTAAACGTCCGCCGCTGGACAAGGGTTAGGCCAGCTATTGGAGCCGTGGAGCAAGCCGCTACCTTGCCTTACTTTATTTTGAAACGCAATTGCTCTGGCTTATGCAGCTAAAATCGCACTTCATTGTTCTGACTTGCCTGAGCACAACGCTGGTAGCCTGCAAACAAAAAGCGGTTACCTCTACTACGCCAGCACCAGCCGTAGCAACCAACACAGACACAGTTCTACCGCAAGCAGCCCCACTCCTAGCCTCAGCTACCTATGCAGGCACGTACACGGTGCAGGACACGGCGGTATGCGCCTTCTCTATCACCATCACCAAGCAGGCCAGTACCTACCGGTTTGCTATGGGTAAGACGCGTGGGCAGGTTCAGGTAGAGCGGCAAGGCGCTGAAACTTACCTTATTTTTTTAGGTCTAAAAGGCGCCGACCCGCAAGACGATGTAGAAGCTTTTTGGCAGGACAGCCTGCTACTTATCCAGAACTACGGCAACTCTATGAACCAGTATACACGCTTTGAGCAGTGCGACGCCAAGTATCTGGAACTGGTTCGGCAGCGGCAATAACGTTACTGGCTCTTCTGGACGAACAGATGCGGCAACAGAACAACGCTTACCGCCAGAAAGCCCCGCCCATCTTTGATGAGGTGGCGCTCATAAGACTCGTTCGGGTCATACTTACTTCGTGGCACGCCTGAAGCCCCCCATGCAACCTGCAACCGCAGCCATGGTACAGCGCCATCTTCGCGGCCAAATAGAAAGAAGATCATCGGTTCGATGCGCGTCATATGCCGCAGACCGAGAGGCTGGTAGTTGTAAGTCAGGGAGGAAAACGCGACGCGCGACAGCCGATAAGAGAATCCCATAGTTGCCCGGCGGGTCCAATAGGAAACAGCTGCTTCGCCATACAGCCTGTGGTAGCAGGCATACAGATCCACCCGCCTGGTCTGATTAAGCAAGTCGTTGTAGTCAGAATAGCCGCTGCTGCTGCGAGCCTGGCCGTACCCGCCTAGCCCACTTATCAACCAATGATTCCCAAGCGGATAGTAGCCGCCAACTCCTACTTCATATTGCCGGATACGGAAGTAAGTGGTGTCCCGGTCGTCGGTTTTGATGCCTCCTGCTGCTCGGACCAACAAATGCTTTATCGGCGAATAAGTGGCTCCCACTTCCCACCGCCCATTCAAGAACGTAGTACCCTGCACTTCCACCTCGCCTTTATTGCGGATTTGCGGAGCGGCGGGTAGCATAGGAGCATACACGGAACAACTGCTAAATACTACAAGCAAGGTTAGCAGCAGGAAACAGCAATGGCGAAGTAACAGTTGGAGCATATATACAAGGTAACACTAACACAAAACAATTGAAGTTCAATCACTATAAGGAAGCTCTCAAGCAGTGTAAGAAGGCTAAAAAGCTGGGTGGGCTCAGTAGCAGGATACCTGATAAAGCAGTTTGGTTGCACAACTAAAAGCATAAAAGCTGTCGCGGCCGGAACCACAACAGCTTTTGCAATGCGTATTTAACTCTGTTCCTACTTGGCGTAGGCGACAGCCCGCATTTCGCGGATTACAGTAATCTTGATCTGGCCAGGATACTGCATTTCCTTCTCGATTTTCTGCGAGATTTCGTAGCTCAGCTCTTGCGCCCGCTCATCCGATACGTTGTCGGCGTTGACCATCACGCGCAACTCGCGGCCGGCTTGGATGGCGTAGCACTGCAATACGCCATCGAAGCTTACGGCCGTTTCTTCGAGCTGCTTGAGGCGCTTGATGTAGCTCTCCATCATCTCGCGGCGGGCACCTGGGCGCGAGCCGGAAATGGCGTCGCAGGCCTGCACGAGGGGCGAAATCATGGCCGTCATTTCCATCTCGTCGTGGTGGGCGCCGATGGCGTTTACTACGTCGGGGTGCTCTTTGTATTTCTTGGCCAGTTCCATGCCCAAGATGGCGTGGGGTAGTTCGGGCTCTTCGGTGCTTACTTTGCCAATGTCGTGCAGGAGGCCGGCGCGCTTGGCGTGCTTCACGTTCAGGCCGAGTTCGGCGGCCATAGTGGCGCAAAGGTTGGCTACTTCGCGCGAGTGCTGGAGCAGGTTTTGGCCGTAGCTGGAACGGAAACGCATCCGGCCGACCATCTTAATCAGCTCGGGATGCAAGCCGTGGATACCGAGGTCGATGATTGTTTTCTCCCCAATTTCCACGATTTCCTCGTCGATGTTCTTGCGGGTTTTGGCCACAATTTCCTCGATACGAGCCGGGTGAATCCGACCGTCTTTCACCAGCAAGTGCAAGCTCAGGCGAGCCACCTCGCGGCGCACCGGGTCGAAGCCGGAGATGATGATGGCTTCGGGGGTATCGTCCACAATGATTTCCACCCCCGTAGCCGCTTCCAGCGCCCGGATGTTGCGGCCTTCGCGGCCGATAATCTTGCCCTTCACGTCGTCGGACTCGATGTTAAACACCGACACGCAGTTTTCAATGGCATGTTCTGCGGCGGTGCGCTGGATTGTTTCCAGCACCACTTTCTTGGCGTCTTTGGTGGCCGAGAGTTTGGCTTGCGCCACCACATCTTTGATGTAAGAAGAAGCTTGAATCTGCGCCTCGTTCTTCAACGACTCTACCAATTGCTCGCGCGCTTCGGCGGCCGTCAAGCCCGAAATAGTTTCCAGCTGGCTCTGTACTTGGTGCAGTTGCTCGTTCAGGTGATGCCGGGTCTGCTCCAGCTCGGTTTCCACTTCTTCTTCGCGCTGCTGAAGCTTAGCTAGTTGCGTTTCTAGCGTGGCGCGGCGCTTCTCGTCTTGGGCCTCCAGCTTTTCGCGCTGCGCTTGGCTCTGCGTTTCTATTCGCTCCCGAGTGGCATCTAGCTCGGTTTCTTTGCGCTGAATCTGCTCTAGCTGCCGCTGCGTGGTGTCGGTCAGCTTCTTGATGGCTTGCTCTTGCTCCACTACGGTGGCGCGGCGCTCGGTCAGCTCCTGCTCCAGGGCCTGCTTTTGGCGGCGGCTCTCTAACTCAAACTCTTGCTTAAGGGTACGAAACTTGTCTTTTGATTGCTGAATCCGCTCGTCGCGGGTGCGGTTGGCTTGCAACTCGGCTTCGGCCAGCAGTTGTTGAGCGCGGGCTTTGGCCTCGGCTTCGTGGTCCTTGTTGGCCTTTCCGGCCAGCAAGCGCCCCACCACGATGCCGACCACAAGGGCCAGCACAGCGGCTAAGACAATATAGATAGTAGTAGACATGAGCTATGGTTTTGGAAGGGGTGATTGAAAACCATAACCAGCAGTAGGGCCATATGCCAAACAACCCCGCCGCGCCTATTGCACTGTCGGGGTTACGAGCTAAAATTACGCTGGTGCGTCGTCTGTTTCTCTTTTCAGACGAGCACCACTCCTGATAGCAGTTCATCGAGACGCGCTAGGCGTTCGGTTAGTACTGTATCAGTACCATCTTTTTCCTTGCTGACTTTCAAACGGTCAGCCATCGTGGACAGCGCAATCATGGCCAGCAGGTCTTGCTTGTCCTGAATGCCGTATTGCTCGCGAAACTCCTTGATCCGCTCACCTAATAGGCGGCCAGCCATACGCAACCGTTCCTCGTCTTGAGGTTCGACGCGCATTGGGTAGTCCCGATCGGCTATGCGGATTTTGATGGATAGTTCGCTCATGGGAGCAGTCGTGGGTGGGGTGGATGGTGGCGGCGGTTACTCCCTCAAATAGGCAAGGCACTTATCTATTTCGCGGATGTATTCGTTGAGGCGCAGTTTTAGCTCGTTGACATTGGCCGGTTCTCCGGCTATGGTATTGACAAGTTTAACTATATTCTCCTGATTCTGGAAATCCTTGAGTTGCCGCTCCCGGTCGCGCACGTCGGCCCGGAGCTGCTCGACCGTAGTTTGCGCATCGGCCAATTCCTCGCGCAACCGCTGATAGGCAGACACTAAGGTGTTCACCTGCCGCTCCAGGCGGTCGAGTTGAGCAAGCTGCTGAGAGGAGGCCATTTTGTTGGTTTTTGGTTATTTGTTTTTGGTTTTTTGCTTCAGCTAAGGATTCAGCTTGCGACGACAAGTTATTTGGCAGGCCGTACAAATACGAAAAACCAAAAACAAATAACCAGAAACCAACCTTACCGCCGGATAACCGCGCCGGCTTGTTGCTCGAACTGCTGAATCAGGCGCTGCATCACCGAGTCGATGGCTTGGTCGGTTAGGGTTTGGGTGGCGTCCTGAAGCAGGAAGCTTACCGAATACGACTTCTTGCCCGCGCCCAGGTTTTCGCCTTCGTACACGTCGAACACGTTCACCGATTGCAGCAGCTTCTTCTCGGTGCGGCGGGCTATCTGTTGGAGCTGGTCGAAGGTGATGGTTTTGTCGACCACCAACGACAGGTCGCGGCGGACTTCCGGGAACTTGGGCAGCTCCCGGGCCACGAGGCTGTTCTTGTACTTCTTCACCAGCCAGTCCCAATCCAGCTCGGCGTACCACACCGGCTGCGTTACATCCACTTGCTTGAGCACTGCGCCCGACACGGCCCCGAGCTGCGCCACCGGCTGATTTTGAGTTAGCAGCGTCAGGCCCCCGGCCAAGTAGGGATGCTGCACCAGCTGCGAAGTAGGCGAGTTGAAGCCAAGCGCCGCCAGCACCTGTTGCACCGCTCCCGCCAGTTGGTGATAGGTCGCCTTCTCCGACTTCTGCTGCCAGGTTTCGGCAGTGGTGTTGCCGGTTAAGTAAATCACCAGCTGGTTTTTTTCCTGGTACTGACCGTCGGCTACGCGGTGGTAGGTTTTGCCGAACTCGTAAAGCTTCAGGTCGCGCTGGCGGCGGTTGATGTTGTAACGCACCACTTCCAGGCCGCTGTGCAGCATGGTAGGGCGCATTACGTCGAGGTCGGCGCTGTTGTAGTTGAGCAGCGGCACCAAGGCCTCGTTCTTCTCGCCTGGCTTCTGGAAGTAAGCGGAGTTGGTGATGGAGTTGGTGATGATTTCCGAAAAGCCCATTCCACTCAGCAAGCGCGAGGTATTCTGGCGCAGGATTTCCGCGTCAGGCTTCGCGAAGCTAGCCAGAAACGAAGCCGAGTTGTGCGGCCGCAAGGCCACATGATCGAAGCCATAGATGCGCAGAATCTCCTCGATGATATCGGCCTCGCGGGTCACGTCCACCTTGTGCGGCGGCACCGATAGAATCCATTCGACGTGGCCGTTGGCGTCCTGATTTTCCTCGGCAATCAGAATATCAAGGTCGGTCAGGATTTGACGGATACGCTCGGGCGCAATGAACTGACCGACCAGTTTCTCAACACGGGGCAAACGCAAACGCACCGGCGTGTGGCCGATGTGCGTTGGGTACTCGTCCACGATAGGTGCGGCCACGGTGGCACTAGCCACTTCCTGGAGCAGCAAGGCAGCCCGCTTCAGGGCTGGCAGCACCATATTCGGGTCGGTGCCCCGCTCGAAGCGGAACGAGGCATCGGTTTTTAGTTGATGCGTTTGGCTGGTTTTGCGCACGGCAGCCGGCTGGAAGTAGGCGCTTTCCAGGAACACGCGGGTGGTTTCATTGGACACGCCCGACGTCTTGCCCCCGAATACACCGGCCAGGGCCATGGGCGCGCCGTTGGCATCAGCAATAACCAGGTCTTCGCCCTTGAGCGTGCGTTCGGCGCTGTCAAGCGTCACGAACTTCTCGCCGGCGGCGGCGCGCTTCACCCGAATCTGGTGGCCCGTAATCTGGTTGGCATCGAAAGCGTGCAGGGGCTGGCCCAACTCGTGCAGCACGAAGTTGGTGACGTCCACCACGTTGTTGATGGGCGAGAGGCCAATGCTGCGCAAGCGGCGCTGCAACCACTCCGGCGACGGTCCTACCTGCACGTTCTCTAGTAGCACCCCCGCGTAGCGCGGGCAAGCTTCGGCGTCCTCAATCGTGACGACTATGTTTTGGGTGGCTTCGGTGGGCGCGTGAAACTTACTTACGTCGGGCAGGTGGCAGGGCTGGCGCAGCAGGGCGCGCAGCTCGCGGGCTACGCCGTAGTGGGAAGCGGCGTCGGCGCGGTTCGGTGTCAAACCGATTTCAAATACCGAATCAGAGCCCAAGCCGAAATAGTCGGCGGCCGGCGTGCCGTTGGGCAGCTCGGTGTCCAGCACCATGATACCAGCGTGCGACGCGCCGAGCCCGATTTCGTCTTCGGCGCAAATCATGCCTTCGGAAGCAGCACCCCGAATCTTCGACTTCTTGATTTTGAATGGTTCGCCTTGGCTCGGGTGCAGCACGGCGCCATCCAGAGCCACTACCACGCGCTGGCCGGCGGCTACATTGGGCGCGCCGCACACAATCTGGCGAGGCGTGCCGTCTCCCACGTCTACTGTGGTAAGGCTTAGCTTATCGGCATCGGGGTGCTTCTCGCGGGTAAGCACCGTGCCGAGCACCACGCCCCGCAAGCCACCCGGCACGCTTTCCAGCTCTTCGATGCCTTCCACTTCCAGCCCGGAACCCGTCAGC
>NZ_DASVSY010000103.1:0-28954 GCF_036387835.1 Hymenobacter sp. | reverse complement strand
AAACGCTGGCGCGTGGTGCGCGACGTGTTTCGCGGCCGCGTAGCAGAAATCCGCGATACGGTGATGCTGCTGTGTTGCGGCTTGCACAACCTGCTGCTTACCCAAAAACAGACCGTAACCCGCTAATCGGTATAAGCTCTACTATATGCTTCGCGACGACCTTATTTTTCTGCGGGCTCTCGAAGCCGAAGACCTCGACTTTCTTTACGCGCTGGAAAATGACTCGTCCTTATGGCACGTTTCCGATACCGTGACGCCGATTTCGCGCTACACTTTGCAGAAATATTTAGACAATGCCGGCGCTGATTTCGAGGAAGTGCGGCAGCTCCGGCTGGTAATATGCGCAGTAGCCGATCAGCGGGCCCTAGGCACCGTCGATTTGTTTGATTTCGAGCCGCGCCACCAGCGGGCCGGGGTCGGAATTGCGGTGTTGCCCCACGAGCGGAAAAGAGGATATGCCCGTTCCGCGCTGAAACTTCTGGCCACTTACGCCCGTCAGACTTTACACTTGCACCAACTGTATTGTACAATTAATGCCGATAATAGTGCTAGCCAAAAGCTGTTCGAGCAAGTCGGATTTCAATTTGTAGGTGCACGCAAAGACTGGTTGCGTACTGCTAAAGGCTGGCAAGATGTTGTAGAATACCAATGTTTGTTGGACATATAGCGGGAGCAAGCACAGACAAGAAGTACGGCTGAGTTTGTTGACCGGCATTAGGAAAACAGTGTTACCCTTAGTGTTGAGCTGCACCAACGGCCAATTGGTTGAGAATGTAACTTTTCAGGGCGAAAAACAGTACTATATAGGTTGCAAGGTGTTATAGTTGAACTTATCAGCTAACTGTATTCTCTGGCGGCAGTGTATCCTTTTACTAAGGATTAGCGTATAATCTAATACCAACCGGGTAGTGACTTTCCAGGCTGCTTTGTAGACCCGCTGGTGTATCGCTACTTTCCACTTACTGATGCTCTATGTCGCTGAATGATCCAGCGCAGGTGAATTCCTCTGCCTCTGACTTAAATCTATCCGCTCCTTCAACACCGTCCAAGTCGTTTCCAGATTTGGTCTGCTTCGCTCATTTACATTGGGATTTTGTGTGGCAACGGCCGCAGCACTTACTGTCGCGGTTTGCGTTGCACGGCCGGGTGCTTTACGTCGAAGATCCTTTTGTTGATCATACGCTAACCGAGCCTTTCCTGGAGATAAAGGAGCGCCAGAACGGCGTAAAGGTAGTTGTGGCGCACTTGCCTTTCGGTTTGACGTGGCAGGATTCCGACGCGGCGCAAAGCAAGTTGCTGGCTGAGTACTTCGAGAAGGAAAACTTCACGCAGTATATTTTCTGGTATTACACGCCGATGGCGCTCAACAAGTCGCGCGACTTCAAGCCGGCACTCACCATCTACGACTGCATGGACGAGCTGGCCAGCTTCAAGTTTGCGCCCGATGGCTTGCGCGAGCGGGAGCAAGACCTGTTCAAGAAAGCCGATTTGGTGTTCACGGGCGGTTATACGCTCTACGAATCCAAAAAGCTGCAGCACCCCGATGCGCACCCCTTCCCGAGCAGCATCGACAAAGACCACTTTGGGTTGGCCCGCCAGCCCATGGATGACCCCGCCGACCAGGCCGGTATTGCGCATCCGCGCATTGGCTTCTTCGGCGTGGTTGATGAGCGCCTCGACATCGAGCTGCTCGGTCAGTTGGCCGAAGCGCACCCGGAGTGGCAGTTTGTTATCATCGGGCCGGTGGTGAAAATCAGCCACGATATGCTGCCCCGCCACCAGAATATTCACTACCTCGGTGGTAAGGATTACTTGCAGCTACCTGCCTACCTGCAAGGGTGGGATGTGGCTACCTTGCTCTTTGCCGACAACGAAAGCACCAAGTTTATTTCGCCCACCAAGACTCCGGAATATTTGGCCGCTGGCCGTCCGGTAGTCAGCACGCCTATTCGCGACGTGGTGCGGCCGTACGGGGAACTCAACCTTGTACAGATTGCCGACAACGCCGACGACTTCGGGCGGGCCATCGAGAAAGCCCTGGTTCAGACGCAGGACGCCGATTGGCGCCGCCGTACCGACGAATACCTGGCTACTATCTCTTGGGATTTAACCTGGCAGCAAATGCGCGACCTGATACTGGCTCGCCTCCAGGCTAAAACTACCAACGCCGTCACTGAAATAGCCGATTCCTCGCTGGTCTCCGCTTCCTGACTTCCTTCCATTCTCCCTAATCCTTTCCAAAACACTTTTAGCTTATGTTCGATTATCTAATAGTAGGGGCCGGCTTTGCTGGCAGCGTGCTGGCCGAGCGTCTGGCAACCCGTTCGAATAAGAAAGTTCTCGTTATAGACAAACGCAGCCACATTGCGGGCAATGCGTATGATCATTACAACGAAGAAGGCATCATGGTCCACAAATACGGACCCCACATCTTCCACACCAACTCGAAAGACGTATTCGAGTACCTGTCGAATTTCACCGATTGGCGTCCGTATGAGCACCGCGTATTGGCTTCCGTTGATGGCCAGCTGGTGCCCATGCCCATTAACCTCGATACCATCAACAAACTCTATGGCCTCTCGCTCAACAGCTTCGAGGTAGAGCAGTTCCTGGAGTCGTTGGCCGAGGAAATTCCGGTTATTAAAACGTCGGAAGACGTAGTAGTAAGCAAAGTAGGCCGCGAGCTATACGAGAAGTTTTTCCGCAACTACACCCGCAAGCAGTGGGGCCTCGACCCCTCGGAGCTCGACAAGTCGGTGACTTCGCGCGTGCCTACCCGCACCAACCGCGACAGCCGCTACTTCACCGATACCTACCAAGCCATGCCGCTGCACGGCTACACGCGCATGTTCGAGAAGATGTTGGATCACCCCAACATCAAGATCATGCTCAACACCGACTACCACGACATCATCGACTTCATTCCGTTCAAGGAAATGATTTTCACCGGTCCGGTAGACGAGTATTTCGACTTCAAGTATGGCAAGCTGCCGTACCGCTCGTTGGAGTTCAAGCACGAAACCCTCAACCAGGAAAACTACCTGGAGGCGCCCGTCGTGAACTACCCCAACGACAACCTCTACACCCGCATCACGGAGTTCAAGGCCCTCACCGGCCAGAAGCACCCCAAAACGGCCATCGTGTACGAGTATCCGAAAGCCGAGGGCGACCCGTACTATCCCGTACCGCAGCCCGAAAACGCGGAGCTGTATAACCAGTACAAGAAGCTGGCCGATAACACGCCGAACGTCCATTTCGTAGGCCGCCTGGCCACCTACCGCTACTACAACATGGACCAAGTAGTAGCCCAAGCCTTGACGCTGTACAAGAAGCTAACCGAGAAAAGCGAGGAAGCGGTGAAAGCCGCTGCTAAACCCGCCATTACCGGCTCCGCTTCCATCATCGATAAGCTCGTTCCCCGCGACCCGGCTAAAGGTAAGCCGTAAGCCAGCATGGTCGGAGTGCGTAGCAGTAGGCATCCACCTGCCTACTGCTACGCACTCCGACCATCTCACCAGAAGCCCTGCGAGGCATACTTCCAAACACTCGTAGGGCCATCCGGCCACGTAAACACAATATCATGAAGCTGACGATTATAGTCGTTCAGTGAAAAACTGTCATCTACTCTCGGGAAGAGGCCCTGCGCGGTCTTTTATCCCGAGAATAGATGACAGGCTTGTTTTAGGACCGGGCAACCTCGTCACTTTATGGCGAAATAAAGTGAATTGTAAGTTGCTTAGTTGCCTTCCTTTCCAATGACTTAAACTATGTCTGAGAAGAATGTTGAAATGTGGGGCGGCGTAGAATGTACCATCCGTCGCATCGGCAACGGGTACACGGACCAGCTCGAGAACAGCGGGCACCGGTACCGGGTCGAAGACCTCGACTTGTTTGCCGAGCTTGGCATCAAGAAACTACGCTACCCGGTGCTGTGGGAGCAGGTAGCCCCCAACAGCCTCGACGAACCCGATTGGTCCTGGACCGACGAGCGCCTGAACCGCCTACGGGAGCTCGGCATCGACCCCATCGTAACGCTGCTGCACCACGGCAGCGGCCCGCGCTACACGGCGCTGCACCGTAAGAACTTCGTGCCAGGGCTGGCCCGCTTCGCCGAAATGGTGGCCGAGCGTTATCCCTGGATCAAGCACTATACGCCCGTCAACGAACCCCTCACGACGGCCCGCTTCAGCGGCTTGTATGGCATCTGGTATCCGCACGGCATCGACGACAAAACGTTTGTGCGCATCCAGCTCAACCACATCAAGGGCACGAAAGCCGCCATGCAAGCGGTGCGGAAAATCAACCCGGAGGCAGAACTGGTGCAAACCGAAGACCTCGGCAAAACGCAGTGCACGCCAGGCCTCGAATACCAGGCCGAATACGAAAACAACCGGCGCTGGCTGACCTTCGATTTGCTCTGCGGCCGCATCGATGAAAACCACCCGATGTGGGACTATCTCCGAACCAACGGCGCCACCAAAAAAGAGCTGCTGGAGCTGGTTGAGGTTCCCTGTCCGCCCGATGTAATGGGCATCAACTACTACATCACCAGTGAGCGGTTCCTCGATACCAACCACGAAGCCTTCCCCGAGCATCACCGGGTGGTTTCCTGCAACGAGCGGCCCGACTATGCCGACGTGGAAGCCGTGCGCGTGCGCCTGGTGGAGCTGACTGGCCAGTATCGGTTGCTGATGGAAGCATGGGAGCGGTACCAGTTGCCCCTGGCCGTAACGGAAGTGCACATCGAGTGCACCCGCGAAGAGCAAATGCGGTGGGTGCAGCAAACCTGGAACATCGCCAATCAGCTCAAGGAAGAAGGCGTTGATATGCGGGCCATTACCATCTGGTCGTTGCTCGGTGCCTACGACTGGAACTCGCTGCTCACGCGGCCGGGTACCTTCTATGAAAGCGGCGTTTTCGACATGTCGGGCGGTACGCCCCGGCCCACGGCGCTGTTCAAAATGATTCGTAGTCTGGCGTTGGAGGGCCACTACGACCATCCTCTATTACTCTCCAAAGGATGGTGGGAGCGGGAAGAGCGTTTCCTTTACCACCACCATTGCCCCACCCACCAGACCACCTAAGCTATGAAAATACTTCCTTCCAATGAGTTGTCGGCGAACCTCTCACAGCCTGCCATCCAGCCGCTGTTGATTACGGGCGCCACCGGTACGCTTGGCAAAGCTTTCAAGCGGCTATGCGCTGTTCGAGGCATTGAAACGATCATTCTGAACCGCGCCGAGCTCGACATCACCGACGTACTTTCCGTCGAGAAAGCTCTGGCCCGCTACAACCCGTGGGCCGTGGTGAACACCGCCGGCTACGTGCGGGTGGATGAGGCCGAAAAGGATTTCGAGCGGTGCTACCGCGAAAACGCCATCGGCCCCGCCATTCTGGCGACTGCCTGCGCCGCCCGGAGCATCCAGCTGCTCACCTTCTCCTCCGACCTCGTCTTCGACGGCAACAAGTCGTCGGCGTACGTGGAAAGCGACCAGCCCCGGCCCCTGAACGTGTATGGCAACAGCAAACGCCTCGCCGAGCGCGACGTCCTGATTCAGCAGCCCAATGCCCTGGTAATCCGCACTAGCGCCTTCTTCAGCCCCTGGGACGAGCACAACTTCGTGTATTCCGCCTTGCGGGCCGGCCAGCAAAAGCAAGCCTTCCAAGCCGCCGACGACGTGCTCATCTCGCCCACCTACGTCCCCGACCTGGTTAACGTGTCGCTCAACCTGCTCATCGATGAGGAGAAGGGCGTGTGGCACCTAGCCAACCAAGGCGCCTACACGTGGGCCGAACTCGCCCGCCTCGCCGCCGATATGGCCGGCCTGGATCAGTCGTTTGTGCTGCCGTGCTCCATGCAGGCTTTCGGCCTGCCCGCTGCCCGGCCTTCATACAGCGTGTTAGGTAGCCGCCAAGGCAATTTGCTGCCTTCCGCCGAAGACCGGTTACACAAGTGCGTCATGGAAATGATGGACAAGTTGAGGGAAGAGCCCGAAGAGCGTATTGCGCTGGCTTCGTAGGTTGCTGATGCAGTTTCCGGAACGGTGTAGCGCGAAACCTGAGCTTCGCGTATCGTTGAACGACCTTGCACGTAGTAACGACATCGTTCAACCTCAGCAACGATACGCGAAGCTCAGGTTTCGCGCTACACCCTCCGACACTGTTCCTGGCCGCGTCTCTACACACGTACATAGATCATAAAATCGTTCGCAACCGAATGATTTTAACACTCTAGCGAGATGCTTCGGCTATGCTCAGAACCACGGTCTACCTAACAACCAACCACTAACAACCCGCTCCCAAAAACCTGACAACATTTCTTTTACAGAAACCCCGCACCCTTTTTGAGGGAGCGGGGTTTTGTCGTTTTGGGGGTCGGAGCGACGCATAAGCGGTATAGCTCCGGGAGTTTCCCGAAAAACGCCGTAAATTTGAGGTACGCCCTCGCGTTTCAGCTTAAATAGACTAGCATGTTTGATTTTTTAGGGAAAACCGTCGCCAAAATTTTCGGTACCAAATCGGACCGGGACTTGAAGGAGATTATCCCCTACGTAGCGCTTATAAATGCCGAATATGCCAAACTGGCACAACTATCTGACGACCAACTGCGCGAGCGGACCAACGAGGTGCGCGCCCGTATTGATGAGCGCCTCAAAGGCATCGACGACCAGATAGCCGCGCTGCACACCCGCGTCAACGAGGATACGACGCTGGATATCGGGCAGAAAGAGCAGGTATTCGACCAGATTGACGAGCTGGAAAAACAGCGCAACAAAGATCTGGAAGTGGTGCTGCTGGAAGTACTGCCCGACGCTTTTGCTATCGTAAAAGAAACCGCGCGCCGCTACAAAGAGAACGGCCAGCTGGTGGTAACCGCCACCGACTACGACCGGGAGTACGCCTCGCGCAAGAAGAACGTCACCATCCAGGGCGACCAAGCCGTGTGGGCCAATAAGTGGGTGGCCGGCGGTGCTGAAATCACGTGGGACATGGTGCATTACGACGTGCAGCTGATTGGCGGCGTAGTCCTGCACCAAGGCAAAATTGCCGAAATGGCCACCGGAGAAGGCAAAACCCTGGTTTCGACTTTGCCTGCTTTCCTCAATGCGCTGTCTAAGCGCGGGGTGCACTTGGTAACCGTCAACGACTATCTGGCCAAGCGTGACTCGGAGTGGAATGCGCCGCTGTTCGAGTTCCACGGCATCACCGTGGACTGCATCGACAAGCACCAGCCCAACACCGATGCCCGCCGCAAAGCCTACGCCGCCGACATCACCTACGGCACCAACAACGAGTTTGGCTTCGACTATCTGCGCGACAATATGGCGCGCGACCCGCAGGAGCTGGTGCAGCGCAAGCACCACTTCGCCATGGTCGATGAGGTGGATTCCGTACTGATTGATGATGCCCGGACGCCGCTCATCATCTCGGGGCCCGTGCCGCGTGGTGATGTGCACGAGTTCTATCAGCTCAAGCCCCGCATTCAGATGCTGGTGGACGCGCAGAAGAAACTGGTGCAGCAGTACCTGGTAGAGGCTCGCAAGGGCATTAAGGAAGGCAAAGAAGGTACTAAGGAAGGCGAGCCAGGTCTGGCCTTGTTCCGCGCCTACCGTGGCCTGCCCAAGAGCAAGCCGCTGATTAAATTCTTGTCGGAAACCGGCGTGCGGGCCGTGCTGCAAAAGGTGGAGAACTTCTACCTGCAAGACAACGCCCGCCAGATGCCGCAGGCCGATGCGCCGCTGTACTTCACCATCGACGAGAAGCACAACCAGATCGAGCTAACCGAAAAAGGCATCGACCTGATTACGGCCCAGGGCGAAGATCCGCACCTGTTTATCATGCCCGACATCGGGATGGAAATTGCGGCCCTCGAAAACAATAAGAGCCTCACCAACGAAGACCGGCTGCACCAGAAGGAGCAGCTCATGCAGGACTACCAGGAAAAGAGCGAACGGGTACACACCGTGAACCAGCTGCTGAAAGCCTACACCCTGTTCGAGCGCGACGACCAGTACATCCTCACCGACGACGGCAAGGTAAAGATTGTGGACGAGCAGACCGGCCGCGTAATGGAAGGTCGCCGCTACTCCGACGGCTTGCACCAGGCCATCGAGGCCAAGGAAAACGTGCGCGTAGAAGACGCCACGCAGACTTACGCCACCGTGACCTTGCAGAACTACTTCCGCATGTACCACAAGTTGGGCGGCATGACGGGTACGGCCGAAACCGAAGCTGGCGAGTTCTGGAGTATCTACAAGCTCGACGTGGTAGTAATACCCACCAACCGTGGCATTCAGCGCCAAGACGAGCACGACAAGGTGTACAAGACCGTGCGCGAGAAGTACAACGCCGTAGCCGAGGAAATCCAGGAGCTGGTGAAAGCCAACCGCCCCGTGCTGGTAGGTACCACTTCCGTGGAAATTTCCGAGCTGGTCAGCCGCATGCTGAAGCTGCGCGGCATACCGCACCAAGTGCTGAACGCCAAGCAAAACCAGCGCGAAGCCGAAATTGTAGCCGGCGCTGGCCATCCTGGTACGGTAACCATTGCCACCAACATGGCCGGCCGTGGTACCGACATCAAGCTGCGCGGCATTGCCAAGGAATCGGGCGGCTTGGCTATCATCGGCACCGAGCGGCACGAGTCGCGCCGCGTTGACCGCCAGTTGCGTGGTCGGGCCGGCCGCCAGGGCGACCCGGGCTCTTCGCAGTTCTTCGTGAGCCTGGAAGACAACCTGATGCGCCTCTTCGGCTCCGACCGGATTGCCAAGCTCATGGACCGTATGGGTCTGGAGGAAGGCGAGGTAATTCAGCACTCCATGATTACGTCGAGCATCGAGCGGGCGCAGAAGAAAGTCGAGGAAAACAACTTCGGCCAGCGCAAGCGCCTACTCGAATACGACGACGTGATGAACGCGCAGCGCGAAGTGGTGTACAAGCGTCGTCGCAATGCCCTGTTCGGCGAGCGTTTGGAACTCGACATCTGGAATATGATCTACGACGTGGCCGAGGACGTGGTAACCAGCCACAAGATTTCCGGCGACTACGAAGACTTCAAGCTGGCCATCCTGCGCATTTACGGCTACGACACCTACATCACCGAGCAGGAGATGAAAGGCCTGGCCGCTGGTCCGCTCACGCAGAAGCTGTATGATGAGGCGCTCGGCTACTACCATAGCAAGAACGACCACATTGCCACCAACGCCATGCCGCTGGTCAACGATCTGCTGGCCCAAAACGCACCGTTCGAGAACGTAGCCGTGCCGTTCACCGATGGCCGCAAGCAAGTGTCGGCCGTAGCCAACCTGCGCCGCGCCCAAGCTACCAAGGGTCACGAAATCATCCGGAGCATGGAGAAAGCCGTGGTGCTCTCCACCATCGACACCGCCTGGACCCAACACCTGCGCCAGATGGACGACCTCAAGCAGGTAGTACAAAACGCCGTGTACGAGCAGAAAGACCCGCTCTTGGTGTACAAGTTCGAGAGCTTCGAGCTGTTCAAAGGCATGATTGGCAAAGTGAACGAGGAGACGCTCGCCTTCCTGTTCCGCGCCGACGTACCGATGCAAGCCGGCGCCGAAGGCACCAACGACTCCGAATTCTACATCGAAGACGAACTGCCGACTCCGGCCCCCATGCCCAAGCTGAAGGCCGAGAAGGAAATATCGTCTATTTCGCTGGGCGCGGGCCCCGAGGACATGCACCCCGACGACATGCCGCTGGAAAAGCAGCAGCCTGTCCGGGCGCAAAAAATTGCCAATCGCAACGAGAAAGTGAGCGTGCAGTACATGGACGGCCGCATTCTGCGGGATGTGAAATTCAAAACTGTAGAAGAAGACTTGCTCAACAACCGTTGCGTATTAGTTGATATTGCGTAACATTTTCGGCCAAGTAATTGCTTCAAACGGGAGCTGGCGAAAGTCGCCGGCTCCCGTTTTGCTGTTCAGACAGTCTATTGGAAGGGGCAAGTACGTACATAGTTGAACCGCTGCCTGCATGGCCTCACGGCTAAATCCCTCGTTGACATTACCTTTAGTGATATGAACCTTGCTCCCCACATCGACCATACACTGCTCCGGCCCGATGCCACCCCCGAGCAAATCGAGCAAATCTGTGCCGAGGCCGCCGAATACCGGTTTGCTGCCGTGTGTGTGCCGCCGTGCTACGTGCGCTTGGCGGTGGAGAAGCTGAAGGGTTCGCGCGTGGCGGTATGCACGGTTGTGGGTTTTCCGCTAGGCTATCAGTTGGCGAAGGTGAAATTTTTTGAAGCCCACCAAGCCCTGACCGAAGGCGCCACCGAGTTGGACATGGTTATCAACATCGGAGCGTTGAAAGCTGGTCACTTAGAAGAAGTGGAGGAGGAGATTGGGCAGTTGGCGGAGCTATGCCATTTGCGCGGAGCGCTGCTGAAGGTGATTATTGAAACGGCTTTGCTTTCCGAAGACGAAATCATGCTGGCCTGCGAGCTATGTGAAGAAGCCGGCGCCGACTTCGTGAAGACGAGTACCGGCTTTGCCAGCCGCGGCGCATCCGTTGCCGACGTAATGCTGATGCGCCAATCTTTGCCCGCCAACATTCGCATCAAAGCGGCAGGTGGCATCCGTACCCGCACTGCCGCCTTGGCGCTACTAGCCGCTGGCGCCGACCGAATTGGCTCCTCCAATAGCCTCGTTTTGCTTCACGAAGATGATACCACTATTACCGCGTAACGTGTTGTTGCTTTCCACTTTGTTTGCACTTGGCGCCTGTGCTACCACGGCTCCGGCCACCACGGGCGTCACTCCCGCCGACACCACCAAAGTGCGAACCAGCCAAGTCCGGCAGGATGCGCCCGCCGAAGACCTGAGCCGCTATCGGCCTACCTTTCCCGCTCCCAAAGAGCCAGTTGTACCGGCGCCCAAGCCCACGGTGCCACCCACCAACCACGTCAACGCGCAAATCGAGCAGCGTCTGCGCGACCAGGCTTACACCAACCAGAACGTGAAATATGCCCAAGGCTACCGGATTCTGGCCTACGTGGGCCTGGAGCGCGAGAAAGCCATGGCCGTCCGCCGCGCTATCATCAGCCGCTACCCCGACGAAACCGACTACCTCACCTTCAAGCAGCCAGTGTTTCGCTTATACGTAGGCGACTACTTAACGCGCTTAGAAGCCGAGCAAGCCATGATGCGCATTCGCCCGCTGGCCCCTAGAGCCGAGTTGGAGTCGGCGCAGGTGCTCCTGAACAAGACGGCTTACTAGTCATGACGACCAGCCGAGAGTTGCAATGGGAAGAACTCGATTTATTGCAGGGCTTAGAAGTTGTGCCTGTTGAAAACGATAATGGCGGCATTGAGTGCCACGTAGACCAGTTAAATTTGACGTTGCAACTTACGCTGTGGCCTTGCCTCGGCGTAGTGGACATAACTTTGGTAGAACGCAGCAGCCAAGCAGTTCTGTTGGACTTTATGGTTGCGGTTCGGGGACGTATCTACTACAACAACGACAAACGAGGGCAATACTTAACGTTTCCGAATTGCGTGTTGGTAAGTCGTAGTGCATCTTTTTCTGAGCAGAACGAGTCCCCTTTCAGTCCCAATGTGGTGGGACGGCCCATGCTAGTAGCTATACGCCCACGTCTGAGCGTGTTGTTTAACTAGGCATACTTCTCTTTCTCCCTATTTTATGCAACACCTGCTTCCTCGCATCAAAGCGCTGGCAACTGAAACGGCCGCCGACACGGTAGCCCTGCGCCAGCACCTGCACGCCAACCCCGAACTGTCGTTTCAGGAGTTTAATACCGTGGCTTTCGTCTCGGCAGAGCTAACGAAGATGGGCCTCACGCCGCAGCCTATTGCCAATACCGGCGTCGTGGCGCTTATTGAGGGCCGCAACCCTAGCACCCGCACCGTAGCCCTGCGTGCCGATATGGACGCGTTGCCCATCACCGAGTTAAACGAAGTGCCCTACAAATCGACGAAGCCCGGCGTCATGCACGCCTGCGGCCACGATGTGCATACTTCGTCGCTACTCGGTACAGCCCGCATCCTGACGCAGCTACGCGACGAGTTTGAAGGCACTGTGAAGCTGATGTTTCAGCCGGGCGAGGAATTGCTGCCGGGTGGCGCATCTTTGATGATCAAGGAAGGAGTGCTGGAAAACCCCAAACCGGCCAGCGTATTAGGTCAGCACGTGTTTCCGATGCTGCCCGCCGGGCAGATTGGTCTCCGGCCGGGCCGCTATATGGCCAGCACTGACGAGCTGTACCTGACCGTACGCGGCAAAGGCGGCCACGGCGCCATGCCCGAAATGAACCTCGACCCGGTACTGGTAGCCGCGCACATCATTGTGGCCGCCCAACAGATTGTGAGTCGCCGGGCCAGCCCCAAAATGCCCTCTGTGTTGTCGTTTGGGAAGGTTATTGCCAACGGCGCCACCAACGTCATTCCCAACGAAGTCTACATCGAAGGCACTTTCCGCACCTTAAATGAGGAGTGGCGCAACGAGGCCCATCAGCACCTACGCCGTCTGTGCGAAGGCCTGGCCGAATCCATGGGCGCCACCTGCGAGCTGGAAATCCGGCGGGGCTACCCCTATCTGGAGAACGAGCCGCAACTAACCGCCCGCGTCCGCGCCGCTGCCGAACAATACTTGGGGGCCGAAAATGTAATTGAGCTCGACCAGTGGCTGGCCGCCGAAGACTTCGCCTACTTCTCGCAAGCCGCCGATGCCTGCTTCTACCGTCTCGGTACCCGCGCCGCCGATGGCCGTTTTGCCTCTTCCGTGCACACGCCCACCTTCGACATCGAGCCCAAAGCCTTGGAAACTGGTCCAGGTTTAATGGCTTGGCTTACGTTGCAGGAGCTAAGCGGGCAGTAACTCGAAAAGGTGAATCGACCGTTACCAACGTTGAGCAATTAGCCTGGCAGCTTCAAGCATCGGCGCGTTCCAAGCCTTCGGGTGAACCTTCCGCTCGACGCACCTGCAAGCAACCAGTTCTTTTCCTTCAAGCCTTAATGCGGAGGTACTACAAAGAGCTGCCTCCGCGTTGAGGCTTGAAGGAAAAGCTCAACCTTACATTTTGCTATAGCTTTGTTGTATGCGCTACTTATACTGTTTGCCTCTGGTACTTAGCTTGTTCTACTCCCTTTCCACCGCCGCGCAGCGTCGTGGAGTCAGCAGTACACTGTTGTTGCCAGAGCTACAAACGGAGTTTGCACTCAAGGGCGACGATTATTTACTGGTTGGCTTACGAGCGCCACTCTTCACTGCATCCCCCGGAGTTGATTTGCAGCGCCTCGGATTGAACTTAGGGTACGAGCGGTTTTGGGACCAGCAATGGAGCGGCGGGGCTACGCTTCGGCTGGAGTTTTTTAACGGCTACCGCGGTGGCGGTGACGTGGGTCGGTTATACACCGACCTTGTCCCGGAGCTGTTTGTGCGTCACTGGAACACTTTGGGGGCCTTCAACTTTCGGCAGCGTCTGGGGGTAGATTATTATGTGCCCGGTGGCGAACGTGGTGAAAGTCGTGCGAGCACCCATTTACGCCTCGATCTAGACCGACTATTTCCGTTGGGTGGAAAAACGGCCATCCGCCCCCGGCTTGCCTACGAAGCCGCCGCTTATTTACGTCTGCAGCGCGATGACGACGAGTTGAAGGAGCGGGTAATTGACTTCGGAGCGTTACGCGGGGAAGTGGGAGTGGTTTTGTCGCCGCGCTTCGATTTCACGCCTTGGGTAGCCTCCCAAACTGTTTACCTCAATACGCTGCCGCAGTACGATTCTATGGGCAATCAAACGAGCGGCGGCCGAACCAACTTGGTGTCGCCTGTGGTCGGGCTGGATGTGCGCCTTACCTTATTTAGAGGTGGCACTCCCTTTGAGCGCCGGCAACTCCCAACGCAGCACTAACAGCCCGTCCAGGCGTAGCATAACGGTCGGTTAAGATAGACATCAAATACATATAATGTCATTTTGTCTTATCGTGATATACTTGATTTTGTTGCTCCAAACTCTCGTAAGGCATTATTTCGCCTGAGGCGCGTAATATCTGCTAAGACAAATTTTCAAAATAAAGACAGAATGTCTTATTGAAGACAGCTAAAACACTTCTGGTATAGATTTTATAGATAGAGGGTGTGCCCGCAAGGGAAAACCTTAACTCTGACTTTAAAACAGTATCTATTACCATGGCAACTCTGCTGTATAACAACCGTCCTGCTCTCCGTTCCGCCCGCACTTTCAACTCGCTGTTGAATGACATGCTTCGCGATACGCTGCCTGCAACTACGGAGCCCGTTAAATCCTTCGTACCGGCCGCCGACGTGCTGGAATCTGAGCAAGGTTTCGAACTGCACCTAGCCCTGCCGGGTGTAGTGAAAGAAGACGTGAAAATCGACTTCCAAGAAGGCCAACTCATCATCAGCGGTGAGCGTAAAGCTCCCGCCGCCGAGGAGAATGCCCCTAAATTTCGCCGCGTAGAAACTGGCTTCGGCAACTTCTCCCGCAGCTTCCGCCTCCCCGAAACCGTTGACGTAACCGCTATTGATGCCCAACTCACTGATGGCATCCTGCGCGTTACGATACCTTTTGACAGCAAAAAAGTGACGAAACATCACATTGAAGTGCGCTAAGCGCTTTACTTGCTGAAAAAAAGGCACCCGTACGGGTGCCTTTTTCCTTGGCTTTTGTGTTGTATATATGTCAGTAGTTGCTCGTCACTGATTTCTGCTTGCCCACGTACATGTATAAGGCAACCAAAGTCAGTAGCGAGCGACTAGAAATTCCAGAACGATGCAACCCCATACCAGGTGGCGCGCATCTTTCGTTAGCAGCTGAATAGGCAAGGAAATTTCATTTGCTTTTCATGCTGGATTTGTAAATTAGAGTCTCTTCTTTTTCTTCTTCAACTATTATATTATCCATGCAAGCAAAACAGATGATGCTCGGTCTGCTCGGCTCTGCCATTCTTGGCGGCGGTGTAGCAGTGGGTGGGTACAAGCTGCTGGAGCCGGAGCGTACCGTTACGCCTCAAGCCGTAGCCGCTGACCCCAATGTTCGGTACACGAGCGAGCTGCGCAGCAGCAACTATGTAGTACCCGAAGGTCTCAACTTCACGGCGGCCGCAGCATCTGTGACACCCGCCGTGGTGCACGTAACGACAGAATATGCGCCGAAGCAAAGCCAAGGTGGTTCTGCCCAAATGGACCCGTTCCTGCGGCAGTTTTTTGGCGATGACTTTGAACAGTATCATGGTCGCCAGGGGCAGGGCGTACAGCAGGGTTCTGGCTCGGGCGTTATCATTGCAGCCAATGGTTATATCGTTACCAACAACCACGTAATTGATAAGGCCGACAAGATTACGGTGATCATGGACGACAAGCGTAAGTTTGACGCCGAACTAGTAGGTACCGATCCTACCACCGACTTGGCACTGCTGAAGGTAAAAGCCGATAACTTGCCTTTCATTCGCTACGGTAATTCCGACCAAGTGAAAGTAGGGGAGTGGGTGTTAGCCGTCGGCAACCCTTTCAACCTCAACTCCACCGTTACGGCCGGTATTATCTCGGCCAAGGGCCGCAACATCGGTATCCTGCGTGAGCAAAGCTCGCGTAGCAACCAGAATATGGGTATCGAGTCGTTTTTGCAGACCGACGCCGTAGTAAACCCTGGTAACTCGGGCGGTGCCCTGGTGAACCTCAACGGGGACCTGATTGGTATCAACTCGGCCATTGCTTCGCAGACTGGTTCGTTCGTCGGCTACTCGTTTGCCGTGCCTAGCTCCATCGTGAGCAAGGTGATTGACGACCTGCTAAAGTACAAAGTGGTACAGCGGGCCCTGTTGGGCGTAAGCATTCAGGAAGTTGACGCTACGCTGGCTTCCGAGAAAAAGCTTTCCACCCTTAATGGGGTGTATGTGCAGTCTTTAACCGAAGGCAGCTCAGCCTCCGAAGCCGGTATCAAGCCGGGTGACATCATCACCGAAATCAACGGTACGAAGGTGAATACCTCGTCGCAGCTGCAGGAGCAGGTAGCCCGCTTCCGCCCCGGCGACAAAATCAAGGTAACCTACCTGCGCGGCAACGATGCCCGCACCACGACGGCTACCCTGCGCAACGCCACCGGTACTACGGATATCATCCGCGAGGAAGTTAGCAAAGCCATCAAATATGAAGGGGCTACGTTGGCGCCCGTAAGCAAGCAAGAGATGAACAAGCTCGGCTTGGATGGCGGGGCTAAAATCTCGGGTGTTGGTAAATCCAACTTCCGTGAAACCGGTATCGACGACGGCTTCATCATTACCCGTATCGACAAGAACAAGGTAACGAAGCCCCAAGATGTGGAGAAGTTCCTGGAAGCTGCCAAGGATAGCCAAGGCGCCCTCGTAGAAGGCGTATATCCTGACGGCCGCAAGGCGTACTATCCAATCGGACAAGCCGAGTAGTTTCAAGCATCACCAGACATAAAAAAAGCTTCTGCTACACAGTAGAAGCTTTTTTTATGTCTGGTGATTTCTTTTCGTGGAGGACTTATAGGTGAGTCGTGATTCGATACTGCCTTATAGCATGTAGTTCTTCGCTTATAAGGACCAGCAAGTCAGAATTTGGCGCATAGCCACTCCATAGCAGAGCCTTCGTCGCCGAAGAGGCGCATGTAATACGGCCGTTCAGGAGCTAACCCGTACGTTAGGTGCTGCATTTTTATTGGGTCGGAGGCATAAACGGCCATGCGAGCCGGGGAGCATAATACACTAATGTGCAGCACCTGAGGAGCCATCCGGCTGGCGGCTTGCGGATAGAAAATAGAGGTGGTCCAACGACCTAGTTCCAAACTAATTTGTTCCCGTCGGCGCACATCGAGTAGCCAGCGAGCCACATTGTGTTCTTGAGCGGCCACCAACACGGCTGTGAAATCAGCTTGCAGTTGAAGCAAGGGCGCATCATCGGGCCAGCGCACCACCAGGATACTCAGATCTGGACGATATTGGATGGTGCAAGTCACGGATGGCATTACGGCGTACATACTATAGGTTGAACTTAGTAGAGATAATGAACAAAGGCAAGCAGAAATAACGCGTCATTTAAGAAGACTCTGGTACAGGCGCACCACGAATTTAATATGATTACCTGGCAAGGCGGTAGGGCCTCTCAACAAGGGTAATTCTTGAAACGGGATTACTTGATTGCGCTACTACCACCCTCAATTGATGGGGCTAGCCAACCAACTTTGAGCTTCACCTTCCTGGTCGAAGAGCTGAAAACAGTAGGGGAACATGTTTTGCTCGAAGCGGCTGAGAAGCATTGCCATTTCGGCATCGGTACGCAGGAGCCGCTGGCTGTCGGGCGGTACCATGTAGGCCATGCGCAAAGGCTGGCTGAACCGGGTTACTAGGGCAGGGTAGAATACATCGTTCACCCAACGCCCGGCTTCCGCACTCACGGTAAGGGCCCGCGTATCGAGCAGCCAACGCACCGCGCTGTGCCGCTCGGCTTCGTCGGCTACGGCCCGATAACCGGCCTGCAGTTCGCTTAAGCTTACTGGTCGTTGCCAGCGGGCAATTAGCACACCCATATCGGGGCGGTAGGTAAGTAAAAGATGATCGGCGATAGTACAGGTTTGGGGCAGCATGTGCTTGTCGGGTAACCCTTGGTGATAAAACCGAGCTTTCTCCCGACAGGTCCTCCCAACGAGCTAGCGACGGAGTATCATCGAGTTCTGTTAATGAAATATAAATTTTGCAGATGCAAATTGAATAATTAAAACATAGAGGCAAGTAGTTAATACGTCA
Organism: Hymenobacter sp.; assembly: GCF_036387835.1. GTDB lineage: Bacteria > Bacteroidota > Bacteroidia > Cytophagales > Hymenobacteraceae > Hymenobacter. The sequence continues at coordinate 11,189 of NZ_DASVSY010000103.1, read as the reverse complement.
GCTTAAGCATCAAGCAGCCACGCCATGGCCGACGCTTCATCTAGGAAAGAGCGCAAACGGTAAGGTTGGCTTGGGCTTTGGGCACGCATGATAGTGAGCTGCATCTCCGGATCAGAGTTGGTGATATGCTGGCGGCCAGGAGACGTGAAATAAGCTATTCTTAGCTTGTTTGAGGGTAACAAGGCTGCAGCGTATGGTAGGAACTCATCGGCCACCCAACGAGTATGGGTGTTGTTAACTACTTGTCGGCGCCGGACGTCTATAAACCAAAAAACGGCACTATGACGCAACGCTAATTCCAAGGCGGCCTGATGAGCGGCCTGCAATTCAGGAAGAGAGGCATCGCGCAGCCAGCGTAATACGACCATGCGTAGGTCGGGGCGGTAAGAGAGGTTCAGGTATTCGACGTACGTTGTAACAGGCGGTGTAATCAGAAGAGGAGTGAGCATAATCCAATATATATGAAAATCTGTTGTAATGATAAAAAAAACGATTTGCTACAACAAGCAGAGTTATGCGACTATTGGTGCGTAGTATAAGCAAACATGAAATTTGTATAATTATTAAAAAAAATCACATTAAATATTTTTATCAATACTCGAAATTATACAAATTAGAATCACTGAAAAATTCGTGGTTATACACACGATTCAGCTTAGTCCCGGAAGGACAGTACCTTTGCTAACCCAATCCCCATCCCATTCCTGACACCATGAAACAAGCCATAGAAGAAGCGGCCGCTACCGGCACCGACGTGCAAGAACATGACGCTCACGGTATTCGGCAAGTGTTGCGAGAGCTAGGTGTACAAACTGAAAACGGTGCCTGGAGTACCGGCCTGCAATGGGGCAGTGCGGCAAGCGGCCATTCCAAGGCAATTAATTCACCCGCTGACGGCCGCCGCATCGGCACAGTTGCCCTAGCCACTGCCGCCGACTACGATCAAGTGGTAGCAGTAGCTCAGGCTGCATTTGCGACGTGGCGCACGGTACCCGCACCAAAACGGGGCGAAATAGTACGACAGATCGGCAACAAGCTGCGCGAATACAAAGAGCCGCTCGGCAAGCTGGTGAGCTACGAGATGGGCAAGATCTTGCAAGAGGGCCTAGGCGAAGTACAGGAGATGATAGACATCTGCGACTTTGCGGTGGGCCTCTCACGGCAGCTTCATGGGTTCACCATGCACTCCGAGCGGCCCGCGCACCGCATGTACGAGCAGTACCACCCGTTGGGCATCGTCGGCATTATCTCGGCCTTTAACTTCCCGGTGGCGGTTTGGAGCTGGAACGCCATGCTGGCCGCCGTATGCGGTGACGTGTGTATCTGGAAACCCTCTGAGAAAACGCCGCTCACGGCCGTAGCTGTGCAGCATATCCTGGCTGACGTGCTGCGCGAAAATGAATTGCCCGAAGGCGTCTTCAACCTGGTGATTGGCGAGGCTGAGATTGGGGCCCGGATGGCAGCCGACGTTCGGGTGCCGCTGGTGTCGGCTACGGGCAGCACCCGCATGGGTAAAAAGGTAGGCGAGGTAGTCGGGGCCCGGTTGGGCCGCGCTTTGCTGGAGCTAGGCGGCAACAACGCCATCATCGTCACCGAGCACGCCGACCTCGATATTGCCATTCGGGCCATTGTGTTTGGCGCGGTAGGTACGGCCGGGCAGCGCTGCACCACCACCCGCCGGGTTATCATCCACGAAAGCGTGTTTGAAGACGTGAAGGCTCGCCTGCTGAAAATCTACCCAAACTTGCCCATCGGCAACCCCTTGCAGGAGGGCACCTTAGTTGGCCCGCTGATTGATCAAGACGCCGTACAGAACTTCACGAAAGCCTTGGAAAGTGTGCAGGCCGAAGGCGGCAAGCTGCTTACGGGGGGCGAAGTACTGACCGGCGTTGGTTACGAAACCGGCACCTACGTGCAGCCGGCGCTGGTAGAAGTTGAAAACCACTACCACATGGTGCAGGAAGAAACCTTTGCGCCCATCTTGTACCTGATTCAATACAGCGGCGGGGTAGAAGAAGCCATAGCCTTGCAAAACGGAGTGCGGCAGGGGCTGTCATCCAGCATCTTCACGCTGAACATGCGCGAAGCCGAAGCCTTTCTGGCCCACACCGGCTCCGACTGCGGAATTGCCAACGTGAACATCGGCACCAGCGGCGCGGAAATAGGCGGTGCTTTTGGTGGCGAAAAAGAAACTGGCGGCGGCCGTGAGTCGGGCTCCGACGCTTGGCGCGTATACATGCGCCGTCAAACCAACACCATCAACTACAGCACGCAACTGCCGCTGGCGCAGGGTATTAAGTTTGACGTGTAGCTGTAGCTTCAGCTTATAACACACGTCGCCGAAGCGGCAATCTAAGAATATGCCCGTTTGGTAATACCAGGCGGGCTTGTTTTATTAATTAGCTAATCAGCCATCTTGATATCACCGTGCCCTTTGTAGTAAAGCGTAGAGCCTTGATAGAACACGTAGTACATCCGGTAGCTTTCCCCACTCTCGAACTTGCTGTCAGTGAAATCAATATTGAATGCATAGTGACCCACAGTAGGAGGAGCGTAAGTTGTGTTGAGCAGAACCTTATACTTGCGGTCAACGACAACCAGCTTCAGTGAAAGACTTGCAGTTACAGAATAGGTGAAGTTGCCTTGCGTTTCTATCGGATTGGGATAGAGGCTGATGTTTCGGACGACACCTTGTGCCGTGCTGTTCACGTCGACGCCTAAGCCGTCGAATAACTTTTTTTCCTGCTTGCTCCAGTTGCCATCTAGCGTCCAGTCTGAGGGGTCAATTTTTGATACAGGATTGTTGTTGTTGTCGCGGTAGGTGATGCCTTCATCGGGGCCGAAATCAATTTTCTTTTTGCATCCGCAAAAGAGCAAAGTAGTAAGCACTAAGACAGAGAGAAGATAATTCCTCATAAAGCTGATAAAAAGACAAGAGTATAGAAGCTTTCAAAGATAGAGGCAATAGCCGACTTTTCATTGACGTTGTGCAACCCTCGCTTCGTTAGCTAAGTCTTTGTTCTGCATGTTCGCCCCGCTGGCGGCTTTGCTTGGAAAGTTGGATATTTACGATCATCCATCCCTTAATTCGCTGCCTTCGCCCGACGCTATGGAAGCTTTTGCGTATACCGACATCAATGCCCCGCTGGTAGAGCGGTGCCGCCTGGGCGACCGGCGGGCGCAGGCCGAAATTTATAAGCGCTACTCGAAAGCTATGTTCAACGCCTCTTTGCGTATCACCGGCGACTACGCCGAGGCCGAGGACGTGCTGCAAGAGTCGTTTCTGAGTGCTTTCCGGGAGTTGCACAGCTACAAAGGCGACTCGTCGTTTGGCAGCTGGCTGAAACGGATTGTCATCAACAAGAGTATTAACTGCCTGCGCAATCGGCGTTTGCAACTGGTGCCTTTGGGCGAGCAGCACGACGCCGCCAGCCCCGATTTTCCCGATCAGGCCGCCGACATGGAAGGCCTGCAGTGGCGGGCCGATGTGGTGCGGCGCTGTGTACAAGAGCTGCCCGATGGCTATCGGGTAGTACTGACGCTGTACCTGCTCGAGGGCTACGACCACGCCGAAATTGCCAGCATTTTGGGTATCACCGAGTCTACGTCGAAGTCGCAGTACAGCCGGGCCCGTAAAAAGCTGCTGGAGCTGGCTTGCCAGCGGGGCCTTTCTTCGTAAAAATACCTTCTTACCTCATCTTACTTCACCTGCCGTGCACCGCCCACCCCAAAAATGACGGGGCGCGACGGGTTGAAATAAACCACGTGCCTAGTACCTCCCCCCTTATGAACGACAAAGAAACCGGTCTGGAGAATTTCATCGAGCGGCACCGTGCCGAATTCGATGCGTTCGAGCCGCGCCCGGATTTGTGGGATGACATCGAACAGAAGCTAGCCGCACCCACGGCTGGCGCTGTTGCCCCCGGCCCCGAAGAAGCGGCTGACACTACACCCTTGCGAATTGTAAAACTGTATTCCAACGCGCCGGAAGCTGCGCCGGTTAAGCCGGCAGCGCCGGCGGGCCGTAATGGTTGGCTGCCGCGCCCTGGTATGGCGGCGGCGGTTGCCTTATTGATGCTGGCCGGCGCTGGTGCCATGTGGAGCAGTGAACAGCGCCCGACCACCTGGACCAACACGGGCACTACCCCGCTGGTGCTGGCGGCGCCGACTATCGAGCCGGAAGATGTTAACGCCGGCCTGTACTTCGGCGCGTCGCCGGTGGCCAATGCAACTGAGGCTCCCGCGCAGCAACTGACTGCGGCTGTGAGCCGCATGGAAAACTACTATGCCGCCGAAATCAGGGAGCGGCAAAACGAACTGCGCCAGCTAGAAGCCGCTACGGCCGTGTCGAGTGCTCCGTCTACCGCCGATTGGGGCGTTGAACTGGCTAGCCTTGATTCGACGTATCGCCAGCTAAAGGTGGAGTTATACCGCAACCCCGAGCCTGATGTGGTGCTGGAAGCTATGAACCGCAACCTGCAAATCCGCCTCGACATCCTCAATCAGCAGGCTCGTACGCGCGAGCAGGTGCAGGAGTACCACGCTCAGCCACTGATGATTGCCGATAGCCACCCGATGCCATGAGCTATTTCCGCCGCACTTTTCTGTGGACCAGCCGTGTGCTGGCGGTAGGCTGCCTGCTGGCAGCCGGCGAGACCGTGCAAGCACAACAGACCGCCAATACGCCGGCTCGTGCCAACGCTTCCGCCGAGGTTCAGTATTACCAGCAGTCGGGCGCGGAAGTGCTTGTCTTTTGGCCACAAGGTGGGGGCCCGGAGGTGTTATCCGATGGATCTTGCCAGCAAACCGCCGCAGCGCAAGAGCGCCAACAAAATCAGCAGGAAGACGATGCGGTAGTGCCGGCCGCCGAGCGGACTCGCAAGCTAAGCCGCACCTTTGCCGCGCCTAATGGTAAGCCGTTCCACTTAATTACCCGCTATGGCCGGGTGCAGGTGAACGTGTGGAACCGGCCGGAAATTCGGACCGATGTGGACGTGATTACCCGCGCCGACACCGACGAGAAAGCTCAGCAGTTGCAAGAAATGATTCAGGTGCAGGTGCTGGAAACCGATCCTGCCACCGGTGGAGTATCAGCCCGCTCGAAGTTTGGTGCCATGCCGCACGGTTGCTGGAGCCGAACCAAGCTTTACGAGGTGAACTACACCATTTGGCTGCCCCGGAACACGCCCTTAAACATTCACAACACGTTTGGTGAAGTAAGCATCTTGGGCGACCTAACCGGCCCCACCGAACTGGCCGTGGAGTATGGTACATTGCGCACCGGGCGCCTCGATGGTAGCCATAATCTGCTGCGCATCAGCAACAGCCAGGCAGCCGTGCCCTACGTGCGCCAAGCGGGTATCGAGGCTTCTTACTCTCGCCTGCGCCTCGATGGGGGCCAGAACGTAGACCTGCGCAACAACTACTCCGACATCAACATCGGGGTTGTGCAGGATCTGACCGTGCACAGCAAGTACGGCGACGTTGCCCTTGGCACGGTCCGCAACTTGCGAGGTACGTCGGGCTTCTCGAAGTTCAGCATCGACAAGCTTAGCAACCAGCTCGACATGACGGTGCAGTATTGCCCCAACTTCGAGGTGCGCAACACGGGCCGCAACTTCCGCCAGATCAACCTCGATGGGGGCTACAGCACAATCTTGCTGAACTTCGAAGACGAGGCCGGCTTCAACTTCGATGTGAACACGCAACACGGTAAGCTGCTTGTCGACAAGAAACTGGTACGGGTAGCTTCCGAGGAAACCAGCCCTATTTCCAGTGACATGCAAGGCACTTTCAACGTAATAAAAACGCGCACCCCCGCGGCTAGTAACGTCAATATTCGAGTGCGCTACGGCGACGTGCGTTTCAACCGGTAAGAGCACACAAAAGCGGCGCAAACACAAAACAGCCGCGGGCTTTGTTGCAGGTGTAATCAACCAACTCAACAAAACTCGCGGCTGGTTTGTGTTTGCGCCGCTTGTTCGTAGTCCTACGGGAGAGGTGAAGTTGTGAGAGGTGAACTTGTGCGCAAAAACACTCCTCACAACTTCACCTCTCACAAATTCACCTCTAATTGCCTGCTTGATGCGCCTGTTCTTCCTGCTGTTTTTGTGGCCGGCTGTTATTTTCGCCCAAACTCCCGCTGCTATGCCTACTGTATCGTCTGCCCTGCTAGTTGCCTCGCCTATGCGCACGTATGCGCTGCGCCTGAAGCCGGGCCAGGACTTACGGCAGCAACTCAATGCCTTTGTAGAGTTGCATCAGATTCGAGCGGGGGCTATAGTGACGTGTGTTGGCAGCCTGACGCAAGCCACATTGAGGCTCGCCAATCAGGAAAACCCAACTGTATACCGGGGGCACTTCGAAATTGTGTCGTTGGTAGGTACGCTCTCTGTTAATGGGAGCCATCTACATCTGGCCGTATCCGACTCGACGGGGCGCACTGTGGGTGGGCATTTGCTCGATGGCAACCTCGTGTACACCACCGCCGAACTGGTAGTGGGCGTGCTGGAAGAACTGGATTTTCGGCGGGAGCCCGATCCCACCTACGGCTACCGTGAATTGACGGTGTATCCGGCAGCACCTGCTTCCAAGCGCAAGAAAATAGTTAAGCAGTAGGCGCGAGTAAGCTGGTAGCCGCTTCTTGAAAATTATTGTTGACCTCAAGCCACCTGTATGTTTCAGGAGGAAGTGCTAATATGTCTTATTGCAAGAATATTGCTTGCCCTTATTTAGTGTGGATCTACCGCTTTAGCGTTGTTTGATTATCTATTCCGATGCGAATTCCACCTTATAACACGGCCTGTAGGGCATTATTTGCTGCTGGTGCAGCTTGTGCGCAACGGCCAGCGCTTGACCCGCGACGGTTATTTGGCCCCGCTGAAATATTGCACCGCTGCCACCGGCCCGACGTCACATTAGAACGGAGGAAACTTACCGCACCGACCTGACGCTGGAACTGAAAGGCGACTCTGTAGTCGTGCTGGCCCGGCACCATCAGGACATGACATGCTGCACCTGGATGCGCAGTCGGTGGCGTACGCCAGTGACCGGGTATTTAACTCGCAGCCGCGCCTGTATTGGCCTAAACGGTGCCGGAGGCGCTGCAATACGCCAAGTATGATTGGGCCGCCAAGTGCACCAAGCGCCTGGCCATTTTCGACGACGAAGCTAAGAATTCGGTCTTGGTACTGCGTGAATCCACCGTCGTGGCTGGTAAGCACCATCTTAACATGAAGCTGGCCCATGTGCCGGCCGTGCGGGAAGAAGCCTTTGCTACCACCGAAGCCGAACGCACGCGTGTGGAATACAAGATGGCCTACAGCGCCCGAAGCGGCCGAACCCGGCTTTTCACGTGGGCCGATGCCAGCATGTACCTGCACGGAAGCACGTACACGCTGGAGAAGGACGAGAGCAAGGCAGCCGACAAGATACTGAAAACAGCCAAGGTGCCGGCCGGCGACCTGGAAACCGGGGTGCGGGCTTTAGAACAGTAGCAGTATCTGAAAACCAACTTCAACGTGCAGGAAAGTGCCGAATCCAACCTGGCGCGCATAGCCGCCACGCACAATGCCTCTGAAATGGGCATGACCGGCTGTTTGCAGCCTTGCTCCGGCGTCTCAACATCGGGCATGAGTTGGTAGTGACGTCCGACCGCGCCGACGTGGCCTTCGACGAGTCGTTTGATTCCTGGAACTACCTCGACAACTACATCCTCTACTTCCCCGAAACCAAGCAGATGCTGGCGCCTGCCCACCCCGATTTTCGCTACGGCATGGTGCCGCCGGGCTGGACGGCCAGCAAAGGCCTGTTTGTGCGAACCGTAAAGCTAGGCTCCACTGAGTCGGCGGTTGGCACGGTGCGCGACATCCCAACGCTGAGCACCGAGCAAAGCCCCTTTGACCTCGACATCAAAGTGAAGTTTGCGCCGGAGCAGGACAAGGCTATTGTGGTTGTGGATATGCACTAAGTGTTGGGTGGCTACCACGCGCAGGAAATTCAGCCGTACTACTCGTTGATTCCGGAAGGGAAGCGCGCCGAAATTCTGCAAGCCTTGGTGAAGAGCAACGTGCCCGACGCTACGTTCCAGAGCGTAAAAGTAACCAACGGCGAGGCCGGCCTGAGCCCGCTCAACAAGCCGTTTCTCATAGATGCCAGCGTAGAATCGGCGGGCCTGCTCAACAAGGCCGGCCAACGCTACCTGTTCAAGATTGGCGACTTGCTCGGGCCGCAGTCGGAGCTATACCAGGCCGAAACCCGGCAATACGACGTGGAAAACGACTTCAACCGTCGCTACAACCGCATTATTACACTGGAACTGCCGGCCGGCTACCAGGTCCGCAACCTGCAAGATTTCAACGCCGACGTGAAGGCTGGCCCCGATGCCAAAGACCCGCTGTACTACTTTCACTCGAAGTACGACGTGCAGGGCCAAACCGTGAAAGTGACCATTACGGAAGCGTACCGCCAAATTCACTGGCCCAAGAAAGACTTTGAAGTGTTCCGCGACGTGGTAAATGCCGCCGCCAACTTCAACAAAGTGGTGCTGGTGCTGGAGAAAAAGAAAAGCTGATTTTCAGTTAAGCTTGCCCACAATAGGGCAGCGCAAAGCAACCGCTTCGCGCTATATTTATACCCTACCTTTCCCGCCCGCCATGACCCCGATTCCCGCCACCGCTACCGATACCCCTGCCGCCGCTGCTTTTCGGCGCACAATCTCCAATCCGTTGAAGCTGCGGCTGTTTATGCTGCGCAGCTTGCCCATGGCGTACCTGGCCGGGTTGCGGCTGCGCGAGATTACACCAGAGCGCGCCGTTATTACGGTAACCTATAAGTATCTGACCAAGAACCCCTTCCGAAGCATCTACTTTGCCTGCCTAAGCATGGCCGCGGAAATGGCTAGCGGCCTACTAGCCATGATGTACACCCAAGGCGCCGGCCGCGTTTCGATGCTAGTGGTAGGAATGGAAGCAGAGTTTACCAAGAAAGCCGTCGGCCTCATTGCTTTCACCAGCGAAGACGGCTCCCGCATCGCCCAAGCCATAGCCGACAGCCGCGCCAGCGGCGAAGGCCGCACCGTAGTTTGCACCAGTACCGGCCTCGACCAAGTTGGCGACGTGGTAGCCACGTTCCGCGTTACGTGGTCGTTTCGGGCGAAGTAGGGCAAGAAGCTGAAAATTATTTATTATTAGGCAGTTAATTGTCTTATTAATCAATTCGCCCGCATGAGAAAAATATACACTTACGGACTGCCTATCCTATCATTGCTACGTCTGGCTTCAACTGCCGGCTATGGTCAGCACTTGCAAGCTGCTGGCGTAAGCGGCAGTTTCAATGTAGCTCGTCTGCACACCGGGCAGCGTGAATTTAAGATGGGCTCGGTCAGTATTGATCCGCAGGTTGACCAGAACAACGATGAAACCGGCAACGGAATCACGCTGTTCGGGCGCTGGCAGGTAGGGCGGAGCGGCTGGTACACGCAGCCCGAAGTAGGCTATGTTTCAACTCTGGAAACTCCAGTTGGAATAACATACAACTTGGGCGCTATACCTTACTCGAACCGCCGTATCCGGCACTTAGATGCGCGCCTGCTAGGTGGCTATCAATCGGGCCCGCTGCGCTTGTTTGCCGGGCCAAGCGTGGGCTATTATCTCTATAACAACAGCAATTCCTACGGAGGCAGCTTCACGAATGCTGACCTGCGCGAAGCTGCCGCTGCCCTCGACGTGGCCCCGCCCCGGATTCAGGCAGCCGTTCAAGTGGGCGCCGGCTTTAGTGTCAGGTGCTTCGAGGTAAATGCCCGTTACGAATGGTGGCTGACGCAGTACAGCACGGTTATTAGCTCGCAGCAGCAGAGCTATTACTTAAATCGTAACCTCCAACAACTAATTTTAGAGGTCGGGTTTCAGCTTTACAAGCGGCCTCTGCAGGGGTATTAACTGCGGTTACATTAGTAGGCACAACAGGAGCTGAGAGCGTGGAACAGGCCAGTTCTACAAAAGCAAAATCTTCGCTTTTCGGAATTCGCTCTTTATCTATTCACTATGAAACGGCTCCTTTTACCTGTTCTACTCTTGTTAACTCTAGGTGCATGCCAAAGGGACTCGGACGAAGACGTTGTCCAACCTGAAGACAAGGACTGGTACATACTAACATCGCCCGACAATCGGGCTATTCAAGCGGTGCATGGCGACATCGACGGCACGCTGGTTATCACTACCAACTACAAGATTTACCAAACCAAAGACCGGGGCAAAACGTGGTCAACCGCTAACTATACATCTAACCTTGGCTTGTTTGGCTTCCTTCAGCAGCAGGACACGCTGTTAGCTCTGAATGCCCAACTCGGAAACGCTTCGAATTCCACTGTTGCTTATGCAGCAGGTCCTTCTCATTTCAGTCTAGACGAAGGCGCAACCTGGAAGCCTTACAGAAACTGGAGGTGGAAAGTTGATTGGGAGCCCCGGATAGCGCGTAACCGGGTTACTAGTCCGGCCGGAACGGAGTACAGCATTGATTACCTGTTGACTCCTATTTCGCCGAACTCCAGTAGCTCTTATGTTGAAACAGTGGGTGTCAAGACTTCGACTGGCCGTTCGCTGAGCCTGCCGCAGCAACACCAACTCACGAGCCTGTACATGGATGCCAAGTCTAGACTGTACGTTACTGGTTCGGCCCCAGTGTGCGGACGGGGAGACAAGTTTGCTTTTTGCGGCGAGCAAAATGGGACGCTCTATGTTTCTAAAAGTTCTCAGCCTTAGGTAGCCGAACTTTGTCTCGACTCCTGAAATCAGGTTTGAAGTAAGCTATAAATACAAAACGCCCGTCCAGCGAAAGCCGGACGGGCGTTTTAGGTAGTAACGAGGTTGAACGCTCTCTAATGCTGAATCACTACTCGCTTAGTGAAGGTGCCGGCCGAGGAGCGCAACTGCACAATGTAGAGGCCATTGGCCACGTCGCTGAGGTTGAGTTTGGCACCCTGCTGCAATTGCCCGGATGCTATGGCAGTGGTTTGCACCGTCTTGCCCAACACTGTGAGCAGAGAAACCTGCACCGGGGTTTTGCTGCTCACGGGCAGGCGTACCGTCAGCTCGGTGCTGGCCGGGTTGGGGTAGAGCTCCACCATCTCGTCGCGCTGCTGCTGCGACTGCGTGGCCAGTACCCGGGTTGGAATCAGGTAGCCGGCTACC
>NZ_DASVSY010000102.1:0-42661 GCF_036387835.1 Hymenobacter sp. | reverse complement strand
TTCGGTTCGCGTCTCGTCGTTGCTGATGTTATTTAGCCGGGCTCGTTTCTTACAGCCGTTCAACGCCGAGACGCGAACCGAAGGTCGGCGCAGCCAAGTGTCGCGTCTCTACCTCGTGCTAGGAAGCTTTGCTATAGTGCGTCGTGATCCTACGAATGGCGCGGAAGGCTTCGTAGAACCACTACTTGGTGAAATGCCGTTGCCAGATCAACTGGTTTGTTCAGCAAAGAAAGTGTTGCTACGAGGTGCATCTTGTTCAGCAACTAGTAGTTCTACGAACCGCTGCGCATAATTCGTAGGACTACGGGCCAGTATATCTGCGTAATTTGCAGCTTGATTTCCTTTTCGTGCTGATGTCCCATTTGTTTGCTGCTGGCCGGCTTCTTGCTTTTTTTGTTTCTATTACAGGCCTACTGGCCGTTTCTGCGCGTCCTGCCCTTGCCGATGTGCCGCCCAAACGGGAGTTGCGGGGTGTCTGGATTGCCACCGTGGAAAATATCGACTGGCCTAGTTCCCGCAACCTCACCCCCGAGCAGCAGCGCCGCGAATACCGCCGGATGCTGGATATACAGCAGCGCAACGGCATCAATGCTGTGTTTGTGCAAGTCCGCCCCGCCTCCGATGCTTTTTACCAGAGCGACCTAGAGCCCTGGAGTCGGTGGCTGACCGGTACCCAAGGCAAAGCTCCAAGCCCGGCCTACGACCCGCTGCCCTTCCTGATTGAGGAGGCCCACAACCGGGGCATGGAGTTTCACGCGTGGTTTAATCCTTACCGGGCCTCCATGGATTCCGTGACGCGCCGGCTGGCCCCGAACCACCCATTTCGGCAGCATCCGGAGTGGTTTCTGCGCTACGCCGGCAAGCTGCTCTACAATCCCGGCTTGCCTGAAGTGCGCCAGTATATCAACCGCGTCATCCTGGACGTAGTGCGCCGCTACGACATCGATGGTGTGCACTTCGACGACTACTTCTACCCGTATCCGGAGGCGGGCCAGGTTATTCACGATGAAGCGGCCTTCGCGCAGTTCAACCCCAGCAACCTTTCGCTGCCGGACTGGCGTCGCCAAAACGTGAACGTGCTTGTCCGCGACCTGCACGACTCCATTCAGCACACCAAGCGGTGGGTGAAGTTTGGCGTCTCGCCGTTTGGGGTTTGGATGAACCAGCGCAACGACCCGGAAGGCTCGGCTACGTCGGCTTTCGAAGGATATTCCGGGTTGTATGCCGATGCCCGGGAGTGGACGCGCCAGGGGTGGGTTGATTACATTCTGCCGCAGCTCTACTGGAGCAGCAGCTTCAAGGTGGCGGCGTATCCGGTGCTGCTGGAGTGGTGGTCGCGCAACCGGTTTGGGCGGCACCTCTACATCGGGCAGGGCGCCTACCGGATGCTGGAAACCAGCCGCCGCGACACCGCCTGGCTCGGCAACCGGGAACTGCCCCGGCAGGTGCGCATGAACCGTAGCTTCCCCGCCGACGTGCAGGGCAGCGTGTTTTTCAGCTCGAAGTCCCTGATCGTGAACCCCCGGCACGCCGCCGACTCCCTGCGCCTGAACTTGTTCCGCTACCCGGCCCTCGTCCCGACTATGCCGTGGCTGGATGCCGTGCCGCCCCGCCCGGCGCAAAACTTGGTGGTCACCACTTCGCCCAAAGCCAACACCCTCACCTGGCAGCCCGCCCCCCTGGCCCCCGACGGCGACCTGGCCGCCTACTACGTGCTCTACCGCTTCGCCGCAAACGAAACGCCCAGCCCCGACGACCCACGCCACATCCTGACGGTGCTGCGCCCCAAACCCGGCACGGGCCTGGCCTACGTGGATACCGCCGCCCGCCCCGGCCTTGGCTACGCCTACTACCTCACCGCCGTTGATAGGCTGCACAATGAAAGTCGCCCCGTAAACGTGCGCACCACTGGTCGCCCTGTCGAAATCATAGTGGCCCAAGCTTCCGCCGACCCGGCGCCCATGCCGCCCGCGGTGCCGCCAGTGGCTACGGCCCCAGTACGAACCCCACTGCCAACTCCCCGCTCGTCCGTCACGCGCACTACTTCAGGCGGCAGCATCACCAAAATCAAAACCAAGATCAAACCCCGCAAAAAGCGCGGCTTCTTGCAGCGGATTTTTGGCGGACGGTAAAAGACTTTCAACACCACCTAAGCCGACACGCGAGGTATGACGATCCAGAGAAGGGTAGTTAACTTCCTAAACAGCTTCAGAGTCTGCAAAGCAAAAGCCTCTCTCGCTGTAGCGGGGGAGGCTTTGTATTGGTTGCTCTAAGTTGTCCCGAAAACCAGATGGCAGCGAAGGAGGCTTGAGTCGAACCTCTTAGCTTTCGTTTCAAAATCAGCTTCGCCGCCATCTGGCAGCCACTACTGGTAGCACCAGTAGGGCACTTTCGGGATAAACGCCGGGTGGGTGCTTACAAGCTTAGAAACACGCAGCCAGCGGAAGAGTTGCAGCTTGCCACCCGGATGAACAGTCTGCAATCTGCACTACGCTCTTGTGCAGTTAATTAGGGGATGAGTTCTTAAGCTGGCTGGCACCGCTGGCACACCCCCGATAAGAGGTAGTCGCGGGTGGTAGCGCGAAAACCGCCAGGAAGTGCAACGTCCGGTACGGGCACTTGGTCGAGGCAGTAGGTTTGCTGGCAGGTAGTGCATTTGAAATGCACATGGTCGTCGATATGGGCGTGCTCGGTGCAGGCGGCCGGGGCGCAGGCAGCGTAGCGAATGATATCGGTGGTGCCTACTACGCGGTGAATCACACCTTTCTGCTCGAAGGTGCGCAAGGTGCGGTAAAGCGTAATCCGGTCGGTATCGGGGCCTAGCTGCAGCTCCAGGTCGTGGCTGGAAAGCGCGTAGGGCGCCACCTGAAGGGCATGGAGTACCGCCCGGCGCACCGGCGTCTGGCGCAGGCCATGATGGGAAAGGGCAGTGGTAATAGGATCAGCAGTGGGCATCTTCAAAATTACAGATTCAAGCAGACTTGCAGACTGCTACCAAACAACAATGCCACCCCAAATGGAGTGGCATTGTTGGAAAAAATGTGGCGGTAACCTTAAATCGAACGATAGTCGAAACGCAGGCGGGCCGTGGAGCCGGCCGCGCTGGGCTTGATGCCCAACACTCGCAGAATCTGGTATTCATTGGTGCCGCGCAGCTTCACCAAAATTAGATCGTTGGGGGCGAGGGTGGCTACGCTACTAGTCAGTGTGCCAGCCACTTGGGCTTGATAATAACGACGCGCTACGCTGTTGACGGTAGCCGAAGTAAAGGCTTGCGTGGAAGTCTCGGTGGCTGGTAGCCGAAAAAACTGGGTGGCGTTGGCCGTAGCCAGGTTGAGGGCCGTGCCATTGAGCGTCAGGTAGATATCCTTGGCCGTAACCGGGTTGGGGTTGGGCTCGTTCTGACCGGTTCTTAGGTTGAACGACAGCGAATCAGGATTGGCATTAGGGCCGACAGCCAGCCGGCCGGTCCGCTGCTGGGGTAAGGCTGCTGGCGCCACTACGGTTACGGTGCTACTCACAGCGGCCATTTGCTGCAACGAGTACGCCACAAGCCGGAAGGTGACCTGCTGCCCAACCGACCCACGTGGTACGGTTACATCTACGGTGCGCGGAGCAGCTGCCCCGCTGCTCAGCCGGACCGAACCAATGCGCTGCTCTGCACCAGTTCCAATCTTATAGTAGTAAGAGAGGCTGTCAAGCGTCTTGAAAAGCGGAGGGCTTGAGCCTACTACAAAGCCAGTGGGTAGCGTGGTAATACCCGTTTCGTTCAGAATGACGGAATACGTAATGATGTCCTGTTCTGACTGCTGGGTAGCCGTTAGCCCATTGCGAAAGGTAGCTGGGGTGGCACCAAACTTGATTTCCGGAGCCCGGGCTACGTTGAACGGCACAGCGCGGGTGCGGGAACCACCGTTCTTGAAGTTCACTACCACATCCAGCCGCACTGGCTGCTTGTTGGGCAGCGTCGCCGGCACCGTGTAGGTCACCAGTTGCGATGTACTGCGGTTTGCCTCGTTGTAAGTGAAGCTAGGAGCTAGAGTAGCTACCACAGTCGAGTCGGTTTTGCCGACCACTTGCACCAGCTTGATTTCCTGCACCTGGTCGGGTTCGGCAGCCGCTACTTCAATACGCACCTGCTCGCCAGGCGCATATTTGGTTACCACCGGAATAAAGTTTGTCAGCGTGACTTGCGCGTTGTCGTCTAAGACTGCTGAGTAGGGCTCTTCTATATCCTTATCACAACTGGTGGTAAGAACTGTAGCAGCCAGCAGCAAGGCCGGGAACAGACGGAGTAAGAGGGGTTTATGCATAGCGTAGAGAAGGCTTCAGGAGAGAAATACGACAACACGAACCGAGCAACTTAAGGCCGGTCCCACCACAAGGGTTTGCCTATGTAGGCGTCGTTGGTAGTGGCGCCGGCTTCCGAGAACATGCGGGCCACTTCGTCGGGGTTGTAAAGCGTTTCGGTGGCTCCTGGCAGCAGCCGGCGTGGCCAGCGCATGGTAGGGTCGGTGATGGCGGCCAAAGGAGCATTCACGGCGTTGCCTGTTGGGTACTGCAGGTTCACGTACACGTCGGGGCTGAAGTCATAGCGGCGCATATCCGACCACGATTCCGGGTTCAGAAACATTGCAATGTATTTCTGCTCCATGATGGCCCGCGGTACGTTCGGGTTATTGGGTGAGGCCAACTGGGCTTCGGTCTGCGCGACGGCAGCGCTGCTTAGATACGCTGCAATCTGCGAAGCAGTAATGATGGGGAAGGTAACCGCGGGTGCCGAAAATGTGCCTCCGCCCCCAATTTTAGCCATGTGAGCCCGAATGCCCTCCTTGTAAGCGGTCAGCGCCCGGTTCTTGTTGCCAGCTTTAAAGGCGGCTTCAGCTTCGATGAACTTCAGCTCGTGGTACGTAATAACTTCGAAATACCCTAGGTCGCGGGCGTACCAACTAGCGTAAAAGTCGGTGATGGCAGGCGTTGTACCGGGGATAACATTAAGGGAGGCGGTGGTGCCTACACCAGGTGCTACGCCCGAGCTAAAGGTTGGCGCCATGACACCAAAACGCGGGTCCACGACGCCAGGAAACGTACTGCCGTTCAGATACCGGATGAAGTTGGTGGAAAACGTAGCCGTGCCGAAGTTAGAGCGGGTCGTACCGAAAATGTTGGTGGTATTAGCCAACGGGGCCACTGCTGTCTGGTACTGAAGCTGCGCGTCGTCGTCGCTGCTCTTGAAGCCCTTGTCTACCAAGGCCAGCACCGCGGCAGGGTCATAGCTGGCTTTCTTAGTGAGATGCTGGAGCTGGCGGGCTTTCAACGAATATGCCATTTTAATCCACTTGCTCACGTCGCCTTTGTAGAGAATGTCGCCACTTTCACTGGGCGCGGTGCTGTAAAATGGCCGGGCGTTTTCATTGGCATCCTTGCTCATTTCCACGATACCCTCGTCGAGCAACTGGTTTACCGCAGCATAGATTTGCTCCTGCGAGTCGTATTTGGGCTTGAAATTAGCGCCGCCCTGGTAGGCTTCCGAATAAGGCACATCGCCCATCATATCGGTGAGGTGGGCCAGAATCAAGGCCTGCATAATCTTGCCCGCTCCTACATAATACGCTGAGCCTTCTGCCTGCGCGGCGGCTATCATGGGCGGAATGTTGCCGCCCGACTGAAAGTAGGAGTAGTTGAAGGTGTTGGTGCTCTGGGCATTGGTGAAGCGGAATTGGTCGTTGCCGCCGCTGTTGGCGGTTCGGCTCACCACATACTGCTCGATGTAGGGCGTCCGGAGCGCCGTAAACATCTGGGTCTGGATGCCGTTGCTGATGATGCTGGGCAGCAGAAAGTTAGGAGTCGTAGTAGAAGGGTTGTTGGGGTTGTCGTTCACGTCGAGGTAACTCTCGCACGACGTGAAGGCGCCACCACTCATCAACAGCCCCAGGAAAAGGAGGTATTTTTTCATTTATATAGTTTAATTGTTTGATTGTTAAATTGTTGGATGTTCAACTGTTGTTAGAACGACCAGCCATTTAACAATTTAAAAAGTGACCCGCAACCCCATGTCCACGCCCCGCGTGGCGGGCACGTTGCCGTAGTCGAAGCCGTTGGAGCCGCCGCCGCGTACCCCGGAGCCAGCCGCCGCCGTTTCGGGGTCGGCGCCGCTGTAGTTGGTGAGCAGCACCAGGTTGCGGCCGGTTACGTTCAACTCAATGGCCTTCAGGAACGTGGTTCGGCTGAGCAGCGAAGTAGGCAGGGAGTAGCTAAGCGTCACGTAGCGCAGCCGCGACCAGGAACCGTCCTCGATATAAGGAGTGCCCACTCCACTCAGAATGTTCTGATAGTAGTTTTGAGTGAGTTCAACGGTGCGTGCGTTCGGCGTGTAGGTGCCGTCGGCATTGGCAATTACCCCCTCAAATAGCACCTGCTTGCCGCGGTTGGCGGTGCGGGCACTAGTACCGGTGACAGTCGAATACAAGTCATTCCCATTGATCACCTTGCCACCCACCCGGAAATCCAGCAGGAAGCTCAGGGAAAGCGCTTTGTACGTGAACGTGTTGGTGAGCTGGGTGGTAAAGCGCGGCGCCCGGTTGCCGGCGTAGGTGAACGTGGTGCCCGGAATAGGATAGCCCGTCGTAGGGCTGATCAGCATTTTGCCGAATTCCGGGCTGTTTGGATCGGTTACCCGCTGAAAATCATAGGCGCCAATCCCGGTGATGGGTCGGCCTACAAAAGCCCCACCCTGGTGCACGTTCGTGATAAAGGCGTCGGACTGGAACACCACGGTCAGCGGGTACGGCAGCGACTCGGTGCGGTTGGTGTTGTGGTAGAAGTTGGCCAGAATATCCCAGGTAAAGCCCCCGGCGTCCTTGATGGGCGTACCGTTCAAGGTTATTTCCTGGCCTTCGTTGGTTACCACGCCCCCGTTGATGTACTGCAGAATGAAACCGGTAGCCTGGCTTACGCGGGGCGCAATCAGCTGGTCTTTGGTGCGGGAGAAGTAGTAGTTGAAGTCGAGGCCCAAACGGTTTTGCAGGAATTGCAAGTTGATGCCTGCTTCGTAGGAACGGGTGCGCTCGGGCTTCAGAATCGGGTTCGAGCCGAAAAAGTCGTTGCGGAAGCCGCCGCCAATGTAGGAGTTGGTGGTCAGCGGCGACTCTACACGGTACGGACCAGTGTCGCGGCCCACTTCCGCCACCGACGCCCGCAGCTTGCCGTAGTTAAGAAACTTGTTCTGCTCCAGGCCCAGGGTGCGGGTAAATTCGTAGCCCAGGGCGGCTGAGCCGTACCCGAAACCCTTGCCGAAGACCTTGCCTTCGTCGGGACGGGGCAGCGTCGACGACTGGTCGTAGCGGCCCTGTAGCTCCACCGTTACCTGATCATACAACGACGCGCTCAAACGGGCGAAATTGCCGATGAGGCGGCGTACCTGCAGGCGCTGCAAGGCGTTGCGATTCACCGTGTTGTTGATGCTGATGAAGGTTGGGTTCTGGAAAATCAGACCCACATAATCCACCGCTTCGTCGCGGCTCTGCTCAATGGTGTTGCCGAGTACCAGCGTGCCGCGGAATTTCTCGTTGAAGGTGTGGTTGAAGGAAGCCAGCGTGGTAGCTGTCAGCAACCGATTCAAATCCACAGTTTCGGCGATGCCGCCGTTCTGGTTGCCAGCCTGCGAGGTGCCCACCGCCCGCACCGAGGTGGAATGAGAACTGGCCAGGTCAGTGCCAATATTGTGGCTCAGGGTCAGGAAGGTGAAGGGCTGGTAGCTTAGCTGCGTGTTCCCGATAAAGCGGTTGGTGCGGTCGGTTTGCGGGTTGAACTGGGCCGACCAGTACGGGTTGTCGGCATCAACGTCGGTGCCATTGTTGGGTGCCAGCAAGCGCCGCCGGGTGCCGTCCGGATTAAGGAAGTTGCGGGCGTCGTCGTTTTGGGGCCAGTTCAGCAAGCTCAGCAAGAAGCCGCCCGATGAAAGAGCGCCGGCCGTCGAGATGAGGCCGGGCCCTTGCAAGGTGCGCCGCCCGCCCGAGTTCAGGTATTGGGCCGAGGCCGTCACGCTTACTTTCGGTGAAATCTGGGCGGTGCCCGAGAGGCGGACCGTCGTTTTGTCGTACTTGTTTTTAGGCGTTACGCCCGACTGGTCGAGCCGGGAAGCCGAGACGAAGAACGTCGCCTTCTCCGTGCCGCCCGACATGTTCAGGAAGTGCTGATAGGCGTAACCCTTCTGGAAAAAGTTTTCCAAGTTGTCGTATACCGGTTGGCCAGCCTGAAACGGCGACCCCCAGGAGTTGCGCGTGGTGGCATCGTACACGCCGCCGGTGCCTTGCCCGTATAGTTTCTGCAGCTTCGGGAGCCGGTTCACCTCATCCACCGAAAACTGAGTGCGGTAGCTAAGCGTCGTGCGGCCCGCCGTACCTTTTTTGGTGGTGATAACCACGGCTCCGTTGGCGGCCCGTAGTCCGTAGAGCGCCGCCGCGGCCGGGCCTTTCAGCACCGTAATGCTGGCAATATCTTCAGGGTTGATGTCACCAGCGCGGTTGGGTGTGCCCACTGAGCGGCCCAGCTGGCCGTTGAACTGTGACCCGCCACCTGGTGCGGTGCTCTCCTGGAACGACGAGTTATCCATAATGATACCGTCGATGATAAACAGCGGTTGGTTGTCGCCGTCGAGCGAAGTACCACCCCGAATCACGATGGATGTACCCTCGCCCGGCGACCCACCCGACGACGTGATGTTCACGCCCGCTACTTTGCCCTGCAAGGCATTCACGACGTTGTTTTGGCGCGAGTCGATGATGTCTTTGGCCTTCACTTCCTGCACCGCCGTCACAATATCGCGCCGTTCCTGTCCGATGTTGTAGCCAGTTACCACCACGTCTTTCAACTCCGTGGTATTTTCCTTCAAGCCGATATCAAGACTGGTTTCTTCGCCAACGGCGCGCTCCAGGGTGGTGTAGCCGATGAAGCTGAAGGTGAGCGTGCTACCCGGCGCCGCCTGGATGGTGTAGCGGCCGTCGGCGCCGGTGCTGGTGCCGGTGGTAGTGCCCTTCACCAGCACCGTCACGCCCGGCAGGGGGCTCCGGTCGGTGGCCGCCGTCACGACCCCGGTAATAGTGCGCAGGTTTTGCTGCGCATGACCAGGTAGGGCTGCCACCATACCAAGCGTTGGCGCTAGCCAGTAGAGTTTGTTCATAGAGAGCGGAAAGAAGGTGAGCTAGGAAAAAGGAAGGCGTAAAAAAGCAGTCGGCCGGCATTCAGCTGCTAAGCGCAAGCGAATGCCGGCCGGAATAGGATGGACTCTGGAGCAGGCGCTGGACAACAAAACCAAGTGACGAGCATCAGGCAAAAGCTGAAGTAACCGGCCGCGCCGGGGCGCTAACAACCTTAAAGCAAGGTTCTGAAGCCAGCTAAGAGGAAAAAACAAAGCCTAAACTAGGAAGCTGATTATGTTTAACCAACTATATATGGCACTTAATTTAGTAATTTTTCAACTTTGAATCCTACCTGAAAAGCTTCAGCTTACCCCCTCACTTTAGCCGCTCCCTTTTATGTTCAACGTTGCTGCCACTACCCGCGTACCGGTCCGAGCATTTCCTGATTCCGAGCTGGCCTCCGCCACGGTGGCCCGCGAATTAGCCAGCTTCATTCGGCAGCGGGCCGCCGAGGGCCGGCCCGCCGTGCTCGGCCTGGCCACCGGCTCGTCGCCGACGCGGGTGTACGAGGAACTGGTGCGCCTGCACCGCGAGGAAGGCCTGAGCTTTCAGAACGTAGTGAGCTTCAACCTCGACGAGTATTATCCCATGCCGCCCGACTCGTTGCAGAGCTACGTGCGCTTCATGCGCGAGTACTTGTTTGACCACATCGACATCAAGCCCGAAAACGTACACATTCCCGACGGCACGGTGCCCATCGAGCAGGTAGCCGACTATTGCCGCCGCTACGAGCAGCAAATCCGGGACGCGGGCGGCATCGATTGGCAGCTGCTCGGCATCGGGCGCACCGGCCACATCGGTTTCAACGAGCCCGGCTCCGGCTCCGACTCGCGCACCCGCCTCATCACCCTCGACCACATCACCCGCACCGATGCCGCCTCCGACTTCTACGGCGAAGAAAACGTGCCGCGCCGGGCCCTGACCATGGGCGTAGGTACCATTCTGGAAGCCCGCAACATTGTGCTGCTGGCTTGGGGCGAAGGCAAGGCCGCCGTGGTGAAGCGCATGGTGGAAGGCGAGCCCACCGACACCGTGCCCGCCACTTACTTGCAGCATCACCCCGCCGTGCAAGCTGTGCTCGATGAGGCCGCCGCCGCCGAGCTGAGCCCCCAAAAAACGCCCTGGCTGGCCAACGTGCCCTGCAATTGGCAAGACGAGGCCCTGGTGCGCAAAGCCCTGACCTGGCTGGCCCGGCGCCTGGAAAAGCCCATTCTCAAGCTCACCGACGAAGACTACAACGAAAACGGCCTCTCCGGCCTGCTCGCCGAATCGGGTCCGGCCTACCGCATCAACATCCGGGTGTTCAACGAGCTGCAACACACCATCACCGGCTGGCCCGGCGGCAAGCCCCATGCCGACGACACCCACCGCCCCGAGCGCGCCGCCCCCTTTCCCAAGCGCGTGCTCGTGTTCAGCCCGCACCCCGACGACGACGTTATTTCCATGGGCGGCACCCTGATCCGCTTGGTCGACCAGGGCCACGAGGTGCACGTGGCGTACCAGACCTCCGGCAACATTGCCGTGTTCGATGACGAAGCCATCCGGTTTGCCGAGTTCGTGGCCGATTACGACGAGGCGTTCCGTTTCGATGATCAGCCGGCCGAAACCCTATACCAACGCGTCGTGGGTTTCCTGGAAAACAAAGAGCCCGGCCAAGTGGACTCCGACGAAGTGCAGCAGATAAAAGGCCTCATCCGGCGCGGGGAGGCCAAAAGTGCCTGCCGCTACGTGGGGGTGCCGCAGAACCGGGCCCACTTCCAGGAGCTGCCTTTCTACGAAACTGGCCGGGTACGCAAAAAGCCGCTCGGCGACGAGGATATCCGCCTCACCATGGAGCTGCTTAACCGCATTCAGCCTCAGCAGATTTATGCCGCCGGCGACCTTTCCGACCCGCACGGTACGCACCGCGTGTGTTTGGCCGCCATCATGCAAGCCATCCAGCGCCTGAAAGAGTCGGGTACGGCGTGGCTCGACGACTGCTGGGTGTGGCTCTACCGCGGCGCCTGGCAGGAGTGGGACATCGACCGGATAGAAATGGCCGTGCCGCTAAGCCCCGAGGAACTCACCCGCAAGCGCCGCGCCATCTTCAAGCACCAAAGCCAGAAAGACCGGCCCCTGTTTCCCGGTGCCGACCAGCGCGAGTTCTGGCAGCGCGCTGAAGAGCGCAACCGCACCACCGCCCGCATCTACGACCAGCTCGGCCTGCCCGAATACGAGGGCATCGAGGCGTTTGTACGGTGGCAATTTTAATTGCTGATTTACGCTGATTAATCGTGATTACGCTGATTTTTTAGTGCTTTCATTGCCGTAGAAGCCAGCGAAAAATAAAACTTGTTTCATGCAAACTACCACCCAAGCTGCTCTCGAAACCACGCACGCTCAGCCGTTGGTTGAAGCATCGCAGCCGGCGCGGCTTATCTCGCTCGACGTGTTCCGCGGCATTACCGTGGCGGCCATGATACTGGTGAACAACCCGGGCGACTGGGGCCACATTTATGCGCCGCTGGAGCACGCGCCCTGGCACGGCTGCACGCCCACTGACCTGATCTTTCCGTTCTTCCTCTTTATTGTGGGGGTGAGTATCGTGTATGCGCTGGACGGGGCGCGACGGCAGCCCGAAACCCACGGGCGCACGATGGTCCGGATTCTCAAGCGCTCGGCTATTCTGTTTGGATTGGGGCTGTTTTCGGCGCTCTTTCCGAAGTTCGATTTCGAGACGGTGCGGATTCCAGGGGTGCTGGCGCGTATTTCATGGGTGTTTTTGATCTGTGGGGTGCTGTTTCTGAAAACCACCCAGCGGCAGCAAATTGGGCTGCTGGCTTTCTGTTTGATTTTCTACAATGTGCTCATGCAGGTAGTGCCGGTGCCCGGCTTCGGACCGGCCAACCTGGAGGCCAGCACCAACCTGGGGGCGTGGCTGGATCGGCTGGTTTTCACCGAGAAGCACCTTTGGTCGAGCAGCCGCACTTGGGACCCGGAAGGGCTGCTCGGTACCTTACCGGCCGTGGGTACGGGCTTGCTCGGGATGCTGACGGGCCAATGGCTGCGGCGCAACGATGTAGACCCCGCCACCCGCGTGGCGTGGCTGTTTGTGGCGGGCGCCGCGGCGGTTATGCTAGGCCTGGTCTGGAACGGCTGGTTTCCCATCAACAAAGCCCTCTGGACTAGCTCGTTCGTGCTGTATGCGGGCGGCTTGGCCATGGCTACGCTGGCGGGCCTCTACTGGCTGACGGATGTGCAAGGCTACCGCCGCTTCACCACGCCCGCGCTGGTGTACGGCGTCAATGCTATTACCGTGTTTTTCCTGTCGGCTATTGTGGCCAAGTCGCTTAACCTCATCAAGGTAACGGCGGCTGATGTGCCGCTCAAAACCTGGCTTTACACCACTTTTTTCACCCCGTATTTCAGTTCCATCAATGCCTCGCTGGCCGGTGCTATTGTGTGCGTGCTGATCTGGCTGAGTATTTTGTGGGTGATGTATAAGAAGCAGATTATCATCAAGGTTTGATGAAGAACTGAACGGCGTACCGATCCAATTACCGGAATATCCGTATTCGGGGAGATGAAAAAACTGTGGATACTGGCGGCCAGTCTCTTGCTGGCGGCCCCAATAGCGAATGCCCAATCAACAACTCCTGCTGCTACTGCCACCGCCGCGCCGGTTTCGGCTAGCCACCGCAAAGCCGCTGAAGAGCTGCTCACCGTAATGGGGAGCGAGAAAAATACCAGTGAAATGACGAGCCAGATGTTGCAGGCGCAACTCTCGCAACGCCCCGAAATGAAGCCGGTGGAGCCCGAAATGCGCGCTTTCATCACCAAGTACATGGGCTGGGCAGCCATCAAAGACGACATGACGGCGCTTTACGCGCAGGAGTTCACCGAAAAGGAGCTTAAGGAGCTAACCAAGTTCTATCAAACGCCGACCGGCCGCAAAACTGTCCAGAAAATGCCGCAGCTGATGATGGCCGGCATGGAAATCGGGCAGAAGCGCGTGCAGGAACACCTGCCGGAGTTGCAGCAGGTTATCGGCGAGAAAATGAAGTCGCAACAGCCCGCAACTCAGCCGCCTGCAAGTCAGCCACCCGCAAGCCAACCGCCTGTAAGACCATAAGAGGGTTTACGCCACTCTGTTCTGTCTAACACATCCAACCAATAAACCAAAGGCCGTCCTGCCAAGCGCAAGCTCAGCAGGACGGCCTTTGGTTTGAGAAGCTTTTGCTGCCTCACTCAAACGTGTAGCCCGCAAAATCTTGCCGGAGCTTGGTTTTCAACAGCTTGCCCGTGGCCGTGTGCGGTAGCTGATCCACAAACTCCACGGCGTCGGGCTTCCACCAAGTGGCTACTTTGCCCTCGTAGAAAGCCAGCAGTTCCTCTTTGCTAACCGTGGCATCGGGCTTGCGGACCACGACCAGCAGCGGCCGCTCGCTCCATTTGGGATGCGGCACGCCAATCACGGCGGCTTCCGCTACCTGCGGGTGCGCGACGGCCAGGTTTTCCAGCTCGATGCTCGAAATCCACTCGCCGCCCGACTTGATTACGTCCTTCGAGCGGTCGGTGATTTGCATGAAGCCGTCGGGGTCGATGGTGGCTACGTCGCCGGTGCGGAACCAGCCGGATTTGGTTAGCTCGCCGGGATGGTTGGCGCGGAAATACTCGGCTACCACGAACGGCCCGCGCACCAGCAAGTCGCCGAAGGCGACGCCGTCGGTGGGTAGTTCTATGCCTTCGTCGTCCACTATCTTCATGTCGATGCCAAAAACCGAGCGGCCTTGCTTGGTCTGAATGGCGAATTGCTCGTCTTCGCTGAGTGAAAGGTGTTTGGTTTTGAGCGTACAAACGGTGCCGAGCGGCGAGGTTTCGCTCATACCCCAAGCGTGCCGGATTTCCACGCCCAACTCTTCATCAAAGGCCTTAAGCAGCGCCGGCGGGCACGAAGCTCCACCTACTATCATGCGCTTGAGGGTGGTGAATTGCAGCTTTTTCTCGCGCATAAACGTCAGCAGCCCAAACCAGATGGTTGGTACGCCCGCCGTAAACGTGACGCCTTCTAACTCATACAACTCGTACAGGCTGGCAGCGTCGAGGCCGGGGCCGGGCAGCACCAGCTTGCAGCCGTTGAGCGGGGCGGCGTACGGAATACCCCAGGCATTGACGTGGAACATAGGCACGACGGGCAATACCACGTCGCGGGCCGAGCAGTTGAAGCAGTCGGGCAGGGAGGCCGCGTAGGAGTGCAGCAGCGTGGAGCGGTGCGAGTAAAGCACGCCCTTAGGCTGGTCGGTGGTGCCGGAGGTGTAGCAGAGCGAGGAGGCGGTGTTTTCGTCGAATACCGGCCACTCGTAATCGGCGGCTTGCGCGGCCACCAGGTCTTCGTAGCAATGCAAAGCAAGCGGGAAGCTGCTGTCAGGCATGTGGGCCCGGTCGGTTAGCAGCACCCAGCTTTTCACGGTGGGGCAGTGCGGGGCCAGTTTCTCAACCAGCGGCAGGAAGGTTAAATCAAAGAACAGCAACTGGTCTTCGGCGTGGTTGATGATGTACACCAGCTGCTCGAAAAACAGCCTCGGATTAACAGTATGGCAAACCGCCCCCATGCCCGAAACCCCATAATACAGCTCCAGATGGCGGTAAGTGTTCCAGGCCAGCGTAGCTATTCGGTCGCCCTTCCGAATGCCAAGCGCCCCCAACGCGTTGGCTAACTGCCGGCTGCGGCGGCCCAGGTCGGCGTAGGTGTAGCGGTGCAGCAGGCCTTCCGGCATCCGGGACACAATTTCAGTGTCGGCGTGCCACTTGGCGGCGTACTCCAGCAGCCCCGCAATGCGCAGGGGCTCGTTCATCATCAGACCTAGCATAGAACGGTGTGGGAATGGTGGGATAGATGCCGAACAAGCTACCAAAAAATCAGCGCTTGCAACAAGACAGGCTCCGCAAGCCCACCAGAAAGCGCCGGCTTACTACTGGTAGAAGCTGTTGCGTCTGCCTTGCCGGAGAGTCGTTGAAACGTTTCTAATCGTGGCTGTTACCTGTTCATTGTCATGAAGTAGCAGACCACTATTATTACCAGCCTCGGTTTGAGCGGGTTAGAAGCCCTGCTACCATCCGCCGCTTTGCCTGTGTCCGCTATTCCCGAATTGTAGCCTTAGCTTAGATAGTAGCTATTGATGGCAACGAAACTTGCCTGAACAGCATCCCCGAATTCTGGCGGATACTGTATAAATAAGAGTTTCTACACCGCATCGAGGCCAACTCAGCTGGAGGTAAGAAGTAGACAGGAAGGTTAGGGTTGCAGTCTACTTCGTGGTACAGAGATTTGTATTTATTTAATTTTTTATAACTATATAAGATAAAATTCGACCATTGTTCAGCTAGCTTCGTAAAAGTTGAGCAATAGAATATTTACCCGCTCTCCGCCCGATGTATATCGACCTTATTGCTTCCGACTTTTTAACTATCAATTACAATTACGATACGCAGATTCTGGTAAGCCGCTGGCTCCGCCCAGTAACTCCAACAGAAGCCCGTCGTGGTTACGAAGACTTGTTGGCTGCTGCCCAAAAGCAGAATGCCCACCACTGGCTGATTGACATCAGGCGCTGTCAAAGTAGCGCCCCCGAAACGCTGGATTGGCTCCAAAACAGCTATTATCCTAAGCTGACCGCCGAACTAAGGTCGCCCGTATGCGTGGGGTACTTCATGTCGCCGGATTTGCGCAAAGACTTTGAGGTGAACGGGAAAAAACTCGATCCAGCGTTAATCGGTGAGTCGTTCCGCCTGAGTCTGTGTACCACTGAGGGCGAGTGCATGAACTGGCTGCTACAAGAGCAGCAGCACCCAACGGCTCAACTGCTAGCCACCAAGTAAGGCCGTCTGGAAAGCCTGCTGACTAAGATCGACGCAGCAAGACGACCACTATCCTACAACATAAGAAGCCGCCGCTGGTAACAACGGCGGCTTCTTGTTGTAAGGCCATCTTAAAGGCAGTACGCTGGTTCAACGAGCTATTGTTGTGCCCTAGCTTTGAACTTGCCCTATTATGGTGGCGGCGGGTACCTCAATCAGTTGGCCGCTTTTTACATCGTAGATATAGCCGTAGACGGGAATAGTAGCGGGTACCAATGGGTGCTGCCGAATGCGTTGCACATCATCAACCACACTTTGCTCCAGGTTTTTGAAGGTTAAAAAGGCTATATGTTGCGCCTCCACCGAGCCGGGGCCCTGCCCGATATCGTGCCAGCCGGCTTCATCCACGGTGGCGGTTTCCAGGCTATTGGCCAGCAGGTCACGCATGATGTCGTCGGTGAAGTACTGCATGCCGCAGTCGGTGTGGTGAATCACGAAGAACTCTTTGGTGCCGAGCAGCTTGTAGGAAATCACCAGGGACCGGATGGCATCGTCGCTGGCGCGGCCGCCGGCGTTGCGAATCACGTGGGCGTCGCCTTCTGCCAGCCCGGCATACTTGGCCGGGTCGAGGCGGGCATCCATGCAGGTAAGGATGGCAAAATGCCGGGCGGGTGGCAGCGCCAAAGCGCCTTTTTCGCCAAAATCGGCCTGATACTGCTGGTTGGCGGCGAGAACTTCGTCTAGAATCTGGCTCATAGTGGCTATTGGTTTTGGAGTAGGTAGATGAGTTGTCAGTTGCGAGTTGCCGGTTGCCAGATTGTTTGAGCCGGCAACCGGCAACTACTGGTTAAGCGGGCAGAGGTTGGGCGGCGGGCCAGTCGATGGGCACTTGGGCAATGTGCTGCACGTAGTTGTTGAAGGTGTTCAGGGCTATCACGCCAATCACCTCCACCAAGGCGGCTTTGCTGTAGCCGGCGGCAAAAAACTGGTCGAGGCTAGCTTGGGAAGGGTGGCCGTTGTTGCCGACGATGTCGAATGTAAGCGCGGCCACGGCGTTGAGGCGGGTGTCGGAACTGCTGGCGGTGCGCACGGCAACGGTTTCTTCCTCGGTCAGGCCCTGCAGTTTGCCTACGGTTGTGTGGGCCGCCACGCAGTAGTCACACGCATTGGCTTCGGAGGCGGCCAAGTAAATCGTTTCGATTTCGCGCCCGTTTAGCTCGCCTTTGCTTAGCGCCGTGCCAAAACCGATAGAGCCATTCAGGGCCGCTGGCGAGTGGGCGAAGATGGCGTACAGGTTGGGCACGAAGCCTAGTTTGCCGTGTAATCCATCAAAAGTGGCTTTGGCTCCTTCCGGCGCTTGCTCACGGGTAAGTACTTGCAACTGGTTGCTCATGCAAAAAGAAAATTGAAATTGGAAAAAGAGGAAAAGTATAGGGTAGGCTTTCTGAGCACGGCTCGAGGGCTGTTTTGCTGCATTTCAATAGTCTGACTCTCCGGCGAAGTCTACAGCACTGCTTCCTTCTGCAAAAGCAGACGTAGCACAGATGTAAACCAACTCAGAAGCAGAAGAGGGTGCCGCAGCAGCACGCGCACACAAGGGCCCGGAAAGCCAACAGCAGTAATAGTTGCCGCTCAGGTGGCAACTGGTTTAGTGGAAACTGATAAAGAGGAGTTCTTCAACAACCACTCCCGGCCGGGCACGCCACGCAACAACACAATCGCAGGTTTGCAACGAAGTGGGCGGATAGGGCAGGGGAGAAGAAGGAAGCGGCCACGGCAACTTGTTTTTATATGGTCAGGAGTTGGCACCGTTCCAGCTACTTGCTAGGGGTTGCCGGCGTTTCGTCGAGCCTGTCTCTCCACGCCTCTTTATAAAAACAATCCTTTGGGGTAAAGAATTGATGCTTAAATGTAGCGGATGAGCTACAACA
Organism: Hymenobacter sp.; assembly: GCF_036387835.1. Taxonomy (GTDB): domain Bacteria; phylum Bacteroidota; class Bacteroidia; order Cytophagales; family Hymenobacteraceae; genus Hymenobacter. The sequence goes on along the minus strand of NZ_DASVSY010000102.1, from coordinate 24,693 downwards.
AATCCAAGTTATTATTTCACGCAGTGGTTCGGGGCATCTGTACTTACAGATGTCGCTTTCTTACCAACTTAATTATTTATAAACAGTGAAGCCCCAATTGCTTTAACAACTGAGGCTTCAGAGCGCAAGCGTAGTATTCCTGCCCTTTAAGTTCTAGGAACAACGACAGGCGAGCAGATCTACTGCTCCACCGGCGTTTTCACTTTCAACTTTTGCACCGGCCGCACGCTCTCCAGCGCCACCTGTAGCACGTTGGTTCGCACGTTCAGGCTGGAAATCTTATTGTTACGGCGCGTGGGGTTTACGCGGTTGGTGAGCACAACACACAAAATTTCTTCTTTCGGGTCAACCCAAAAGTAGGTGCCCGTAAAGCCTGTATGGCCATAGCTCAGCGGCGAGGCGCTTTTGGCCGAATTCACAGCCGGATTAGCAGCGGGCCTGTCGAAGCCGAGGGCACGGCGGTTGTCGGGGCAGAACTGGCAGCGGGTGTACTCGGCCAGAGTTTCGGGCTTGAGCAATTGCTGACCGCCATACTTGCCGTTCCAGGCGTAAAGCTGCACGATTTTGGCCAGGTCGTTGGCGTTGCCGAAGAGGCCGGCGTGGCCCGAGAAACCACCGAGCAGCGCCGCGCCTTCATCGTCAACGGTGCCTTGCAGCAGCTGGTGGCGGAACAGCGAATCGTATTCGGTGGGCGTGATGCGGCTGAGGGGGAAACGGCGCGTGGGGTTGTAGCCGAGCGTGGTAGCGCCTAGTGGCTTGTAAAGCTCGTCGTTGACAAACTGCGCCAGTGGCTTGCCCGAAGCCGCTTGCACAAACCGCGGGTACATAATAAACGACAAATCCGAGTACACGTAGCCCGGCTTCTCGTTCAGTGGCGACTCGGCAATGGCTTTAGTGATGCGCGCCGGAAAATCCTTGCGGGCCCACAAGCCTGTGGCGGCGCGCAGCGGGAAGCGGGCCGAAGAGTCGGGGCGGAAGAAGCGTCGGCTGAGTTCTGAGGGTTGGGTAAAGGATACCTCTTTGGCATCGGGCCGGTTGCCAAACAGGGCGTTGAAGAGGCCGCGCGGCTTGGTGTAGTCTTTCCAGAACGGAATCCAGGCTTTCAGCCGGGCCTGGTGCGTAAGCACGTCGCGCAGCTTCAGGTCTTGCTTGTTGGAACCCACGAACTCGGGGAAGAGCTGGCCCAACGTCATATCGGGGTTGAACTTGCCCTGGTCTTGCAGCTTCATCAGGGCCGGCAGCGCCGCCGATACTTTGGTCACGGACGCTAGGTCGTAGAGGTCGGTGTTGCGGACGGCGCGGCTCGGTCGGCCGCCTTGCGAAGGTGCATCAGCGAAGGTATGGGTGCCGTAGCTTTTGCGCAGTACCACCGTGCCGCGCCGCGCAATCAGCACCTCGGCCCCGGGGAAAGCCCGGGCGGCTAGTGCCCCGTTCATGATGGAATCCACGCGGGCTTCCAGGTTGTTGTTCATGCCCACCGCCTCGGGGAAGCTGTAGCGCAGCCGCATGCCGCCCTGCGTGGTTAGTCCCGCCCCGTAGCCGTACCGGTCCGACACCGTCACGGGCAGCTTGCCGGTAGCCGAGATGCCGCCAAAAATCACCTCGGCCGTTACGTCCTGCGCGTTTTTGCTTTCCTGATAAGCCAGCACCACGGCGTCGGCGCGGTCCAGGTCCCGGATTTTAGCCACCGCGTAAGCCGAGCCGAATACCGATACCACTATTTTCTGGCCGGGGCTGCCTAGCTCGCGCAGCAGCACGTTGGCTTCGGCCGTCACCCCGAAGTTGGTGGCTGGCAAGCGGCCCAGGTTGTTCATGCCCACCAGCACCACGTTGTATGCTTTCAACGTCTCGCGCATCTTGGTTAGCTCGTCCAGAGTCGGCGAGGCCGACATCCAGTAGTGGCGCACCGGTGCATAATCGGCCACCATGCGCTGGAAATCGGTGGTGTCCTTCATGCCGATAGTAAGCGTTGCCAGTTGCAGCGTATCGAGGCGTTGCAGGGGCAGCAGGTGTTGATGGTTGCGGAGCACCGTTACGCTCAGCTCGGTAAGGCGCTGGCTCAGGTATTGGGCGTGCGGCGTGTTCAGATCGGCCACTAGGTTTTTCAGCGCTATGGGCTTGTACTTGTTGAGGCCCGCCCATTCTTTTAGAGCCAGCACCTTGCGGCAGCGGGCATCGAGGTCGGCCTGGCTGATTTGGCCGCTGTCAACGGCGGCACGCACCATTTTCAGGGCCAGCGGAATGTTTTTCGAGAATTCCAGCACGTCGTTGCCGGCCAGCAGGGCGCGCACGTCGGCGTCGCCGGGCGGGTACTTGCTGATGACGCCCTTCATGTTCATAGCATCGGTGAAGATGACGCCTTCAAAACCCATTTTCTGCTTTAGCAGACCCGTAGTAATGGTTTTGGAAAGGGTAGAAGGCATGCCCGTGGTGTCGAGCGCCGGGATGTTGAGGTGGGCCACCATTATGCCGCCGAGGCCGCGCCGCATCAGGTCCCGAAACGGAAACAGCTCCAGCGTATCAATCCGCTTCCGGTCGATGCGGAGCAGGGGCAGGGCCAGGTGCGAGTCGGTGTCGGTGTCGCCGTGACCGGGGAAGTGTTTGGCTACGGCCAGAATGTTGGCGTCCTGCATGCCTTTCATGTAGAGGTAGCTTTTATCGGTCACGCTCTGGCGGTCTTCGCCCCAGCTGCGGAAGCCAATGACCGGGTTGGCCGCGTTGTTATTGACGTCGACCACCGGCGCAAAATTAACGTGCATACCCAGCCGCTTAAACTGCGCCGCCACCTCAGTGCCCATATCATAGATAAGCTGCTGGTCGCGGATGCCGCCCATGCTCATCTGATAGGGAAAGCGCTGCACGCTGTCGAGGCGCATACCCACGCCCCATTCGGCGTCCATGGCCACCAGCAAGGGCACTTTGCTTTGGCCTTGGTAGCGGTTCAGCAAGCGACTCTGCCGCACCGGCCCACCCTGAAAAACCACTAGCCCGCCAATACCATACTGCTGAATCAGGGTCGTAATCGAGTCCTCATCGATGCGCTTGCGGTTGGAGTAGGCGGCCACCATGAACAGCTGCGCCACCCGCTGGTCGGGCGTGAGCGTCTTCATCACCGAATCGACCCAGCGGGAGCTACTCATCTGCCGGGCAAACGGCACCGGTTGATTAAGCTTTTTCGCCACTGGTATAGCCTTCTTGGTTCGGCTCTTGGCGGTGGAAGTAGCTTTCGAAGCACCCGACGCTCGGCGAGCTGTGGTTGGAGCAAAGCTCTTTTTCGAACTAGGCTGCTGCCGATGTTGAGCGAATACATTGGGTGTGAGCAGCAGTAGCAGCCACAAGAACAAGAAGGTATAGCGAGTCGACAAGGCGAGATGGTGAAGGTTGAAAGGCGAATTTAGAGGATTACGGGTCTTGATGCGTGTTGGTAAGCGGGTTTGGCTGGAAATGCCTCGTTTAATTGTCCAGCGAATTATACTGTAAAACCTATTTTAATTAATAGAAGATTGTTGTATTTTTGGAACATAAAATAGTGCTGCTTCAACTCAAGCCTGATTGGTAACAGGCTCCGTGAAGCAAAGGCGGTCAGCTCTGTACTTGCCTGGCCTGCCAACAGCCCCTAATTATTTCCCATGTTTAGCAGGTACAGTGATGGCACTTGAAAGAGTATCGAAGAAATATTGCTACCCTGAAATTATTGTAAATCCTGAGGTTTACTGGATTTTGCAGGCAGTACCGCCCCACGACTTGGTAGCGCCGGAGCCGCCCGCGCCACCGGTCTACCCCTACAATCCCCGGTTGCTACCGATATACTCCTGGGTTGGGGGAGGGTGTCTGGTGCTGTACCTTTTGTTGCAGAGCGTGTCCTTCCTGGTTTGGGTATCGGTGCTTTCAGGGCTTTCGTTTTTGCTGCTAAAGGTGCGTTTCCGATTCGCCCTCGATACCTACCATGCAGCCCGCGCCTATGCGGCCGCCTACGAAGTGCGCGTAGCAGAATACGATAAGCAGTTGAAACAACTATTTCCCGCCGGTAAGCTGTGGGAATACAGACTGGCTTTGTTGCAGCAATATTTGAGCACTACCAAACAACCGGAAAACCTAACCCCCAACGACAAGCGCCAAGTTGGTAATGGAACAGGCACCATGTTTCATAAGTACCTGGTGGAATGCTTTGGAACTGCTATTCACGCAGACAAGAAAGTGCAGGTGCTGCACGGGAGTGCCTATAGTATCAGCTACTATCCCGATTTCGTTTACCAGGACCAGGAAACAGGGTTATGCATTGATATTGAAATAGACGAGCCTTTCGATGTAAGAACTAACACACCAACGCACTGCGTAGGAAAGGATGATGATAGAAACAGATTTTTTGTCGAGAATAAGTGGGTTGTAATAAGATTTACGGAAGAGCAAGTAGTTAATTGGCCTGAGCTGTGCTGCAAGGAAATTGCCTTGACGATATTCGATATAACTAAAGTTAATTACGCCGTAAAGGAATTTGTAGCATCTCTGCCGCAACAGAAAAAATGGATGGAATACGAAGCCAAAGCATTGGCCGAGAAACTACATAAACAGGATCTTGTCGTTTGGGAATAAGTAAAATGGATTGTAGGGTATACAGTCTGCATCTTATTGTACCGAGTAATTATCTGAGTGATAGAATTGCGTGGTAACCAGGGAAAGCACTATTTAAAATAGTACATACTTTATAGCAGTTTCGACAGCGGTGTAGAAACGCGACACTTCGCGTCTCGGCGTTGAACGACTTAGGCGGCTGGCCTGGACGCCCAAACACAAAGTGTCGCTACACCGCTGTCGAAACTGCTATAAGCTGAAATACGCTTGTTTATGGCGCCAGAGAAATATGCTGACATGCCTTATGGTTTAGCTTGCGCAACGCTTGATAATAATTTGTTGCACCAGAGTAGGTTGGAAAAAGATTGTTTCACGAAGCTTAATAGTCTGATAAGCTTCTGGTAGGCAGTGCCATTCTCAAGCAATGACCATATTTTATACGTACTCATTAACAAGTGCTAAGAATAAATTCAATTAATAAAATTCAACTATATAACGGCATTGTTTAACTAAATAACGTAAGTAAACAATTCGTAATAGTTACCAGCAGAGTACAGGAAGGCTGACATAGGGTTGCGCCGCTATTTGGCAGCAAATCAACCACATAACCCGTCTGCCCATGCCCACCACAATCTACTCCTTGGCCATCAGGCCCCAACCCTGTTATCAGCGGCCTTTGCTGTCCGCTTTCGTCCGCCGACTTGCGGTATGCCTGCTTGCTGTTTTGCTGCTTACTAGCAGTAGTGCTTACGCGCAAAAGCAAATGGAACGTCTCAATCGGGGCGTAGTCGCGGTTCGTATCAGTTCCAGCCAAGTGTTCGTAAGCTGGCGTCTGTTCGGTACCGATGATCCGGCCACTACCAGCTTTCACGTGTACCGCAACGGTACGCGTATTACCACGAATACCATCACCAACTCCACTACCTATATCGACAACAACACGGTCAACTCCACTTATTCAGTTAGGGCCATTGTGAACGGTACGGGACAAGAATATTCGGAAGGTGCCCCCACCTGGGCGCAGCAATACCTCAGCATGCCGATGCAGGTGCCAGCCGGCGGCACTACGCCTGCCGGCGAAACCTATACTTATTCGGCCAATGATTGCAGCACCGGCGACCTAGACGGCGACGGGCAGTACGAAATCATTGTGAAATGGGACCCCTCCAATTCCAAAGACAACTCGCAAGCTGGCTACACCGGCAACGTGTACCTGGATGCCTACAAGCTCGACGGTACCCGCCTGTGGCGCATCGACCTGGGGCGCAACATCCGGGCCGGTGCCCATTACACCCAGTTTATGGTGTATGACCTTGACGGTGACGGCAAAGCTGAAATGGCCTGCAAAACCGCCGATGGCACCCGCGACGGCCGGGGCACTATCATTGGCAACTCCAGCGCTGACTACCGCAGCTCGAGCGGTTACGTTCTGACCGGGCCCGAGTTTCTGACTGTCTTCAATGGCCAAACAGGTGCGGCTATGGCTACTACCGCCTTCCTGCCCGCCCGTGGTACCGTAGACTCGTGGGGCGACGGCTACGGCAACCGCGTCGACCGTTTCGTATCGACGGTGGCATACCTTGATGGTCAGCGGCCGAGCCTGATTATGGGTCGGGGCTACTACCAAAAGCTGGTGCGCGTGGCGTGGGACTGGCGCAACGGCCAGCTAACGCGGCGCTGGACGTTCGATAGTGGCTCGTCGGGCAACAGCGCCTACGTTGGCCAGGGCAACCACCAACTCACTACGGGCGACGTAACCGGCGACGGCCGCGACGAAGTAATAAACGGTTCGAGCGCTATCAGCTCGTCGGGTACCGGCCTCTATGCCAACGGCCTCGGCCACGGCGACGCCCTGCACATGAGCGACCTGGACCCCGACCGCCCGGGCATGGAGGTGTGGCAGCCTCATGAAGACCCCGGCTCCTACGGCCGCTTTGGCCTGGAATTCCGCGATGCCCGCACCGGTACTCCTTTGTGGGGCGTGTCCGCCACCGGCGACGTAGGCCGCGGCCTGACCGCCGACATCGACCCTCGCTACAAAGGCAACGAGTGCTGGGGCTCAGTAGGCGGCTTGTATACCTGCAAGGGTGTGCAAATCGGGACGGCGAAGCCCAGCGTCAATTTCGCCATTTGGTGGGACGGCGACCTGAGCCGCGAGATTTTGGACGGAGCCACGCTCAACAAGTGGGACGCCAACGCCGGAACCAGCAACCGTCTGTTCACCATCTACAACTCGGGCGGAGCTACGCCCATCAACGGTACCAAAGCCAACCCCTGCCTGACAGCGGATTTGCTCGGCGACTGGCGCGAGGAAATGGTGTATCGCAATGCCAACAGCACGGCCTTGTTGCTGTTCACGACCACTATCCCGACCACCACGCGCCTTTATACGCTCATGCACGATGCGCAGTACCGGGTGGCGGTGGCCCACGAGAATTCGGCCTACAACCAGCCCCCGCATACCAGCTTCTACCTTGGTACCGGCATGGCCGCCCAGGGCCGGCCTAATATTGTGCTGGCCGGCGCTAGTGCTGCCCGTACCAGCGGCCAGACGCAGGAAGCAGTTATAGCACCCGAGAAAACCGTAGCGGTGTACCCGAACCCATCGACGGGCACGTTCCGCATTCAGGCAACCGGCCACTTCCAATACGTTATTCTCGACCAGTATGGCAAGCAGGTAGCGCAGGGAGAAGGAGAAGAGCAGCAAGTAACAGGCAGCCAACTGACCCCCGGTATCTATCTGGTGCGGGTGCAGACGGCTGATAAAGTAGAAACTGTCAGAATAGAGAAGCGCTAAGCTGTTCTCGATTAAACGGAAACCCCACGCGTAGCGTCAGCTGCGGGTGGGGTTTGCGTGCAGAAAACAGGGGCCGTAGGGCTAAAGGCTAAAAGCTTTTAGCGTTTCTCGTGGCGGTGTGCTTTATTTACGATAGTGCAAACAGTTCGCAGGAAAAGAAAACAGCATGCGGCCCGGCCGTTTCCATTTTCGGCCTTATTGCCTATCGTCTTCCTTGCTTTGGCGCAATGCCAGATAGCGTCTCTGTTGCGTCGTGGCAGCGTCGGCCGGTGGTATAGGTTCCATCGGCCGGCGAGCAGCCGTAGAAGTTCGAGCAAGAAAATCCTATCTATCTGCCAAGCTACAAGCTATATGAACAGAAGAAACTTCTTGCACATGACGGGCCTCTCCTTGAGCAGCCTGCTGGTTTGGTCTGTCGATAGTGTGGGGGCGCCTCGCAAGCCTTCCGTAGCCTTGCCCGATACCGTGATGGTGCAGCTTGGTGACGGACTGCACCAACTATCTAGCACCGACAAGAAAACCTGGACTTACCAGGACGTAACAGTGCGCCTGACTTACAACCAGCAGAACGAGCTGCAAGTGGCGGTGCAGGCACCCAAGCAGGCACTAAGCGCAGTGCAACTGCGGTGGCGCTATCAGCAGCCCGCCACTGCTACTGTGTGCGGCGACCATTGGGAGCGAACCTACGGCGACGTATCGTTTCAGGTACCCATGGCCGCGCGCAAGCTGCCCTGGTACTTTGTGTTGCACGATAAAGACACAACCACCTGTTTTGGGGTGAAAACCGGATGCGCCGCCTTTTGCTTTTGGCAAGTAGGCGGGGGAACCATGCAGCTCAACCTCGATACAAACAGCGGGGGAGTAGGCGTGCAGCTCGGCGACCGAACCCTGGCCGCGGCCACGCTCGTTACCACCCGCAACGAGGGCAAGGAAAATACGTTTGCCACGGCCCGCCGCTTTTGCCATCTCCTGTGCGACAAACCCCGCTTGGCCGCGCAGCCTGTATACGGCATCAACGATTGGTACTTTGCCTACGGCAGCAATTCCTCTGACCTGATTCTGAAGCACACCAGCCTATTGGCCGACCTGGCCCCGAGTGGTGACAACCGGCCGTTTTCGCTGATAGATGCGGGCTGGGCCGCGTATTCGCCTTTGCTGCCCAACGACTGCTGTTGGCAGGACGACTTCACCCGGCCCAACAGCAAGTTCAACGACATGAGTAGCCTAGCTGCTGACATCCGCCGGCTGGGTATGCGGCCCGGCCTCTGGACCCGGCCGCTCTGTGCCAACCACGCCGACAAAGCCACGCTGCTTCTGCCCTCGATTCCTGGCCGCAACGACCCCAAAAAGCCCGTGCTTGACCCCTCCATTCCAGAAAACCTGGCGCGGGTGCAGCAAACCATTCGCACGCAGGTGCAGTGGGGCTACGAGATGATCAAGCACGACTTCAGTACCTACGACATCCTGGGGCGCTGGGGCTTCGAGATGACGGATGCCATGACGGCGCCCGGCTGGCGCTTTCAGGACAACACTCGCACCACCGCCGAAATTATTCTGGGGCTATACCGCACCATTCGGGAAGCGGCAGGTTCGGCGTACCTCATTGGCTGCAACACCGTGAGCCACCTTTCGGCGGGCTTGTTTGAGCTGAACCGCATTGGCGACGACACCAGCGGCGAAGAGTGGGACCGGACCCGCAAGATGGGCGTAAACACGCTCGGCTTCCGCCTCACCCAGCACCAAACCTTCTATGCCGCCGACGGCGACTGTGTGGGCTTAACCAAGAAAGTGCCCTGGGAGCTAAACAAGCAGTGGATGCACCTGCTGGCCGAGAGTGGGTCGCCGCTCTTCCTGTCGGCTCAGCCCGATGCCGTGGGCGAAGTGCAGCGGCAGTTCATCCGGCAGTGCTTTGCCGCCGCGGCCAAACCCCAGCCCGTGGCCGAGCCCCTGGACTGGCTGACCAATCAATGGCCTACCCGCTGGCAGCTCAACGGCACCCCTACCACATTCAAGTGGACGTAAGGCGAAAAGCTCACGAACGTCGTGCCTACTATACTTTCGCAGTTTCCTCGCCAACCCGGTTGAATTCCTGTCTTCTCCACTGCCTTCTCCTTTCTATGCTCCGACTTGCCAGGCTGCTTACTGTGCTTCTGCTTTGTACTCTCTCAGGCCATGCCCAGACCGTAACGTACCTCGTTACCAAATACGGCGCCGTGGGCGACGGCAGGACCCTGAATACCAAATCTATTCAGCGGGCTATTGATGCTTGCAGCCGTGCGGGAGGCGGGCAGGTGCAGGTGCCGGCTGGTACCTTCATAACGGGCACGCTCCAGCTGAAAAGCAACGTGGATCTGCACCTGGAAAGTGGTGCCGTAGTCAAGGGAAGCCCCAATCTCAACGACTACGGCACCTACACGCTACCCCAGTACGGCCTCAACCATTACGGCGTGCTCTATACCGAGAAAGCGGAAAACGTAGCCATTACCGGGCTTGGTACCATCGACGGCAACGACCAGGTGTTTTTCGAGTGGGACAAAGCCAAGACGCTCGACACCGCTACCACCCGCTACACCCGCCAGAAAACCAACTACCGCAAAGTAGTTAGCGGTATCGGCGACGGCCCCGTGGTGCCCAAAGACCGGCCCCGGCAGATGGTGATTTTCGCGCAGTGCAAAAACGTGCAGGTACGCAACGTATCCATCCTGCATTCACCGTTCTGGACCATGCATTTCGCCGATTGCGACGCCGTGCTGGTGTCTGGTATTCGACTTTGGACCTCCATGCTGGCTCCCAATGCCGACGGTATCGATGTAACCAGCTCCAGCAACGTCACTATCACCGACTGCGACATCCGGGCCGGCGACGATGCCATTGCTATTGTGGGATATGACCATCACTTCGAGATGTCGGGGTTCAGCGGTCTGCGCCATGTATCGGAGAACATCACAGTTAGCAACTGCCACTTGCAGTCCTATTCCAGTGGCATCCGCATTGGCTTTCTCGACCAGAATACGGTGCGCAACGTGAACGTAAGCAACTGCAACATCACCAACTCCACCCGCGGCATCGGCATCTTTCTGCGCGACGAAGGCTCGCTGGAAAACCTGACGTTTACCAACATCAACATCGACACCAAGCTGCGCACCGGCGACTGGTGGGGCAACGGGGAGCCGATTCATATTTCAGCTATCCGGGGCAAGGAAAACGTGAAGCTCGGCCACATCAGGAACGTGCGCTTCGACAATATCAATTGCCGCGGCGAAAACGGCATTCTGGTGTACGGCACCGAAGAAAGCATGATTGAGGACTTGTCGTTCAACCACGTCACCTTCGATTTCGTGGACAGCCAGCTCAACAGCGTAGCCGGCGGCAATGTGGATTTGCGCGGCGTGCTAGGGGATAAAAACCAGCTTTTTGCCCGCGACATACCGGCCTTTTTGGGGCAGTACGTCAAGAGGCTATCCATCAGCGATTTCAAGCTGCAATGGGTGAATCCGAAGGCCGCCTTCCTGACCCATGGTATTGAAACCGACCACGTGAACGGCTTGCAGGTGCACAACTTCCAGGGTACGGGCGCGCCTACCAATGCCAAAGCTTCGGCGGTTCTGCTCAAGAATACAAGTAACGCAGTGGTCGATAGAAGCAAGAAGGATATCAAAAAGCTGTAACCCGCCTTGGTAGCTTGCTCCCGTGCTCTTTCCTCGGGTACTTCTGCTGCCTGGCGGCGACTTTCAGCTTAGCTTAAAAAGCACTCCAACCTCCATCAATTTCTATGACAAGCAAGAAAAAAACGATAGCACTTCTGTTTTGGGGAATATTCTGTCTGCCCGTAGCTTCTCGCAAACAAGCTGTAGCCGCTGAGTCGCCGACAGAAGCAGCGGCGCGGAAAAGCAAGCCAAGCAAAAGCAAAGAGAAATTTGTGAAGCGGCATGGGCAGCTGCGGGTGGAAGGCACGCAGCTAGTCGACAAAGACGGCAAGCCGGTGGTGCTGCGCGGCCTGAGTTTTGGCTGGCACAGCATGTGGCCCCGCTTCTACACCGAGGAAACCGTGGCGTGGCTGAAAGACGATTTCAACTGCAACGTGGTGCGGGCGGCGACGGGCGTGGAAGCCGGGGAGAAGAGCTACATGAAATTTCCGGATTTCTCGAAGGAAAGAATCCGGGCGGTAGTGGATGGGGCTATCAAATCCGACATCTATGTGATTATCGACTGGCACAGCCACAACATCAACCTCAACGAAGCCAAAGCTTTCTTCGCCGAAATGTCGAAGGCGTACGGCAACCAGCCCAACGTCATCTACGAGCTCTTCAACGAGCCCGATTATGAGAGCTGGCCTGAAGTGAAAGCGTATTCCGAAGAAGTGATTAAGGTTATCCGGCAAAACGACCCCGACAACGTGATTCTGGTAGGCTCGCCGCACTGGGACCAGGATGTGAACCTGCCGGCCGCCGACCCCATCAAAGGCCAGCAAAACCTGATGTACACCATGCACTTCTACGCGGCCACCCATAAGAAACAGCTGCGCGACCGAACCGAAGCGGCCCTGAAAAGCGGCCTGCCGATATTCGTTTCCGAGTCGGCCGGTATGGAAGCCACCGGCGATGGACCCCTGAACTACACGGCCTGGCAGGAGTACATCGACTGGATGGAAGCCAACAAGGTGAGCTGGATTACTTGGTCGATTTCCGACAAAGACGAAACCTGTTCTATCCTTAAAAAATCGGCGGCGTCTACTGGCAACTGGAAAGACGAAGACCTGAAAGAATCGGGGCTCAAAGTGCGGGAGTATCTGCGCAAGTACAACGTCGAGAAGTAGAAGCTGTTTAGGATTTCATCTTTAGGTCATGCTTCGACTTCGCCTCCGGCTGTGCTCAGCATGACCGTTTAAACGTGTTTTTATAAAATCCTAAACAACCTTGTAGCCTTGAAACACGAAAGCACCCCACCGGCTAGTTGCGGGTGGGGTGCTTTTGCGTTCAAGGCTACGCCAGGGTCAGTGAAGATCAGTTTTCTTCTTCCGCCGAAATAGCGGCCGGACCCTCGGGCAGATTCAGGAGCGGCCCGAGCAGCAGCGCGTTGGTGAATAGCCGGGACGTGCCGTGCCAGTAGTGGCGGAAATTGGGGTCGTCGGCGAAAAGCACCACCCGGCCCGTACCAACCTTGCTCACCACCACGGCGGCCGAATTGCGGATTTGCCGCAGGTTGTTTCTCGACACGTAGCCGCTAACCAACGGCGACGCCGTGTACTGCGCCACGGTGGCGTAAGGGTTGCGGCTCGGGCGCAAAAACGTGGTGCCGTTGCGGAACACGTAGAGCCGCCGGTTCGTGAGGCCGAAGCCAATGGGGTTGGTAATGTCGATATCGGCTGAGTAGATAGAACCGGCAATGGCGCGGGTGCCTTCCTGCTCCTGCTCCGCAAAATCGGCCCGCCGGGCAAGCGGGGTTTCCGCTTTGGGGGGGCGTGTGGCTTTCGGGGTGGGAGGAGCCGTTTCGGCCAGGGCCACGGCCAGGGCGGTGGTATCGGCCCAACCCGCGTTGGCGGGAATCAACAGTTTCTCTTTCACAATGCCTTGCTTGATAACCCACTCCGAGGCATTCTTCAGGGTGATGAGCGTGCCGCCCTCCTGCACCCACCGGCGCAGCTTATCTATTGCCGCTTTGTCGAGGCTGGTGTAGGACCCGCCCACGAGCACCAGAGCGGTGTAGCGGCCGAGCGGGGCGCGCCCAAAGTTGCTTAGCTCGATCCGGCTCAGGGGCAGCCCGAGCTGCTGATTGGCCGTGAACCAGGCTTCGCCCACTTCGGCCGCGTTGGTGCCCGTGCCCACCAGCAGGGCCGCTTTGGTTTCCGGCACGGTGCGGATGTTGTTGGAACCCAAATCGATGCCGCCTACGCTGAAGCCCGTGCCTACGCCTGTAAACGTAACCTGGTTTTGGCGGCTCACCCGGCTTACAATCTGGAACACGGAATCAACAGGAAGTTTTTGCGCCGCCACCGGCACGACCAGCGTCCCGTAGCCGAAATCAGTGGGGCTGTCGGCCGGGCCGGCGCGGAACGGCTTGAAGCTAACCTTGGCGGTCAGGCCGGCCCGTTGCAAGGCCGTCAGGGCCCGCGGGGCGTTGTACTCCGACCACGGCAGTAGGTAAGCGTAGCTGCTGGAGCCCCCGCGTATGGTGCCGTTCAGTGTTTTGGGGGCCGTGATGGGCGTGCCTTGTACCAGGCCGGTGCTCTTTTGCTTGGATACGGCCAGGCCGTAGGCGTGGGCCTGGCTCCAGCCGGTTACGTCGTAGAACACGCTGTCGTGGAAGGTGGTTAGCTCCTCGAACAAAGAGTGCACCACGCGGTATTGGGGCTGGCTGGTGGGCACCACGTAAGCCTTGCCTTTCTCGAACTGCTGCTTGTCGAGGGTTACCGTTTTGCCTAGCTCGTGCACTTCAATCTTGTGCTGAAGCAGCAAGGTCAGAAACTTGTTGGTCAGCGTCTGGTCCTGCGCATTGCCAAACACATAGGCTTGGGTAGGGAACTTGCGCCCTTCGGTAACGGCCGAGGTGAAAAAGTCGCGCTGATGGCGCAAGTACAGCTCCTTTTCTTCTACGGCGCCGCGCACGGTGGCCAAACCCGTGGCAACGTGGTTGCGAATCGTAAACGGAAAAGTGACCACGCCGTTGGTGCCTTCCTGTGCCAGACCGCGGGAGCTGCCTACCTCAAACGTGATACCCACGCCGCCCTGAAAATCAGGATAGGTAGAGCCGTAGATGGGCGAGAGGTTGTCGAACTGCTCTTTGGTCCAGTACAACGAGCCAAGGTTGTCGAGGGCTTTGGCGAAGTACTTGGCCAGATGCACGTTCAGTACCTCGTAGGTAGCCCGCGGAATCAGGTCGTTTTCGGTGCTGAACGGCTTGGAGGGCTCGAAGTAGTAGGTGCCGTTGGTGCCCATCTCGTGAAAGTCGATCATCACGTTGGGATACCACTCATGAAAAAACGCCATGCGGGCCCGGCTTTCGGGTTGGGTGAGAGCCAGCCAGTCGCGGTTTAGGTCGGTGTAGAAGTGGTTGGTGCGCCCGCCCGGCCAGGCCTCCGTGTGTTCCCGGTCGAGCGGGTCCGTCACGTTGGGCCACGACTTGTTTTGGTCGAACCAGTGCGAGGCCCGGTCGCGGCCGTCGGGGTTTTCCAGCGGGTCGATGGTGACCACGGCTTGCTCCAGCCACTGCTTGGTTTCGGGGCTGGTAGAAGCCGTGAGGTAGTAAGCCAGCAGCAAGGCCGCCTCCGACGAACTGCTTTCGTTGCCGTGCACCCCAAAGTTCAAACTCACCACCACCGGCAGCGCGCGGTAGTCGGGGGCGGCCAGCTTCGGGTCGACCAAGGCCCGCCGGGCTTGCTGCAAGCCCGCCAGGTTCTGCTGGTGCTGCGGCGCCGTAATGGTGGCCACCACCTGCGGCCGCTCCTCGAATGTGGTGCCTAGCACCCGCAAGCTCACCTTGTCGGATACCCGGTCCAGCTCGCGCAGGTACGCCACAATCTGGTCGGTGCGGGTGTAGTGGGAGCCGATGGGGTAGCCCAAAAACTGCTCGGGCGTGGGTACGGCTGGGTCGAAGGAACCCGTCTGGGCGGCGGGAAAGAAGTAGCTGTTCTGCGCAACGGCCGGGGCAGTGAAGGCAACCCCAAACGCCAGAAATGCGGTGGAAAAGTAGGTTTTCAACATGGAAATGGAAGGCAATAAGTTGGCGGCTTTCGTTTCGTGGTACTTCAACTTTCGCAGTATATCCGGAGGCCGCGTAATGCGTCGTGCAAGACTCGAAAGGCCTCTTCAGACAGTCATGCTGAGCAAGTGGCGCCTCAAGCCAGGGACCGGAGGCGAA
Organism: Hymenobacter sp.; assembly: GCF_036387835.1. Lineage (GTDB taxonomy): Bacteria > Bacteroidota > Bacteroidia > Cytophagales > Hymenobacteraceae > Hymenobacter. The sequence continues at coordinate 9,467 of NZ_DASVSY010000102.1, read as the reverse complement.
GCATCTCGCGTGCTGACGTTGTCAAAGTATTGTCATGCTGAGCGAAGCGGAGCGTAGTCGAAGCATCTCGCTCGAATCGTTGCATCATTATTGAATATACCACACGAGCGAGATGCTTCGACTACGGCTAACGCCTTCGCTCAGCATGACTGTTACTATTGCAACGAGGTGGTTAGTAGCCCGGATTCTGCTCTAAGTCGGGGTCGGCCACGAGGTCGTTGAAAGGAATGGGAAACAGCCAGCGGCGCTGGTCCGTAACGCCGAGCACATCGTCGGCGCGGCCGGTGCGCACGAGGTCAAACCATCGGTCGGCTTCAAAAGCAAATTCCACCCGGCGCTCGTTCTCGATGGCCAATAGCAACTGTTCGGTGGTGGCGGCCGTGCTGGCTGGCACGCCGGCGCGGCTGCGCACTGCGTTCAAATCGGCCAGGGCTTCGGAGAGCTTGCCTTGCCGGGCGCGGGCTTCGGCCCGGATCAGGTATTGCTCGGCCAGCCGCAGCACGTAGCTTGGGTCGTCGCGCTGGGCCGAGCGGCTGTAGAGGTTGCCGTAGGTGACGCTGGCTCCGGCAATGGTGGTGGTAGCCAGCAAAGTAGAACGGCTGCCACCCACAGTGGGGTCGTTGAGGAGGGCAATGGCCGCCGGCACGGGCTGGAAATTGAACTGCCCACCCAACGCACTCGGAAACCAGTTGTTCCACATCGAGTTGGCATCGGAGTTACTAAAAGTCAGCTCGAAAATGGCTTCGTTGCTCAGGAAGGGCGCCGTGGAAATGGCGCGGTAGGGCGTAACCAGCCGGTAGTTGCTGCTGCCGATGAGCTGCGTGGCATAGGTTTCGGCGGCACTCCACTGCTGGCGGTAGAGGTGCAGGCGCGCCCGCAAAGCGCGGGCGCTGGCTTTCACGGCGCGGTTGCGGGTGGTGGCGTCGGGCAGCAGGGTTTCGGCCTGGGTCAGGTCGGCCAGCACTTGGTCGTAGGTGGCTGCCAGGGTGCTGCGGCGCAGGCCCCGCCCGTTTTCCTTGGTGCGGGTGGGCGTGAGCACCAGCGGTACCCCGCCCCAGCCTCGGCCGAGGTCGAAGTACACCAGGGCCCGCAGGAAATAAGCTTCCCCGAGCAGCTGGTCTTTCTCGGTGGCCGGCAGCAGCGGGTCCGTTAGCTCAGGCAGGGCCGCAATTACGTTGTTGGCCCCGTTCACGGCCTGGTACATCTGCGTCCAGGCCTCGGTGACGAGCACGTTGTCGGCGCTCAGCTGGTTTTGGTCGATTTGCAGAAACTGGTTGAGCGTGCCGTTGAAGCGCACATTCTCGCCGGGCAAAAAGCCCAGCACCGGCCAGTTGAGTTGGTAATACGTCTGCACCCGGTCATAAACGCCAATGGTAGCCGAGCGGGCGCTGCCCGCATCGGTAATGGCGCGGTTGTCGGGCAGCTGCTGCACCGGCGTGGGTTCCAGCAAATCGTTGCAGGCCGAAATACTCAGAGCAGAAGCGCCTAGCACCACCGCGAAAAACAAGTGATAGATGGAGGATTTCATTTCAAGGAAAAGCTTAGAGTCCGACCGTTACACCCACCTGAAAAGTGCGGGGCTGGGGCACGGTGGCCCAGTCGATGTTTTTGCTGTTTTGCACGCCGCTCTGCGAATTGATTTCCGGGTCGAGGCCCGAGTAGGGCGTGATGGTGAAGAGGTTGGCGGCCTGCACGTACACCCGCAGCGAGTTCAGGCGCACCCGCGCCACGGTTTCCTTGGGCACGGTGTAACCCAGCGTCAGGGTGCGCAAGCGTAGAAACGAGCCGTCTTCCAGGTATCGGTCACTCAGGTTCTGCACCACGCCGCCGTAGTTGTTGCTGCTGGCGTTGGTGGTCAGGCGCGGAATGTCGGTTTGGTCGCCGGGCTGCTGCCAACGGTCGAGCTGTTCGCGCAGGTAGCCGATGTTGCTTTGCGTGCCGCCGTGCACCAGAAAGAAGCGGTTCATGTTCATGATTTTCGCGCCCTGCTCGAAATTCAGCAGAAACCCAAAGTCGAAGCCCTTGTAGCTCACCGAGTTGGTAACGCCCCCGAAGTAGTTGGGCCAGGCGTTGCCCACCAGCTGGCGGTCGGCCACCGACAGCTGCCCGTCGCCATTCACGTCTTCGTACTCCGCGTCGCCGGTTTCCGAGTTCACGCCCGTTTGGTGGTAAAGCCAGAACGAGTAGAGCGGAGCGCCTTCTTCGAGCCGGAAAATATCGCGCGAGCCCGCCGTGATGGGCGCGGCCAGCTTCTCGATCTTGTTCACGTTGCGGGCCACGTTGAAGGTGGTGCTCCACTGCACCGCGCCCTTGGGCAGCCAGTTGGCGGTCAGCTGCACCTCAACTCCTTTGTTGCGTACGGCCCCGTAGTTTTCCACTATCGAGGCAAAGCCTGTTTTGCGCGCCACCGGCACGTTCAGCAGCAAACCCGACGTGTACTTGTCGTAGTAGTTCAGCTCTAGCTGCAGGCGGTTTTGCAGCACGGCCGCATCCAGACCCACATTCCACTGCCGGGTGCTTTCCCAGCTCAGGTTCGGGTTGGCCAGCTGCAGCGGCGCGGTGCCCGGCAGGTCGAGGTAGTTGGCCCCACCCTGCACCAAGCCCAAGGCTGCAAAGTCGCTGATACCGGCCTGGTTGCCGGTTTTGCCCACGCTGGCGCGCAGCTTCAGCTCCTGAAACACGTCCAGGTTCTTGATGAAATTCTCTTCGCCCAAACGCCAGCCTACCCCCACGGCCGGAAAGTAGCCCCAGCGCTTGTCGCGCCCGAACCGCGACGAAGCATCGGCCCGCACGCTCACGTCGGCGGTGTAGCGCTGCTTGAAACTGTAAGTAGCCTTGCCGAAAAACGACAGCAACCCGGCCTCCGAACGGGAAGACGAGCCCGTTTGGGTGGCCGCCGAGGCAATGCTGGTGAGGTCGTTGCTGGGGAACTGCTGGCCGGCCAGGCTCGTGCGCTGGAAGGTGTTTTTCTGCACCGTATTACCCACCAAAGCCTGCAACGAGTGGTTTTCGCCGAAATCGGCGCTGTAGTTCAGGGTTTGCTCGTTGAGCAGCGTAATGTCGCGGGAGAGGAAGGAAGTAGCCGTGCCGCGGGGCTGGCCGGCTAGAATGAGCGTGTTGTTGAAGTTGTTTTCGTACATGTCGTTGAAGTCGATGCTCCAACTGCTGCGCAAGGTCAGGTTCTTTTGAAACCGGTACTCGCCGTACACATTCGAGATGCCGCGGGTGCCTACCGCGTCGTTGTTGAGGTTGTCGATCAGAGCCTGGTGGTTGTCGAACGAGCCGTACTTGGCGTAGGTGCCATCGGGGTTGTAGACCGGTAGGTTGGTGCGCGGATACAGAGCCGAGTTGATCACGCCCACCGGGTTGTTGTCGTTGCTGCTCACGTTGCGGTGGGTGCGGCTCAGGGCCGTGCTCGTGCCAATGCGCAGCTTGTCCGTTACGGAGTTGTCGAGGTTGACGCGCAAGCTGAACCGCTCGAAATCGGTGGGCCGGGCAATGGATTCCTGCTTGAAATAGCCGGCCCCGATGTAGAACTGCGTTTTCTCGGAGCCCCCGGCGGCCGACAGCTCGTAGCTCTGCGTTTGGGCCGTGCGAAACACATCGGAGAGCCGGTCGTAGGTTTGCTGCTCTTCCGGCAGGCCGCGCCCACCAGATGCTACCGAGCGGTACGGTAGCAGCGTGGGGTTGCCGCCGTCGTTGAGAAACCGCTCGTTTTCCAGCGCGGCCAGCTCCGGCCCGGTCACCAGCTCGAACTTTTTCGGCGCCTTGGAAAGAGCCTGATAGGTGTTGAAGGTGATGCGCGTTTTGTCGCCGGCCTTGCCGCGCTTGGTGGTAATGAGCACCACGCCGTTGGCCCCGCGGGAGCCGTAAATGGCCGTGGCGTTGGCATCCTTCAGAATCTCGATGCTCTCAATGTCCTGCGGGTTCAGGTCGGCCAGGGGGTTGGAGGCCACTTGGTTGCCGAGGCCGGTGGCAATCAGGTTGGTGTTGTTGATGAACACGCCGTCCACCACGTACAACGGGTCGTTGCTGGCATTCACGGAGTTGCTACCCCGGATGCGAATGAAAATGCCCCCACCCGGTACGCCCGAGTTGGCCGACACCTGCACCCCCGGCGCCTTGCCCTGCAAGAGCTGGTCGGGGCTGGCGGCCGGAATGTTGTTCAGCTCGTCGCCCTTCACCGAGCTGATGGCGCTGGTCAGGGTTTTGCGGTTTTGCTCACTGTAGCCCGTTACCACCACCTCGGAAAGCTCCTTCACGTCGGCCTTCAGCGCCACCCGGACTGGCCCGCTGCCGACGTTCACGGTTTGGGTTTGATACCCTACCGCGCTTATTACCAGCGTGGTGCGGCCCGCCGGCAGCGCCAGCGAAAATTGCCCATTGGCATCGGTAGAAGCCCCGACGGTGGTGCCTTGTACCACTACGGTCACGCCGGGTAGGGCGCTGCGGTCGGCCGCGTCGGTGATGGTGCCGGTGAGGGGCTGCGTGGGCACCATTTGAGAAAAGCCCGTGTGGGCCAGGCCCACTACGGCGGCAGGCACCGCCAGAAGGGTAAAAGATTTCATAAAGGGCAGGAAAGAAGTAGGCGCGAAGAGGCCGCGCAACTAGGTTTTCAAGCAGCCGCAGCTGCCAAACGAATTGATGGTAATAATGGGCGCAAACCAGGGTGTGCTTAGCGCGCTGGCCTGTGCACAGCCAGGCGCTCCGGCCGTCAAAAGCGGCAGCACCGACACGCAGGTTCAGCAAATAGATTGGCGGGCGGCTACGGGCCCAAACCGTCTGGCACGGTGGCGCGTAGCCAGGAAGACGGCGGGGCGCCTTCCTAAAGGGTAGCCAACGGGCGCGCTAAGCCAGTTAACTACGAGAGCAAGCAAAAGGGCAAAAAAGGAAATACCTAATCCTTAGCAGCTCAGATCCGTCAGGGGCATACAGACGGAGCAGGTCATGCTACAACACGCATGCTGCAAAGCAGCAAACTGGCGGTGGGTAGTGACGGAGCTGGTGAAGGATTTCACGGCGTTGTTGCTTTTATATGGGCAGGACTTGGCACCGTTCGGGATTCTCCCGAGGTTGCCGGCGTTTCATAGAGCCTGTCTCTCCACGCCTCTGTATAAAAACAATCCTTTGTCGTAAAGAATTGATGCTACAAATGTACTGGTGCGTTTCTTAGAAAACCAAATTTATTGTTGGCCGCCACGGTCTATAGTTGCTGACTAGCTCTTCCTTAATCCGCCCCAAAAGCGCTTTATATCCCTTCCAAACGCGTATTTCGTGCTATGCAGAACTGCGCAAATCTTTCCAAACATTTACTGAAATGAAGCCGTTGCGGTAGTTGCCAAGTGCCTTAGTAACTGCATTTGACTTAGAGCCTATCCGCATAGGCCAAGTGTTTGTCATTCCGACGCAGGAGGAATCTGAGTAGGCTTTTCTGACGGTTTCAGCCAGATTCCTCTCGCCGCTTGATACGCGGAATGTCGAATGACAAGAACTGTCCGGACACTCTATAACGTCATGCTGAGCGCAGTGCAACGAAGCCGAAGCATGACGTTATAGAGTGTCCGGACGCCTAATTGACGGTAGTCAAGCTTTCTGACCTCACGAAGAACCTCAAGAACAGCCCACTGCTAAAGAATCTTTCGTTCTTAAATTCATCTAAAATAGCAGAGGCCAGCAGCTTAGCTGGCCTCTGTTGTAATTAAGCTGAGATGCTTGAGCAATGTCTTAGCGTAACGTTCTTGAGCTTGCGTGCTAGGGCTTTACCTCGATTTCCTCGGCGTAAATCACCTTGCCATCTTCGCCTTTCAACGCGGCCGTTACCAGCAGCTTCTTGCCTTGCTCACGGAAGCGGAACAAACCGTAATGCTTCTGGTTGACCAGCGGCCCAACCCGCAGGGCGTTGGGCTCTCCGGTGTTTTGGGAAGCCGGGTGGGTCAGGCCGCTGGAAGTAACCTCGTACACCGGGTACGCCACGCCGGGCACCGTCAGCTTCGATATTTCGCCGATGTGCCGGTCGCCGCTGATCAGGAGTACCCCCTTGGCGTGAGAGCTGGCGAGCAGGGTGAGCAGACGCTGCCGGGCTGCCGGGAAGTTGGCCCACTTCTCAAATCGGTGCTGCTGCGGCAAAAACTGAATACCTGAAGCAATAATGTGCGCATCGGCGGGGCTGTTGGTGAGCTGCTGCTGGAGCCACTGCCACTGCGCCTCGCCTAGCAGGTCGCCGGTGAGGTTGGGCTGATAAACCTGCTGCGGGTCGCGGTAAAGAGAATCCTGGAAATACCGGTCGTCGAGCAAGATCACCTTCACCTTTTTCTGGCCTACTGTGTAGTTGTAGGAGGTGTAGATTCCTTCCTGCTGGCGGCGGGTAGTGTTGGCGGGCTCTTGCAGAAAGTCGAGGGCGACCTGCTGGCTTTGCTTTTTGAAGGGGTAGGTTTTGTTGCCGTCGTTGCGGCCGTAATCGTGGTCGTCCCAAGTGCCGATGATGGCGGGTACCTGCGCCCGAAACTGGCGGTAACCCGGCAGGTTGTACTGCGTGTCGTACTTCTGCTTGAGCACGGCCATGTCGTCGGTGTCGCCGTAGATGTTGTCGCCGAGCCAGATCCAGACGTCGGGCTTGTCTTTGGCAATAACGGGCCACAGCGGCTGCGGCAAATCGATGCGGTTGCAAGAGCCGAAAGCTACCGTTAACTCCTTTTTGCTTTGCGCCTGCGCGGCAAGGCCGTTTAGTAGTAAACCACTCGATAGGAGGAATAGCAGATATTTATTCATGCTACAAAGATGGGTTGCTGCCGCTTGCCGGTGAAATAGGACACCCGAATAAAGTGTTGAACCTAAAAACCTGAGTTCTGCGCTTAGCTAGGTGCCGCCCCCAAGACAAACGAAAAGAGCGGCCAGATCATCTGGCCGCTCTTTTCGTTTGGTTTTCTTGTCATAACCAAGGCCAGACAAGCGCAGGACTTTTAGCCTTTCTTGACAGCTTCGAAGCGGCGGTTTGCTTCGGGCCAGTTCACTGCGTTCCAGAAAGCAGCTACGTATTCGGGGCGCTTGTTCTGGTACTTCAGGTAGTAGGCGTGCTCCCACACGTCGAGGCCCAATACGGGCGTGCCGTGCTGGATGCCGGCTACGTCCATCAGCGGGTTGTCCTGGTTTTGAGTCGAGGAAATAAAGAGTTTGCCGGTGTTGTCGGCGCTCAGCCAGGCCCAACCCGAGCCGAAGCGGGTGGTGGCTGCCGTGGCAAATTGCTCCTTGAACTTATCGAACGAGCCGAAGCTGGTGTTGATGGCCGTGGCCAGCGTGCCAGTAGGCTGCCCGCCACCCTTGGCCGAGAGCAGTTGCCAGAACATCGAGTGGTTGAAGTGGCCACCAGCGTTGTTGCGCACCGCATCGGGCTGCTTGCTGGCCGATGCCAGCAGCTCGGCCAACGACATTTTTTCCTGCGGCTTGCCGGCTACGGCCTCATTCAGCTTGGAAACGTAGGTTTTGTGGTGAGCATCGTGGTGAATTTCCATGGTGCGCGCATCGATGTGTGGCTCTAAGGCATTGAAGGCGTACGGCAGGGCCGGTAGCGTGAACGGGCCATCGGCAATAGGAGTAGCACGGGCTTCGCGGAGCAGCTTTTCGTCGTGGGCGCGGGCTAGTAGAGCAGGGCTCACCAAGGCGCCAACCATGGTCATAAAACCGTTTTTCAAAAAATCTCGCTTCAGCATGACGTGAAAAATAGGAGTGAGGAAAGGAAAAGTAGTGTTTACAAGACCAAGATAGGGCCCGGTGAGTTTACGCAGATGAAGAAAAACGTATCGTACTCAACAGTTACTGTTGCGCAATTAACAGTAACAGGCTGACCTGCCGGTGGCATAACCAGCCGTGGTGCTACGTGCCGCTACCTAGAATTCGTAGGGAGTCTATGTACACCGGCCTGTCATTCCGACATTCCTATGTGGATAGGCGCGTAGTATGTTGTTCGCTTTATCGGTATCGTATTTGTACTGCGGAGAGAAGTCTTCACTTTTTCCGTTCCGGAAACCGTGCCTGAATCTACCTTTGTGGTATCGATATATGGTTTGGGCTACCAAATCCGTTTTACGACTTTCCTCTCTAGTATTCATTTAATCAGCTTCGCCTTGCTCTCGTCTGTTCTTTCTAGGTTCCGTTGGTCGTCGTTGCGCTTGCTGCTGACGAGCGGATTTTTTCTGGTGGCTTTTCTTGGCCTGAATCCGGCTGCCGTGGCGCAGTACACGGTGCGGGGCACTATTACCGATAAAGACACCAAGGAGGTGCTGCCCTTCGTGAGCATCTCGGTGGCCGGCACCACCAACGGCACCGCCAGCAACGCCAACGGCGAGTTCACGCTGGTGCTCAAGGATGTGCCGCGCACCCTTATTTTCTCGGAGCTAGGCCACTTGCGCGACACCGTGCGCGTCACGCAGGCCAACTATACCACACCGTTGCAAGTGGCCCTGGCACCGGCTTCGGTGGCGCTGCCCGAAGTGAAAGTGAACAGCTACCCCTTCCAGCTAGTGGAAAAAGCCTTCCGGCAGCTGCAAAGCAATTACTCCAAGAAGTTCTACGGCAAAGCCTACTACCGCCAGCTTACGCGCATCAGCAACGAGCCCACCGAGCTACAGGAAGTGGTGTGGAACGTGAAATCCAACCCGGCCCGCATTGAGGGGACCACCGTTGCGCAGGGGCGCTACGCCGCCAAACAAGCGGCCACGGCCTTCAGCAACTTCTCTATCTACACCCGCCGCTACGGCCTCTACGACGCCGGCATGGACAGCACCAAGTCGTTGGCGCTGCTCAGCCCCAACACCGTGAAGAACTACTTGCTGGAGCTGAAAGGCCTGCTCGACCAAGACAGCAGCACCATTGCGGAAATAAGCTTCGAAACCCGGCCCGAAATCAAGTACCAGTCTTCCGGCACCATCTGGATTGATATCGAAACCAACAAGATCGTGCGCTACAAGATGATGCAGCCGAGCTTCACCGCCACGTCGAGCAACCCCAACCAGAAATTCAAGAACCCCAAGCTGTCGGTCGATATGGTGTTTCAGCCCGGAGATGCCCCTGTCTCCCCCCTCGACCACATGCAGGTGGACTTAACGGCTGATCTGGAAACCGGCACCAAAACCGGCACCGTGCCCCTGAGTGTCACTTCCTTCACCTACTTCTACGACACCTCGACCAAGCCCACCAACCTTCCCTACGCCCGCGCCAGCCTCGACGACCGGGACCTGGAAATCATCAAGGCCACTAAGTACGACCCCGAGTTCTGGGCCAACAACCCCGTCGTTCAGCGTACCCCCGTCGAGGACGAAGTGGTAGCTTCTTTCGAGAAGAAAGGTGCCTTTGGTACGATGGTCAAAAAGGCCGCCCCCAAAGCTGACGTCCGCATCCGAGACGGTAAGATTGAATAACTGGCAGTAGGTGCGAAACCCACCTCAAAGTCCGTCGGCCATGGCGCGGGGAGC
>NZ_DASVSY010000101.1:0-7077 GCF_036387835.1 Hymenobacter sp. | reverse complement strand
CTGCCGTGTTGGCCTACACCAAACTGGAGGCCCTCAAGCTCAAGTGCGGCATCGGGCATTTTCGCCTCAAAGCTCAACTCTATGCCGTCGGCCTAAAAGCCATGTACCGGCAACTCGGGCAACTCCGTGCGTAACATCAGTGAATAACTAAGGCGGCCACCCGGCGAGGGGTGGCCGCTTTGTTTTTAGGCAGCAGCTTCAAACTGTGCCGGTGAGAGGTTGATGGGGGATACTTGATCGAACTGTTGCTGTGGCCGGCGGTGGCTGCGCCGTATCGTTTCCGGTAGCTCCGCAAGGGAGGCAACGTGGTAGGAGCCGGAGCCTACCCAGGTAGAGCTCAGCTGCAGCTGCCGGCGGAATGATTCGCCAGCCTTGCGGGCTTCCGCCTCGGCGTACTTCTTAGCGCGGGCGCCGGTACCGGAGGCCGTAGCGCTGCCGGCGAATTGGCCATTAATAGTGGCCGTTGCAGTCCACTCTCCATTTTTGAGGGTGGAGTTGATGATGATGATACCTTGAGCGTCCATCGGCGAGAATGGGTTAAGGATGAAAAAATGTATTGAAAGGGACTAGTGAGCTTGCATTTGAAAGGCCGCGCGGCGGGCGCGTTCCGTTTTAAGCACGAGTGGCGTTTCTTCTTTGAAGCGCGGCATGCTGAGGTTGATTTCCTCACAGCGGCGCTCCAATTGTTCCATATCTGCCAGCCTTACCAGCGGTTCCGGTAAATGCTTGGCAATCAGTTCAGCATAGTCAATGATGCTAGGCAGTGCGGGCCGTTGATCAGTGGTGAGAGTAAGGGTATAGCTCATCCGTAGTTGTAGATTATTGATGAGCCAAATTTATGAAGTATTTCATATTTCACAATAACAAACATGAAAACATTCATTAATTCGGGCAAAAAAATTCATGCCCTCATTCTCCCTAAGCTGCGGCCATAGACCCCGTTGGCACGAAAAGACGCTTCCAGAAGAAAAGAAGCTCCCAATCCTCTGATCCGTACAATTTCACATTGTACATATGAGTGCGGCCTTTCTTGGTCTTTAGATGAGGAAATTCACGTCGCGTAAAGGCGCCATAATCATCTGACATATGAGGCGTAACCTTTGCCAGTTCCTCCCTAAAGAGTTTTAACCGTTGCTCCTTGGGTAATTCAAGAATAGCATTAAGGTTATTCTGAGATACTTCCATATGAAAGGCTTTGTATTTTATGAAATTTGCTCTACGTTTGTCCCTTAGTTGTGGACAAAAACGACTCAAATATATGAGAAGTTTTGTCTAACATGAAATTAATCATAGGACTGTATTAATCGTATTAATGGAAGGGATTAATGAAAGGCTTGCTCTGTTGCGGGAAGCAATGGGCAAGACTAAAACCGATTTTGCCCGGTTCACCGGCATTGAGCAGAGCCGTTACTCTAATTTTGAAAGCGGTAAAAACAAGCCGGCCCAGGATGCCCTTGCATTGCTTGCCGAGAGAATTCCAAACCTCAATTTTCATTGGCTGCTTACCGGAAAAGGCCAAATGTTCACTGACCTCAAACCGGACGTAGTAAAGCAGCCGGTGATGAGCCCATTACAGGAAAGCCAGGAACTAAAGGAAATGAGGCGGGAGCGAGACTTATGGCGGGAGATGGCCCTCACCTTGGCCAAGTCACCCAGCGCCGGCTTAGCAGCCACCGGCACCGATGCCCTAAATTTCGAAATGAGTAACCGACTGTCAGCAGAGCTTACCGAGGCCACCCCCTTGAAAATGGTGTCTTAGGTAACTCTATCGGTTACTCTGCCTTATGCACGTTTCATAAGGTGCTGTACAAGAATATGTTAGTAGCAGTAGGGTTCATGAGCCTGCAGCTCCACAGAAAACGCCGCTTCCGGTTTGGGAGCGGCGTTTTTGTTTTCCGGGGGTACAGCTAGGGGTACATAACAACAAAATGGCTCTGATACTGTATCTTCGAAGTACCAACCCGGAATAGTTGCCAGCTTGCCTCGGAAGGACAAAGGCCCGCTCCCATCAATGATGAGGGCGGGCCTTTTAATTTGGCTACATCTGTACTTCTTTTTCGGAAGATGCTAAGGGCGGGCCACTATTAATGATTTCCACTTTGGCATTGATGGCTGCAATTGGTCGGAGTTGTTCATTATCCTGTTTGTAGGCTCCTGCAATACGAGCCAGCTTGTCAAGCGCAGCATCTGGATCCCGTAGCTCGATTGCAAAGCCGTGCTGAGATGGCTTGATAGATTTGGCCAGATCAAGTACGCCACGGCGCTTCGCTTTCATAAGGTCGAGTTCTAAGACCTTCTTAGTTTCTGGAGGGCCATCAATAATCCGAAAAGCTGATGTGTCTTTCTCCAGCTGCAGTTGATAGTTTAGAATCTCAACCCGACGCTGCTTTACCCATTGCTCATGCTGCTCCAGTTCTTTAGCCTGATCATCAGCACTGGTGCCAAGCAGTGGCCAAGAGCGCGTCATCAACTCATACTGATACCTGATACTCTCTTCTGTAGCCGCAATAGCTTCTTCTAGGGGCTGCTCAATCTTGGTAGGACTAGCTACTTTACGAATGCTATAGAAGTCATCGAGGGTTGCTCGGCTCACCCGGTCCCACCGAGCAGCAATTTCTTCTGTAGTAGGCGCCGTGTCTTGTAGCCGTTCTCCCAACGCTTTGCGAACCTTTGCGTTTCGCAAGCAATTGTGTGCTTCGACAGCAGCGCCGGCCTTGTTGTAACCCGCTTCAATAGCTGCTTTGCGGCCGCTCATGTTGGGTTCAAGGCATAGGGCATCTACGAAAGCTTTCTGCTTCGCGGTTAGCTGCTCATAGGCGGATAATTCAGGTTCTGTTACCATACAGCTAAGCTCTAATCAAACTGAGCTATTGCCAAGCGTTAGCTAATGAAACCGTCGCGGACGTAGGGCAAAGCGTCACGTAATAAATATTGGTTAGGAAGCACAATAAAGAATGGTGCTATTACGTTATAGTTTAAAATTTTGGTGATGGGAACGACCTTTGAAAACTCTAGTGTGCATGATGAAGATGACGCTATCATTGTCCAAGCTGCTTCATATCAAGAGGCACTAAGCGAAGCCACGATAATATTCCTTCAGCGCCAGGAAGCCCAACCAACTTATGATATGATATTGGCTCCAAATAAGTGCCAAGAAGTAAGTGAGGGGGTTTACAGATTTCCTTTCACTAAGCGGCCTAAATGGGCAAGTGATCATCTAAAAGGAAACACGCGTACTTAACCTAAAAAGCCTCCTGCATCTACAGGAGGCTTTTTAATTACGTGAAGATTAGTCTGTGTTTGAGCCCCTAAATTGCCCTATTTTAGGGCCGTGGCGTGGAACAACCTACTCCCCCGTATCCCTGCCTTGACTGGGAAGAGTGGAATCAGCAGTTCAAAGATTAAGCGAGTGTTATAAGTCGGTCAGCAAACAAGAATTTGCCCGCCACTTTGCGGAACTCGATGGTGTGTTGCCCTAGCGTGAGGCCCGTAATACTGAATGCGACGCCTCCTAAGCCGCCGAATTGATTCACCGAGACCAAGTACGAGCCGTAGAAGTTGCCATCTACATAGACATCCCCGGCGTTCTCTACCTGAGAACTCGTTACCCAGGCAAAGCCTGTGAAAGAGCCGGTGAAACGTGCTAGGTTGGTGGTTGCGGAGTACCCCACCCCCATATCCAAGTACCGCAACGAGCCATTATAGCTGCCATTGCCAGCAAAGGGAGTCCAGCCACCACCTGCTAGTTCGTATTGCGTCTCGTCGTAATCGCCGTTGATGTTACCAGTAAACTGCACCGAGCTAAAGGAGCCATCGCCACCTGACGTTGATTGCAGCCGCACCGAATACGTGGCGCCGCTGGCAATCTGTGAACCCGTTAGGCGCCCCCCAACCGTGTCGCGTATGGTCAGCGGCTGCCAAGCGCCATCATCCGTCAACCGTTCCTCATACCCCTGCCAACCTGGCCCCGCATCGTCCCAGGACGGCTGTCCGATTAAGTTGACGCTTAGGTTTTTGGGTTCTTTGGTTGCTGGAGCGCCGCCACCACTGGCTGGTACGCTTTGCCCCGTAATGCCTGCCAATAAGTTTTGCGCGGCAATGTAGGCGCCTGTATCATTAAAGTGCAAGCCATCTGCCAGCCTTGCCGATGCGGTGCTACCATCTACAACGCTGCTGGTATCGTGGTAGACAACAAACGAACTTCTTGCCGCTGCTACCTCTTGCAAAGCCGTGCGGTACGCATCGTAATTTTTGCTGCCCTCGCCATTCATGTAGTAGGGCCGGGCAATTAAGACGCGAATACTGGCATCCAGGAAATGTACTCGGTCTAGTAGGTTGGCGGCTGCAGTCTTGAAATCCGGTATGCTATACCCCGCATTGGCATCATTGGCCCCTAGTTGGTACACCAACGTTTTCAGATTTGCTCCTGCCAAGTAATCCGCGATCCGTTGCGCTTGCTCGTTTACGTCTGTTGGACTGGCTAAACTAGTATTAGCAGCCCGACCACAAAAACCAATCGTTGCTACTTCGTAAGACGGGGCAAGGCCACGTAGGTATGCTACGGGGCTGGTTACGCCCGGATTGGTGGTGCCATCGCCAACAAGAATGGAATCGGATAGCATCGCGATTCGGTTGGCTTTGCGGGCAGGCAGCGGCTGGAGAGTGTAAGCAGCGCCTGTGGGCAGCGTGACACCAAGCACATACGTGCCGCCAAAAGTGGTGCCTGTTAAGGCCATTGCCACTCCTTCAACCGGCGTATAAATGTGGGATTGCCCGTCTGTTTTTAGCGGTACAACGAAGTCCGATACCCCCGCACTGGTTGCCGTTATAGTGGCAAACGGCGCCCCATCACAAAGAAGTGCTATTCGAGCTTTATTGCCCCCATCATACCCTGTGTTGGAATAGATCCTAAATGTAGCCGTATTGGCAGCCGTAGTGAAGGTGCGGCCTACGGCAGTGCTGCTGCGCATCCGGTAGCCGGTGCGGGCCTCATCATACATGGTTTGGCTGAACATACCCGCCGCCGAGTAGTCGATGACGTTTCCTGCTGGAGTAGTAGGCGCAGCCGGATTTACGGTCACTACCACATCATCCGTTTTGGTGGCTTGCTTATCGTCCGTAACCGTCAGACGAAACTGGTAGATGCCTTCGATTAAGTTGCTGGCTACCACGTTTTGCGAAGAAGCCGGCAAACCCGTGGCGTTGTTGGGTCCGGTTACCTGCGCCCAGGCATAAGCGGTAATGCTGCCATCCGCATCGGTGCCGGTGCCTAATAGGGCCACCTGATTGGTGGGCAGCGTTAAGGTAACGTCACTACCCGCATTGGCGACAGGCAACGTATTGCCCGGCGTAGGCGTGGCCGTTACGGTAAAGTTGGCCGTGCTCTGCCCGCTGCCCGAGGCAGTTGCTACCAACACTTTGCCCGTAGTAGCCCCCACGGGTACCGTTGCGCTGATAGTGGTTGCATTAAGCACCGTGAAGCTAGCGGGCGTGCCGTTGAAGCTGACCGAGCTAGCCCCGGTGAAGCCGCTGCCATTGATCGTGACCGAAGCCCCGGCCGGGGCTGATGAGGGAGAAAAGCCCGTAACGGTAACGGCTGAAACCACGGGCGTAGTAGAAGTTTCAGCTTTCCGAAAAACCAGCCGCCACTGCCCATCAATGAAAGTATAGCGGTCATAGGCCTTTTGACTGATGGAGTGAAACCATTGATCACCTGTTTTGTAGCCTACTTGGTCATTGAGGCCCGGCGCGTAAGGCTTATCCACAATCTCGTTACCGTCCAGCCCGTCTTGCCCATTCTGGTAGTCGACGCCCAGCTGGGGCGTTTTGCCAGCGGCGCCCTTCTTGTTGAACTTAAATGTCCAGATCCCGCCTGCCTTCTGGTATTCAGAGCCAGTTGCCGTGTCGGTGTACACGTCGTTATCAAAGCCGAGTACGCTCGATGGCACTCCGTTGCCGTACCGGGTTTCGCCGCGGCGCTGGATGGTGCCGACTATTTCGTCTAGTTGCCTCGTCATGAGGCTGGCCAGCTGCGGCCCGGTGACATTCGCGCCCGGTACGAGCGTAGCCAAGATTTCAGATCTAAGTTGATCTAAGGCTGCAAGGGCCTGTGTAGGTGTGGAAACAGTAGCTGACTCAGCCATTTTGTTAAGGATATTTAAGTGATGATTTTGAAAGTCTTATGCTTCTATTCCACGTGCCGCAGCATTCTGCGTAGCTGTACCGTGGTGATCTGTAGTTCTCGGGCAGTCTCACCGCGCGCCCGGGCCCGGCTCCAACTTGGATTGATAGCCAGTAGCTCGGCTACCCGCCGCGAAGCCTTCATGCACTCGCTAATGGGATAGGCTTTGGCCTTTGGAGGCTCGGGCGTGCGATTTATGTAGTCCAGTATCTGACGCCGTTCCTGAGGCTCGAGCTCGGCTAAGGCAAACCGTAGGTTAAGAGCGTGCAAGCGCCAACAGTGGCAGACTAGCGTTTCCAAAGCCTCCGCAGGATTAGCTACTTGATAGACTTGGGAAAGTCAGCTAGTAGGTCCTTTTGCTCCAGTTCAGGAATGACGCGGGTGTAAATTGCTTGAACATCTACCCTCATTAATGGCTGATCCATCTGAGTAGGACCAGTGAGGTTGTAAAAAGACGATAGGGATCTAACTAGGTTATCTAATGGCCAAGTATGTAGCCCTAAAGCGCGCATAACTTTCCTCGCCTGTTCGAACTGTTCAGATACCGTTTGGAAGTAGTCTAGCACCTTTTGTTTGTCTTCGCCCCATACCATGGTGCGGCTGTCAATCGCAGCACCTAAATCCAATTGGTAGTGGCCTGCCAACTGCTCAAAGGTTGGCCGGAATTGGTCCGGCAATGATTGCACGCTGTTGTAGGCAAACCGCAGGTTCGCTAAGCTGGCCTCCAGCTGCTCAACATCTTCGTAGCCGGCCAAATCAACCGTAGCGGCGGTTTCCTGCCGTAGCTTCTGCCGGCCGGTTTCGGTGCGCAGAATATCCCAGCGCATCTTCAGGCCGACATCAGCCTTTAGTAGTTCATCAGCAATGCGCAGCCGAATTATGCGCTTATGCGCCTC
>NZ_DASVSY010000100.1:0-8964 GCF_036387835.1 Hymenobacter sp. | reverse complement strand
CCGCGAGATGCTTCGGCTGCGCCTCTGCAGGACTGTGTTTTCCCATTTGATTTACACAAGCATAATACAGAAAACAGGCTAAACTTTACTGCTTTTAGTTTCGTTTTGATATCTTTATTGAAATAAAATGAAGTATAACGAAGATATGCGTAATACTAGTCCATCCACTGTCTTTCACCGTCAAACCCTGCTACAGCAGTTGGAGAAGCAGCCGGTGTGGGACTTGCTTGTAATCGGGGGCGGAGCAACGGGCTTGGGCGTGGCGCTGGATGGGATTAGTCGGGGCTACAAAACCTTGCTGCTCGAACAGGTGGATTACGCCAAAGGCACGAGCAGCCGCAGCACCAAGCTAGTACATGGCGGGGTGCGGTATCTGGCGCAAGGTGACGTGGGGCTGGTGCGCGAGGCCTTGTATGAGCGGGGACTTTTGTTGAAAAACGCGCCGCACCTGGTTAAGAACCAGGATTTCATTATCCCGAATTACGAATGGTGGGGTGGCCCGTTCTACACCATCGGGCTGAAAATGTACGACTTGCTGGCCGGCAAACTCAGTCTAGGAGCGTCGGTGCACCTCAGCAAGCAGGAAACGATGGAGCGTCTGCCTACTATCAAACCTGAAGGCTTGAAGGGCGGTGTGCTCTACCACGATGGGCAGTTTGATGATGCCCGCCTGGCCATCAACCTCGCCCAAACGGCCATCGAGCAAGGCGGTACCTTGCTCAACCACTTTGAAGTGTGCGGGCTGCTGAAAGACGCGCAAGGCAACATAACTGGCGTAACCGCCACCGACCAGGAAACCGGCACTGCTTACGAGCTGCGTGCCAAGGCCGTGGTGAATGCCACCGGTATCTTCGTCGACGATATTCTGCAAATGGACAAGCCCGGCGGCAAGAAGCTGGTACGCCCGAGTCAGGGTGTCCACATCGTGCTCGACAAGTCGTTTCTGCCCGGCGACGATGCCCTCATGATTCCCAAAACCGAAGATGGCCGCGTGCTCTTTGCCGTGCCGTGGCACAACCGCCTGGTAGTAGGTACCACCGACACGCCCCTCAAGGAATACAGCCAGGAGCCGCAGGCGCTGGAAGAAGAAATCGAGTTTATCCTGCGCACGGCCGGCCGCTATCTTACCCGCGCCCCCAAGCGCAGCGACGCCCTAAGTGTATTTGCTGGCCTCCGGCCGCTGGCTGCCACCGAAGGCGGCGGCGAGAAAACGCAGGAAATTTCGCGCAGTCACAAGATTTTGGTGTCAGAAGCGGGCCTGATTACCATTACCGGCGGCAAGTGGACCACCTACCGCCGCATGGGCCAAGACACAGTAGACAAGGCCATTGCGCTCGGTAAGCTACCCGCCGCTGAAAGTGAAACTGCCCACCAGCCCATCCACGGCGCGCAGCCCACTCCCGACCGTAGCAGCCACCTCTACGTCTATGGTACCGACCAGCCCGCCCTGCTCGAACTCATAGCCGAGCAGCCCGTTCTAGGCGAAAAGCTAGACAGCACGCTGGAATTCCTGAAGGCTGAGGTGGTATGGGCCGCCCGCCACGAAATGGCCCGCACCGTAGAAGACGTGCTGGCCCGGCGGGTGCGCATCCTGTTCCTCGATGCCCGCGCCGCCAGCCGAATAGCGCCGGAAGTGGCCGCCCTGCTGGCGCAGGAGCTAGGCCACGATGCCACTTGGCAGCAGGAGCAGGTAGTTGCCTTCCGGCAGGTAGCCCAACAGTATGTGCTGGAAAGTTAAGTCAGGTCGTTCTAGCGGGGGACCTCACCCCCTAGCCCCCTCTCCAAAAGAGAGGGGGAACTAGCCTCTAGCTTTTCTAGTGCTAGCTCTAGTTTGGTTTTGAGCTTTCTATTTTTAGCTTTTAGTTCTAGAGCTAGTTCCTCCTCTCTTTTGGAGAGGGGGCTAGGGGGTGAGGTCCCCCCGCACGCTTCATTCACTACCGCCCACTATGCAGCAGTTCATCCTCGCCCTCGACCAGGGCACGACCAGTTCCCGCGCCATCCTTTTCGACCGGAAAGGCCACATCGTTTCGGAGGCGCAGAAGGAATTCACGCAGATCTTTCCTAAACCCGGTTGGGTGGAGCATGATCCGCTGGAAGTCTGGTCGACGCAGGCGGGGGTGGCGGCGGAGGCGACGGTGAAGGCCGGCCGCAACGGCAAGAACATAGCCGCCATTGGCATCACCAACCAGCGTGAAACGGTGGTGGTCTGGAACCGCAAAACCGGCAAGCCCGTCTACAATGCCATTGTGTGGCAAGACCGCCGCACCGCCGAATACTGCGACCAACTGCGGGAAGACGGCCAGGAAGAAATGATCCGCAGCAAAACCGGCCTGCTACTCGACGCCTACTTTTCGGCCAGCAAGGTGCGCTGGATTCTCGATAACGTGAAAGGCGCCCGCAAGCAGGCCGAAGCCGGCAAGCTGGCCTTCGGCACCGTGGATAGCTGGCTGATCTGGAACTTCACGCAAGGTGGGCTGCACGTAACAGATGTAACCAACGCCTCGCGGACCATGCTCTTCAACATTCACTCCCTCGCGTGGGACGATGAGCTGTTGGCGCTGTTTGATATTCCGCGGAACATGCTGCCGGAGGTTCGGCAGTCGAGCGAGGTGTACGGCGAAACCAAGACCACCATTTTCGCCTCGAAAATCCCGATTGCGGGCATTGCCGGCGACCAGCAGGCAGCGCTATTTGGGCAGCAATGCGTGCGTTCGGGCATGGTAAAAAGTACCTACGGCACCGGCTGCTTTATGCTGATGAACATTGGGGCGGAAGCCCGGCTTTCGCAAAACAAACTGCTCACCACCGTGGCCTGGAAGATAGACGGGCAGGTGCAGTACGCGCTGGAAGGCAGCATTTTTATTGCCGGGGCCGTGGTGCAGTGGCTGCGCGACAACCTTGGCATCATCAAAACCTCGGCCGAGGTAGAGCAACTGGCCCGGCAAGTCAGCAGCTCCGAAGGCGTATGTTTCGTGCCGGCCTTTGCCGGCCTCGGGGCGCCCCATTGGGACCCGTACGCGCGGGGCGTCATCTTTGGCATGAGCCGTGCCACGAAAGCGGCACACATTGCGCGGGCCGCCGTGGAGGCCATTGCCTACCAAACCATGGACGTGCTCAAAGCCATGCAAGCCGACGCCGGCCTGCCCATCACCGAACTGCGCGTAGACGGCGGGGCCACCGTCAACGAGACGCTGATGCAGTTTCTGGCCGACGTGCTCGACACCAACGTGGTGCGCCCCCGCATGGCCGAAACCACCGCCTTAGGCGCCGCCTACCTCGCCGGACTGGCCGTGGGCTACTGGAAAAATGTAGAGGAAATTCAAGCGCTCAACCACGCCGAAACCACCTACAGTCCCAAAGCCAACCAAGCACCTATTCAGGAAGGCATTGCCAACTGGAACCGCGCCGTGCAGGCCTTGCAAGTGTGGGCCAGAGGCGCGCAGCCCGCCCAACAAGCAGCTTCTGCAACCACCCAACCTGAAACCACTGAAGCCTAATGAGTCCTTTTGTTGCAGAATTAGTCGGGACTGCGGTGCTGCTGCTGTTAGGAAATGGGGTAGTAGCCAACGTGGTGCTGACCGACACCAAAGGCCACAATAGCGGCTGGTTGGTCATCACCACGGCGTGGGCCTTATCGGTGTACGTGGGCGTGGTAATAGCCGGACCGGTGAGCGGGGCGCACCTGAATCCGGCCGTGACGGTGGGGCTGGCCGTGGCCGGGAAGTTTGCCTGGAACTTGGTGCTGCCTTACCTAGCGGCGCAGTTTGCCGGGGCCTTCGTAGGCGCCGCGCTGGTGTGGCTGCTCTACAAAGACCACTTCGACCGCACCCCCGAGCCGCGCCTGAAGCTGGCCGTGTTTTGCACCGGGCCGGCCATTCGCAACCATGCGTCCAACCTACTCAATGAAACCATCGGTACGCTGGTGCTGGTGCTGGCGGTGTTCTTCATTGCCGGCGCCGAAATCACGCCTACGCATACGCCCGTGGGTTTAGGTTCGGTGGGCGCGCTACCCGTGGCCCTTGTGGTGTGGGTGGTGGGCCTCGGCCTCGGCGGCACCACCGGCTACGGCATCAACCCCGCCCGCGACCTGGCCCCCCGGCTAGCCCACGCCCTATTACCTATCCGCGACAAAGGCCCAAGCGAATGGACCTACGCCTGGATTCCCGTAGTAGGCCCGCTCCTCGGCGGCGTATTAGCGGCCCTGCTGTTTCTGCTACTGAGTTAGCAGAGCTGCGAGCTGCAAGCTTTCGTTGAACATCAGCTTGAAGCTTGCAGCTCCCTTACTTCGCATCGTTGATTTCTATCCAGTAGCCGTCCGGGTCTTGCAGGTAGATTTGCTTTACCCCATCGACTCGAACGGTTGGCTCTTGGGCGTCGCCTTTGAGGTTGGTGTAGCGCACGTTCAGCTTTTCCAGGCGGGTGGTCAGGGGTTGAAGGGAGGCCACGCTGAAGCAGAGATGCACGTTTTTCTCCGGCGTTACCACGCAGGTTCCTTGAATGATGTGCATCTGCAAACCGGGGCCTATTTTAAGCCAGGTGTGGCGGCCATCGTTGAATGGGTTGGGCGTTTCTTGTAGCTCCAACACGTTTTTGTAAAACGAATTGCTGGCGGCAAGGTCGCGCACGCAGAGTGCCGCATGGTTGAACGTTAGTGCGTTTTTCGACTGCGCAGACTGCGCACACGCAAATTGTAGCCCCACTAAACTCAGCATTAAAAGGGAAAGGAGGGCGCGTTTCATATGGTGATTTTGCTTGGAAAATTGTCAATCTGCCCCAATATAAACAGGATGGTAAAAGAGGCTACAGCGCTTCTTTTACCATCCTGTTGTATACCGCCCCGCTGCCATCTACTTCACCGCTACATTCTTCTTGGCAAAATCAGCCGCGGCGTCGTTTAGCTGCTTGGTTGAGAGAGTTTTGCTGCCTTCGTCAATTAGCACGCGGTAGCGGAACGTGACTGATTCGCCTTTCTTGAGCTGGAGGTTTTTGGCGGTTGCGCCGTTGGTAAAGACCTTTTCACCGAGCGGGTTGGCCGCAAACAAGCCGTAGCCGCGGGCATGCCAGTAGGTGGGGTAGTTCGGGTTTTTAGGGTGGTCGAGGATGGCGATGCTTATCGAATCCGGGCCCATTTTGCCGTAGACCTTGCACCAGGCGGCGCGGGTGCTCCAGGCGTCGTTGCCGCGCTTGCCGGTGCTGGTAAGGTAGGTGCCGTTGGCGGCGCGGTCGGTGCCGGCTTTCACTACCGTCACGTTGCCTTTGTCGTCGGTGAACTTCTCGTCTTTGTCGCTCGGGATTTGCAGCTCGTGAGCCACGCGCAAGCCGAGCAGACCATCCTTGGCATCCGTGAACGTTACTTCCGTATTGGCTTTGAGGGTCGTGACCCGGTCGATGGTCCGTTCCCGGTCGGTGCCGCTGAACTCGTACTTGGTGGTTTCTTCCAGCAAGACCTCGTTTTTCTGGTTGGTCCAGTTGGCATGGTAGGCCAGCACGCCAACGGGGCCGCTGGTGGTGGTCGTTATCCGGTCGGTTTTGATCCAGCCGTACGCGCTTTTTTTCTCGGCCGGAATGGCGTAGGAGTTGTTCCAGAAATCGAGGCCGTTCACGTTCTCGAAGTTGAACCACAGGCCGAGGTGGTGCGGGTGGTCGGTAGGGTCGCCGGGCTTGGGCGCCACCGGAAACCCGCGCGTTACGACGGTGCCATTGGCGGCGCGCAGCGGATATAGTACCGGCTTCTCTAGCGTGTCGGGGTAGAGCAGGGTGGTGAACAGCTGCTTGCCCACAAACACATCCACTTTCTTGGCTTTTGGGTCTTTGACCACCCGGACTTGTTCGGTTTTCTGAGCTTCCGCGCTGGAAATGCAAGCCAGCGCCAGCAGCAGAGCGCCGGCGCCAGATAGGGAGGATAATTGCATTGTATGTCGGGTTAAGTGCTTAGGCTACAAAGGCTTTGCCGCCCACCATTACTTCCTGCGTTTTCTCGTCGAAGGTGGCTTTCAGGCCCGTGTGCACCGCCGCGTTGGTCATGATAGTGGCAATGGAGTGGCTGTAGCCGGCCTCAACGGGCGCGTTGGGCTGCTTGCGGCTGCGCACGCACTCCATCCAGTTGCGCACGTGGTTGGACGTCAGCTTGTCGCCGCCCGTGTTGGCCGAAGCAATAACCGGCTCCGCCGCCGACAAGCTGGCTGCTGTCAACAGATTGGGCTGCATTTTCATGGCTTCCGCCATCTTTTGCGTGAGGCCGCCAGTGGGCGAAACCGTGTTGGTGTTCAAGTTCAGCTCGCCGCCGTTGGAGTAATAGATTTCCGCGGGGTGCTCGTCGCCGTTGTGCATGCGGGAGTGGAAAGTTACCTGGAAGCCCTTGGTCATGTCATTGGTTGGGCCGTAGTCGAACACGGCCGTAATGGTGTCCCAATTGCGGCGGCCGTCTTTCCACATGTAAATGCCGCCGTTGGCCACCACGCTGCGCGGATGCTGTAAGCCCGTGAACCAGTGAACGGTATCAATCTGGTGCGACATCCACTGGCCCGGTAAGCCCGAAGAATACGGCCAGAACAACCGGAACTCCAGGTACTTGCGCGCATCAAACGCCTCGCTGGGCCGGTTCATCAAATAGCGCTTCCAATCGGTTTCGGATTCCTTGAGCTGCGGAATCAGGTCGGCGCGGCGCCAGCGGCCGGGCTGATTAACGTTCCAGGTCAGTTCCACCATGGTGATGGGGCCGAACTTGCCGGATTTAATGAACTCCTCGGCCGCGTGGTAGTTGGCCCCGCTGCGCCGTTGCGAACCTATCTGCACGATTTGCTTGGAAGCTTTGATGGCTTTCAGCGCGGCGCGGTTGTCTTCCATGGTTTCGGCGAACGGCTTTTCCACGTAGGCGTCGCAGCCGGCTTTCACGGCCTCAATGGCGTGTAAGGCGTGTTGGAAATCGGCGGTGCTGATGAACACGGCATCCACCAGTTTCTTGTCGTACATCTCCTCGTTGTTGCGGCAGGCTACTACATCGTGCTGCATCTTCTCTTTCCAGGTGGCGGCACCTTCTTCGCGGCGCTTCTTCCAGATGTCGGACACGGCCACCACGTCGAAGTTCAACTCCTTGTAGTGGCTCATAAAGCACGGGATGTGCGAGCTTCTGTGGCGGTCGGAAAAGCCCACCACCCCGACGCGCACCCGGTCGTTGGCGCCAATGATGCGTTTGTAGCTGCTAGCCGACCAGGAAACCTGCGAAAACATCACCCCGGCACCAGCCAGGGCAGCTGTCTTAATAAATTCTCGACGTTGGTAAGACATGGGAAAGGAAGGTTGGGTGAACGATGAGGAATGGGCAGTGAGGAGCAAGCAATGAAGAGTAAAGAATAAGACCGTGACGAAGCGGGCGAGATGCTTCGGCTGCGCGGACGCCAGATAGAGCGTGACGGTTAGTTTGACAACATCAGCAGGCCAGATGCTTTGGCTGCGCTTCTGCACGACGGGCTTATAACTCGTTTACTTCATGCTCACTACTTGTTTCAATTCTTTGATTTTGATGCTCCGAAACGACACGTTGTTGCCATGGTCCTGCAACAAAATGTGACCAGCGGGAGCCTCGCCGAAGTTCGGCCAGATTTTGTACTTGCTGAGGGCTACCAAGTCTTTGAACTCCTTGGAGCCGCGCGTGTACTCCAATACTTTGGCGCCGTTCAAATAATGCTCCACCCGGTTGTCGGGGTAGACCACCACGCGTCCCACGTTCCACTCGCCAATTTTGTGGATGAAACGCGGATTCTTATCGGCTTTCTTGAGGTCGTAGAGCGAGGCCAGGGTGCGGTTGCCGTCGCGCCCGAGCTTGGCGTCGGGGTGCAGCTCGTCGTCGAGTACTTGGTACTCCAAGCCGATGGCTGACCCCTCGCTTTTCTCGGCCAGGGTCACGAAGTATTTCACGCCGCTGTTGGCGCCGGGTGTCAGCTTGAACTCGAACGACAAGTCGAAGGCCTTGTACTGGTCGGTGGTGACGATGTCGCCGCCGTTGGTGGATTCTTTGCCTTCTGAGGGCAGCACGCTCATGGTGCCATCGGCCACCTGCCAGCCTTTGGCGGGGAAAGCGGTGCCTTTGGCACTGCGCCAGCCCGTTGAAGATTTGCCATCGAAAAGCAGCTTCCAGCCGTGCTGCTTTTCGTAAGGCGTCAGCAGGTTGGGCATGAAGTTAACCACGTAGATGTCGGTGGGGAAAGCACTCGGCTGGAGGTCGGTGGTTTTGATTTTGATGTTCTTGAAATACACCTTCTTGCCTTCCTGCTCTTTGGTGGTGATGCCGTGCACCTGCAAGCCAATAAAGCCGTTAGCATCCACCGGGTCCACCACGTAGGCCACCGGCGTGCCGTTCAGCCAGGTTTTCATCTCGTTGCCGATGCACTCTATTTTTATGTGGTTGTACTGCCCCACTTTGAAGAGGAGCTTGGCCTTGGGATTCAAGTCCAGCGGGTACAGCCACTGCCGGCGCGCCTCATCGTACACGCCCCCCGACCAGCTCCGCTCCGAGGGGTCGATTTCCACCTGCCGGCCGTAGACCTTGTTCTCGAAGCCGGGCGTGTTGAAATGGCTGCGGGTTTGCACGCCCGAATTGCTGACGT
This sequence comes from Hymenobacter sp., assembly GCF_036387835.1. Lineage (GTDB taxonomy): Bacteria > Bacteroidota > Bacteroidia > Cytophagales > Hymenobacteraceae > Hymenobacter. The sequence continues at coordinate 358 of NZ_DASVSY010000100.1, read as the reverse complement.
TGCTTTCCAGCATGATGTCGAGCTCCAGCTGAAAGTCGCCGTACTCTTTCTCGGTCACCAGAAACGTGTTGCCCGAGTTCATAACCGTCGTGCCGACGATAGCGCCGTTTTCCACTTTGTAGTCGGCGGTGCCGGCCAGGCGTTTCCAGCCGGTCAGGGTTTTGCCATCAAACAAGTTTTGCCAAGCATCGGCCGCCTTGGAAGGAACGGGCCGAGGTGGGATAAACGCCATGGTAGCCGCACATATGGCCCCGACGGTTGCAACTGTGACTTTTTCTAACATGTTGATTTTGAAAGGTGAAAAGGGAAAGCAGGGGTGGTAGGAGGTTGCATGCACAGTAGCGGGGGGGGGGGGGGG
>NZ_DASVSY010000099.1:0-159053 GCF_036387835.1 Hymenobacter sp. | reverse complement strand
TCCGGCCTATGACGACCACTGAACTGTCCGGGCTCACGGGCCGGCGGCCCAACGGGTGCCAGCATGCTGAACGGTCTTCTCGACCAATGACGAACTGCGGCCTGGCCCAAAGGGGTGCCACCACAAACATATGATGACGGTTCAGATGGCTTCTGAATAGTTCACCGTCAGTCCAGCTCCGGCCTTGACAACTGTCTTGGCAAGTGGAATACGAGTTCTGCAGAACAAGCATAGAAGCACTTAAACATAAGCTCAACAGTAAAAGCGCAAGCTTTAACAAATAATAGCACCTCTTATATCGAAAACCTTATTCATTTAGCGGTAGAAATACCTACTATTGTACTCTTGCTATGCATAGGGTTATTATCCTCTTCTATACTTACTATTGTAATTTACCTTGCGCGGATCTTCTCACCTAGCCATCGGTCTCATCACGGGCGTTGCCATTGGCGGCCTCGTAACCGGCGTTAAATTCTCGCCGGCCGGTATTGCCCTCGCCGGCTTTTCGGCCCTGGCCCCTGACCTCGACCACCCCGAATCCCGCCTGAGCAAGCGGCTTGGTTTCGCTCAGAACTATGTGCGCTGGGCTTTTGTGATAGTGGCCGCCGGCCTCGCGCTCTACACCCATTTCATGGAGCCCCCCGGCCCCGACCGGCGCATGGGCTTCACGGCCGCGCTGGCGTTTGGGCTGCTGGGCGCGGCCATGCAAGGCGGCTCGGCACGTAAGCTGGCTTTGCTGTTCACCGGCCTATGCACTGTTATGGCGGGTCTCTATACCGGCTACGTCTGGCTGAGCATGCTGGGGTTGTTTGTGGCCGTTGCCCCGTTCACCTCCCACCGCTCCTGGACCCACACCATCTGGGCGGCTGGCCTCTGGACCTACATCGGGCATCTGGCCAACCAAAGTCTCGGCTGGCACGGCGTGGCGCTGTTTGCCGGTGGTGGCTACGTTTCCCACCTCCTCGCCGATACGCTCACCAAGGCTGGCGTCAAATGGTTTATGCCACTCACCGATACTTCACTGAAAATTCCGCTTATCCGTACTGGCTCCACTAGTGGCAATTTGCTGGAAGTAGGTATCTGCACCGGCTATGGTTTGCTGGTGCTTAGCCTTGTTATAGGCAAAATGAGTTTTTAATTTATAAGATGCTGTTCACTGGATCTTACCTTCAAAAAACTATATTCTTAGGTCGACCATAATAAGTGCGTCATTTTGCAACTATGTAGGTACCGTTGTTGTCATTTGTACGTAGCGCTAATTTTGTTGCACTGTACTAGTAACAGAAGTTAACTAGCTGCTGACTTCAACTGCTGCTGTAGTGCCATTTGCTTACTCAGCAATAGCGGCGGGTCGGTATTCAAGATTTGGGGATTATTTGTAGTAACCATATTACTCCAATAAATTCGCGCTCTAGCACAACCTATATGCTTGGCTAGCAAGGAGTTTTTTTTCCGGCACTGGTCCATTAATTTACCCTGTCCATCTATACTATGTAGAATATATTTTTTATAATATTACACTTGCTTCGAGTAGTGATGCTATAGTTCAGAGTTTATGACTAGCCATCTAATGGAACCCGTTCCGGGGCTACGTCTTCTTTTACGTTCATCTTCTCTTCACTCAATAGAAGCTCATTTTATCTTTCATTGACTCTCTTTCGCGCAGATTTTTAAATGATCTGTTCCTAACGAAGTGATACTCATTGCAAATAGCCTTGCTGACTACCAACCGAGTTCATAAGCTTCGTACCTTTGACCTGGTTTTGTAGAAATCCTGAATTTTATTGCACTTCATTACCCGCTCTTATATCTCCGCACCTCTTGCTTACCCTCAACCCTTTTTCACAGTATGAACCAGATAAATAGCCCTCTGATTCGGATCGGCGTCTTCTACGACGGCAATTATTTCCTGAAGATCAGTGATTACTACTACTTCCAGCATGACCGCAAGGCTCGTATTAGCTTGGAAGGACTACATGAGTTTATTCGCCATCAAGTAGCAGAAGAAGAAGACGTAGATCTTCGCTTAAGCCGAGTTATAGATGCTCATTTCTTCCGCGGCCGCCTCTCGGCCACCGAAGCCCGCGATAAAGATCGATTATTCCATGACCGTTTGCTCGACGATATCCTCATGAACATGGGTATCGCCACGCACTACATGCCCCTGAAGACGCGCGACGGCCGCCTGCAGGAAAAAGGCATCGACGTGTGGCTGTCGTTAGAAGCCTTAGAGCTGACCCTGCACAAGAGCTACGACGTAGTCGTGCTCATCGCCGGCGACTCCGATTATGCCCCCCTCATCAAGAAGCTCAACACCATCGGCACCCGCGTGATGCTGCTGAACTGGGACTTCAAATACGTTGACTTCAAAGGCGAAGCCCGCGTAACTCGCGCCTCGCAGCACCTGCTCGAGCAAGCCACTTACCCCGTGCAAATGCACGAAATCATCGACCAGGGTCTGGCCGACGGTGACGAGCTGATCGAGACCATGTTCGTGAATACGCCCGAGCCCGTGGCTTTCCCTGCTCCCGCCAAGCCTGTACGCCCTACCGGGCCCACGGCTGCTGGTCCGGTTGGCACCGTGGGCATCAGCACCATCAAGAACCTGAAGAACGGCTTCGGCTTTGTGGTTATGCCACCAAACAACCTGTTCTTTAGCTACGCCGACATGTCGGAGGGTGACTTCAACGAGCTGCGCGAAGGCGACTGGGTGGAGTTCACCGTTGGCCGCAACCACCGCGACGAAGATTGCGCCCGCAACGTGCGCAAAGTAGAGCCGCCGCAGATGGAAGAAGGCGACGAGTACGACGAAGAGCACAGCGAAACCCAGTCCGCTGACTCGTCGGATCGTCTCTAGTTTCCAGCTTCAGTTTTGCTTATGAAAAGCCGCCGGTGTCCCCGGCGGCTTTTTGCGTGTAATCAAGGAGATGATGGGAGAACAAGTGCTAGGCAAGGCAATCACAGGCTCGCTGCCTTCTTCAATCACCTAACTTCTGTCCCATCCTTTAAACTGTTACTTACCGCTCCTTCCTTCTCTCCTAATCACCTAGTCACCTAGTCACCTGTCACCTTCTTATTCCTCTGGGAAAAGCAGCAGGTGAAAATCTCGTTTATCGGCGGGGTAGCGGTTGAAGGTGCCCATACCACGGGCTACTACTAGGTCGTTGCGGGTGGGGCAGCTGATGAAGGCGCTACTCACGACCAAAGTTTTGCCGCTGTGTTCCACGGTGGCGCGAGCTACGAGGTGGTCGTGCAGATGCACAGGGTGCAGGTAGTTGATCTTGAACTCCACCGTCGAGACCAGCTCGCCGGCGGTGAAGGCCAGGGACAGGGCCGCCGCTCCTAGCGCCGCATCCATCAGGCCCGCCACCACTCCTCCGTGGCAAGTCCCCGGCGACGATAAATGCTCGTCCCGAACAGTCATGGTGTACACCACCTCTCCCGGCCGTGGCACCGTGAGGTCCATGCCATTGACGCGGCCGTAGTTATTGATCTGGTTGTAAATGGCTACCAACGTGGCCACATCAGGGAGTTGTTCCATAAAGCAAGAACGCGGAATCAAATCAATAAGGAAAACCGGCGCGTTGCACGGGCACGACTTGCGCCTACCCGCTCAGCAGACAGTTAAGTCGAAGGTAACGGCTAGTACTTGAACCGCGACCGACTTTCCTGGCAAAGAAGTATCTTCCGTTGCTTCCCTCCCGCTTATCTACACCCCATGTCTGCTCCGCCCCTCACCTTCTCGGAATTCTACCCTCGCTACCTACGCGAACATAGCCGCCGCGGCACCCGAATTCTACATTTCATCGGTACCACGCTTTTCCTGCTGGCCTTGGTGCTGGCAACGGTATGGCAGCGGCCAATCCTTGTTCTGGCTGGCGTAGTGGCGGCCTACGGGTTTGCTTGGATAGGCCACTTCTTTGTAGAGCACAACCGTCCCGCTACCTTTCAGCACCCTTGGCTCTCGTTGCTCGGCGACTTCCGGCTCTACTGGGACCTGTTTCGCGGCCGGGAGTCGTTTTGAGTTACGAGTTGTGAGTTGCCGGTTGCCAGTTATGAGTTGCCAATTTGATGCTTATCTAATAACTGGCAACCGGCAACTCACAACTCGTAACTGATCACCCGTCTAGCTGTTTGGTCATCAGGAAGTGGGGGATGCTGCCAAACAAGGTGTGCGATGGTGCTTCCAACACGTAGCCTTGCCGGGTATAAAACGGCACGGCGGCTTCGCGGGCGTGTAGTTTGATTTCGATATAGCCAAGGCGGCGCCCGGCTTCTTCCAGATACTGCAGTAGCTCACGCCCAATTCCGTGGCCTTGCCAAGCCGGCGCTACGGCCATAAAGCGCACCTGCCCTCGAGCCTGCTCCGCCGACTGTAGCATAGCCACGCCAATGGCCGTACCATCGGGGATGAGGCGGAGTGCGTGTACGGTTGCGGGGTCCTCGTCTTCGGGTACCCGCTCCGAGCCGGCAGGCTGCTGCCAGGGCTGACGCAATACCTCGTAACGCAGCTGGTAGTAAGCGGCCCACTCAGCGGGAGTGCGGGGGGAGCGAACTTTCATAAAAGGCGAAGCTAATGAAGCAGTAGTACCTCGTTTGGCTGGTATACGGTTGTAGAATTAGTAATACTCTTTGTAGGGAAGCTTGTTTCGCTTTTTTCAGAGTTGTGCGCGCACAATACTAGCTTACTTCACCGTCTCCATACGCGAAGCCCTAGCTTTGCACTGCAGGCTTACTGCTGGGGCCAGCAAATCATCTAGTTGCTTGCTCATCATATTCGTACACCAACTTCCTACCTTTGCCCCGCCCAAACCGGCGGGTCGGTTTGGCGTACAGCCTTCCAATTTTCCTTAACATTCCATTCCATGGCATCTTTTGATATCGTGAGCAAAGTAGACCCGCAGACCTTAGAAAATGCGGTGAACACAGCCAAGAAAGAACTCCAAACCCGCTACGACTTGCGTGATACCAAAGGCGGTATGGACCTCGACAAAAAGGCGAACACCATCCTGCTGAGCTCCGAAAACTCTATGCGCGTCAAGGCATTAGAAGATATTTTGCTGACTCGCATCGTGAAGCAAGGTATTGATGGCACGGCCCTCGACTTCACGGCCGAAGAACAGCCGAGCGGCAACCTGGTCAAGAAAACCATCAAGGTGCGGGCCGGGGTCGATAAGGAGGCGGGCCGCAAAATCGTTAAAGCCATCAAAGATGCCAAGCTGAAAGTGGAAGCCCAAATGCAGGACGACCAAGTGCGCGTGACGGCCAAGAAAATAGATGACCTGCAAGCCGTTATTGCGCTGCTACGCCGCACCGACATCGGCCAGCCCCTGCAGTTCGTGAACATGAAGAGCTAATTCTCAATTATGAATTCTGAATTATGAATTGTGAATTACGCGAATGGCCTTACAACCAATCCAGAATTCAGAATTCATGATTCATAATTAAAAAAACATGCATTTCGACTTTTCGGTATTCTCTAACCCGCAGACCTGGGTAAGCTTGCTCACGCTGACCTTCATGGAAATTGTGTTGGGAATCGACAACATCATCTTCATTTCCATTATCGTCAACCGGTTGCCGAGCGAGCGGCAGGCCCGGGGCCGGACCATCGGGCTACTGCTGGCGCTGCTCTTCCGTATTGGGCTGCTGCTGAGTATCTCCTGGATTGTGGGGCTGAAGTCGTCTCTCTTTACCCTCAACCTGCCGTGGCTGGAAGAGCCGTTCGGCGTCACGGGCCGCGACATAATTTTACTCGGCGGCGGCCTGTTTCTGATTGGCAAGAGCACCACCGAAATTCACACCAAGCTGCAGGGCGAGGAAGAAGACATGCATAACGAGGGCAAAAGCAACGTGTCGATGGGCAGCATCATCTTCCAAATCATCCTCATCGACATTGTCTTCAGCTTCGACTCTATTCTTACCGCCGTGGGCCTGGTCGATAACGTGCTGATTATGATTATGGCCGTTATCCTGTCGATGGGCGTGATGCTGGCTTTCTCAGGCTTGGTGGCTGATTTTGTGAACCGCAACCCCACCATCAAAATGCTGGCGCTCTCCTTCCTGATTATGATTGGGGTAATGCTCGTGATGGAGTCTTTCCACAAGGAAATCGAAAAGGGCTACATTTATTTCGCTATGGCTTTCTCGCTGGTGGTCGAGCTGCTCAACATGCGCTTGCGCAAGAAAGCACCGCCCATTCACTTGCGCGAATCGCAATACGACTAACCCCATATAGGCTTTAATTTCAACAGCAACGCCCACAACTTTTGTTGTGGGCGTTGCTGTTTTTGAGCTAAACTCCTAACTCAGCACCATCAGCAGCAGGATAACCCCGACGACAGCCGCGACAATGGTTACGTTCACGCGGGCTGCATCGGATAGATGCTTGAGTTGGGTGGCAGCGGCCAACAAGAGCAGCAATACGGTGAACCCAAGCAAGCTGCCAAAGGCGCTGTGCAAGGGTAAAGCCGTGCCGTCGGGCAAATACGCTTCGTGAATAAACTTGAAAAGCCAGGACGTCTGCACGCGGAAGCCCGACGTGTCGAGCGGAATTTCAGCGGCTGTGTTGAACTCTCCGTGCGAGGTGACAACCCAATTGTATAAACGACCGGTTCCGTCGCGAGAAGCGCCGATACTGACGAAATCGGTGGTAACATAGTGCCGCAAAACAAAAAAGTCGAACAGGATTAGTGCTGGTAGCACGGCCAACCACTTTCCCCAACGCCGGGCCGTGCGGGCATACGCCGGGAAGTTGAGTTTTTTGGGGGCATAACTACGGCGGCGCCAGATGGGCGGCGGGGGTGGTCGCCGGGGCGTCCGAGCGGCAGTGGGCGGCGGTGCCGACTGCAAGGGCCGAACCCGGTTTCGAATTTCTCGCAGCTGCGTGTCGTAGAAGTAGCGGCGAGAGGGCTCATTTAGCGCTTCATAGGCTTCGTTTACGGCCAGGAAACGCTGATGAGCCGCGGGGTCGGGGGTGCGGTCGGGGTGCGTGAGTAAGACCAAACGCCGATAAGCCCGACGAATATCGTCGGGAGTAGCTTGCTCGCTTATTCCTAACACGGCGTAGTAAGTTGTCATACTACGCTCAGTTTTACGACTGTTTCCACCTGGTCTTGCACCCGGCGCACCGCCAACTCCAGCAACCGACGGTTCAGTTCGGAGCGGTGCTCCCGATAGAAGGCTAGTTCAGCGCCGGTAAACAGTCCGCTTATCAGCCCTATCACTGTATAGCGCAGCTTCACGTTACGGGTCAGCAATTCGGTTAGCAGGCGCTGTTGGTCGGCAGCTGAAGCAGTTGCTAAGGGAACATGGTGGTCGCGCACAAAATCCGCTACTACGGCTAGCAGTAGCTCATTTTGCAGCTTAAGAACAGGTCGCAAAGTGTGGTGCAGAAAGTCGCCGGACGTGGCATCGCCACTGGCAGGCGCCGTAGCCACGGCTGGTCGTAAGGCCAGCAACGCCGCATCGGGTCGGGTAAAGGATAACATGTAAGGAGCAATAAATAGACGAGCTAGTACTCTAAGTACGAAAAAATCAGACCGGTTTGGATGTATTGTAAGACAACAAGAACAAATAAATTTTTTAAGAACTGCTAGTACTCTATGTAGAAGGTTTTTCAGCCTTCCAACCTCCTCATAAATTCTATTTAGTGAAGCCTCTCACGTGCTGATCCGGTAGCCTATCAACAATCATGCAGAGGTACGCCTAAGCATCTTACTTGCTGATGCCACCAAAATCAGCTGGCTCTAATCGACACCCGTTTGCTGAAGAATCTCGCGCCTAACCCGCGCCCATACCAGCTACGCCTCTCGTCCCATGGTCCAGCCGAGCTTACTCAGAAAATCCCACAGCACCACACCGGCTGCCACGCTCACGTTCAACGAGTGCTTGGTCCCAAACTGCGGAATTTCCACTGCCACGTTGCAGAAAGCCAGTACCTCATCTTCTACCCCGAACACTTCATTGCCCATCACCAGCGCGTAAGGCCGTGCCGGGTCCGGCTGAAAAGCGGGCAACAGCTGACTCCCCGTCGTTTGCTCAACGGCTACCAGCACGTAGCCCGCCGCCTTCAGTTGCTGGAGCGCCTCCAGGGTAGTAGCAGCGTACTCCCACACCACTGACTCCGTGGAACCCAGGGCCGTCTTGGTAATTTCACGCTGTGGGGGCCGACCCGTGATGCCGCAAAGCCATATTTTTTCAATGGCAAATGCATCAGCGGTGCGGAAGGCAGCCCCTACATTGTGCAGGCTGCGCACGTTGTCGAGCACTAGGGTGAGGGGGAATTTTCGTGTATTTTTGAAGTCTGCCACCGTCAGCCGGTTCAGCTCTTCCATCGATAGTTTGCGCATGCGTGCAAAGGTAGGAACGCGCCCGTAGGTGGCTGGTGTTGGCTACTCGAATCTTATAAAGGCAGCGCGAAGCTCCAGCTTCGCGCGCCGATGCTCGTCGCCACGGCAACGATACTCCGCACCGTCTGCTCAACGATGCGCGAAGCTGGAGCTTCGCGCTACATGCTGCCTCAGTGAAAACAAGTACCGCCGCCCCCGATAAGAAGCCTGTCCGCATGCACGGCTCGCTTGGCCCCGCTCCCGTGGCCGACACCCCGCTCATGAAGCAATACTACCAGCTCAAGCAGCAGCACCCAGGCGCGGTGCTCTTGTTCCGGGTTGGCGACTTCTACGAAACCTTCGGCGAGGATGCCGTAACGGCCTCCCGTATCCTGGACATTACGCTTACCAAGCGCGGGGCGGGTACTTCCTCAGAAGTAGCCCTAGCTGGCTTTCCGCATCACGCCCTCGACAACTACCTGCCCAAGCTGGTGCGCGCCGGGCAACGCGTAGCTATTTGCGACCAGCTCGAAGACCCCAAGCTAGCCAAAGGCCTCGTTAAGCGCGGCATCACCGAGTTGGTTACGCCCGGTCTTAGTCTGCACGACAACGTACTGGAACGCCGCTCCAACAACTACCTCTGCGCCATCCATTTCGGCAAGCAGGAAGCGGGCATCAGCTTCCTCGACATCAGCACCGGCGAGTTTTTGGTGGCGCAAGGCACAATCGACTACTTAGGCAAGCTGCTGCAAAATTTCCAGCCGGCCGAAGTGCTGTTCTGCAAGAAAAGCCGCCAGGAATTCGAAGCGCACTTTGGTCCCGACTATTGCCATTATGCCTTAGACGAGTGGGTTTTCGGCTTCGATTACGGCCACGAAACCCTTACGCGCCACTTCAACACCACTTCGCTGAAAGGCTACGGCATTGATTCCCTGCGCGAAGGCATTACGGCCGCCGGCTGCATTCTGCACTACCTCGCCGAAACCAAGCACACCGACGTCGGACACATCGGCAGCATTGGCCGTCTGGAGGAAGACAAGTACGTGTGGCTCGACCGGTTTACGGTGCGCAACCTGGAGCTGGTGCACGCCCAACACCCCGGCGGCGTGCCCCTCATCGACATTCTCGACCAAACCGTAACGCCCATGGGCGCCCGTCTGCTACGCAAGTGGGTGGTGTTGCCTCTCAAAGAGCCCGCCCAAATTCAGCGCCGCCTCGACACCGTAGAAGCCCTGCTCCAGACGCCCGAGCTGCTAGAAAGCCTGCTGCAACACCTGCGCCAGATCAACGATTTGGAGCGGCTGATATCGAAGGTGGCTGTGCGTCGCATCAATCCGCGGGAGCTGCTGCAATTAGCCCGCGCCCTCGAAGCTATTGCACCCATGCGCGAGCAATTGGCGGCTTCGGGCATCAGGGCCCTGCAAAAAATGGCCGATCAGCTTAATTCCTGTACGTCACTGCGCGAGGAAATTCAGTTGAAAATCCGATCCGACGCGCCGCTGCTCACCAACCAGGGCGGCGTACTCAACGATGGCGTGGACAAGGAGCTAGACGAGCTACGCGGCATTGCGTTTTCGGGCAAGGACTTCCTGTTCCAGCTGCAACAGAAGGCCGTGCAGGAAACCGGAATTTCCAGCCTGAAAGTGGCTTACAACAAAGTGTTCGGCTACTACCTCGAAGTCACCAACGCCCACAAAGACAAGGTACCTGCCTCCTGGATTCGGAAGCAGACGCTGGTGAATGCCGAGCGCTACATCACCGAGGAGTTGAAAGTGTACGAGGAAAAGATTCTGCACGCGGAGGATCGGCTGTTCGTCATCGAGCAGAACATCTACAACGACCTAGTGCTATCAGCCGCCGAGTACGTAACGCAGATTCAGCAAAATGCGCGCGCCATCGGCATCACTGACTGCCTGGCCTCGTTTGCTGCCACGGCCCGGCAGTACCGCTACGTGAAACCCACCGTCGATGATAGTACGCTGCTGGAAATTAAGGCGGGCCGGCACCCTGTAATTGAGCGGCAGCTGCCCCCTGGTGAGCAGTATATCCCCAATGACATTCACCTCGATCAGGAAAACCAGCAGATTGTTGTGATAACTGGCCCCAATATGGCCGGCAAATCTGCCCTGCTCCGCCAAACGGCCCTAATCGTGCTGCTAGCTCAAATCGGCTCCTTCGTGCCCGCCGACTCGGCCACCATCGGCATCATCGACAAGATTTTTACCCGCGTCGGTGCCTCCGATAACCTAAGCAAGGGCGAAAGCACCTTCATGGTGGAGATGACCGAAACGGCGAGCATCCTCAACAACCTGTCGGACCGCAGCCTGGTGCTAATGGACGAAATTGGGCGCGGCACCAGTACCTACGACGGCATCAGCATTGCATGGGCATTGGTCGAGCACTTGCACAACAACCCTAAGGCCCGCGCCAAAACGCTGTTTGCCACTCACTACCACGAGCTAAATCAGTTGGCCGAGGACTGCTCGCGCGTGCGCAACTACAACGTAGCCGTGCGCGAAGCCGACGGCCGCATTCTGTTCCTTCGCAAGCTCCAGGAAGGTGGTTCCGAGCACAGCTTCGGCATTCACGTGGCTCGTATGGCAGGTATGCCTACTTCGGTGGTACTACGCGCCAACGAAATCATGCACCACCTAGAGCAAGAGCGCGCTAGCGCCGGCCTCGACGCCAACGCTCCCACCGAATTCGATGAGGTCTTAAATGGCCTTGATGAACAGCTAGAAGGCAAGGTGTTACATCTTAATGCAACGGCTGGCTCAACAACCAGCCAGCGAGGCCCCGTGCCGCAGCCTACGGCGGCTGTTCACAATGCGCCGCGCCCGAGCTTACAGCTCAGCATGTTCGAGCCCGCCGATCCGGCCATGGAACGGGTGCGGGAACTACTTCAAGTGCTTGATGTAAATACCATGAGCCCTATCGAAGCCCTGTTAAAATTAAACGAGCTGAAGTTAGCGCTAGGCAGCAAGTAAACCCCAACCGTGCCGTCCGATAGTAGGGGCGGCACGGTTGAACTTGCCTAGTGAATTGATCATTATTGACCACACCGAGCAGGAATACACTGCTCGGTGTGCTAGTTTTTCGGAAAAATTTCTGCCTGAAAATCAGCAAAAAGCGCTCAAACCACAGGGGAAACCAGACATTTTTTGCCCCATACACTTGACAAGCAGATTTCCTGTAGTACCTTTGTCACACCAAATGCCACTACGGTGGCTGACTCAAGCGAGAGTAGCTCAGTTGGTAGAGCGCGACCTTGCCAAGGTCGAGGTCGCGAGTTCGAACCTCGTCTCCCGCTCCAAACGAAAATACCCTGCTAAACAGCAGGGTATTTTCGTTTATGCTTGCGCCACGCTAATTCAAAATAAAGAGCTTAAGGTACTCTACCATAAGTAATGCAGTAGTATTTTGGGGCCATGCAACGACTCGCTCCCCTAGTTCTCACGCCGTCCCAGGTGCAGGCGCTCGAACACAGCGCGGCGCACGCGCCGCATCCGCGCCAGCGCAAACGGGCCCAGGCCGTGCTGAGCCACCACCGGGGCCTGCGCCTGCAGCACTTGGCGGTGGCCTACGCAACCCGCCGCGATACGGTCCGCGCCTGGCTCACGCGCTTCGAGACGGGCGGCGTGGCCGCGCTGGCCGAAGGTGCCCGCTCGGGCCGCCCGCCCAAACGCAGTGCCAACGCCCAAAAAAAGTAGTGGCCTGGGGCGGGGCTGCCTGCCAACAGCTGCGCGAGCTGGTGCTCCGGATCGAGCACGAGCTGGGCGTACGGCTGCGGCCGGGGGCCGTGCGGCGGGTGCTGCACCGAGCGGGTTACAGCTGAAAACGGATGCGCCGCAGTCTGAAAGGCCAACGCAACGCGCCCGCCTTTGCCGCCGGCCAACAGCCGCTGGCCGACCCGCAGGCTGCCGAAGCCCGTGGCGACCTGGTGCTGTACTACGCCGATGAGGTCCGCTTCTCGCGCTCCGCCCCCGTGCCCTACGCCTGGCAAGTGCGGGGCCAGCCACCGGTCCTGCTCCCGGCCGAGCGCGGGCCCCATGGCGGGTACTCCGTGTGGGGCCTGTGGCGGCCGGGTGGCCCCCAGGGCCAGCATTTTCTGGGCTGGATGGCAGAAACGGCTTTTACGGCCGAGCTCGTCGTCGGGGCCCTGGACGAGTTCAGCCAGCAACTCAACGAGCCGACCATATTGGTGCTCGACAACGCCTCTGTACACCGGGCGGCGCTGGTGCAGGGCCGGCGCGAGACGGGGGCCGCACGGGGGCTGACGTTGCTGTTTTTGCCCCCTATTCGCCCGAACTCAACCGCATTGAAATCCTCTGGCGCTTTTGCAAGCACTATTGGCTCACGCCCGCTGCCTACGCATCCGCCTATACGCATCAGCCTATACGCTGCGCCAACAGGTCGCCGAGCTGATTCGCAGTATCGGCACCGAACACTACACGATTACTTTTGCATGAGTACTTAGTAGCAGATGAGCAATTTCGACTAATCGTAGCCGAGTGTTTGTCGATAGCTACGGTTACAAAACGGCTAGGACTAGTCCTAGCAGGCGGCACTGGCTTCAGATATGAGTCACTTCACCGGCAGCGGCTGGAATGTGGGAGAGCGTGATCAAAGCTTCGGCTGAGCACTTTCTTAGGATAATATTTTAGTTGAAAACTCTAGTTACACTTCCTCACACCGGTTGCGTAATCGTGTAATAAGTGAAGGGTTAAAAGAAAGAAGTTGTGAGAGTTGTGGGAATAACTTGCGGCTTGAATGCCCCATTCCACTAGAACTTCACCGCATAAATGGAATAAATAACGATCATAGAATTGAGAATTTACAGTTATTGTGCCCAAATTGCCACGCTTAAACTCTCAATTACCGAGGTAAAAATCAAGTAAGAGCCGGAGTGGTGGAACAGGTAGACACGAGGGACTTAAAATCCCTTGCCGAATAGGCGTACGGGTTCGATTCCCGTCTCTGGTACTAAAAGGCTTTCTACATAGCGTAGAAAGTCTTTTTGCTTTTATAGAATTACAACAGACTCTTCTTTTGAGCAACTGCTACTGGTAAAGTCTGTGTAAAAAGCCTCGGGACTCTTTGCATAGGGAGCTATTCGTCTACTTAGAACACCGTTCGGCGTGCGCTGCCTCCCAACCTAGCAAAGCCTGCTTGCGGGCGGTGCCCCAACGGTAGCCGCCTGGGCCGCCGTGCTGCTGAATAACCCGATGACAGGGAATAAGGTAGCCAATAGCGTTGGCACCTACGGCTCCCCCTACTGCTTGTCCGGCTCTAGGCTGTCCGATAGCGGCGGCTACATCCTGATAGGCAACCATAGCTCCGGCTGGAATGCGCAACAAGGCTTCCCACACTTTGATCTGAAAATTAGTCCCTCTCAGCAATAAGTTGAATGGCTTGCTGGTATCAGAAACGTGAAGGAATAGTTGCGCTGCTACAGGTTCGGTTTTAGTGGGGTTAGGTAGCAGCGTTGCACCAGGCCATGGTGCTTGCAACTGCATTAGCGCAATTTCCCGCTCACTTACCTCTTGGATAAGACCACAGATGCCTCTCTCAGTGAGGCTAATCAGACACTCGCCGAAAGGTGTGGCATGGAAGCCATAGACAATCTGCATGCCAGCGGCTTGGTCCTTGTATTCCGCCGGAGTCATAGCTTCGTACGTGACAAACAAGTCGTGCAGGCGGCTAGCTCCGGACAAACCTGCTTGGTAGGTAGCATCCAACACGTTTCCAGACTTGGCTAGTACTTGCTTGGCGTATTCTTTGGTTAGAAAACGCATAAACCGCTGCGGACTGGTAGCAGCCCACTTACTGAACAGCCGATTGAAATGGAACGGGCTTAGATGGACATGCGCCGCAATAGCCTCCAGAGTTGGTTGTTGGGTGTAGTGCGCCGCAATAAATGCTATGGCCCGCTCCACTCGGATGTAATCTAAATCAGCTTGCGAATGAGGAACAGGAGTCATAAGTCGGTTTGGTAGAGTATTACCAAAAGTACCTTCCGCAGTGTTGGGCCTCAATCCGAATCTTGCTGGATTTGATAAGTCTACGACTACAAATTCTACTAGCCAACTCTTGTTTCTACTTATTTTTCACTCCAAAACTAGTGCTTCAATAAACTGTGTAACAACTAATTTACGTATCGACAAGAAATGAAAATAGCCAGCGGACTGCACGAAACTCATGCTTTATGACTATAACATTATGCGTGCAAGTATGGTATCTACGCTAGTGTTGCCACTTAGCCAGAAGCAGTTGGTAGGATGAAGAAGGACAAGCAGAAGTTGCTACGACCTCAACGGCTTTGGTGAAAGCAGATTCTGCTTGCCCAACAGCAAGCAGCACCTTTGCACTCGAACAAGTAGGAAGCCTGCAACAGCTTTTCAATGAATGCCGAGTAAGTATGACTACTTCATCAAATAAACAACGCTTATATTTCGCTAGATAAGCTATAAGTTTCAGCATTTTTTCACATTGTCTATACTTATGTCCAACCCAGGGGCACTTACTTGTTTGGTCATTGATGATGACACCATGAACCGGCTTACGCTGGAGCATTATATAGGCTTGACAGAGTCTTTGCAGCTGGTAGCCTCTCTTAACGATGGGGCACAGGGTCTGAATTTTTTTCGGGCCGGCAACAAGGTGGACTTGCTTTTTCTGGATGTCGAAATGCCGAACCTCAGTGGTTTAGAACTTCTGCGGGTCCTCACCGACCCACCCGAAGTTATTCTGGCCACTTCGTACGAGCATTTTGCCGTCGATGCGTTTGCGCTGCGGGTAACCGACTACCTGGTTAAGCCTTTCGATTATGCTCGGTTCAGCCAAGCGGTGCAGCGGGTATTAGAACGGCGACCTACCTCAATGATTCAGCCTGTTGCCTCGCCGGCCCCAGTGTCTTCCGACTTGTTTGTGAAGGTCAACAACCGAATGGTGCGCCTCAACTTCGATGAAGTCCTCTATATTGAAGCGCTGTCCGACTACGTCACCATCGTGACGCTACGCCAGAAGCACATTGTATATACCACGCTCAAATCGTTTGCGGCGCGGCTATCCTTTGATAATTTCGTACGAGTACACCGCTCCTATATCCTCAACATGAAACATGTAGAGTCGATTGAGGACAATACGGCCCGGCTGGCAGGTGGCCACCAAATACCCATTGGCGTTTCGTATCAAGAAGCTTTTTTCAAAAACCTGAACCGTTTTTAAGCAATTATAAGGCACAACCCTACTTTCTCAGTGAACACCATCTTACGAGGTACCTTTTACCTAACCCACGGCTAGTTGCAAAGCGGCGCATACTCGCTCCAACAACTCACTAAGGCGGCGGGCAGCTACTTGGCGCGTATCCGGTGAGGCCTGCTGTTCTTCCAGAATGTGCAGGTCGTCGAAGGCGGCGGATACTTGAAACAATTTCAAGGAAGATTTCAGCTTGTGCGCCAATGTGATTAAGGCGAGCCAGTCTTTGGCCGCCGCAGCGTCGGTTAAGTCAGCAGCTACCACTGGTATTTCGGTAAGAAACACGTTAATCATGCGGCGCATGAATTCCTGGTTGCCGTGGGCGTTTTTTTCTAGTTGAGTTAAATCGAAAAGCGGAGCGGCCGAGGGAGCCTTATCAACTAATGCGGGCATTGCTACCAGGGGCGCGGGCATCGAAATGGAATTTTCAACAGGAAAAAGCTGAGCGACTAACTTGTGGTAGAGGTCGGCTTCTTCGAATGGCTTGGTGAGGCAGTCGTTCATACCAGCCTGCAAATACTGCTCCCGGTCTGTGCGGAAAGCGTTGGCGGTCAGCGCAATAATTGGAATATCAGCCCGCGCCGGGTCCGGGCTCAGCCGAATAGCTTCGGTTACTTCGATGCCACTCATGCCGGGCATCTGAATATCCATCAATATCACGTCGTAATCACGGGTCTGGAACAGAGCCAAGGCATCGGGACCGTTCACCGCACTGTCAACGGCGATACCCCAGTTTTTAAGAATGAGAGTGGTGAGTTGGCGATTAGTAGCGCTGTCTTCGGCGAGCAGCACCCGGGTACCCCGCAGGCGGTTGTAGTCAGGCGGAGTGGGCACCGGCGGCGCCTGCTGAATAGGGGCTTTCGGTAACGTAAGTGTAAAGGCAAACCACGTACCCTGCCCCGGCGTGCTAGATAATTCTAGTTCG
Organism: Hymenobacter sp.; assembly: GCF_036387835.1. Classification (GTDB taxonomy): domain Bacteria; phylum Bacteroidota; class Bacteroidia; order Cytophagales; family Hymenobacteraceae; genus Hymenobacter. The sequence continues at coordinate 142,541 of NZ_DASVSY010000099.1, read as the reverse complement.
CCTCCTAGCTGCTGCACCAGGCTTCGGCTTATGGTCAGGCCAAGCCCGGTACCTCCGAAGCGGCGGGAAGTATCGGCATAGGCCTGCGTGAAGTTCTCGAAAATCTGCTGCTGCTTGTCGGCCGGAATCCCAATGCCCGTGTCGCGCACCCAGAACCGAATGGTAACGGCCGTGGACGTTTCGCGGAGTAAATCGCTGCCAAGCGTGACGCTGCCTTGCTCGGTGAACTTAATGGCATTGCTTAGCAAATTAAGCAACACCTGGTTGAGCCGATATGGGTCGCTGAGCACCACAGGCTCCGTTAAGCTCAGGGGTTGAATATCGAAAATCAGATTTTTTTCGGCTGCCCGGTACGCCAAGGTTTGAGCTGCTGTGCGAATAGATTTGCTGAGGTCGAACGGGATATGTTCGAGCTCCAGCTTGCCTGCCGATATTTTAGCCATATCCAGTACATCGTTGAGTACGGCCAATAGGTTGCGGCCCGAGGCCAGAATTGTATCTAAATATTGCCGTTGTTGCGCATCAAGTGGCGTTTTGGCTAACTGGCTGGCCATACCAAGTACGCCGTTCATGGGCGTACGAATTTCGTGGCTCATATTGGCCAAGAAATTTTCTTTGGCCCGCGCGTTTGCTTCGGCTTCGCGCTTGGCTCTGCGCAACTCTCGTTCAGCCACTACCCGCTCGGTAATTACTTGTCCGTAAGCTACCACGTACGGCTCTTTTCCTGGATCATCCACTTTGAAATTATTGAAAAGAATGTAGTGCTGTTCGTCGTGCTGATTGACAAGTTTCATCACCTCTTGGCTATGCTTGCTGACTTTAATTTCGCTTAAGTAGTGCTGCACGCCTGCCCGCAGTTCAGGTGGCACGGCCTGCGTGAGGTGACACCCCACAATGGCGGCAGCCGGCAAACCCATTAGTTCTTCTATGGCCGGATTAACTGATAACAGTCGCCCTTGTAAGTCGTGGGTGCCAATAAGCGCTTGGGTATGGGCCAGCAAGTCGCGATACTGCGCTGTGCTGCGCTCCAGCGTCTGGCGAGCTTCCTTTATTTCTGTGATATCGGTGCCAATAGTGAGTACGTGCACGGTGCCATCGGGCTGCGGTAACGGCAGCTTGCTGATTTGAAACCAAAGCACGCTCTCATCAGCTAGGGTGCAGGAGCTTTCCCGTGAAACAGGCTGCTGGTGCTGCAAAACCTCCCGGTACGCCGCCTCCCATTGGTGCAGTTCAACTGCTTCAGTTAGGTTAAGCTGCTGCGGCGTCCTGACGTGGTGACTACGTGCTGCCAACTCGTTGAAAGCGCGATTGCGGAAGATCAACTGGCCCTGCGCATCACGCACGTAAACAACTTGCGGGCTGGCATCCGTAATCTGTTGGATGAGCGTTTGACGCTCGTCGGTCATTGCTTTGTTGTGGAGGCTGCGCACCTCTGCCGCAAGCTGCTCGGTGATGTCGAGGCCGTAGCCGAGCATAAGCGGCGGCTCGCCAGCAGGCCGAGCCATTGGCTTGAAATAGCGCCGGTGACTGCGCGGCCCTTCCGGATAAGGCGTGACATCTTCCCAGGTAACCGAATGCTGCTCCCGCAAAGCCTCATCGAACACACGGCGGCGCTGCTCGGCCAGCTCAACTGGAAAATGGTAGCGCTGGCAATAATCTAATATAGTGTGGCCAAGCAGCCAAGTGCGGGCTTCCTCGTCGGGTACGGCCTGCGGGTTGGCATACACGTATCGAAAATGCTGATCCAGCACCACTACTTCAACGGGCAGCTCTTGAAGAATATCGGCGTAAAAATCGCGTTGAGCACGCAGTTGCTGTTCCCGTTGCCGAGTAGCTGCTAACTCCCGCTTCAACTCCTCCACTTGCCCCTCAGCAGCAGGCTGCCCTGGTTGTCCGGCAGTGAAGAGTGGAATAGAGGAAGCAGATGGTTTCATAAAGAAGCGCAGCACAGTTTTTACAACTTCACTAAGGTAACGCCCCTACAGCGGCATCCCAGAGAGGCTGGCTGAACTATGCGACGTAGCCGCCAAGCAGCCCCCCTTACTCGGTCAGTACAACTGCCTTCTGCGCACGCCGCCGCTTTATCAATTCCTATTACTAAGGATAAGTACAATTACGATTGCTTGACTCCAATAGTACGTCTTACTTCTACTTACTGCTTAAGCAACTCATTCGGCGTGGTGTACCAGCGCAGTAAAGGCACCAGCACCGCAACAGGCAATGGCGAAACAACAAAGTCGATGAGGCGACGACCAAGTCGGTAGGCCCACAGTGCGTCGCCGGCCAGTTTTCCTCCTATCAGCAGCAAGGTGCAAGCTCCAAACACTGCTGCATACAGTAGCAAGGCGCGGCGCATGCGCCGCCCACCCCGAGGCAGTAGTAAACGCAGTAACAGCAAGCAAACGCTGGTATACAGCACACCATACGTAAGCATGGTAGGCAAACTGCGTCGGGTTACTTGGCCGTTCACGCCGCGCTGCAAAGCAGCTAATTGCTCGGTTAAGTTCAGGCTACTGAGCAGCTTGTGCCAGCCCGCATCTAGCACATCAAATACCACCCAATCATACGTACCTAAATAAAAAAGCACGAGTACTAAGCCAACTACCGCGGCCGCTCGCACCAAGCCATTTACAATTCGCAGGCGATTTAAACCCGCAGGGCGCGGTGTTGCTAGTTCAGGCATGCTCCATTTCGCTTTGCGACCTAACCGTGGTAGCAGGCAGAGCCAAGCGCCGCGCCCACAGCATCCAGAGCAAGAATATACAACCGTACACTACAAATGTAAACGTGTAGTGGTGGTTGAAATCTACTGTTTTATAGGAATACAAGTGGTTGATAGCTAGTGCGGCTACGCGTATTACATTCAAAGCATAAATAGATAGAATGCCGACAGGTATAAACCAGAGTTTGTGTCGCACCGGCCCAGGATAAGCAAGCACGAAACCCATAAACAATACGTAGAGCACCAGTCCGTTGCAATAATCGCCAACATACACCGCCTGCTGCTTCCCCATCATCACTAGGGTAGAACGCTCAGGGTCAAGGCTAGCAGGAAAGCCAAGAATACGCAACAGGCCAACCGAGGCAGCCGCTATGTTTTGAGAAAGAAACGAGTTGAGCCGACCATCCGGCAGTACCCAGTATTCATAAGTGAAAAACCAGATCAAGTAAAGAACAACTGCCAGCACCAGAAAGCGCCGCAAAGAACGGGCAGGAGGCAAAGCAGTGGCAGTGGTCGTAGTCATACTAGTTGAAATGATTTTTCAGTGCGCTTCAATGCGTAGCCCTAAGATAACATCTACATCGTACAGACGTAGCTGATTTGCTTGGGACAGATGAATTTAGAAGTAAACAAGCTACGGGTTTATCCTCACCTTGGACTTTCTTGCCGTAGGTTGTAGCTGTTAATCAAAGACGCCTGATTTTTTACCTTTATTGCCACTCTCCTCTTCATTTGCCGCGTATGCTTTCGTCCGAAACAACCTCTCTCCCCGACTATCAGCAAAAAATTAAACAGGTATTTGCCGAGGTAGGAAAGGTAGTAGTGGGCCAGCATTACATGGTAGGCCGCTTGCTGATTGGCTTATTTACGGGCGGCCACATCTTGCTGGAGGGAGTTCCGGGACTGGCCAAGACTCTTACTATCAGCACCTTATCGAAGGTCCTACACCTTAACTTTCAGCGGGTGCAGTTCACTCCCGACTTGCTGCCTTCCGACTTGGTAGGCACGATGATTTACAATCAGAATCAGTCGGTGTTTGAAGTGAAGAAAGGCCCCATCTTTTCCAACCTTGTACTGGCCGATGAAATCAACCGCTCGCCGGCTAAAGTACAGAGCGCTTTGCTGGAAGCCATGCAGGAAAAGCAAGTGACAATCGGCGAAACTACTTACCCGCTCGATCTGCCCTTTTTGGTGCTCGCCACCCAGAATCCAGTCGAGCAAGAAGGAACCTATCCTTTGCCCGAAGCGCAGGTCGACCGGTTTATGATGAAGGTTTTTGTGGATTATCTGAAAAAAACCGACGAGCTGGAAGTGATGCGGCGCATGGCCAACATGAGCTACGTGGGCGAAGTCAATCCAATTCTAACCAAAGAAGACATCTTTGGCATCCGGCAGCAAATCAATCAGGTTCAAATTTCCGAGACGCTCGAGAAGTACATCATCGAGCTGGTATTCGCCACTCGCAAACCCACCGACTACGACCTACCTCAGTTCCAGCAGTATGTGCAGTTTGGGGTAAGTCCACGAGCTAGTATTGCGCTACACCGGGCGGCCAAAGCTGTTGCGTATTTTGACGAGCGTGACTATGTGCTGCCCGAGGACATAAAAGACGTCGCAGCCGACGTGCTAAACCACCGCATCCTGCTCACCTACGAAGCCGAAGCCGATGGGATTCGCACCCAAGACCTTATTGAAGCTATTCTTGGCAAGGTGCCTATCAGTTGATTACAGCATTCTGAAAGCGGCTAGCGCGTGGCCGCCGTGACAAAAACTGATGAGCAGGTACTTGCTGGCGCAGGAACAGCCGGTAATGTACCACGCGTGAGGGGCAGCTGAAAGCTCTGCGGGGGCAGAAGCATGCTGTTGGTGGGTCTTTTTTTAACAGTGCGCGTAACGCCAGTATAGCTGGTCATGCGCCCCACAATCAGCAACAGAAACAAAGTAGCCGTCAGCAGCCACAGCCCTGATGATTCGGGCCGACTAGGTGCAACAACACGTGAGGGTAAGGGCAAGCTGGTAGGAGACTGTATCAGGACGGCCATAAAGGATACACTATCTAAACCCGCAAAGCGGGGTAATTAGTAAGTTGAATTGACAGCACTTCCAACAAATTCGAGTTTGTTCCTCCCTAGACAGCACAACCATAAAAAAGGCTGCCACCCACTGTCATTTATTTTCTGAGGGAATACTCATCCGGTCTTCAACTTCTCTGTTAATCGCCCATCTGTTCGCGCGCACTAGGCTCTTTTCCTAGAAATCGGGTTGGGCGGCTACACGGGCCCGACGTGACCCAAACACGTGCTGCCAGTGCTTGGCAAGGTTATTTTGAATCCGCCGCAGTCCTCGCCCCCGCTCCGCCAACCGGTGGGTAGGCACCCGATATTCAGGGCGCCGCTCCCGCAGCCCCTCTCCTTTCGAGCTTAATTCAGTTATTCCAACTGCTTTATTACCAATGGGCGGCACGGCAGCTACGGCCATATCAAGTGCTTGCGAATCGGTCACGGGTGCAGTTTGTACTACAATTGGCAATTCTGCTGGCACTGCGTTATAAATAGGCGAGGGCAACAACTCTTCAGTTGCAGATGCCAAGTTTAAAGGCAAAACGGTGGCGGGTGTAATCGTGTTAGCAGAGGCTATCAGCTCGGGGTGAGAAACAGGGTGAGAATCAGTTTTCCGGCTTTTGCCTTTATCCAAGGCAGGCATTTGTGCTGGCCTACTCGTTGACTTACTAACCTGGCTGCTACCCAAATTAGGTGCATAGCCGAACGCTAGCGCGGCCGTTGAGGACCGAGGTATTATATAAGCAGTTTCCCCTCTTGCAAGCACTTGCGTTTGCAGGCTAGCTGTTCGGGTCTTGGCGGCAGCTTCGGTAGTTGGCTGCGGGGCAGGGCTGAGTACCGCAGGGCGGGGCAGTAACCACCCGACTGCTACTCCCACCAAGCCTACGATGGGAAGCACTAGCAAGAGCGGCACTGGCCGAGGGGCGCCCGGCAGTGCCGACAAATGGCCTTCTATTCCAGCCCAAACGTGGTTGGAAGGCGGCAGGTCGAAATCACTGAACGTGTCGCGCAGCGACTGGTCCAAACGGTCATCTTCAGTTTCCTGAATCATAGTCGGATGTAGTTATTCTGCCGGTGGTAGAGTTGCAGCAAGTGTTTGCGGGCTTTACTGAGTTGAGCTTTGGACGTGCTTTCTTGAATGTTGAGCAGTTCGCTGATTTCGCGGTGAGAATAGCCATCGACAGCATATAAAAGCAACACCAGGCGGCAGCCGTCGGGTAGTTGCTCCATCAGGGCCAGCACCTCTGCCACGTTTAATTGGTCGAGAGCCGAAGCATCAGCAGCTGGCGGATCGGCTATGTCGTCGAGCGAGGCGCCTTGCGTTTGGCGGCGCATACGGCCACTTTGCCAATGGTTGATAGCCGTGGTCACAACAATTCGCCGTATCCAGCCTTCGAGCGTGCCTTCTGCTCGAAACTCGCTTAAATAAGTAAAAACCTTCACGAAGGCATCCTGCAAAATGTCTTCAGCTTCCGGCAAGGTGCGTGCGTACCGACGAGCTACTCCGAGCATGCGGCCAGCATAACGAGCGTACAACGCCCGCTGAGCGGCTGGTTCGCGGCGGGAGCAGCGGGCAAGCAGGGCGTCGAGGTCGGAAGAAGCCGGCATGCAGGATTTTTTCGCTCCCATAATCGTGGCAGGGAATACCAGGCAGACAAGCTGGCGCTGAAAAAGGCTGCCGACTTACCCAAGATTATTTTCGATTTCGGTTTGCTGCTGCCAACGCTTTACTGGCTGCAGGTTTCAAGGAATAAAGCTCCTCGACGAAAGCAGCCAAATCTTTGGCTTTAAAATAGTTGCCAGCGTTTTATTTTCCAAAAAGCAACTCCCGTTGGCTGCTGTTTCAAAGCAAAAAAGCCGCCTCCAAACAGGAAGCGGCTTTTCTTAAAATTGGTAAGAGTTTAGTTCTGCTTAACAAACTTGCTTACGCTACGACCTTCTGGCGTTGTTACTTCCATGTGGTAAAGGCCAGCAGCCAGATTCGCTACGTTGATTACGGCAGCACCATTGGTGGCAGTACCCTGCAACACCGACCGACCTAGCTGGTCGAGTACCCGGTAGCTTGCGTTGCGGCTAGGCACTTTCAAATTCACTTCAGCGCGAGCCGGGTTTGGGTACAAGCTGATTTCCACGGCTGTTGCGCTTTTTGCCGACAAAGGCGGATTTGGGTTGAGGCGCGACAAACTGCTAGCGGGAATGTTGCCTCTGAGGTTGTTTGGGCCGCCATACCGGATGTTCATTATTCTGTCGCCGCCATGGTCGAAGTAGGCCACCGTTATAGCATGTTTACCCGCTTTCAACCCAATGGTGCCAGTTTTCTCGTCTAAGCCGTGCGCACCGTTGTTGTCGACAACCAGTTGCGAGCCGATATAGATTTGGGAACCGTCGTCAGAAGCGCTTAGGAACTGATACAGACCGTCGGTAGGAACGTCGATGAACCCTTGGAAGCGCAGGGCAAAGTCGTTGCGCCGCAAGGTGGGAGCGAAACTGATTTCAGAGGCAACACCTGAACGGGTAGGGGTTAGCGCAGCGAAGTTAGGTAAGGTGTTGAAGGTCCCTTCGTAGTAGCCATACTCCAAGCCGGAAAGAGTGTGGGCGGGGTTTTCAGGGTTGCGCAGCACTACTTGAGGAGCGCAGTTGGTTACCTTCAGCGAAGCCCAGTTACCAGCTGGCCACATAACTTTGGCCCAGTCCGCAATGTCATTGAGCAGGGCACAATCAACGCCCGCCCGCCGCATCTGCGGAATCATATACCATACTTTGTCGGCGGAGTTGCCAGCACCAGCCGGTGGAATAACCGGCACGTAGTTGGTAGGCGAAGCTTCGAAGGGGTCGAAGCCACGTGCATACCGAGAGGCAGGATACGAACGGCTCTTTGTGAACCAGGCGCGCAGGTAGGCCTCCAGAATATTTTTCTTCATGGCAGGCGTTACATGCTCCCAAAGATTCTCCTGAATATCTTCTATGAGGACGCTTGGCGCATGGTTACGCATCAGGTTCCAGCCTTCAAAAGGATTGTCCGGACCATGTCCATTATCTGCTTGCTGAGCGGCTTTTACTACAATCAGCAGCATGCGGGACAGTTCCGAAACACGGTCGTTGCTTGCCATGCTCAGGTCCTTAACCAGACCGTACAAGTAGCCCCAGTCCACTGGATAAAAACCGTTGCCCCGGCGGTTGCCGCTGGTTAGCACCATTTGCGTGTGATACCACACGTTGGAAGCGTACACATTGTTTACCGCCTTGTTATTGTGCGACAAATCGTTGCGGCCAAACGGAATATTCAAGCGCTGCGGCGACGTTTCGAATACGTGACGCAACAAACCAGGCCACGTGCGGGCTTCGCTCTTGCTGCCATATAGTGCAGGACCCATGCCTTCCAGGTTGAACTCCTGCATCAATTCCCAAAACTTAACCGTCTGCCACAGGGCCGTTGAATACACTTTTATTGCGTGCTCCCGATTCCAGTTTGTACCGTTGGCTACGCGCGGCATTAGGAACATGTTCCGCTCATGCTGCCAGTTGGCCATGTCAACTTGCATACCGGGCATGTACGCTTCTGCTAACCGGTAAGGCTGGTTTCCGGAGGCCAAGCTCTGGCGCAGATTCATGGTGGTGTTGCCGCTACCCTGCCCGTTGTACATCTTGTACAGGTTGGAGTTGGTGAAGTCGGTGCCCCAGGCATCTTTAGGATGCACGATAGGCAACCAGTGTTTCCAGTCCAGAAACTGCATTGCTACTGGAATTTCCCGGATGTTGAGCGTAGCAGTGGTTGCTACAGCAGCCTCGTTCACTCCGTTCGGGAAAATGTAGGGCAGTGTCTCGGCATCGGAGTCGAGCACGGCATCAATGCCAGCACCCGCTGACCATTCTACTAGTGGCCGGGAGTCTTGGCCGGGGCCAGGCTGGTAGGGAGGATTCCAGGGCCGAGCGGTAGCCGGCGCCGGCGCCGTGAGGCTGCGAATATAAGAAGCAATTTGCTCGGCTTGCGTTACGCTTAGGCCGTGGTACTTAGCCCGCTCAATAATAGAACGGTTAGAATAGTTGAAGTACTTTAGGTCCCGTCCATCCTGGGCGTGGCAGTCGCTGCACTTGGCTTGCAGTACGCGGGCGTTAGGCAAGTAAGACTCGTTAAGGGAAGCGTTTCTCCAAAGCTGCTCGCCAGTGCTAATATCGGAGGGGCTGGAACGAGGAGCCTGCCAAGTAGCAGGGTTTTCGTCGGCAAAGGAACTAGCAGGCATCAGACGCGTTCCGGCAGCATTCAAGAAGTTCAGTTTAATGATACGATAACCAATGGTTACGCCATCTGACTGATTGAAGCGGAAGCTAATCTGGTTGGAACCATTGAGCACGGTACCAGCTGGCAGCGCCAGTTTAAGCTTGATTGTGTTGTGCCCACCGCCGATACCGCCGTAGCTCTTGCTTGGCTCTGCAACGTCGCAGGTGGTGTTATTGAGATTAATCCAAGCGTTGTTGTTGATGCGGACGCTGGCTTTATCATCATATGAGAGGTTGTTGGCTTGCAACCACAGGTTAGTGGCTGTGCTGCCTGATGGTACTGTTACACTTACAGTCTGGATGACGCCTTGCGCACCTAGAACTTCGATTGGGAGAGTCAGAGTCTGAGCTCGAGTGACAACAGCGAGAACCAATAAACACGCCGTCAGCAATAGTTTTTTCTGAGTGTCCGCTGCAGCGCAAAATTTGCTGTAGCACCGAGTACGTAAGTGGATAAAAACTTGCATACAAAAGTTTTAAAGGGCCTGAAAACAACTTTGAATCCTCAACACAGTGCTATTCTATCTAGCATCCTGAGAGGAAGGTATACAGGCATTTGCACAAAATCTATAAAATCAGCAAAAATTGAATTAAACTTATCTTATAGTACAATAACCAACAATAACTACTTGTTAAAAATCAATAAGCATTACACTAAACCGATATAATCTTCTTTTATCTTACTTGATATAATACCATAAATTTAGTGTTATTATAGATTATAAGCCCTTTACTGGTTATTTAAGACAAAATACCTACTCCGTCTACACAAAGTTATTTTGTCATTTACCTTTAAAGATGAGCAAACGTGTATTTTGACTTATTCTTATCATACAGGCATCTCTGCTTGATTTATAAAAACGCTTTACTTAGATAAAGCATATAAAACGGATCTACAAGAACAAAGACAGCTTCATGGCTATCACGAATAATCAATAATTAATTAGATATCTAGCAGATCATGATCGATAGCAGAACAGCTCTCTATTTAACATAATTAAGTACCAGAATATAGACATTGTACAGTGAATTATGCTCTGATTTGCCTACCCCAATAGCCTTCTCTTAGCAGCAATTCAACCATAAGAGAGCAGTGCGCTTTTTGCGTTGATGGCAGTAACGGTGTACTATACTTGCCTTGGACTAGCAGTTGATAGTAAGTGATGAACGCGCAAGGTCAGCTTGCATACCACGATAGGTTTAGCTGCTGCTGCTGTACTTTTGGCTTGTGCTTACTACCCGCTTCCAAAAAGCCCTCCGGGGTCTTGCTCGCCTTGCTCGCAACCCGTGGCTCCTCAACCATGTGCTGGCTGCCGATGAAACTGTCTGGCAGCAGCAAGTACTCAATCATAACACGCACAGTTTGACGCCTGCCGGCCTGCCAATAGTACCGCTCTCGTACTTCCTGACAGCCGCGGACCGAACGGTACGGCCCTTTGCATTTCGTGATGGGGGCTCCCTTCCCACCGATTTGTTGTTGCTTCGCGCCGTAGCAGGCCGCGCAGCAAGCTGCCGTTACTTCGAGGTTGGAACCTGGCGCGGGGAGAGTGCCGCTAATGTGGCCGAAGTGGCCGCCTCGGTTCATACACTCAACCTCTCGGCAGCCGAAATGCGAGCCATGGGGTTAAGCGAACGGTATATCGAGTTGCACGGCTTTTTTTCGCGCCCCCTGGCAAACATCACGCATCTACACGGCAACTCTGCCACCTTCGACTTGGCATCGTTAGGGCACTTCGACGTGGTATTTATTGATGGTGACCATCGTTACGAAGCGGTACGCACCGATACACGCCGCGTATTCGAGCATTTGGTTGGTCCTGCCACAGTGGTAGTTTGGCACGATGCCAGCCGACAACCAGGCCAACCGCGCTGGGAGGTGCTAAGTGGTATTCTGGATGGGCTACCGGCCACTGCGCCCGGCCACCTTGTGCAGGTAGAGAATACGCTATGCGCTTTATACTCTCCGATTCCTCTCCCTTCCTATGGAGCTAATCCGCTGGCTGATCCTAGCCCTTCTTTCGAGGTAACAATTACTATCAGGCAGAATCCTGCATCTTAACCTAGCTAAATCCACCCCTATTGAGTTAGCCGCCAAACGCACATCAGGCTTTAGACTCGTGGCCTTGTATGGTCTTTGCTACAAACTAAACGATTAATATAGCAGCTGTTACGTCTTACGCCGGGCAACTCCCCAGAGATACGTCAGATCGACAGAGCCTGGCAGAAACGCCCAGGGCGCAGCGCCGGTAGCACGATAAAAGTGATAAAGCAAAAAAGCGGTGGACACCAAGTAGGATAAGGTGCTAGCCAATGCCGCTCCGTGAATACCAAAACGAGGAATCAACAACGTACAGGCCGCTAGCGTTACCAGCAACCCGAACACGGAAGCGGCATTGTTGATACGGTAACGGGCTAATCCGGCAAAATAGCTACTGCATAAAATCTGGAGCGCCATCACCACGCCTCCTGGCGCTAAAAAGAGAATTACGGAATGGGCTGCGCCGAATTCTGGCCCGAATACCGCTGTTAGTACGGCGGGCGGGAGCAAAGCCAGAAACCCTATGCCCCCGGCAGTACCTAGCACTGCCAGGCGCGATACTGGCAAAGTTGCTGCCGGCGCAGCCTCTTTCTTGGCATGCACAAGATCAACGTACTGCACCAAGGCGGTACTCCGCGGAATCAACCAGACCGCCTCCGTCAATGCCACTCCCACCGATAGAACACCAACGGCCCGCGCATCAGCAAAATGAGCCACGAAGTAGTAACTGAGCCGATAGTTAGCAAAAGCTAGGATGTTAGAGAAATGCGCCCCCCGGCTGTGGCGCCCTAGCTCGCGCATGGTGGCCCACAGCCGCCGCCCACCACTTGGCCGGTCAGGCAATTGAGCTAAGGCCCAAAAACTTGCCACCAACGATAAACCATAAGCCAAATAGGTGGCATAGTAGTAGACCGAAACCAGCTGCCAGTGCAAACCAACAAAAGCCACCAGCAGTGCCCCAGCCAACAGGGTTACTTGCGCCACCAAAAGCCCATTGTAAGTGGCTTCTCGCCGTCGACCAAGCAGTAAAGACGTATTAATAGAAAAGAAAGCCTGCAACAGCGCCAAGCCCAATAAATGGCCGAGATAAGTGGGGGCTACCTCGCGCACCAGTGCCACCACGCCGGTACCAGCTAAGCATACGGCAAGCGCCCAGGCGTAAGCAGGCAACAGCAAATGCCATAAGTTGCGGCGAGGTGCCAAGTAAATCAGCGATGAACCTCCCAGCAACCCAATAAAGAGCAGCAGCGCTGCGCAATCGGTTACAAACAAGCTTACTGCTCCTCTGCCCGCTGCTCCCAAATAACGCGCTGTCAGCCACACTACCACGAAGCTCAGCAGTGCCGTAGCCAAGCGGGTAGTGAAATTGTGGATGATACGACGAAGCATAGGTGGCAACGAAAAATAGAAAGCCTCAAGCAAGGTACAGCAGTTCAAAGTGCATACAGCAATCAGCCACAAGCAAGGTGGCTGATCCTTGTAATAAGGCGTAGAGAGTTTCCGTCTCTAATTAAGCTCCAAGACCAAGTAACTGTTGCTGTAAATAATAGCTCACCTTTTGATTTGTTGATACACGCGCCAGAAGGCGGCCCCTACGGCTGGATAGCTAAACTGCGCAGTAGCAGCTGCCCGCAATGCTTGCGCATCAAAACGACCGCGCGGAGCTTGCAGCACTGTCAGCAGGGCCTTAGCTAAAGCCTCTTCGTCTCCAGCAGGCACAAGCAAACCCCTCGACCCGTCTTCGGGCAATAACTCAGGCACGCCGTTCACACGGGTGGCCACCGCTGGCAAACCGCTCGCCTGCGCTTCGATGAGCACACAAGGCAGGTTTTCGTAATTGGAAAACAATACGAACGCCTTAGCTCGACGCATTTCTTCCGCTACTTCCGCCGAGGTTAGTTTGCCCAAAAACGTTACTGTGCCATCAGCCAGCAGCCCCAAGTCGGTGGCAAGTTGGTGTAGTTGTTTTTCGGCGGCACCATAGCCGGCAATGCGCAGGCGAAAATCTAGCGCAGAATGCTTTGCCCGTAGCTGAGCCACCGTCCGCAGAACACCGCTCAGGTTTTTAGCCTGCTCATTGAAAGCGGCCACATTCAACAACCCATAGCGCACTTGCAGCTCGTTAGGCAAATGGAACAGGTCGGTATCCACTGCATTCGGAATGACAACCGTACGTGTGTTGGTACCCCCGAGCCGCGCCAGCGCACGGCGCAAGTCGTCGGACACGGGGGTGAAGGCGGCAGCTTGGCGCACCAATAAGGTTGCTACTCGTCTTCGCAACCATCCTAACTGCTGCGTACTTGCGGGCAGGAATACAGTCCAGTGTTCGGTAATCAAATAAGGAATCTGGTAACGCCACTTCAACCACCACGCCAGCATAGCGGTGCGCAACATGATGTGCGCGTGCACAACATCGGGTTGCGCTCCGCCCCAATGCCGACGCACCGCCCGCACCCCGCGCCCGACACAGATCAGCCACAGGAACAGCTTTATTAGCCGGTCGAGCGAGTTCAGGCCTGTAAAACGCGCACGATAATAGTATCGCCACGTAGGAACCGAACCATCCAGATCTACTTCGGTATCAATCAGGGCAGGAAGCGGCCCTCGCGCTACGGCAGCAAAAACTACGGCACTTTGCAACGTGTTGTCAGCGCTTGAAGTCTGCGCAATAGCCGCTATATGCCGGGCCACAAAGTCCCCGTCCTGGTTGTCGTAGCGGTTGGGGTACCACTTAGGCAAATGCAGCACGCGAAGCTTCATGCAAGCGGTAGTAAAGTAAGTTTCTAATGAGCTTGCAAAATCATTTCGGCCAAGTTCCAAAAACGGCGCAATCTGGTTTGTTGCCCTTGCCGTTTACAGCCTTTACTGGCAAGATTGAAGAGCTCTACCACAAACATAGAAAAGCCTGCCCCATTAGAGGCAGGCTTCTCAAGCATTAAGTCTGAAAACTTATTTCGTTACTACAAAGCGCACGGCCTGCGTGGTTTCGCCCGTTGTTACGGAGGCTACGTACAAGCCCGCTTGCAGCGAAGCCGGCAACTCGACGCTCTGCACGCCCGTGCTTAGTCTCTGCCCGTCGCGCACTACTGCCACGACACGGCCCGTCACGTCCAGCACGCGCACCGATACAGCGCTAGCGCGCTTCAACTCAAATGTGAGTTTGGCGGCACCTTCTGTTGGGTTCGGTGCCACGCTTAAGCCCTGCACCTGCTCATCGGCTTTCTTGTTAGCCAATACGGAACCTGGCACGTTGTAGCACGTAATCTGGGGATTAAAGTTAGTCCAGCCAGTAGCCCAGTTAGTAGCACCAAATGCACCGCGGTAAGTCACTACATCAAAGGTGCTATTGACTCCGCCATTGCCAGTGCCGGTCAGCTTAGCATTGGCAAAGGAGGCCCCCGTATTCAGGATAGAATTAGCTGGCAACGCGAAGTAGGGAGTGAGTTGTGGATTGCCGGCGCTGCCGCCAAAGGCAAAATTGTCACCGTTCAGCCCCAGGGCCGCTACCGTGCGGGTGGTGTCGTTGCCATTGCCGCCTACGAAGGCATTGATACTGAACCCCGCCGTGGCGCCGCTATTGCTTGTTGTGCGGCCCGCCCGACCCGGCGCTGTGTAGCCGGCCAGCACGTTGTTGACAAACACCAGCGAGCCGCTGGCTGCGTTGGCCGTGGTCAGGTTAACCGAGTTGCTGTTCAGCTCCAGCCCGAAAGGCCGGCCGGCGAACACCGAGTTGAAAATGCTCTGGGCCGAGTTGCGCCGGATCAGGGCCCCATCGGCGTTGTTGAACGGCGAAGCCTGAGTGGGCGTGGTTGGCATCAGCACGGTCATGTTGGTAAATACCGCCGACGTCTGGGGCATGTTCGTGGTGCCCGTGGCGTCGTTGTCGCTCTCAAACCCGTTGGATACGCCCCCGGTGGCAATGTCGCCGCGGCGGGGGTCCCGAATCGAGATACCATACTGTACCCGGCCCGAGTAGCCGTTGTCGGTGTCGAAGTCGTCGTCGGTGCCGGCTAGGCCAATTAGGTACTTGGCATTCACCGTACCGCCAAACCACTCAAACGAGTCGTCGCCGGAACCCGATACCTGAATGTGGTCGATGGTGGTGCCATGGCCCACGCCGCCCAGCGTCAAACCATTGATTTCGTTGTTTACCGCGAAGGCCACCCCAGGATACTCAATCCGCACATACTGCAGCGTACCCGAGTTGTCGGCGGGGTTGGTACCACCGAAAGTGGCATTGACGCCGCCCTCGATGGTGGGGTTCCCGGGCAAGTTCACCGGCGCACGACCGCAAATAATGATACCACCCCAGTCGCCAGGAGCCCGCATGCCGGCCGGCTGGTTGGAAGTGAAGACGATAGGCTGGGTGGGCGTGCCAATAGCGTTCAGCTTGCCTCCCTGCCGGATAACGAGGGCGCCCTGGTTGTTCAGGTCGCCTTTGATAATCGTGCCTGACTCGATAGTCAGCGTAACCCCGTCGTTCACGAACACCACCCCATTGAGCAGGTAGATATTGTTGCGGGTCCAAGTGGTATTGGTGGTAATCTGGAAGCCGGTGGTCTTGTCGGGGGTGCCAGTACCCACCGAAATAACGTTGGAAGCTGTGGACGGGCAAGCCGTTTGAGCCTGCACCGACCCGGATGAAGCCGCCACAGCCAGTGCGAACATAACGGGAAGTACAATCTTTTTCATGTGGTGGAAGTGAGGGAATGAATGGTGGAGAATACGCCGTAAAAGTCCGTCCTTGGTTACGTCTGCAACGAATGCCCGACGTTACGTTTCTGCCTGTTTTCTGTTAAGAAACTGTTACCTCAATTCGGCCGCCTACAACCGGTACGTCAGCCCTAGCGTAGAGTAGGTGCCGCGCTTGTAGCGGGCAAAGGCGGCGCCATCCTCAATACCATTGATTTTGCCGTTACGATCGAAGTCGTAATACTGCCGTACTTCTTGGTTGAAGATGTTCTGGATGCCTGCCCGCACCTCTAGGTGCGAACCCAAACCCTTGGTCACAGCCAAGTCCACAATGTGCCGGGGCAACTCAATCACCGAGTAGTTTTGGTTCTGGTCGCCCACGAAAGCAATGCGTGGCCCAATGACGTTGTATTGCACCGATATCTGCCAATGGTTTTCATCGTCCTGGTAGAATGTTCCTAGATTAACCACGTACGGCGACTGCCCTTGCAGTGGGCGGTTGGTAAGGGCGAAGTTCTTGTTGTCAGCCAGGGTGGTATCCAGGTCTACGCGGCTGCGGATAAAGGAGGCGTTGACCACAAAGGAGATACGCTGCAAAAACGCATTTTCCGTCATATCCAGCAAAGACTTCCGGGCTTCCACTTCCACGCCTACATCGTAGGCCTTGTCGGCATTCTGGTAGGTGAGCGTCAACTCAGAACCGGTAGTGGAACGGGTTACCTGCTCGATGGCATCAATGAACCTTTTACCAAACAGCCCGAAAGAAAGCATTTCCGAGCGGGTTGGGTAAAACTCGTAGCGGAGGTCGGCGTTATAGATCCGGGCCGTGCGCAACGAATTTGAACCAATAACGAAAAAGTTGTTTGAGAAATCATAGTACTGATAATCAGCAACCTCTCTAAATTCTGGCCGGTTCACCGACTCACTCACCCCAGCCCGAAGCAAGTGACGCTCATTGATATTATAAGTCGCGTTTAGCGAGGGCAGCACAAACGTGCGCTCTTCTTTATAGGTGTCCTCGCCCTGGCTGATTCCCGAGCGCAAGGTCTTCCGGTTATACTCTACGCGCACACCACCCGTTAGGTTGAACTGTTCAGAGAGCGGTGCCACCCCGCTTAAGTACGCAGCGGCAAGCCGGTTCTTACCAGTGTAGCGGTCCTGGGGCTGCGTACCCTCGCGCAACACAAACCCAGTGGTTGCATTCAGGTTATCGGCGCTGAAAATCGTTTCCAGTGGCTGCTCGGCAATACTCTGGTCGAAGGTACGGGAGCTGCCACGGGCATAATTGAAGTAGCGGCTATCATAGTTTCGCTCTTTGTCCTCGGCATAAAACCCGAGGCGCAGCTTGTACTGGTTCACGCTGAGCGTGTCGCGGCCATGAAAGCGCCGCTCCACCTGCCCGCTAGCCATGTAGGTGTTTTCCTTCAGCGTAGCATAGTAGCGGGCGCTGGTAGTGGGCACGTTGTTGATGGCCACCTGAAACGGCGCCGGATTCAAGTCGCCGGGCTTGCCAGCTACCAGCAGGCGGGTTTGTTGGTTCTGGCGGTAATCAGGCTCGTCGCGGAATACGTAGTTATAACCGCCCGCCCAAGTCAGGGTGGTGCGGTTGGCCGGGCCTACCTCGTGGTTGCCGCCCAGCTGCCCCGAGTAGATGGTACGGCTCTGATAATGGAGCGAGTAGTCGTTCCGCTCGCCATCATCGAAGTTTTCGCCTTTGCGGTTCACTACCTCGTCGGTGCCGTACTGGTTGAAGAAGTTGCGAAACTCCACCCGGTTTCGGTCGTTGATGCGGGCTTGGTAGTTGTGAATAATGCCCAGGCGCACCGCCGACAGATTACGGTTGTCAACGTAGTTGAAAAATTTGCCTGGTATCTGATCCGGCATCTGCGGATTATACGCCGTAAAGCGCTGGCGAATAGAGGTGTTCTGCTCCTGCGTGTTGGCATACGAAAGCGAGGTTACGTTGCTGACATACACGCTCCCCACTTCAAATTTACGGTTGACGCCCAGTGAGATACGCAGGTCGGGCCGCGACATCGAGCTACGCGGCAGAAACTCGTTCCGCAATTTCCCCTGCGCTTCCTGCAGTTGGTCGGCATTAGTGGTCGAGCCTTGGCCACTTAACCCGGCCAGCACGCCGGGCAGCTCGCGCTGCCCGTTGTCGAAGCCCAGAAAGTCAGTGGAGCTGTGGTTGGACTGCAAGTAGCCGCTCTTGAACGTGTTGGTGGACCGGGCCCACCCCGATACCGTGAGGCTGGTTGTGTTTTCCAGCACGCTATTCTTGGTATACACCTTCACCACGCCACCACCAAATTCGCCTGGCAACTCCGGTGAGCCGGATTTGAAAATCAGAATTCTATCAATGGCGGAGCTAGGCAGAATATCGAATGAGAAGGAGCGAGTATCCGTTTCAGCCGAGGGCGTTAGGGCATCGTTAAGTAGCACGGTATTGTAGCGCTCAGCTAACCCCCGGATAACGATGAAGTTGTTGTTCTGAACGGTTACGCCCGGAATGCGTTTTACTACCTCGGCCGCGTCTCGGTCAAGGGTTTTCACAATCTGGTCACTACTCATGCCACTTACCACCACCTCGCTTTTCTTGAGGTCTTGGATCAGAGCTACCTCGGTACCAGTTTGCTTCTGGCCCGTTACTACTACGTCTTTCAATGAGGTAGCACTTTCCTCCATCACCCCATTTAGCGTTGTTTTGTTGCCCGCCGCTACGGTAATACCCGTAAAAGTCAGCGGCTTATAGCCGATGTAGGTTATCGTAATATTGTAGGAACCCGGATCGAGTTTCAATTCGTAGTTACCCTCGACATCAACAGGGGCGGCCTGCACGGTACCCGTTACAATGACGGTGGCTCCAATTACACCATCACCGGTTTTTTTATCGGTAACCTTGCCGACGATAGAGCCTTGTTGGGCCATTGTTAGCGTGCTAAACAACAGGCCTAAAAACAGGAGGAAAAGATGACGCATACAGTGAATTTTCGTTGGCGTCACAAAATTACCGGGCTCCTATTACGCCAAGATTGCGCGCAGATTACCCTTATGTTACGCGTCTCTTAAGCGCCTCTGAACCTGAAAGAAAACACTACTTTTGCGGCCTTTTTACCTTTTCTACCCATGCTTCAATCCATGACTGGTTACGGTGTTGCCCACCGTGACACCGACTCTTACTCTGCTACCGTCGAGATTAAATCCTTGAATTCCAAATCTTTGGATTTGACGCTACGCTTGCCTCGCTTTCTACAAGACCGAGAACTAGAAATCCGGAATCTGGTGACCAGAAGCTTGGTGCGTGGCAAAGTGAACTTAAATTTTGATTTCACTCGGGCACGAGCTACCAGCAGCCAAACAGGCATAATCAACCAAGCCGCCCTAGCCGCTGCTTATCAGGAACTAGTAGATCTTAGCAACCGTACAGGAGCTCCGCTTGATATCCTAGCAAGCATTGCCAAGGCACTACCAGGCAGCATGCGCCTGCCGGCCGAAGGAGTAGCGCTACCTGAGCAGGAAGACGAAATAGGTTGGGATGAGCTCTTGCCTTTGGTACAGGAGGCACTAGACCGTACCAACGAGTTTCGCCGCACGGAGGGTCAAACCTTAACCACCGAGATTTTAGGATACCTAGATAGTATACGGATCCAACTAGCGGAAATTGAACGCCATGATCCTAACCGAGTAGAGCAAGTGCGGGAACGGCTACGCGCTCATCTGGCTGACCTGGCTAGTAGCGAGCAATTCAACCAAGTTCGCTTCGAACAAGAGCTTATATACTATATAGAGAAACTAGATATCGCCGAGGAAAAAGTACGGTTAGTCAGCCATTTGCACTATTTCACCGAAACTGTATATCTGCCAGAACCTACTGGCAAGAAATTAGCTTTTATTTCACAGGAAATTGGTCGCGAAATCAACACAATCGGATCAAAGGCCAACGACTCTATTGTACAACACTTAGTAGTTGGTATGAAAGAGGAATTGGAAAAAATAAAGGAACAAGTCAATAATATTCTTTGAGTGCAACTGAAAGCTTAAGTGGCTATACTTGAACTTTATCAATAAAATGTATAATGTTAATATTTAAATTCGCTTTTAGATTTTCCCTGCATATTGATAAAAATATTTACTCTTCACTCGATACATAAGAATTTAATAATCTCGCTTAATTTGCTTAAATCGACGATTTTCAGCTTTATCGGTCCTACTTCCGAAAACTATTTATAAACTCTTTCTTGCAAGTCGAAAAATCGTTCGTAAATTGTGTTCTCCAAACAGATAGATAGTTTGGCATTCGAGTTAAACCCAAAGTTGATTTTCATCTTTTTTCAATCAATTATCATGAAAAAAGTAGTACTATTACCATTTACGCTTTGCCTCTTGCTTGTATTGACGGCCTTTCGTCCTTACGCTGAAATAGAGTTGATTAAAAAGCGCGTACTAAGCGAGCGAGTTGAAATTTTGATTCCGAAAGGGTTTGAGGTCATGAGCGAACAGCAAATGGACTTCAACTACGCTCGGGCTCAGAGCCGTCCGAGTGTAATTTACACGAACAGCAAAGAGGCTAGCTTAGCCTTTACCTACACGGACAACACCGCCGATCAGGACATGATCGATATATATGCCGTCAACTTCTATAAAACCTATGCCAAGCAGTTTAAAGAAGCTAAGTGGTTCGGCAACGGTATCAAAGAGGTAAGTGGCCGTAAAGTAGGTTACCTTGAGTTGATGAAGCCTGAGCTTGGTCACGAGGTATATCAGCTTATCTTTTTCACCGATGTAGAAGGCAAGCTCCTCATGTGCACCTTTACCTGCGCCGACCGCCAGAAGCCAGAGTGGGAAACAGTGGCCAAACAAATAATGGGTTCTTTCAGAACGAACGAATAGAGATTATATCGTTCTTCTACTCCCATCAAAAGCAAACAGCCCCCAAGTCAAAACTTGATTTGGGGGCTGTTTGCTTTTGATGGGAGACACTGCTATCATAGTTTTACTTACCCCGACAAGCAGTCATATAATAACTTGTATTCGAAGTCTGTGCTAACATCAGTTGCTTGAATTTCAACGAGCACCAAGCGAGTCAAGGAAGCTGCGGATGAGCCCGAAGACGTTAGCGAAAGCTGTCAGGGGCAGTGTTTCGGCGCGGTCTTGCACGTCGTGATAGGCGGTGATACCGCCACGGGTGTACAGGAAAAAGGTTGGAACGCCGCGCTCGGAAAATGGAAAGTGGTCGGAATTGGCAGCACGCCCCCGAGCCGCTAAGCTTGGTACTGCTTTACTGGTTTCATTGAGGCGTTGGAGCAGTTGAAACGGGACCGGCAGCTCACGCCCGTTTACAACGGTCACTCCTTCGGAACCGGTGCCTAACAGATCTAGATTCACTAAAAATCGAATACGCTCAAGCGGTATCAGGGGGTTGCTCACAAAGTAGGTAGAACCTACCAAACCTGCTTCTTCGGCTCCGAAGGCGATAAACACCACAGAGTAAGCGGGCTTGTTTTCAGGGCGGGCATAGTACGCAGCCAGTTCCAGTAGCATAGCTGTGCCACTGGCGTTGTCGTTGGCACCCGGAAAGTACGTGCGCCGTCCCATGGTTCCAAGATGATCGTAATGAGCGGTTACAACCAGAAACGAGTCGGGATGAATCTGGCCAGGTACATATCCTACCACATTTTGGGTTTGATACTTCTGCTCTAGCTTGGCATCAACACGCAACGCAACATAGGTTGGCACCGATGCAGAAGTTGCAGAAGAGGAATGTTTAGTCGATTTAAGCCACGCTGACTCGAGTATGTCAAGCTTTATTTGCCGGTCCTGCTGGTTCGTTAGCGACGCGGTGAGCTTGGGCACAACAGTCAGCATAAAAGCGGCTGAATCGAGGTGCTGGCGCAACGGCGCGGGCAACGTACTAAGCTGACGCGCATGGCGGGCATTTACTACTATACCGTTTCCATTCCACGGCCGGTGTAAAATACGCTGCTGAGTTGAGGAATCAGAAAAAACAGTGGTGTCGAGTGGTATAACAGCGGCGGCAGAAAAGGAGCCACCAACACGACCAGCTCCCGAACCAGGGGCCGCGATAAAGTCTAAGCCAGGTTGCAACCGGTGGTAGCCACCGAATATTGGTAAGTGCAGCATACCCAAGCTAGAATCAATTTTCAGCTTCAGCTCACCCGGAAAGGTATTTACATCGAGTTGGAAAGATTGCGTGTAGTTAGGGGACAGTTCCTGCAGATAAAGCCGACGAAAACGGCGACGTATATATTCGGCCGCTTTTTGGTCGCCCCGGCGCACGTAACCACGGCCCTGCATACTAGGTGCCGTTAGGTCTTGAATTGTGCGGCGTACGCGGGGCATATCCTGCCCTGCTGCTGGGGTCGACGAGCCCACCAACCCAAGTAGCACTACGGCCAGCACCGCCGCCTGAGGCTGGCGGAAAAGGCTGGAAGTACTCAGGCTTTGTATTGAAGCACGGATATAGAGAACGGGCGTGCTTGACTTTCTTCTGGCTGCGTAGTTGAAGTTGCTCATTGGCTAATGTACCAGCCATACGCAAGCTTGTTAGTAGCTACGCAGGCCACTCCCAGGAATTAAGGCTAGAAAAGAGCCTTGCTTTACTCCCACCACCGGCGCGTAGCGTAAGCCAACAGCAGGCCCGCTCCGACGCCAATGCCATCACTAAGAGCATCAGACCACTCGCCGTGGCGGCCCATATGCATAACCGTTTGCAGAAGCTCAATTAGCAGACCGAATGCTATACTGCCACAGAAGACTGCCTGATAGCCCCACCGACGCAGTTGTGGCCATGCCTGCTGCCGACGCACCGAGAAAATCGCCAACACAGCTAACACCCCGAAAACGAAAGCGTGGGCAGCCGTATCAAAAGAGATAAGCTCCCACGGTGGCAGCTCCGGCATGTCCTCAGCCGGCGTAAGCGTAAGGCCCAAAACCAGCGCCGCCCACGCCAGCGGCAAGCCCACCAAAGGACGGCCACGGGGCGTGGGCGGCGCGGTTACTACCCTAGTCGACACGAATAAGTTGCTTAGGCACCTACCAGCTCACCATACGTCTCAGCTGACAATAAAGCGTCTAGCTCGGCCGGATTAGCAATGGATATCTTCACCATCCAGCCTTCCCCATAGGGGTCGGAGTTTACGGCTTCTGGGCTTCCTTCCAGGTGGCTGTTCACTTCCAGCACAGTTCCGGAGATGGGGCTAAACAGATCGGATACTGTTTTTACAGCTTCCACCGTACCGAACACCTCATCCTGAGCAACCTCTTTGTCGAGGGTATCAATATCGACATATACAATATCGCCGAGCTCTTTCTGGGCGTGGTCGGTGATGCCGATGTAGGCAACGCCACCTTCTACGCGGATCCATTCGTGCTCTTTTGTGTATTTGAGGTTGGCAGGAAGATTCATAAGAACTGGTTGGAAGGAAAAGATAGCCGCCTAGCGCGGCACTTCAAAAGTACGGTGAAATGGTGATTTAGTGACCGAGTAATTCAGTGCGTTTGCTGCTTGTCTGGCGCAATATGCGCGGATTGAACAACAAATGCACTGAATCACTCAGTCACCAAATTATCTACTGCGATAGGCTGTAGCGTAGCTGTATGCCCCCTTCAGTGGTGGAATTCTCGTAGGAAAGCCCTGCGCGAGGCTTGGTAACGGTGCGCGTGAAGAAGAACTGCAGATTCAGGCGCTGGTTGAGTATATAGTCGATGGTGGGCCGGAGCTGAAGCTGTTTGGTACCATTAGTTGGTAGGCTGTACGAACGGCCAAGATTAGTTTCCACTGCGGGGTTAACGTCGCCATTGGGTAAGTAGGCTGGGTTAACCACATCCTCAATGGTGCGCTGAATAGTCACGTTGTCCCGAATACTTAGGTCGAGACGGGCAGTTAACTCGTTCTTCAGCACTTTCTGCTCCCCACCTACCCGGAAGGGGAGTTTTAGGCGGTTGGTAGCGTAACCAAAGCCAATTACCAGTTCCTGCGTGCGCAGTTCCGTAACCTGCGCGTTGGTGGTGTTGAGGCCCACGGCCCGCTCAGTCCGGAATTCCAAGCGGCCGGTTATCTTCTCCAGCGTCTGGAAATTAACCCCAATGAGTGGTGTCAGACGCTCAGCAATGCTTACCTGCCCAAGCACGTAATAGGGTATGTACTGGCCTGATGCATTAACTAAGGTACTAAACCCTTGTGGCACCGAGGTGTAGCCTGTAGCCGTGGTGTAGCTGGCCACATTGTACACCGAAGAATACGCGTGCGTAAGAGAGATAGAGCGGAAGTAGCGCTTCATGAAAGGTATTTCCGCCAAGCCGTTGTAATCGACGCGCCAGTTGGGAATAGGTAGCTGGGCAAATGGATTGAACTTCTTGGCCTTGTACCCATCCGACGACTTGCCACGATAGGCGTCCAAGAAAGCAGGAATCAGCACATCTTGCGAATTGTAGCCGTAGGATCCTTGGAGAACATTATTATCTAATGGGGCAGTTGCCTGCAACTGTTGCTGCACGAATTGCCGATTACGCAAGAATCGGTCGAAGGACTTGGAAACGGTTCCTTCTTTGGATAAGTCGCCGAACAAAGTTTGAATAGTAACAATGGAGACGCTGAACGAGCCCGACCCAAGCGGGTTGCTGGGGGTAGGGCCTTCTGGCAGCGGCAACAGGGTAGTGTCGTTCACCAGCGTCCGGTAAAATACTTCGCGATTTTGCACCTTTTGCGTCCGGCCCTCCACTTGAATATTGAAGTCGCGGAATGGCTCCAGCGCGGTGCGGTACACAAGATTGCTGGTCAGCAGAGAGCTAAGGGGCGTGTTGAGCAGATCACTTCGGTCAGTGTACCAGCCACGAGAATTTGTGCGCTCGAATAGCTCATTCAAGTCATACTGCTTGCCCAATAGGAACGGCACCCCCGGCGCGTCCCAGTCACTGTTAAGGCCGAAGAACCGGGTACGAGGCAAATAGCCCGGCAGCAGGGTGCCGTTGCTGCGAGTATAGGTGAAGTTCAACGAGCGGGCCGTCATCAGGGAGCGAAGCACCGCTTTCAGGAAACGCAGCTCAGGCCCCTTGGCCGTATCGGCGGGCGCAGCTCCGGCTTGCGCATCGCCGGGGCGGCGCACCACGCCGGGGGCTAATGCGCCTCGGGCACCTGCTTTGTTGGCCTGGCCGGGCGGCGGAGCGTTGTTGATGATGTTGAGGAAGCGCACCTTGTTGTAGAGCTTCACCAAATCAATTTTGCCGTTGGCACTTAACTCGCCGTTGTTTTGAATGGTGTTACCAAGGTTCAAAGGCACGGTAGTAGTGTCGTTTGGGTCGGGTATGCCGTTGATCAGCTGCGGATTAGGCGCCCGCAAGGCCGTAGAAGCTGCTTGCCAGGTGTAGTTGGCCGCATAGCGCGTATCGGCCGACAGCCAGTCGGTGAGCGGGAACTTGTCGAGGGGTAGCCGGTAGGTCAGGGCGACGGTTTGGTTGAAGTTGGTGGTGCGCCCACCGCGGCGGAACAGGTTTTCGCGGAGCTGCTCCCGGTTTTGCCGGGCAATGTCCGAGCCGTCGATTGTGCTGCCAATGCCTTCGTCTACCACGGCGCGGTTGTTGGCCGTGTAGTCAAAGGTCAGGGCCTTGGTAAGCGCCCATTGCAGGTCATAAATGCGGTTGAAATAAAACGACTTCTGGAAAATACCGGGGCCTGCTATTACCGGTATGGAACCGGGTGTGAGGGCACGCTGCAAGAACCGCTCGTTGTAGCGCCGGTCGATGTCGGCGCGGAACGAGAAGCGGGTAGGCAACGGCGTGAAGTTCACTTCCTGCAAAAACTTCAGGTACGGGGAGTCGAGCGCCTTCACTTTCGCCAGGGGCGTATACACCTTGGGCGTATTCTGATACACGTACGCCAGCGCGCCGTTGTAGGAGCGCGTATAGTCCCGGTCGGTATTGATATCGGTGTGGGTGCGCTCGGTATAAGAATAGCTGAGCGCCAGGTTCTCGACATCGTAGGGCTTGGGTTTGCGCTCGGTGTTGGTGCGCTCCTTGCGCACGTTTAGCACGCTAATACTCCGGCTGTTGGTTTGGTCGATAACCTCTTTGCGATAGGCAGCCCGGTCGGCGTCATCCTTAAATTTGCGCAACGACTGGTCGAGCTTGGTATCGGGGTCGAGCGGGTCGTATTGGGGGGCGCGGCTTTCGTAGCCGGCTTGTACCAGCACGGGCACCCGGAGGCCGAGCTTCTCGGGGAAAAACTTCTCTACTGCTACGGTGGCGTTAACGTCGCCCCGCGTGATTTCATCGAGGGAGCGTTGCTGAAGCTTGTCTTGCAAGCCGCCAAACCCAACCGACGTATAGCTGCCCGTGGCCGTGATGTTGGCAAGGTCGGCCAGCTTGGTGTTGAAGCGCGCAGTAGCAGCCCAGCCGTTTTGCCGGTCGAAATCAAATACCCGCAGCTCATCGGCCCACAAGCACACCGACTTGGCGCGGTCGTCATTGGCGGGGTTGAAAATACCAATCATGGCGCCCTGCACCGAGCTGATGTCGGGGTTGCCCACCACCCTGATACTAGAACCGTCGGGGTTGTTTACTATGAATGTACCGGTGTAGGTGGCTGTTCCTTCGTTTACCAACCGGTTGCGCTCGGCTTTGGCGTCGATGAAGCGTTGCAGATCGATATCCACCACGTTCTCATCGGGCCAGATCAGGTCAGTTCTGGTTCTTACCGTGCCATTAGGCGTTATGACCAAGGGCTTGCGGTACTCGTAGTAGTTCTGGTTGTAGTCGGTACCGAGGCGAACGAAGGCTTCCACTTGTCCGTCGCGCACTGAATTATCCTCGCTCTGCGCGTGCAGGAACATGCGCAGCTTTTTGTAGCGCACTAGGTTTAAGCTCAGATTTTTATAAGCCGCCTGCCCGAAACCGTCGCGCAGACCTTCCACGCACAGACGCAGGCTCTGCTCGTTCTGCTGGCGATTCACGGTGCTGGAACCATATTCCTTGTCTCGGGCAATACCAGGAGGCAGCACGTATGGCACAGCTTCCTGGTCGCTGCTGCCGCCGTTTTCTTCCAGGCTTACGGTGCTGATGTTGAAAGCCGCAGCAGTTTCGCCGCAGTTAACGCACGGCACATTAGGGTCGGAAATTGGCCCCAGGTAGCGGCGCCACTGGTTGGCAATGAACTGCGGCTGCACCATTCGCAACACCACCGGATCTTTCCACTCCGTCATTACCAGGCGCATAAACCGGATGGATTTAAAGCTTGGCAGGCCCCCGTCAGCAGGACCTTGTACGCGCGTGTAAGACCGAATCGGAATCCGGACCTGGTACCACGATACCTGCTCGCCGGTGATGTTGTTGTTGTTCGTAACCTTGTCGACGATGTAGTTGCTACCCACCGCAAGTTGGCCTTGCCGCAGGTCTAGTTCGTATTCGAAATAGCGCTCGGTATCGGAAATAACGTTGTCACGGTTTAGGTCTTCCTTGTCGGGGAAGGCAGTAGAGCTGAGCTGGCTGTTTTCCCGGGAATTTCCATCCAGGCCGTTGTATTGCTTGTAACGACCCAAAATCTTCACATCGTTCTGCTCGTAGAAGGGGTCGAGGTGGTGGCGGAAGTTGTCGGATGATGGGTCAGCCCCGAAAGCGGCCCCGAAAAAGGTGGATTCCTCGGTGTCGTCTAAACCATCGATACCAACATCCTGCTGGTTGCGGCCGGCGCTGCTAAAGGCGTCCGTCAGGAACTGTTGCCGGGATACTCTTCCCCAAGGCGTCGGGCGGCTGCTTTGGTCTATGTCGGTGGGGTCATTGGTGGTCGGTAGGCCGTTCTCGAACTCGTACTGGCCGTCACGCAACACGTCTTCCGACACCGAGCCCAGGTTGATCAGCAGTTTACCGCCCTGGTTCTGATCTGCATTGAAGGCCGGGTTTACGCCGTCATCTATTCTCGCATTCTCCCCACTGATAAAGGGGTCCATCATCCAAAACTCCAGATACTCGACGTTGGCATTGTCGAAGTCGGTATCGAAGGTAATCTCGCGTGAGATAGCGCCGAAATTGGTTTCGGGCAGGCCCAACGTTGGGTTATAGTTGTACTGGCCTCGCTCTTTGGGGTAATAGGCGAGGTCAAACGTATACTCGTAGGCATTGTTGACGGCCCCCACGTCGCGGTTGGGGAATATTTCGGTGCGCTGAACTCCCCGGATATAGTGATTTCTGATGTCGGCCGCTCCGATGTTATTGGGCCGGTTGGTACCGCCGGTATAGTAGGTTTGGTCGATGGTGTACCAAGCCAGCTTCGCCCGCTGATACCCTGCCGTGTTGTTTGCCGTAGCATCGAAGTTGGGGAAGGTGCGGGGCGTTGCGCCCAGGCGCCAGGCCACCGCCGAGTTTACGCCGCCCAAGGTGTACGGCGTGCGGGCATTCTCGAAATCGTCGAGATACGACACCCCGTTTTCCCCGTTGCCGAGCTTGGACTTACCGGGTAGCAACTGCGCAAACTCGCCACTGAACGCCACCGACGAGGGTTCCTTAGTGGAAATCAGCGGCAGCATGTCCAGATACTTGGTGAGGGCCCGCGAGTCGCGCCGCATGTTCACGTCGAAACCGTAGATGGTGTTGTTGCCGGGCTCGTCGCCGATGTTCACCCGGTTGATGCCGGGGGCCTGGTTTTCGCGCAGCTGCAAAACGGTAGCCCCGAAGTTGACATCCTGGCTGAGGCGATAGTCCATCCGGACGCCGAGCAGCCGGCGCGGCTGCACCTGCACCACGGCATTTTTCTCGAATTCGATGCGCAGCTCGTTGGCCGAGTTCAGGTAGGCCGGATTCAGGACTTTGACCATCGCCTGGTCGTAGAATACCTGATAGTCGGTTCCTTCGGTGAGCAGCACCGACCCGGCGTACACCCGCACCGAACCTTGCGCAATGCCCAGGCCGGGCAAGCTGATTTCGTTGGTGGCCGTAGCCTGGAACCGGCCGCGGATTAGAAACTTGTCTTTTTCCTGCCGCTGCTGCGCATCGCTCTGTACTTGCTGGTACAGCTCCTGATACACGTACCGCTGAATTAAAGGCCGCTCGTCGACGGTTACCGTGTCAAACTGAGTACGCAAGTAACTACCAAAGGGCTCTACCACCGGGAAGATGATTTTGCCTAGCTCCGGGTCGATGGTGATGCCGGGGAAGTAGTCGAAGTTACCGTCAGGATTACGGTCGTTGTTGGGGTTGACGTTGTCGAGGTTGAGCACCTCAATCAGCGGCCGGTTAACAATTTTTACCCCTTCCTTGAGCGAAACAATGTCTACTCCCGTTTGGTCGTCTTTATAGATGATTTGCAGCTGAAAGTTGTCCCGGTTGAGCTGCGAAGCATTCAACGAGTACACGTTCTTCATCATCAGGTCCCAGGTCGGCAGGTTCCGCGTGAGCAGGTTGGGGTTGTTGGTGGCCGAATTAGTATTGTACCGCGGGGTATTGATGGTAGGGTCGTTCAGGTTGACCAAGCCCACCGACGGATTGGTGGACTTCAGCATCTTCATGAAGATAACCTGGTCCTGGCCCACGTTGGAATAGTCGTCTACCAGTTCCCCTACTTTGTAGGTCCTGCCGTTGTAGAGGTACTCGTAGCTTACGCTCAATACCTGCTCCGGCAACAGCGACGTGTTCAGGGAGAGGTAGCCCAGCTGCGCGTTAAACGTGTACTCGCGGGAGTCGAGCTTGCGGGCCCGCACGTGTTCGAAGTCTACGTTCTTAGCTAAGGCCGGCTTGTTCGGAGTTAGTGTACTCAGGAAATTATCGACGGTCAGTTCACCCCGGGCCGTGCTGCCACCAGCAGTTATTGCACTGAACTCGGTGTTGCTGGTGTTGCTGGCCGTAGTGGGCGGACTAGGTAGCAAGAAGCCTTGGCGGTACACGCGACGCGGCTCACCTAAGTCCATCAGCGCCACTACGTTGCGCAGGTTGTCAGTCTGGCGGTTATCGTTGGTGATATACACCTCCAGACGCCGGATTTCAATGCCGCTCTGAACGGTAGGCAAGTTTTTCAGCGCCTGGTCGTACCGGTCGCGGAAAAACTGGCTTAGGAAGAAGTGCCGGTCCCGCTCGTACTGGCTGGCCTTGAGCTCAAACTGCCGGCTCTGGCCGCCGTTTTGCACCCGCACCTCGTCGGCCTGGCCCCGCAGGTTGCTGGCCACGGCCGTCACGGCCAGGCGCCCGAATTGGAGCTGCGTTTTTACCCCAAACAGGTTTTGCCCGCCCTGAATCAGCGAGTTGTTGAGGGGCAAGCTGACGTTGCCAAGGTCTATTTTGCGGATAATGTCGGTGTCGAAGCCCGTGTAGTCGAGCTTCATGTTGTTATCGAACTCGAACGCCGCCTTGGTATCGTAGTTGAACGTTAGGCGCAGCTTTTCCCCGATCTGCCCGGTTAGGTTCAGATTCAGGTTCTGGTCGTACTGAAAATCGCCGACGCGCTGCTGACGCAGTGTGAGCGTAGGATTTTGGTTGCGGTTGAAGCGGGCACCCATGCGCAAAGTCACGGCGCCAGCTGGCCGGATATCAACGTAGCTCCCCCCAAAAATACGGTCGGCCATGGGGCCGAGGTAAATTTTAGGGATAAGGCGGCGCACATTGGCCGTACTAGAGTCGCCGGTGACACCACCCGCCGAACGATTTCGGAAGTAGTCTCGTATAGCCTGACGTTGCTGCCACTCCGAGTATTCTTTGAAGCTGAGGCGGCTAGGGTCGCGGAAGTTGAACTCCTGCCCTACCCGCTCTTCGACATCGAAATACTCTAGGCTGTCGTCGGGGGTGACTTGCGGCTTGATATTGGAAGGCAAACCCAGGATCAGCGGCGACTGACGCCGCTGGGGCGAAAACGGAGTACCAACCCGGTCGGCCGGTGCCACTCTGGGCCGGCGACTAGGACGGTAGCGGCTGGTGTCGGGCACGACGACGCGCGGAGTGTCCGGCGTAGGCATCAGCCACGGCATTGCTCCTTGGGTAGCAACGCCTGGTAGCCAGGAAGCCCACAATTGCCGCATGGCAAAAGTGGAATCTCCCATCGACTCGGCTCGCGACCACCAGGCCAACAACGACACGACAACAACCACGGAGGCGGTGAGGGACTTCTTACCGGAGTTCAAGTGTTACAAATGAAAATAGATACTGGCAGCCTAAAAACGCTAATTCGACTTAAGAGCAAACTTAATCAATTCCTCCACGCTCAGGTCGTTACCGTGCTTGTTTTGAATCTGATCCAAGTTCTTTTCGGCAGCCGACCGGGCAAAGCCCAACGTTACTAAAGCTGACAACGCTTCGCTGCGGTTGGTATTGTGCGTCCGGGCCAACGGAACGGTATCTACGCCGGCTTTGGCCAACAATTCATCTTTGCGTAACCGGTCGCGCAAATCGATAATGACGCGTTGCGCCGTTTTAGGTCCCACGCCCTTAATACTCTGGATAGCCCGCACATCCTCGTTGATGATAGCATGGCGAATTTCACCTACGCTCATGCTACTCACCATCACAATGCCCGTGCCTGGCCCAATGCCCGACACCGAAATCAGGTGCAGAAACAACGCCCGCTCATTGGGGTCTAGGAAGCCGTAGAGCGTATGCGCATCCTCTTTGATGTGCTGAAACGTGTAGAGCTTGGCTTTTTCGCCTTCCGCCGGAAGCTTACCGTAAGTAGCCAGCGAAATCTTGATTTCATATCCAATGCCCTGCACGTCGAGAATGGCTTGGGCATGATCTTTATAAGCGAGTAGGCCTTCGATGTAGGCAATCATGCGGTCAGGAAATAAAGTAAGAAGTGATAAGTGAAACGCCGAAAGTTGCGTTTTCTATCCCAAAAATACTGGCATTTTAAACTAAATAAATTGGACATCTACAGCCTCTTCGCTTCCTTTAGTTGAGGTCAGACCTGCTGTGCATCAACGACGGCAATGGCCGCCATATTCACGATTTCACGCACCGAGGCGCCAAGCTGCAGAATGTGTACCGGCTTGCGCATTCCCATCAGCACTGGCCCAATTACCTCGGCGCCTCCAATTTCCTGGAGTACTTTGTAGGCAATGTTGCCGCTAATCACGTTGGGGAAAATGAGCGTGTTGGCACCGCCCTGTTCAGCCAGCACCGAGAAGGGATATTGCTCTTGCAGCAATTGCGGGTTGAGGGCCGTGTTGGCTTGCATCTCACCGTCCAAAATCAGGTCGGGGTAACGGGCTTTGGCTAGTTCGGTGGCGCGACGGGCCTTGTCGGGCAGCTCACCGGGGTTGGAGCCGAAGTTGGAGTAGCTGATGACGGCTACCCGCGGCTCGGTGCCAAAAAACCGTACAGCTTGCGCCGTAAGCCCGATAATGTCAACCATTTCCTCGGCAGTAGGGTCGATGTTGACGGTGGTATCGGCAAAGAAGTACGGGCCTTTCTTGTGCTGAATGATGTACATCGAAGCGACGCGCTTCACTCCGTCTTCCACGCCAATCACGCGCAGCGCCGGCGAAATGCTTTTGCTGTAGTCTTTGGTGAGGCCGGTAATGAAGGCGTCGGCGGCCCCGGTTTCCAGCATCATCGCGCCGTAGTAGTTCCGCTCGCGCATCAGGCGGCGGCTTTCATAGAGCGTGACGCCCCGGCGCTGCCGCTTACGGTAAAGCAGCTCGGCATACTCGGCACGTTGCTGGTCTTCTTCCAGAATATCAATGATTTCGCAACCTGTCAAGTCGAGGTTGTTGGCCTGCGCAATGGCCGCCAGCTTCTCGCGCGGTCCTAGTAGAATCGGCTTGGCAATACCCTCGTCGTGCAGGATGGTAGCGGCTTTCAGAATCTTGTAGGTGTCGGCTTCGGCGAATACCACGCGCTTAGGATTGGTGCGGGCCGCCGACGTAATGCGGTTCATCAGCTTCTGGTTCACGCCCAACCGGCCGCGCAGCTCATCTTCGTAGGCCGTCCAGTCTTCGACGGCGCGGCGGGCCACTCCGCTCTCCATAGCGGCGCGCGCTACGGCCGGGCTGATGGCCGTAATCAGGCGTGGGTCCAGGGGCTTCGGAATTAGGTAGGTACGGCCGAAAGCCAGGGTGTTGTCACCGTAGGCGCGGTTCACCATGTCGGGTACGGGCTCTTTGGCTAACTCGGCCAGGGCCTGTACGGCGGCCAGCTTCATGGCTTCGTTGATTTCGGTGGCCCGGACATCGAGCGCCCCCCGGAATATATAAGGAAAGCCGAGTACGTTGTTAACCTGGTTGGGATGGTCGGAGCGACCCGTCGCCATGATGATATCGGGACGAGTAGCCATGGCCAGCTCATAGCCAATTTCCGGGTTGGGGTTGGCCAGTGCAAACACAATAGGGTTGTCGGCCATGCGCAACAGCAGCTCGGCGGGCAGCACGTTGGCCGCCGAAAGGCCCAGGAACACGTCGGCATCCTCCATGGCCTCGGCCATGGTGCTGATGGAGCGCGAGGTAGCAAAGTGCATTTGCAACGGCGCCAGATCAGTACGGGCCTCGTTGATGATACCGTCTTTGTCGAACACCACCACGTTTTTCAGCTGCAAGCCCAGAGCCAGGTACAACCGCAAGCACGATACGGCCGCTGCTCCGGCACCACTGACCACCACCTTGATTTTGCTGATGTCTTTTTCAACCAGTTCTAACGCGTTCAGCAAGGCGGCCGAGGTAATAATGGCCGTCCCGTGCTGGTCGTCGTGCATGAGCGGAATGTTCATCTTCTCGCGCAGCTCCGTCTCGATGCGGAAGCACTCGGGGGCCTTGATATCCTCTAAGTTGATGCCACCAAACGTGGGCTCCAGAGATTTTACAATGCGGATAAACTCGTCGGGGTCGGTGGCATCGATTTCAATATCGAAGCAGTCGATACCGGCAAACTTCTTGAACAGCACGCCCTTGCCTTCCATAACAGGCTTGGAAGCCTCAGGACCAATATTACCTAGCCCCAGTACGGCCGTACCGTTGCTGATAACGGCTACTAGGTTGCCCTTGGCCGTGTATTTATAGACATCATCTTTGTTGGCGGCAATAGCCAAGCAGGGCTCGGCAACCCCCGGCGAGTAAGCCAGCGCCAGGTCAAGCTGCGTGCTGACGGGCTTGGTGGGGACTACTTCAATCTTGCCGGCGGGATTTTGAGCGTGGTAATCGAGAGCGTCCTGTTTGTTGATTTTGAGCATGAGTGGGTTCCTGGGTGAGAAGCCGTATGTGGACCTACAGCTCAGGCAAGTTGGGGCGAAATCAGCCGGAATCAAAGTTTAGGCTCGTTATCAGCCCCAAAGAAAGTGCTCGTTCAGTGAGCTACTGAGGCGCTGTTGCCAACAAATGAGAAGCTGAAATTATATCGAAAAAGGCTGCTGTTTGTGCGCATAGCGGCCCTCGTTTCTTGGTCCCAAGAGTAAGTATGTCATAGTGGCGCCTACCCCGAGAGTAGTTGCGTGCGCCAAACGCAAATCTACATTCGCACTTAAGTTGTGCGCAGCAAGTAAGAGCGGTTATCAGCAAACAATGGGCCTACTGTAGCGGCATCTGTCATGTAAGAACTGGTATATAGTAGAATAATTCAATTGAGGCGCGATACCCGTGTTTTTTCTTAACCACTTCTATATTTACAGAACAGGCACGACGAGGTAAGAGAAACTAAGGAAAAGCGTATTTACTAATTGATGTGAGAACGTTCCCGGTAACGATTGCATAAATAAAAGGACCGCCCCATCTTCTTAAATCAGTGGCATCCTATTAAAATTAGTGAGTCAATCAATAAGCTGACAATCCAAATTCTGCTACTGGTTCATCTGAGGGGTATGCGAGGGCTGCTGGCTTCTCATAGAAGCCTTATACGAATAGCTAGTAGTCCAATTGACGAGCGTCTTTCAAACATGTTTTCAAATTTCCCACGGTTATATCAACAACCATGAAAAAACAACTACTGCTGTGGCCGCTGATGATTAGTGCGGCATCTACAGCGTGGGCTCAGCAGCAACGGAGCATTTCCGGGGTTGTAAAATCAGAGAAAGGCGAAGGGTTGCCGGGGGTAACGGTGGTGGTGAAAGGCACCACGGTTGGGGCCTCTACCAACAGCGACGGTACTTTCCTGCTAGCAGTGCCCGCCACCGAAAAGAACCCCACTATCCGCGTTAGCTACATCGGCTATGTATCGCAGGATGTAGCTGTTGGCGACCGTGCCCAAGTAAGCGTAACGCTGGTAGAAGATACTCAGACACTGAGTGACGTTGTGGTCATCGGCTATCAGGCGGTACAACGCCGTGATGTGACTGGCTCGGTATCGTCGGTGAGCGCGCAGCAGATTAAGGATATTCCCGTCAACTCAGCGGCTGAAGCGCTAACTGGTCGTTTAGCTGGTGTGCAGCTTACTAGTGCCGAAGGAACGCCAGGCAACTTGAACGTTCAGGTGCGCGTGCGGGGCGGAGGCTCTGTAACGCAGGACAACTCGCCGCTGTACGTAGTAGACGGTATTCAGATTGAAAACGCGCTGAGTGTCATTGCCCCTCAGGATATTGCTTCTGTCGACGTTCTGAAGGATGCTTCTGCTACCGCCATCTATGGTGCACGTGGGGCCAACGGGGTAGTAATTATCACTACTAAAAAGGGCCTTGAAGGTCGCACAGTAGTTAGCTACAACGGTTTTGCCGGTTTCCGCCGTATTACTAAAAAGCTGGATGTCCTGAAACCTGACGATTACTTAAACTATCAGTACGAACGGTCACGGCTCATTGGTAATGCAGCGGGTGGACTGCCAACCTTCAAATCTTTATTTGGCAGCAGCAACTTTGCCAGTGATACACTATTGCGGGCACGCAATGCCCCTTTTGTTGACTGGCAGGATGAGGCATTCGGACGGGACGCTTTTCAGCAGACGCACAACGTATCGATAGCAGGCGGGGTGAAGGGCACTACTTATGCGCTCAGCTTAACCCGCAATGAAGAAGATGGTATTCAGCGCGGCTCCGACTATGTCCGTAACCTTATAAATTTTCGGTTCGACACCAAGGCGACGGAGAAGCTACGTCTCGGCTTGAACGTGCGCTTTAATGACCAAGGCACCAATGGAGCCGGTACTTCAAGCAGTGGTTCCAATACCACCTCGCGCCTTCGAAATGCCGTGCAGTATCAGCCAATGTTGGCTCTCAGGGCGAATGGTGACGTGCCCGACCCAAGTACGTTTGACCCAGAATTCTTCGCTACTTCCTCGCTTGTTAGTCCCATCGTTGCCATCGACAACGAGTATCGCAATGACCGGGGACAGACCGTAAATGTTGGCGCTAATGCCTCGCTGGATCTAGCAAAAGGGTTGGTATTCCGCACCACGGCGGGCTTCGACATTACGAATACCAACCTAAGAACTTTCAATGGTCGGTACTCGCCTACCATCCGGCAGGCTTCAGGTGGCTACGCCGAATTGCCTTTCGCCACTATCACCACCGCAAGGCAGAATACGCTCAACAACTCCAACGTTCTGGACTACAGCGTAGAAAAGGGAATGCATTCCATAGGATTGCTGCTTGGAGAGGAAATATACCAGCAGCGCAACACGCAGCAGTACATTCAAACCAACTTCCTACCCGTTGACATCACTGCTGAGCGCGCTTTAGCAAACATCAACCAAGGAGTACTTCCTGCTGGCCAGACCTCGCAACCCGTCCTACCAAGCACTAGTATTCCGCAGGACTACCGCTTGCTTTCCGGCTTCACCCGCGTAACCTATTCCTACGACGACCGCTACCTGTTTACGGGTACGTTCCGGGCCGACGGCTCTTCTAAATTCCGTCAGGGCAACCAGTGGGGCTATTTCCCTGGTGCTTCGGTAGCTTGGCGTATCTCGCGTGAGAACTTCTTTAAAGGGTTGCCTGCTGTTTCGGATCTGAAGCTGCGTCTTAGCTACGGTCAGGCCGGCAACAACCGTATTGCTGACTTCCAGACCGAGTATTTGTTCCAAGCAGGTAGCGCACCTTACGCGCTGAATCATAGCATTGTGTTAGGTTCGGCACCTAACATCTTGCGCAACCCGGATTTGAAGTGGGAAGTAACTACCTCCCGTAACGTAGGGGTTGACTTGGCGCTGCTCGACAACCGCGTGCAGTTTACGGCCGACGCCTACTACAACACCACCAGCGACCTGCTGATTAACCGTCCGATTCCATCTGTTCTCGGCTACCTCTCGCAGTTGAAGAACATCGGTGAAACATCAAACCGCGGGGTAGAATTGCAACTGACGGGCACCATTATTCAGAGCGACAAGTTCACCTGGACAGCTACGGCCAACACTTCGTTCAACCGCGGCCGTATCGAAAGCCTCGGTGACGGGCTAAGTGAAATCTCAGGTATTGCTTCTGGATGGGCTGGTACTGCCCTGAACCAAGACTTCGTAGCGCGGGTAGGGCAGCCAGTAGGGCAGATGTTTGGCTACGTGACTGACGGTTTCCTCACCGCTGATGACTTCACGGCGTACGTTCCGGCTACTACGGCTGGTGGCCTCGGTACTTGGACTCCTAGAACCGATCAGCCTTTACTCAACAACCTAGGTCTGATTGGTGAAACCGCCTTCCGGCCGGGCTTGATCAAGCTAAAGGACTTGAATGGTGATGGCAGAATAAACTCTGATGATCAGACTGTAATTGGTAACGCCAACCCTAAGCTTGTAGGTGGCTTCAACCAGCAGTTCACCTTCAAGAGCTTCGACGCCAGCATCTTCCTAAACTTTGTTCTTGGCAATGATATCTACAACGCCAACAAGATTGAGTTTACTTCGAACACAGCCAATACAGCATTCAACAACGTGCTCGATGTGATGGGCAACCGCTACCGCACTATCAGAACCGATGGTAGCCTCATTACCAGCCTAGATGAATTGCGTGAAGTAAACCAGAACGCCGATATCTGGACGCCTACTCGTGCTTACTTCATGCACTCGTGGGCTGTTGAGGATGGCTCGTTTCTACGCGTGAACAACCTAACCCTGGGCTATACGCTGCCCAAAGCATTGACAGTTCGGGCCAAAATTGCTACTGTACGCTTCTACGCGACGGCAAACAACCTTCACACCTTCACTAAATACACGGGTTATGACCCGGAGGTAAGTACCCGTCGTTCTTCACCCCTAACTCCGGGTGTTGATTATGCTGCTTATCCGCGTAGCCGGGCATTCCTCTTTGGCGTGAACTTGTCTTTGTAATCCCATCTGCATCCTCGCATTCTATATGAAATCGTTCATTTCTTTCCGAGCCGCGCTGACCGCTGTAGCGGTAGCTGGTGCCACTGGTTTGGTGTCTTCCTGCAAAGACTACCTCGATGTGGAGCCCGTTGCTCTGAACACGACAGCCTATACCTTTAGCACTGTAGACGGTGCCACGGCTGCTATTATTGGAGCTTACGACCCTCTCTCCGGCGACCAAGGATATGGCACGCGCCTAAGCATGTACTTCCCTTACGATACCGATGAAATGATTGGTTCGGCAGGTGCTGCTGACGGTGCCCGACGTAGCATTGCTCGCTACACTTCATTGCCAACTAACACCGAGATTACCAACCCTTGGAACCAGTTGTACCAGGGCGTGGAGCGTACCAACATCTGTATTCAGCAGATTCCGCAGATGACGCTTTACAATGGTGGTACAGCAGCGGACACAGCATCTTTGCACCGCCTGCATGGCGAAGCCTTAACCCTGCGCGCGCAATACTACTTTGAACTAGTGCGCAACTGGGGTGATGTGCCAGCACAGTTTGTCCCTTCTTCTCCAGATCAGGACTTTAACCTACCGAATGCCGACCGCAACGCCACACTTTCTAAGCTGATCGATGATTTGCTCTTAGCTGAAAAGCTTGTGCCTTGGCGCTCGAGAGCGGCTACACCCAATGAGCGCATCACGAAGGGAGCAGTAAAGGCTCTGCGGGCTCGCATTGCGTTGTTTCGGGGCGGTTACTCGCTGAAAGGCAAACAAATGCAGCGTCCAGCCGACTATCTGGACTACTACCGCATTGCGCGGCAGGAATGTGCTGACTTGATGGCTAACCGTGGCGAGCACACACTAAACCCCAGCTTCTTGGAGGTTTTCATGAGCATCAACCAATTGCGGTCAGAGTCGGCAAATGAAATTATGTTCCAAGTAGGCATGTCTACGGCCACAGTGGCCTCAGGCAGTAAACTTGGCTACTACAACGGTCCGCGCCTACGCAACGCCAACGGCACTTTTGGCTCCACACAAGGAGCTGTTACCATTGCCCCACCTTACTTCTACGCCTTCGATTCGACCGACACCCGCCGCGCCGTTACAATCACAACGTATGAAATTGGCGAAAGAAGCAATTTCCAGTCGGGTGTAGCTCTCAGCGCAATTACCGACGGTAAGTTCCGCCGCGACTGGCACTCTCCACCCGTAACCGGTACGGTAAACTACCTAGACTACAACTGGCCAATCATCCGGTTTGCTGATGTACTGCTCATGTTTGCTGAAGCCGATAATGAGCTAAACGGACCAACTCCTGCTGCTCAAAACGCGCTGCTGGAAGTTCGTAACCGCGCTTTCGGTGGCAATAGTGCGCTAGCACTATCGACTCTGGGCGCTGGCTTCAACGCTAGCAAGGCAAGCTTCTTTAACACAATTGTTAACGAACGGTATTTAGAATTCGGAAGTGAAGGAATTCGCAAATACGACTTGCTGCGCTGGAACCTACTTGAAACAAAGTTGAATGAGGTGAAAGCCAACATCGAGAAGATAGCAAGAGCCCAAGCCCCTTACCAGAACGTGCCGCAGTATATGTATTACCGCACGCCCTCAGCTAATGCCTTGCAATGGACCCGCTCATTCTTCCGCCCTTCGCCTGCCAATACCACTGCTCCATCAGGTACAGTACGCGTAAACTGGCGTCAATCTATTGATGCTGCTTATGTGGCTAACACCCGGCCCACAGGCATCCGAGTGGCCATTGGTACTACTACAGCTACTAGCACGGGTACTGGCTTGGCAGCCGAGTATGTGCCTGGCATGGGCAAAGAACTGTTACCTATTCCACAGAGTGCTATCAGCGCTGACCCAGCATTGATACAGAACGAGGGTTACTAGCCAGCACCGCTTATTCTTTTCTCTTTTCATTAAGGGCCACGATCTTCTCTGAAGGTCGTGGCCTTATTTTTGGAAACAGTATAGCTATTAGTAATGCCAGATGGGTGCCGATACACGCTTTCTTTTCTATACTAACCGCGAATAGCAAAATGAAATAACACGCAAAAGGCCTGACACAGCAGGAGAGTGTATTCCACATTGTTTATCATTTTGCAGTTCCCTTGATTTGCTTGGGGTTGGAAATGACTTTGTTGCCTATCTACTGAGGCCTGGTGCATTACTTATAAACTCTTGCCTATGTTCAATCTATCGGGAAAGAAGGCGGTTATTACGGGTGGCGGCAGTGGTATTGGCAAAGCCATTGCGTTGATATTCGCCCGCCAGGGGGCCGAGGTGCACATCGTTGAGTTGAATGCAGCGGCCGGCGAGCAAGTGGTGGCCGAGATACAAGAAGTTGGAGGGCAAGCCACGGTGCACAGCGTTGATATCAGCCAACAAGCGCCGGTGCTTGCCGTTTTCAACCAAATCGGGCCGCTTGCTATTCTGGTTAACAACGCGGGTATCGCCCATGTTGGCAACCTGGAAAACACCGCGGAGGCAGACTTCGACCGGGTGTACAACGTGAATGTGAAAGGAGCCTACAACTGCCTGTACGCGGCCGTGCCGCAGCTGAAAGCCAATGGCGGCGGCGTGATTGTAAACATGGCCTCCATTGCCGCCCTGGTTGGCATCACCGACCGATTTGCGTACTCGATGAGCAAGGGCGCCATTTTTGCCATGACTTTGTCGGTGGCCCGCGACTATTTGGCGCACAATATCCGGTGCAACAGTATCTCACCGGCCCGTGTGCACACGCCGTTTGTGGATGGCTTCATTACAAAAAACTACGCAGGCCAGGAGCAGGAAATCTTCGACAAGCTTTCGCGCAGCCAACCCATTGGGCGCATGGGCACCCCCGATGAGGTGGCAGCTTTGGCGCTCTACCTCTGCTCTGATGAGGCCGGTTTTGTAACCGGCTGCGACTATCCGTTGGATGGTGGCTTCACCAAACTAAATAACTGATTGGTGATTGGTGGAGGTTGATTGTTGGTTGGTGATTGTTAAAGGAACCCATCGGCTTTCAATTGAATGTCCTCTATAGTTTCAGCAATCAACAACTAACCATCAGCAATCAACACTAACCATCAACCTCCACCAATCACCAACTAACACTCAGCAACCAACCCCATGAAACTAATTCGCTACGGCCAGCCAGGCCAAGAGAAGCCAGGCGTGATACTAGAAAACCAGCAAGTTGACGTATCCGCTTTCGGGGAAGATTATACCGAGGCTTTCTTTGCTACAGATGGTTTGAGCCGGTTAGCGGAATTTGTGCAAACTCAGGCCAACCAACTGCCGGTTGTTGCGGCGAGCGAGCGGCTCGGGCCCCCGGTGGCGCGGCCCTCAAAAATTGTATGCGTAGGCCTCAACTACGCCGACCACGCCCGCGAAACTGGTGCCACACCGCCGCCTGAACCCGTGCTGTTCTTTAAATCAACAACGGCGCTGGTTGGCCCCAATGATGACATTGTTATTCCTCGAAACTCGGTGAAAACCGATTGGGAAGTGGAGCTAGCCGTGGTAATAGGCAAGCGGGCCTCGTATGTGGAAGAAGCCGATGCCCTCGACTATGTTGCTGGCTACACGCTGCACAACGATGTATCGGAGCGGGAATTTCAGCTAGAGCGCAGCGGCACCTGGGACAAGGGCAAAGGCTGCGACACGTTTGCGCCAGTTGGGCCGTTTTTGGCCACGCCCGACGAAGTAGGCGATGTAGACAACCTGCGCCTGTGGCTAAGCGTGAACGGCCAAATGATGCAGGACGGCACCACGGCCAACCTGATCTTCCGCATCCCCTTCCTGATTTCCTACATCAGCCAGTTTATGACGCTGCTGCCCGGCGACATTATTTCCACCGGTACCCCGGCCGGGGTCGGCTTGGGCTTCAACCCGCCCGTGTACCTGAAGCCCGGTGATGTGGTGGAACTTGGCATTGATGGCCTTGGTACCTCGCGCCAGGAGTTGAAAGCATACGGCAAGAGCTAGTGCCTCTCAAATAGAAGTGGATTCCAATTGTCGTTGGCTTACACCGTTTTCAAGCATTAGGAATTGGCTTGGCGCTTAGCTGCTAGTTTAACTTACAGCTAAGCGCCAGATTTCCGCTACATTTTCACGATGCAACCACGGAGCCTAGCACTGCCGCCGTGGTTGTTTCTTACTCACCTGCCTAGTATTGGAGTTATGGACTTACAACTGCGCAACAAAGTCATCATTGTAACGGGCGGCGCGAGAGGTATTGGCGAAGGCATTTCGCGGGTGCTGGCTGCCGAAGGAGCTATTCCGGTGGTAGTAGGCCGCAACGCCCACGACAACGAAGCGCTGGTGGCAGCCGTGGAAGCAGCGGGAGGCCAAGCGGGCTACGTGACGGCCGAGCTATCGGAGCCGGCGGAGTGCGAGCGGGCCGTACAAGCCGTAGTGGCGCAGTTTGGGCGTATTGAAGGCCTCGTCAATAATGCTGGTGTGAACGATGGTGTAGGGCTGGAAAGCGGCAACTACCAAGCGTTTATGGAGAGTCTGCACAAGAACATGGTGCATTACTACTTGATGGCACACTACGCGCTGCCGGAACTAAAAAAGTCGCGTGGCGCTATTCTCAACATCACTTCCAAGACCGCCGAAACGGGCCAGGGCAACACCTCGGCCTACGCCGCCGCCAACGGGGGGCGCAACGCCCTGACCCGCGAATGGGCCGTGGAGCTGCTTAAATATGGCATCCGGGTGAATGCCGTGGTGGTGGCCGAATGCTGGACGCCCGCTTACGAAACCTGGATCAAGACGCTGGCCAATCCGGAGGAAAAACTGCGCGAAATAACCAACAAGATTCCGCTGGAAAACCGCATGACCACGGCCGAGGAAATAGCCAATACCACTGCTTTTCTGCTGTCGCCCTGCTCTAGCCATACCACCGGCCAAATCATCCACGTCGATGGCGGCTACGTGCACCTCGACCGGGCATTAGCCAACGCCTAAGCCCTTGTGCTGCCACTGTATCAGTAGCACGGTGTAGAGACGCATCTTTGCGTCTCGGTGCCCGCACCAACCCGCCGATTTTGTTCAACGACGAGACGCAAAGATGCGTCTCTACACCGTTCGGTAATTTCCAACACGTAACTCAAACAGCCGCTTAGCCTTTGTGCTGCCGCTGTATCAGTAACACTGGCGGCAGTCTTAGCCGACAAAGTTGGCGCGACTAGCTGCCCACCGACCGGGTCAGTCTCCCGACTGACGGCCGCGCAGCGGCCATACGGCACCGCGCCATTTAATTCGGTTGCCAAGCTGCATGAACACCCTTATTGACATACAAAAGCCGAAGACTACAGCGCGCGAAACCTAAGCTTCGCGCATCATCAAACAACTGCCCCACGCCGTAGCGTGGATGACTGTACAACACGCGCGAAGCGCAAACCTCGCGCTGCATCTTCACCCTGAAAACGTCCGTAACAACGCAACATCGAACGAGCTTTTTTACATTCAAAGCATGACAACTTCCCACACTTTCCGGGCGATGCTGGAGCCCGGTGGCCCAAGCTTTATGCCCACGCAAATTGTGGTGGTACCGCCTTTGGTGGTGGACGCCTTAGGTGGAAAAACAGTTAAACGAGTAATTGGCACCCTCAATAATTATCCGGTGCGGTTAGGGCTGCTACCGCTACCCGGCAGTGGGCGCTACCTGATGATCAACAAAGACGTGTGCCGCGCAGCCGGAATCCAGCTAGGTCAGCACGTCAGCGTTAGCCTGGCCCCCGACCCCAACCCAGATGCGGTTGATTTGCCCGAGGAGCTAGCAGAAGCCTTGGCCGCGTGGCCCGAAGCCGAAACGAGGTTCAATGAGTGTTCTGCCAGCCACCGACGGGCTATGGCGCAGCACGTAGGCAGTGCCAAGCAAGCGGAAACCCGGGCACGCCGGGCGGTGGAGTTGGCCGAACGACTGGCCACCGGTCGGCACCCGTTTCGGAAGTTGTAGCGCTGAGCACGCTAGCTCATCAACCCAACGATCCACGGCACCCGCCGGTATATACTTGTGCGGTGCTGGCCGATTAGGTATTCGTGCATGAAGCACGGGCCTATACCTTTGACGTGCTTATCTACCGCTGCTGCATGTCTCTTTTTACTTCTCGCCAAGCTCAGCCTTTATTGCTTCATGCCCTCACCTGGATGCTGCTCGCGTTGCTGCTCGCGTTGCAGCCAGGCGGGTGGCTTCCGCAAAAGCAGTTTTACTCGCTGCAAGCGGGGCTTTTTGTTGCGTCGTTGGGGGTGTTTTACTTGAACATCTATTGGGCAGTGCCGCAGCTGCTGTACAGAAGGCGGCTACTAAGCTACGTGCTGCTCGTAGTGGTAATGGCCGTTGGGGTGGCTCTGCCCTACGAGCAAGTACAGGATGCGCTGGAAAACCGCTACCACAGTTCAACAGCCAGCGGAAATTTTTCCTTACCTAGCTCGGTGTTCCGCTCGCCCGGCCCTCCACCTGGAATCGGTGGACGTAGGGGCGGGCCACGGGGTAGGCGTCATAATTGGCTGAACCCGGCAGTACTGTTTTCTACGTTGTTGGTTTTAGGATTAGGCACAAGTGTCGCCGCCGTGCAGCGCGGGCAGCGGGAAGTGGAAATCCGGCAGGCGCTGGAGCAGGAAAAGCTCTCGACGGAGCTCTCCTGGCTGAAAGCGCAGATCAACCCGCACTTCTTCTTCAATACCCTCAACAACATCTACGCTCTCACGCTGCTCGACGGCGACCAGGCCCGCGAGGCCATCCACCGCTTGTCGCGCATGATGCGGTATGTGCTCTACGACACCCAACACGCCACGGCCCCGCTCAGCCAGGAGCTACTCTTCGTGCGCGACTACATCGACCTGATGCAACTGCGCCTCACCGACAATATTCAA
Source organism: Hymenobacter sp. (assembly GCF_036387835.1). Classification (GTDB taxonomy): domain Bacteria; phylum Bacteroidota; class Bacteroidia; order Cytophagales; family Hymenobacteraceae; genus Hymenobacter. Next base: position 97,716 of record NZ_DASVSY010000099.1, on the reverse strand, counting down.
GTGGAGTATGAGACGCCGGCCGTAGTGCACGAGGTCCCGATTGCGCCCATGATCCTGCTTACTTTCATTGAAAACGCCTTCAAGCACGGGGTTAGCGCCTTGGCCCCTAGTCGCATTCGCATTTCGGTACGGCAGCCTACCCCTCACACCCTCGAGGTGGAGGTGCGCAATTCGGTTTTCCCTGGCCGCCCGCTGGCGCTGGACGAGAATTCGGGGATCGGGCTGGCCAACACCCTCCGTCGGTTGGAGCTGCTTTACCCCGGCCGCCACACCCTGGCCGTAACCGAACTCACGCCCGAACACGAATACTACGTGCACCTCACTCTCACCCTTCAGTCATGAAGCTCAATTGCATTGCCGTTGACGACGAGCCGCTGGCCCTGAAGTTGGTTGGCCGATTTATTGAACAAACGCCGTTTCTGAACCTGGTCGGCAGCTACGGCAGCGCAGTGGCGGCCTTACGCGGCTTACAGCAGCAAAGCACGCCGGTCGATTTGCTGTTTCTGGATATTCAAATGCCCGACCTCAACGGACTAGAACTAGCCCGCGTGCTGGTCAGGGAACCGGGCCAGCCTGGTCCGCGGGTGGTGTTCACCACGGCTTTCAACCAGTATGCGCTCGAAGGCTACAAGGTGGATGCGCTGGATTATCTACTCAAGCCCTTCACCTACGAGGAGTTTTTGCGCGTAGCCAACAAAGCCAAGTCGTACGCGGAACTCAGCCAGCCGGCAAATCCGCCGGCTGCTCCGGCCGAGCCCGCCGAAGCGCCCGACGACTATCTCTACCTGAAGGTGGAGTATCAGCTAGTACGGGTCCCCTTCCACGACATTCTCTACATTGAAGGGCTCAAGGACTACGTAAAAGTGTACCGGCAAAGTGAACCGCGCCCTTTACTTTCCTTAACCAGCCTGAAAACGCTGGAAGAACGGTTACCGCCGCGGCAGTTCATGCGCATCCATCGCTCCTACATTGTAGGCCTCAACCACATTGCCTCCATCGGTCGGGGCACGGTGCATATCGGTACCGAAACCATCCCCGTCAGCGACAGTTACCGCGAAACGTTTGACCAGTTTGTAAGCCGTTGGAAGTAGCTGATTTTACCACACGAGCGAGATGCTGCACCTACGCGGACGCTAGATCAAGCAGGACCGTTCTTCTTAGCAGCACCACCAGGCAGTGCAATACGCTTTTATGTTTGGGAAGAGCCAAGCGGCACCAGTTGCTTGGCTAACTCGACGACCACAACCAGGGCGTTATTACTCAGCGCTTCCAGCTCCACTTCTTCGGTGTCCCACAGCGCCAAGCCATCTTTTTCGTGCAGTAGCCTGCCTTCCACTTCAAAGGCACCACCCAGCACGAAAGCAAACAACGACGCGTCCTTTTCAAGCCGGTAATTCACTTCCTCCCGCCCTGCAAACCGCCCGAGGCTCACAATAAACGGCAGCGCCTGCCCGGCTGTAGGGCTAGACACTACGGCTGCCAGCTGATTTTCAGTTGCTGACAACTGAAAATCAAACGTTTGGCATTCAAGAGCAGCCACAGCATCTCCGGCTTCCAGCCAGAAATGCAGAAAAGTAACCAGCTCTGTTTCGTATGGGTTGGTTAGTTGTATGATGGCATTGGCCGGCACCGTCAGCAGTTGCATTTGCTCTACCCCAAGGTGGGTCTGGCCAACTGAGCTGGTTACGAGCACGTCGCCCGTCACGGGAATCAACAGAATATAGGAGGCCTGTTCGGCAGTAAATTTCAATTGCTGCCCACTGCCTAGCGTTTCTTCGTTCACCGCATAAAGGCTTCCGAAAGGCTGCTTGTGTTCGTGCGCATAAGCACCAAAATTGAAGGTGCTGTAACGACGGAATGTGCTGGTTTCGACGAGTCCACGTTGGTCGGCCAGAAAGATCTTGCCCGGTGTCTGCTTCATACAACTATAGACTGCCAGAATTGAAAACAAAACAGGAGCCTTATGCCGCCGGCGGCCCCATGAAGTTCTTGCTCCTTAAGTAGTGGGTAACAGGTTATTGGATAAAGAATGGTTCGTTGTGAATCAACATCATTTTGCCCCAATATCAACCACTTAAAAACTACCTAAACACAGGCTGTCCTTCCGACGCAGGAGGAATCTGAGTTAGCTGGCTCAACGACACCATTCAGATTCCTCCTGCGTCGGAAGGACAGCTTGTTTGGACAGATTCTTACGCCGACTGCCCACCTGCTTTATACCGCAACATTCAGGGTCATCGTCAGCTCGAAGCCAGCGGAGGTGCTGCCGGTGACGGTGGCTATTTCCACGCCGGTGGTATCGTCGCTGAACACACTGTCGCTCTTGTTGTAGGTGTAGCCGCTCAAGCCTTTGCCGTAGCCGTTGACGGCAGCCAGCGCCGTGCCGGCACCTTCGGGGAAGGCAATCTGCGTTACTTTCAGCGAAGTGCCGCTGGCGCTGTAGATGTGCACGTGAATGTGCGTGGCCCGGCCGTTGTACCAGCCCGGGAAGATGGTGGTGAACGTAACCAGGCCGTTGGCATCGGTGATTTGCCGGCCGCGCAGGAAGTGTACGGCCTGGTAGTTGGTGGCTTGCATGCCGTTGCCGCCATACTCCGAGTAGCTGCCCTCGGCGTCGCAGTGCCAGATATCCACTAGAGCCCCCGACAGCACGGCGCAGTTGTTGCTGCTGTTTTTGATGGTAATCTTTGCAGTCAACGGGTGGCCCATTTTGCCATCAACAATGTTGCTGCGCACGTAAGAAGCCGGTGCTTTGGTCGGGAACGGACCTACGGTTTCGGTGGGAGCTACGGTGCAAGTGCCCGAGCCTGTGCCGCCGGTACCGGTGCCGGTTGAGCCTGTAGCAGGCGTAGCCTCTTCCGACTCTTTGCCGCAGGCGGAAAGCAGAGCTGGCGTGGAGATTACGCCTACTAGTAAGCTTTTGAGAAAGTGTTTTCTTTCCATAAACAAGGGTGCAAGGGCTGCTCGTGGTGTGGCTAATTCGATGGTTGAATTTCGCTTACTCTCCTCACCGCATCACGCCTAAATCGATGGTTTGCACCATTGAATCGACGGATACTCGCCGCAGCACAAATCCAGTTACCCCACAGCATCTTCCCGGCAAACTGCAAGCGGGCTTTAGAGCCGTATACTGAAAGCCAGCGGCTCAATAATCAGGTTTCGCGTGTAGGTGTTCAGCACCACCCGCACGCCGGCTTCGAGCGGGGTGCGCAGCCGCAGCACGTTGAACAGCACCGACGTATCGAGGCCCACGTTGCGGTAGTCCCGTTCGCCGGAAATACCCACGCTGCGGCCCTGCGCCACATCCAGAAATCCGTTGGCCCTGATCCGCTGCACGTACAGCCAGCGCCCCACCGACCAGTGCATGTACGCCAGCGGCAGGTAGTAATCCAGAGAAGCGGCGCGCAGCCTATCAAAGCTAACGTAGCCTTCGCCGCGCGGAAACGAAACGGCCGCCGCAAACTGGTACTGGCGCTGCTGCTGCCATTGGTAGCCAGCGCGCAGCCGCAGTGCGTGGTGCTTGGCCAGCCCCGGCAGGTACAAACTGCCCTGGCCCGCCCACTGCCGGGCCTCCAGGCCGGTACCGAAGGGCGTAAGGCGAGAGGTCAGTAGCAACGAGCCGCCCCAGCGGGGAGCCACGTCACGGGCACTGAGCCGCAGCTGGCGCGCATAGCTGAGCGTGGTTTGCACGGCGTGTACGGGCCTGTTGGGGCTTGGCTCGGTGGGCAAACGGCGCGGCAAGTCATAGTCATACAGCCGCTCGTGCAGGTAATAGCTGCTTAGCGTCAGGGCCTCCAGGTATTTCGAGCGGGTGAGCGTGAGGGGCAGGCGCAGGCCGGCGGTCAGGCGGGTGTAGCGCCACTGGTCGCGTCGAAGGCTGTCGAGCGGTTGGTTGCGGGCGCGGTCGATGTAGCGGGCGGCATTGCGGCCGCCGTAGGTGATATCGGCGTCCAGCACCGGGTACTGGCCCTGGTAGCTGAAGCCGCCAAAGACGGCGCCGGTGCGTTCGGTTTGGTCGTAGGTGACCCCGGTAATGGCTTGGGTGGTGCTCAACACATCCTGCGAGCGGACACCCAAGCTAACACTGTTGCCGTTCGGGTTTTGCACCACGCCCCAGCCGAACACATTGAACGCATTGCGCAGCACCGAGTAAGGCCGCGTAGGATACCGGCGCGCCGTATCGGCAGGGGCCGTGCCAGCCAGCAACGGCAGCAAAACAGCGGCTCCTGGTTCTTGGGCCGTTAGTTCCGTCGCGTAGGGGCCAGGCGTGGCCGTAGTGGCCGCTGGTATAGCACGCCAGGCAGCAGGAGTGAGTGGCATTTCCACCACGCGGGCCCCTGTGGCGCGGTAATCGTGGAAAGCTAGGTGCTGCCCGTCCGGCGCTGGTGCCGCGTGGTAGGCGCCCAGCGGCCGGGAAGTTACCTGGTACGTTTGGCCGGTGCTGGTGTGCACGGCGTACACATTGTCGATGCCCGACTGGGGTGAGTTGTAAAGTACGTACTCGCCCCAGGGTTGCGGGTTGCTTACGTTCACGTTGGCCACGGGCAACAGTTGTCGCGCGGCCCCGGTAGCAGGGTCCAGTAGCTCCAAGGTTTTGCCGGTAGGCTTGAGCGTCACCGTCACAATGCGCTGCCCGTCGGGCGTCCAGTGCGGCTGCTGGTAGAAATCGTTTTGCGGGTTGGGCAGCGTGGCAAGCACCGCGCCGGTCCGGGCATCGAGCACCGACAAAGCATGGTGGTAGCTGGAATCCGTTTCCATGGCAACTAGCCGCGTCCCATCGGGCGAGAGGGACGCGGCGGTGTAGCGGTGGTGCCGACTTATCCGCGCTACCTGGCCGGTTGCCAGGTCGAGCACCTTCAACTCGGAATACACGCGTTGCCGCCAGCGGGCATCAAACCGATACTCGGGCCACACCACTTTGCCCCCGCCCACCGACAGCATTTCCGGCAGATTTAGCGGCCCCAACACATGCAGCTTCCGCTCTTTCCCTGTTTTGGTGGAAAGCAGCACCAGCTGCGCTATGTCGCCGAGGCCGGTTTTGAGGGCCACTACGGTGCTATCGTTGACGTATTGCGGGCACTGGTACTGCGTGTACACCCGGCCCTTATACTGCCCGGTCAGCTCCCGCGCCTCCGTCAGCTGCAGTTCACGCTGCTGCGCTTGCCACGTCGAATCGAGGTTGGTCATAGTGCGGGTGTAGAGCTGTTCTACCCGCAGGCCGGTGGTGCGGCGCAGACTGTTGGAAAACGAGAAAGGATAAAAAGGGAATCGGTTGTAGCGGGTTAGCACCCGGTCCCACACGTCGGCGCCGTAGTGGGTTTTGGCGTAAGAGGTCAGGTAGTAGCCGAGCACATACCAGTCGGGCACGTAGTCGCGCAAGGAGCCGTTGGCGGCCTTTTGGTAGTTGTAGCGCAGGCCGCCCAGCCGGTTGGCCCGCATACCTACTCCAAACTCCGGAATGCGGCCCCGGCCACTGCGCGTAAGCGCTGTTTCGGTGCCCACGGCATCACCCTCGAAAAACCACTGCGGCAAGCCCACTGCCGACACGCCTAGGGCCCCGTCGCCGAGTAGCGGGCCGAGCAGACGGCCAATGCCCTGCCGCCCTTTCTCGAACTGCCCCACGTGCCGATACTCGTGTACTACCAGCTGGTCGAGCCAATCGTTGGTGCCCAGCCCCATGCCTTGCTCGGGCGTGGCGTAGAATTCGGCGTGGCGCGGCAGAAAGGTCACGAACCCGTTGCTGACGCTCGTGCGGGTTTGGAGCACAACTGAAATAGGACGCGGCTTTACCCCCAGGGTGGCGGCGCCGGGGCCGTGCACCTGCTCTAGCCGTTGGGCTGTACGCTGCGCGGCGGCTTCAAAGCCCGTTGGGTACAGCACCCGAAAATGCGGCGTCTGCACTTGCTGCCAGTGCAAGGAAGGCGGATTTTGGTCGAGGATAGGCAGGCTTTGGGCACCACCGACCATCGGAAAAGTTAGCGTTGCGAAAGCAGCCAGCAGAAACGTGCGCATCTGGTTGAAATGGGAAGGAAACAAGGGCGAAAAGTTAGGCCACATTCCGCTAACAGCCTCGCCAATAAGCAGTATTCATTGATGGGCAGTCAGCTTGCTATATAAAACCGAAGCCCGTCCCACGGATGCGGAACGGGCTTCGAACTGTTGTTATTTTGAATGGCATAGCCAGCTGCAAACGCTGCCAGTTTCAGCCTACTTGTTGAGCACGATGTTTACCACCTTGGGGCCACTAACTACAAATTTGCAGTCGTTGAAATCCGGTGCCGACAGCTTGGGACGCACGTTGTTGGAAAAGGCGTAGGGCTCGGTTGGAATGCCTACAAAGTTCTTGTCGAGCTTATCGTTGTTGTTGGTGTCTTGGGTAATAGCCACGGCCCACTCCCCGTTGGGCAGGTTGATGGGCAAGGTTACTTGCTGCTGCCCACCCGGCTGAATTACCCGCATGAAGGTGTAGCCGCCGTGCTGCAAAAACTTGTCGCGCACATTATAGAAATACAGCTTTACCACTGATTTAGTAGAAGCCAAAGCCGACACTATAACGGTAACCGACGAGGTACCCGTCGGGTTGTCTCCGGCGGCACATGGCGTGGCGAATAGTGGGCTGCTAGCAGCCATCAGAAGAGCAAGCTGATGTATTTTCATAAGGGTGGAGGTACAGTTCAAGTTACAGGACAGTAAAGGGCCAACTTGTCTTAACCGTAAAAGGTGCCCATTCCGACGGACAGACAAGATAGACTTATTGCTGCACATTGGTACTGTGGCAATTGAAAATACTCTTATTCTCGTGAGGAACGGCAGTATACTGCTCTACTCTATTGTATATAGTACTACTGCCCTGTCAAAAATTATATGATTTAGTTGGAATATCGAATTACCTCAAGACCTGCTATTTAACTATAAAATTCTATTAATTATAACCTAATTTATACTCTATACCAATGGAATACCCTGGCAAATATTTGCATATCTGCTTATAAATGCGTTTGTTAAAGAGCCCTTTTGGCATTCCATTAATATTTTAGTATGCAAATCAGACGCGTGTCGGGCCGCTTGGCCCGGGGGTGGTACTACTGCCGCAGGTAAGCTTGCTTTTTTGCGTACTACCCGTCTCCGTCCTGTTTCACAGGACGTAAGGACCTGTCTCCCTCTTGCATTTCCAGAAATTCCGCTTCATTAGCCTGATTAGTAGCTTGTCTGAACAAGTGAAATGAGCTTAGGCAGCAAGTCAACCAGGTTTCATACAATGCTAAAACCTGCCGGAAGCTATAGTATGAAGCCTACACTTCACCTGACGCTGCTAGTAGCATAGCACTCCAAATACTGTTCTTACGTGAAAGGTGAGTGACTGCCGGCTTCACTCGCAACGGCAGCACCCAGGCTTGGCAGCCCTTCGTACGTTTTGCGCTGAAGATTAGCGCATTGCAAAAGCGAAAGCCGAATGCAGGACAGCTTTTTTGCTGTAATCCTGCATTCGGCTTTCAGTTGTCTGAGCCTTCCAGACGGGCCGTGTGGCAAATTTCGTCTATCAAAAGCTCAATGTCGTGCGATTCGGTGGTTGGGTTGAGCACCCAATTGTTGAGGGCTTGACAGTAGACGCGTAGCATTTCGTTGCTCCCGATGGCGGTTATCTGCTCATGATGAAATTCCTTCATCCAAGCTGCCACCTTTTCTCTGACCCGAGGATCAGCGTAGGAAGCACCAGACGGAACGAGAGGTGGTTTTGACATATTCAATAAAAATTAGAACATATAAAAGATACGCAATTTTAATAAAAGAGTTTATATATCTGAGTAAGATGAAATTAGCATGAGTTGTTACTGTTGAGGCTTCTACATTTGCTTCAGCCACGCCGAGGCCGTTTCCAAGCTGTCGAAAGTTAGAATCAGGGGGCGAGTTGTGTGTTGCAGGGTTAGATCGGTAGAGAGGCGGCTGTACACATTAGGTGAATAAACCCAGGCGAAATACTGCAAGCCGGCATCGGCCATAGCCGGAAACCAAACGTGCCCGCCCCACTCCGCCGCATCCGACCACATGCTCGTTACGCGGGTGTTGTCGTTGAGCACCTTGTGGCACCTTTCGTCGCGCAGACACTCCAGCATTTGTAAACAGCCCGTTTGTACTGTTTCCAGCGTCTGCTCACCGGTCCAGTCCACGTAGAGCCACTCCTGGTTGTAATCGTAGATGATGGTAACGTAAGAAGTCTGGAAAAGTACTTGTTGGGCCATAACCAGGGAGTTGCAGTAAGGTGAGTGAGAGCGGGAAAGAGTGCAAATGTAGAAGAGAATCCTATCCTCAGCCGTTCATGCAAAAGTTTCAGTTACAGGCGACTTTAGCGCCCGATTATTGTTTTACAGCATATTCAACTCATAACGTCCGACAGGCGCTGATTTGCGTACATCTGCCGTCGAGTTTCCCACGCTTTTATTTATTGAAATGTCTTTGTTGAAACTGAAGTCTTGTTTGATTTGCTTGCTGCTCTTTGTCATGGCCTGCGGGCAGCAGCGCTCTGCCGACGCCCAAGCCCTTGCGCGTTCTACGGCAGGTGGTTTGCCTACTGCCGCCCAAGCAAATGGGTTGGCGGTAGCCACCTTCGCCGGCGGGTGCTTCTGGTGTACCGAGGAAATATTTGAAGAATTACGCGGCGTGAAATACGTGGTATCGGGCTACGCGGGCGGAAAAGAGCAAAACCCCACCTACGAGCAAGTAGGCAGCGGCCAGACCGGCCACGCCGAAAGTTTCGAGGTGTACTACGACTCCAAGCAAATCAGCTACCAGCAGTTGCTTGACGTGTTTTTCCTGGCCGGCCACGACCCCACCACCCTTAACCGCCAAGGCCCCGATGCCGGTACGCAATACCGCTCCGTGGCCTTTTATCGTACGCCGCAAGAAAAGCAGTTGATTGAGGCGACCATCAAGCGCGTAAATGCCTCGAAGCACTACCCCAATCCCATTGTGACGCAGGTTGCGCCCTTCACTAAGTTCTGGCCCGCCGAAGGCTACCACCAGGGCTATTTCCGCCTGCACCCCGACAATCCTTATGTGCAGTCAGTGTCGGTACCGAAGGTGATGAAGTTCCGGAAAGCTTATCCGCAGTTGCTCAAGACTCCCCTGTAAGCAACGCAGCAATTCGTTTCTGCTGCACTCCAACGAACCAGCTAAAAACAAGAGCCGATTCCTCGACAGGATCGGCTTTTGTTTTTAGCTGGTTCACTGCTGAAAGTTGCTTGTTATGTAAGCAATTACCTTGTTCATTTCCTCGATTGCCACAGCTTCAGCTAGTGTTCATAATTCAAGTTGAACATTCCGGACAAGCGACTTTCAACTCTTCCTCAACCAGTAGCGAAGTTCCAGCCAGAGCCTTACCTTGGATTGCCGGCGCGGGTTAACCACTAGCAGCAGGTATACTGCCTAATGATTGATTTACCTGATTTTCAACTGCTTTTTGATGCACTGCCAACACCTTGTTTGGCTTTGCATCCGCACGACCTTACGGTGGTAGCGGCCAATGCAGCAAGTCAGGCTATTTTGGGAGAAGCCCTTTTATTGGGCCGAGCGGCACCCGAGGTATTCGGAGACGAAACGGATTTGGCGGGTTGGGAAGCTGCTTTGGCAGCGCTTCAGGTTTCTACCGCTCCTTACCTGTTGCCGGTGGTTTTACCGCATTTGCCAGCCCACCAGGCGCAGCCTGTTCACAACTGGTACCTCTTGCTGACGCCGGTGCGGTCGGCGCCCGAGGCGCCGGTGCGCTACCTGCTGTGCCAGCTGCAGAAACAGACGCCGGCCCCGGCTACTATTCCGGCTCAGTCGCTGAGCGCCGAGCCTCGCCTGCCGCAGGAGCAATTTCGTTTTTTGGCGGATTTCATTCCGCAGCTTGTGTGGATAGCGAATGCGGCTGGCCGGTACGAGTACTTTAATGCGCGCTGGATGGCCTACACTGGCTACACCATAGCCGATGCCAGCATACCCGGTTTGTGGTTGGCCATGACCCATCCCGACGACCAGGAACGGGTGCGGAAGCGCTGGCGCCACTCCCTGACCACTGGCGAAGCCTACGAAGCAGAGTTTCGGTTTCGGGGCTGTGATGGGGTTTTCCGGTGGTTTTTCAGCCAGGCTCTGCCCCAGCGCGATGCCGCCGGCACCATCGTCCGGTGGTTTGGCACCAGCACCGACATCGACCATCAGAAACAGACCCGCCAGCTGCTGGAAGAGAAAGATCAGCAGCTACAGCAGATCCTGAGCCAGGTGCCCGCCTACATTGCTACCCTCACCGGCCCTAACCACGTGTACCGCTACGTAAACGAGCGAGGCCAGCAGCTTTTCAACGGTCAGGTCCGGTTGGGTATGCCCGCTGCTCAGGTGGCCCCCGAGCTAGTAAACCAGGGGTTCATTGCGCTAATTGATGAAGTGTACCGCACCGGGGAGCCGTACGTGCTGCACGAAGTGCCGTTTCAGTCTTCGGCGCCGCTGAAAGGCCAGCAGGAGTGGTTTTTCAACGGCGTATTCCAGCCCTTGCTCGATGAAAACAACCGTACGCAAGGCATTCTGGTATTCGGCATCGATGTGACCGAGCAGGTACGGGCCAAGCAGCGGACCACTAAGCTACTGGAAGAGGTGCGCCACCAAGACCGGGAGTTTCGACAGGCGCTGGAGGCATTGCCCCAGATGGCTTGGCTGTCGAGGGCCAACGGACTGGTGTTCTACTACAATCAGCGGTGGTTTGACTACACCGGCGCCACGCTCGACGAGCTACGCAACTCCGGCTGGCACCACTACCTGCACCCCGACGATCTGGCGGCGACGGTGCAAGGCTGGCAGGTGGCCATAGAGCAAGGCAGCACCTTCGAAACCGAGCACCGCTGGCGCAGCCACGACGGGCAGTACCGCTGGTTTCTGGCCCGTGGCGTACCAATCCGGCGCTTCGATGGCAGCATTCTGCTTTGGGTAGGCACCAACACCGATATCGATGATCAGCGGCGCATCCGGGAGCGGCTGGAGGAAAAAGACCGGCAGTTGCTGGAGATTTTCAGCCAGGCGCCGGCGGCTATTGCCACGCTGGAAGGCCCCGAGCACCGCCTCACGTTCTTCAACGCCAGCTACACCACTTTTGTAGGCGGCCGCACCCAGGTAGGCCAGCCCTTAGCCGCCTTGCTGCCCGAACTAGAGGAGCAAGGCATGGTGGCCCTACTCGACAGCGTGTACACCACGGGCCAGCCCCAGCAAGGTTTTGAAACGCTCGTTGCTATGCAAGACCCGGCTGGTACGGCGCTTCGGCAGTATCACGTCACGTTCACCTTCCAGCCCCTGTACGACGAGTTGCAGCAGGTGCGAGGAATACTGGCTTTTATTCTGGACGTGACCGAGCAGGTGCGCAACCGCCAGAAGTCGGAAGCCCTGCAAGCGCAAATCAGCCGCCGCAACGAGCAAGTTCGCCTCATGACGGAGTCGTTGCCGGTGATAACGTTTATCAACGACGCGGCGGGGCAGGCACTGTACGCGAGTCCACAGTGGTACGCTTTCACCGGCCACGACCCCGCCGCTCCCATCACCGACATTTGGCATCACTTCGTGCACCCCGATGACCTACCTGCCGTTTACCCGCTGTACGAAGCGGCGCTGGCGGCTGGTCATAGCTGGAGCTACGAGTTTCGGCTGCGCCGGCACGACGGGCAGTACCGCTGGCAGCTAAGCCGCGGCGTACCCGAGTTTAACACCGCGGGCCGGGTGGTGTGCTGGTACGGCACCGACACCGACATTCACGAGGAACGGGAGCTGCGGGAGCTGCTGCAAACGCAAAATGCCGAGCTACTCCGCACCAACGCCAGCCTCGACAACTTTGTGTACACCACTTCCCACGACCTGAAGCAGCCCATCAACAACATGGCGGGCATCTTTCAGGAACTCACGCGCACGGCCCACTTCCGCGACCCGGACGCCGTGAAGCTGGTGGGCATGTTCGAGCGGGCCCTGCAACAAATCAACGGTACGATTGGCGACCTGTCGGAGCTGGTGCAGAAGCAGCGCCAGTACCTGCCGACCGAACCTATTGAGCTAGCCACTTTAACCACCGAAGTGCTGGCAAGCATTCAGGATCAGCTGACGGCTAGCGGCGCGCAGGTATCCACTAACTTCGAGGTGGTGCCGGTGGTGGAATTCGTGCGGTCTAACCTGCAAAGTGTACTCTACAACCTGGTTAGCAATGCCCTTAAATACGCTGCTCCCGGCCGCGTGCCTTGCATTCATTTAAGCAGCCGCTTGCACGATGGTCAGCTGCTGTTGGTTGTGCAAGACAATGGTATCGGCATCGACCTGGTACGCTTCCGGGGTCAGCTGTTTCAGCTGTTTCGCCGCTTCCACGACCATGTGGAAGGCTCCGGCATGGGCCTTTACCTCGTCAACCGCATTGTGCAGCAGGCGGGCGGCCGGGTAGAAGTGGAAAGCACTGTTAATGAAGGAGCTACTTTCCGGGTGTATTTACCGATGCAACGGGTATAGTTTCAGGCTGCTTCTGGGCGTGCCTAAGTTGCGGCGGCAGTCTGCTTGTAGTTTTATGCCCGAATCAAAGAGTAGATGCAATTTTTATCTTATTAGAAACCAGAGCTTTATAGTATTTTTAAATTAAAATATTGTCTGGAAGGAACTCTTCTATAAAAATCGGCACCGGGTTTGCAAAATAGCTTTTCAGCTTCTGGCCGGAAGACAAGATAAGTAGCGTGCGGCGTCCTTTCGGGGGCGGACCGGCTTCTATTATAGTGAGGCTTTGTGTCTTGCTATTCCTTCCTTCTTTTCCACTAACTGCCATGAAAAAGCTTTTCCCTTTCCTGCTGCTGCTCTGCCTTGCCGCCTGTTCCCCTCGGGTGTACGTAGCCCGCAACTTCCGTGAAACTGTGTTGCCCCGTCACAAACTGGTGGCCATCCTGCCTTTCGATATCCATATCAAGCCGGCTCCTACGTTTGGCCGCGCCTTGCCCCCCAACCCGAACCTGGCTGAACAGGAGCAACAAGCTGCCGCTGCCATTCAGAACAGCATCTACAGCTACTTACTGCAACGCGAAAGCAAAAACCGCTATACCGTGCGGTTTCAGGACATCAGCAAAACCAACGTGCTGCTGCGGGAAGCTGGCCTGAGCTACGACGACCTGCGCCAGATGCCACGCGAAGAAGCTGCCCGCCTGCTCGGCGTCGATGCCGTACTGTCGGGGCAAATGCTGCTGAGCAAGCCGCTGCCGCTAGCGGCCGCCGTCGCCATTAATATCCTGACGCCCCTGTATGTACCGTCGGATGAGGTAACGGCCTCTCTGAGTATCCACGACCAGCAGGACGGTCAGTTGCTCTGGAAATACGACTGCAACCTTTCAGGCGGCGGGGGCCCCATCATCACCAACAACGCGCAGAACCTCACCAACGCCCTGATGCGCAATGCCTCCAAGCGCTTTCCTTACCAACGTAAGGGCTAAGCCGGTCTTGGTGAGCTGTCCTTCCTGGTGAAAAGCCCTGTCAACTACCTTGGCAGGGCTTTTTTGTGTGTCGCATCAACTACTTCTTGGCTGGAAGCTTGAAATGTAGCGTCTTGCTTTGCAAATAACCTTAGCGAGTTCTCCGTCGCCAGTCTGTATTTTGGACCTCTTTTCACTTGCTTCCTTTTATGGCGCTGCCTACTATTCATTCTAAACTGCCCGATGTCGGCACCAGCATTTTCTCGGTGATGACACAGCTCGCCCAAGAGTGCGGAGCCATCAACCTGGCCCAAGGCTTCCCCGACTACGACCCGCCGCAGGACCTGCAAGCGGCACTGGCCCGCCATGCCAACACATCCGGCCACCACCAATATGCCCCCATGCCTGGCCTGCCCCGGCTGCGCGAAGCCATAGCGCGCAAAACGGCGCGGGTGTACGGAGTGCCTGCTCCCGACGCGGCCACGGAAATCACTGTTACTTGCGGCGCTACCGAGGCGCTGTACGCCGTGCTCGCCGCCGTTGTGCACCCCGGCGACGAAGTACTGGTGCTCGAACCAGCTTACGACCTCTACGGCCCCGCAATTCGGCTGCAAGGCGGGGTACCCGTGTACGTTCCTCTTGACGCCCCCACGTTCCGGCCCGACTGGAACCGGGTGCAAGCCGCCCTCACGCCCCGTACGCGCCTGGTTATGCTCAACTCGCCGCACAACCCGAGTGGCGCCGTACTAACCGCCGAAGATCTGGAAGCCTTAACCGCGCTGCTAACCAATACTAACACCCTGGTGCTCAGCGACGAAGTATACGAACACATGGTGTTTGACGGCATCCCGCACCGTAGCGTGCTGCAACACCCAGCCCTGCGAGAACGGGCTTTTGTGCTCTCGTCGTTCGGCAAAACGTATCATGCCACCGGCTGGAAGGTGGGCTACTGCGTAGCGCCCCCTGCCCTCACCACCGAGTTGCGCCGGGTGCATCAGTTCCTAACGTTTGCCGTGAGCACCCCCACGCAGCACGCCTTAGCGGATGTGCTCGAAGCCAATCCCACCCACGACCAGGAGCTACCCGCCTTCTACCAACCCAAGCGCGACTTGTTTCGGGCGTTGCTGGCCGAATCGCGCTTCGAGCTGCTGCCGGCGGCTGGCGGCTACTTCCAGCTGGCTCGCTACGCCCGCATCTCCGCCACGGAAACCGGTGTAGCTTTTGCCCAACGGCTAACCCGGGAAGCCGGCGTGGCGGTGGTGCCCGTTTCGGCCTTCTACCACAACAGCCACGACGAGGGGCTGATTCGTTTTTGCTTTGCCAAGCAGGAAGCAACCCTGCGCGCCGCCGCGGCTCGGCTGCGGGAGCTATAACCGGGCGCTTACAGGCCAGGCAATCAGTTGACGCTGTATTCGTTACCCAAGCAACTGCCATCAACTGGCGGGGTTCGGCCACCTAGTTACGTGCTAATCGACCAGAAATTATTTTCCGGGTTATACTACTATCTGTTTTCGACCATCTTATATTTCTAGATAGTTATGCCGCTCCCTCTCACCCACCTACCTATTGTCTCACTACCGTGTCTGATTTAACTGTTTCTTTCGTACAGGCTTCCTTGCAGTGGCACGACCCGGCAGCCAACCGCACCGAACTGCGTCGGCATATCCACGAAATATCCGTTGCTACCGACCTGATTGTATTGCCTGAAATGTTCACGACTGGCTTTAGCATGGATGCGGCTACGCTAGCTGAACCCATGGATGGCCCCACCGTAGCTTGGCTCCGCGACATAGCAGCGGCCCGCAACGCCGTGGTTACGGGCAGCATTATCATTAAAGAGGAAGGCAACTACTATAACCGCCTGCTATGGGTCCGGCCCGATGGCAGCCTGAGCTACTACAATAAGCGCCACTTGTTTACGATGGCCAACGAACACCACACCTACACGGCCGGCACCGAGCGGCTGATGGAGGAATGGCGCGGCTGGCGCATCTGCCCCCTAGTGTGCTACGACCTGCGTTTTCCGGTTTGGAGCCGTAACTCCAACTCGCAACCCTACGACCTACTGCTGTACGTAGCCAATTGGCCCGCCGCCCGCCGCACCGCCTGGATGACCTTGCTCCGCGCCCGCGCCATTGAAAACCTGGCCTACACCATGGGCGTGAATTGCGTGGGCATCGACGGAAACAGCCTAGCTTACGCCGGCGACTCAGCTCTGCTCGACATGCGCGGCGAATACTTGGTGGAAGTGGGCAACCAGGAAACCGGCATCACCCGCGCCCTCCGCCGCGCCGACCTAGAAGCCTTTCGCGAACGGTTCCCGGCCCTGCAAGACGCTGACTCCTTCGAGCTAACGCAGTTGGTAGCGCGATAGGGAGTTAGCCATTCATGCCAGCCGAACGGCCAACTCGCTAAGTGGCTAAATCACTATTTCACTACCAGCCGCTGCATACCCAACTGCCCATCGGCTGTTTCGCAGCGCACCATATAAAGGCCCGCAGCCAGGCCGCGTAGGTCGAGTTCGTGGCGGCGGGCTGGTGCCGGGCTGGTGCGTACAGTGCGGCCGGTGAGGTCGAGCAAAGTCAGACGGACAGGACGGGACGCTTCTACGGTAGTGGTGGTAGTGGCCGGGTTTGGGTAGAGACTGATTGGCAGAGTTGAAGCGGCGGCCCCTTTAATACCAAGCACTTGGTTGCGCGGCGCGGCAGCTAGTACGCCGCCGCTTTCCATTCCAATAAACAGCTCCAACCCCCCGTCGCCGTTTACATCGTTGGCCGCCAAGGTGAAGTGGTTTTGGTCGCGGATTCCTAGTTGGGCGTTGTCGTAGGTGGCGCGGGCTGTGTTGTAAAACAGATTCGTACGATCGAGGAAAATGCTGCTCTGGCCGCGTAGATTGCTGAACAGCCGGACGGTCCCGGCCGCGTCCACCGTGAGCAAGTCGGGGGTGCCATCACGGTCGAAGTCGGCTACCAGCGGATACAGGTTAACCGGGCGGGTGTTGCCGGCTGAGCGAATCTGGCCGTAGTCGGAGTTGGCGACCACAAACGCTGCTTCGAGCGTGCTGCTGCCGTTGTTGCGGTAGTAGCGCAAGCTCTGGCCAGGCAAATCGGTGCGGTTGGAGTTGGTGCCGTAGAGCAGATCCACGTAGCCATCGTTATCGACATCGAAGAAAGTGGCCGCGTCGTATTGGCTGTTCGGCACATTGCTGATGTAGCGCATGGTGGCCGTGTTGAAGCTAGGTGCCTGCCCGGCCGCGGCCTGGTTGAGGTAGAAGCCTAGGAAGCTGCTCCGGCCGATGGCATAATAGCCAATGCAAGCTAAATCGAGTGCCCCGTCGCGGTTGAGGTCGACGATAATAGGCCGCAGCAAGCCAAATTTCTTGGCTGATAAGTTGAGGTAATCTGTCGTGACGAGCTTGTAGATGGCGCGCGAGGCTGTGCCTACATTGCGATAGTAGGCCACGCTGGCCACGAAGAAACCACCGGGGGCGTCGCGCCGAGTGCCGGCCACCAGCATATCCTTGAGCCCGTCGGCATCTACATCCAGGAAGGCGGGCGCGGCTTGCGAGCCCGCTTCTATCATGTCGCTCTGCAGGAAATCTGGCTGCCGAAACTGAAAATTAGGCGCGGCTCCGGTGCCCGCATTCTCGTAAAACCACACCGACCGGCGAGTTTCTACGGTGTCCAGGTTATCGAAAAGGTTGGGCGCAGCCAGCAGATCGGGACGGCCATCGAAGTTGACATCCAAGTTATACGCCGCCGGAAAGTTGGCGATGCGCACGGGGGTAGTACCGGTCGGGAAATTACTAATGAGGCTGCTAGCTGTCATAGCCTCCTGTTGAGGAGTGCCTTGGTTGGTGATGGCGACCAGCTCGGTACAATAATCGCGGCCCACAACCAGGTCTTTGTCGCCGTCTGCATCTAAATCGATGGCCAATATGTTGCTGCCCGACGAATGCTGCACGCCCCCCGGCCGGCACAAGGTGGTAGCCGAAAAGCTGTACGAGCCGCAGCTACTTAAGCAAGACTGAATATTGCCCCAACTGTCGGTTACGAGCCGGAACTGCAGCCCGCCGCACGTACCCGAACTGATGTTCTGATAATAGGTAACGAATTTGTCGTTGTCCCAATCATAAATCAGAATATCGAGCCGCCCGTCACCGTTAACATCCTCAATAGTAGGCATATTGACGCCCGTATTGATGTTGACGGGCGTACTACCTACCAGGGCCGTTAGCAGGGAGGTAATGGGCTGAAACGTAGGCAGGCCGCCGGGGCCAACCACATTCCGGAACACTTGAACATCGACTTCACTGTCGCCGTTGGTAAACAGGTCGGGTCGGCCGTCGCAGTCGTAGTCGCGCAGCAAAGCCCAGTTGTGCATACCAGCCGGGAACAGCACTTCATAATTGGGAGCATACTGCCACTGCCGGCCGCCACCGGCCGCTGCCACGTTCAGATAGGTAAGGACCCGCCGCAGGCGCCGGTCGAAGATGAAGAGGTCCTGCTGACCATCGGCATTTAGGTCGATGCTGGAAAATTGGGGTGAGTCGAGGCCGCCTGCCCAGGCGTTACGCAGGGTATCAGTGCCTTGCACTACTTTTGCCACTGACCGTAGTTCGAAGCCAAACGCAGTAGATTGCGCCAAAGCCGAACGACTGGTCAGCCAACTGCACAGCACAAAAAGCAAGAGAATAGGGCGTAACATCATAGAGCGAACCAGACCTTTCCAGGATAACACAACAATTTAGCTTTAAGTTACTACAATAATCATGCAGGACATAGCAGCCCTCTACGACCAATTCCGCGCCTGTGCTTCCGTCAGCACCGATTCGCGGCAGGCCCAGACCGATACGCTGTTCTTCGCCCTGAACGGCCCCACCTTCCGCGGGGCCGACTTCGCCCCCCAGGCCCTGGCCAGCGGAGCCCGCCACGCCGTAGTAGACGATGCCGCCCTGGCAACTCAGCATCCCGAGTTGTACACGTACGCACCCGACCCGCTACGTACCCTCCAGGACTTGGCCCGTCACCATCGGCGGCAGCTGAACATCCCCGTCTTGGGCATCACTGGCTCGAACGGAAAAACCACTACCAAGGAGCTGATTCACGCCGTACTGAGCCGGCGCTTTCGGGTGCAATACACGCGCGGCAACCTCAACAACCACATTGGTGTGCCCCTCACCCTGCTTAGCATCCGGCCCGAGGAGCATGAGCTTGCCATTGTAGAAATGGGCGCCAACCACCGGGGCGAAATCGAGCTACTCAGCAACATTGCCGAACCCACGCACGGCTTGATTACCAACATCGGCAAGGCCCATCTGGAAGGATTCGGCGGTCAGGAAGGCATTGCGCAAGGCAAAGCCGAACTGTTCCGCTTCTTAGCTGCCACAAACGGCACTGCCTTTGTTAACACTCTGGATGCTAGACTGGTAGAACTGGCGGCTATGGTCCCCCAACGGGTAACCTACCCCGGCACCGCCGATACATATCCGGCCACTTTGGTCAGCCCTATACCAAACGTGACGTTCCGCCTAACGGATGGCACCTTGCTTGAGGCCCGCATCACCGGCGACTACAATTTTCCTAATCTAGCTGCCGCCGCTGCGGTTGGCCAATACTTTGGTGTGCCAACCGCCGACATTGCCGATGCCCTAGCCTCTTATGCCCCTACCAACAACCGCTCACAGCTTGTTGATACGGGCCGCAACGAGGTAATACTGGACGCTTACAATGCCAACCCCAGCAGTATGAGTGCCGCCTTGCGCAGCTTCGCTACTCGTCCTGGCAGCCGCCGCAGCACCAAAGTGGTGGTGTTAGGTGACATGTTTGAATTAGGCGAGGAAAGCGCTGCCGAACATACAGCCCTTGGTAACCTGCTGGCCGAGCTGCCTTTAAGCGAAATTGTGCTCATAGGCCCCGAAATGGCGCACGCCCACAACGTTTGCGGCAGCAGCCGCAGCCACAATCATTACTTCGCTACCAAAGCCGAAGCAGCCAATTGGCTACAAACCAAGGCACTACAGGATTGCCAGGTTCTTGTCAAAGGCTCCCGCGGCATGGGCCTGGAAACTTTGCTGGAATTGCTCTAATGAGCACGGATTTTCGCGGAATAATCCGCGAAAGTCCGTGCTCAGAAGGGACTATCAAACTCTTCGAGTAGCGGAAGTACCTGGTCTTTGTCGGATACGTTTGGCTTGTCTATGCCCCAATTGATGTTAAGGGAAGGGTCATCCCAACGGAGGCCGCCTTCCGCGCTTGGCTGATAGTAGTCCGAGCACTTGTACAAGAAGAGCGTGTGGTCCTCGAGGGCCACAAACCCGTGTGCAAACCCGATGGGTACATACAGCATATTGTAACGCTGCGCATCCAGTTCCACTGCCAAATGCTGCCCATACGTGCTTGAATCACGACGCAGATCCACGATAACGTCGAGGGCCCGCCCTTGGGCTACGCGCACAAGCTTAGCCTGAGCATGAGGAGGCCGCTGAAAGTGCAAGCCGCGTAGTACCCCACGCGTCGAACTAGATTGGTTGTCCTGTACCCACTCGTGTTGAACTCCGGCCAACTCAAATACTCGGGCGCTGAATGATTCAAAGAAAACACCACGAGCGTCACCAAAGACCCGGGGAATAAATTCTACGACGCCCGCCAAGGCATGCTGCTTAATTTCCATGTATATAGTTTACTGTCCAGAGATTCTAGGAGTTGTTTGAAGAAGCAAGGTAAAGCGTTTAGTCGACCCTAACGGCGCTTGGGAGCTATACCAGCAACTTCGGTTAGGTACTTGTCAAGTACAATCTGCTCATCGAACTTCGATTCGGCGAGGCGCCGGCCAGCACGGCCCATGGCTTCTAGCTCGGCATTAGGAAGCTCGAGAATGTGCAGCATTTTGTTGGCCAGATCGGGCGCGTTGCGGACTGCGCACAGCAAGCCGTTCTGGCCATCTTCTACAGTTTCGCGGCAGCCGGGCACGTTGGTCGTGACAATGGGTTTGCCCATAGCGGCGGCTTCGAGCAAGGTTTTGGGTGTGCCTTCGCGGTAAGATGGCAGCACCACGCAATCGGCTTGCCGGATGTAAGCAGCCACGTCGTCGGTGGTACCGAGGTACTCGATATGGCCGGCCGTGAGCCACAACTCGAATACCGCCCGTTTCACCCCTACCCCACCCGACTCATCGACTCCGCCTAGCAGCTGCACCCGCGTGCCGGGCACCGCCTCCCGCACCAGCCGGGCGGCCTCGAAATATTCTTCGACGCCTTTCTCGTAGAGCACCCGCGCAATCATCAGAAACACAAACGGCTCTTGGCGCTTGAACTCGGCGGCCGGTTGAAAGCGCTTAACATCAACCCCGGAGCCGGGCAGCACGTCGGTTATTGCCTGGCGTACCAGCCCATGCTGCAGAAATAGCGCCTGGTCGTCGCCGTTCTGGAAAAACACCTTGCGGGGAAACCGAAAGGCGTAGCGGTAGAGCTGCAAGGCCACCTTGCTCACGAAGTTGGGCACCAAAAACACCGTCCCCAAACCCGACACGTTGTTGATGCTAGGAACGCCCGCTAACCGGGCGGCCAACGCCCCATAGATGTTGGGCTTGATGGTATAGTGCAGTACCACGTCGGGCCGTTCGCGCCGGTAGATGCCGTAGAAACGGCGCGTGAGCTGGGCGTCCTTTACCGGGTTAGTGCCCTTGTTCTCCATCAGGATAGGGACATAACGGCAGCCTAGCTCGGTTTCCAGGCGCTCAGAGTAAGCATCGGGGGGCGCAATGGCTAGCACTTCATGACCGGCCGCCTGCAACGCTTTTACCAAGCTGCGCCGAAAATTCCAGATATTCCAAGAGGTATTGATAACGATGGCAACGCGCACGGAAGGGAATGAGTGACGGAGTGAATGAGTGAGTTGTTATTAGCTAGCAAAGATAGGCAGGGCAGGAGGCACGAGGCTGGCAGGAAATGAACAGTAACCTTCCGACGGCATCTAGGTAGTTGAAAAGACTACCGTTCTGATAGAATAAATCAGCCTTTTGCGTGGCTTTTTACGGCCTTACCTTTGTTTCCTTCTTGTTGGTTCACTTAATCGCTCAGTTACTTAGTTGCCGTCCGTGTCATTTTCCACTTTGCTTCTACGCCTGCACCTGTTGGCAATACTTGCCTTTTTAGTGTTCTACGCCACCAAAGCCGCCCTCCTGTTTCTGAGTCGCCACGAGGCTTTAGGCAAGTTGCGCGCCCGTACCCGCATCGTCGATTCGCTCCTGGGGTTACTTATTTTAGGGTCGGGAATATGGCTGGTGGCGCAGTACCCGGGCGCGGCTCCTCGCTGGCTATGGGTGGAGCTCGTTCTGACTTTGGTGCTGTTGCCGTTGGCTATTGCCGCCATGCGCCGCCAGTACAAGCCAGGCGTGGCCTGTATGCTACTAGGCCTTTTGTACCTGTACGGGGTGGCCGATGCCGGTAGCCTTACCTTACGCCGCCCCACCCGCTCTACCGCCGCTGTTCCCCTAGGCCGCCCCGAAACCACGCCCACACCCGATGCCGCCCCGCCCGTCGACACGCTGGCCGACGACGAACCCGGCCTTTCGGAGGCGGAAGCCGATGCCCTGCGAGCCGCTACCGCCAGTGCAGCTATTGCCTCGCCCCCGGCCGAGCCCGAAGATGACGGGGAAAGCGTACTGGCCGATGGCAAAGCCTTATTCACTAAAAACTGCGCGGTGTGTCATGGCGCCAATGGACGCTTGGGCCTGAACGGCGCGCACGACCTTAGCAAAAGCAACCTCAATACCACTGGCCGCGTGTACATGGTCATGCAAGGACTAGGCAAGATGCCCGCCTTCAAAGACAAGCTTACCACCGCCCAGATCCAGCAGATAGTAGCTTACTCCCTGACGCTGAAGTAGAAAGCCAGTAATTTGTTCGCCCATGCAACAAACTCAGCGCGTAAGGCTATTTGCGTTGATGTAATACAATCAACATCGATGCCCCACCCGGTACGAAACCGGATGGGGCATAGACTGGAGTTTTAGTTTATTCCAATAAATTCTCAGTACTGTACGCTGAGTTGGCGGCGGGTTTGAGTTTTACCCTGACGCACTACCACCTGATACAGCCCCGACTGCCATGCCCGCGTATCCAGGTGAAGCCTGGCGGCCATGATAGAGTTCGAGCGAAGCACGACTAGCCCTTGGCCATTGTAGACGGTTACCTGTATGGGCTCGGATGGCGTGCTACGTTGTGCGTTAGCCGGCTGTAAGGTTGGTAGGGCTGGATCCGGTATTTCACTGGCTACTTCTACATAGCCATCGGCTGGGTTGGGGTATAGCACGTCGTTCGTGCCCCGACCCTGATTCTGGCCGTAGTACTCATACGAGCTGACCGTTTGGCCGGTAGCATCGGTAGCGCGAACCTGCACGGTCACGTAGGTGCGGTTGTTCATGCACAAACTAAACACCGGACCACTGCCGGCAAACTGTCCCTGGAAATTACCGCCCGTATTGGCTGCGTAGTCCACGTACCAACTGTAGGTGTAGGGCCCAGTGCCACCGCTGGCCTGCCCGGTCCACTGGGCATTGTTGTTGCGGCCCGAACTGGAGAAGCAGGCAGAGGTGTACACCAGATTGGTAATGGCCACCTCGAACGGGGCACAGGCCGCGACGGGCACCGAGGCGTTGAAACTGGTATTCGGACAAGGGCTATTGACTGATACGGCTACCTGGGCATTGGCCGGGCCGATGGCCGTAGTAGTGAAGGTGGGGCCGGTGCCGGTGGCCGGCGAAAAGGCCCCGGCCGGGCTGGTAGTCCAGGAGTAGCTAGCCCCCGCGAAAGAGGGCGCGGAATACGTGACGGTGCCGCAGGCGCTGGTTGGTCCCGTAATGACGAGTGGCGGGCCGCACTCCGAGGAGCAATCCTGTGGGTTAGGCAGCGTGTTGTTGACGTCCTGCATCTCGTTGAACATCCACTCCCCGTTGCGGGCAGTGAAAGCTAAGTGGGCTGGTTGAAGTACGTGGTGCCGTTGGCCTGGTAGGATTCCTGCGCGACAAAAGCGGCAACCTGCAAGCGGCTCACTGGTGCTACGCCATTGCTGTAGCTGCCGAACAGGCTGGCCTGATTGATAATTTCCGCATCCAGGCCGCTGGCCGTAGGCACAAAGCTAAACCGCTCTACCGCCGCCACATTGAGCGTAGCATCTAAGAAAATTAAAAAACTACCCCCGAAGGGCTTGTTGAGGCCGCCGGGCGTGCCGCTCACCGGCTCGGTACCACCGGCCGGGGACACCCCATCCCAAGCCAACAACCCGCTGGGGCAGGCATACGAGACGCTGGTGGTGGTTGACCTATAAATAAAACCCAATAAACGAAGACGCCTTTTCAACTGCATATAGGAAACCCGGCGCGACTGTCCGCCCGAAGGCAGGGCATTAACGATTACCTGCGTTTCGTAGCTGTAGCGGCTAATCAAAGGAAAAGGCGAAAGGAATAGCCGCCCGTCAGCGTGAAACAGCTCGGTGTAGGAGCCAAATAAAATTTGGTTGCACTGCGAGCCCTGGCTGGCAGCCACTACTCGGTAGGTGGGCTGGGCACCCGTAGCCGAGAAAGTGACCATGCCCCGGTAAGCGCCATCCAGAAAGCTGTTGGCCTCGAAACCGCCGGTAGCATCGGTAGCCCTATGCACCAGCATCTGCCGGGTGGCAGGCTCGTCGAGTAGCAGTAGCGCTTGCTTTAAGGCCGGTATCATGTCGGCGGTCGTAGACGAACCTAATGGGAAGTTGGCCTGACGAATGGTGGCCTGCAGGCCCAGCGGTACGTTGGCACCGCGCTGGGGGCTATCCTGCAACAGTAGCAGCCGAGTGTGAGTAGGCCGGCCGGCCTTGGTTATCTCGGCCAGCTTGTAGCGGCTGATCAGGCCGCCCATGCTCATGCCCATAACCACGTTGTCTTCGCGCTGATTGGTGGCGGGGTTCACTACTTTCAGCGTTTCCACTCGGTCGAGCACGTCCTCGAAGATAACCGCGTTGCGCAGCAGGTCATCCGTGCCGTTGGTGAAGTCAATAAACACCAAGTCGTACTCGCCTGTGTTGTCCAGCGCATCGCGGAAGTTGAAGCCGTTCGCTATTTCTATTTCCTCTAAGAACTTGCTAACGTCATAGTTTTCGGGCGAGATAGCCGGCGCGATGAAATGCTTGTCATAACCTTCTACTACAATAAAAGGGCGGATAAGCTGGGTATGACTGCCGCCGTAGCGGATGGATACCTTGGCCCCGGAATGCACGCCCGGCACTGGGTCGATGTCAATCACCGAGCCCGGAACGGCGTAGCGGCAGGTGGTGCAAGCCACGGCGGGCTGAGCCACTTCTATATCGAAATGGCTTTCGTAGCTGGGCAGGGCCTGCGGAGCGGCTTGCTGGATAGGACTGGTCGAATTGGAGATAGTGTACTGTTGGCTGGCATAAGTTACGCGCACCTTGATACGCTTGGTGCCGGCCGTGGCGTAGCTGGCTGTCACCGGCTGATTCCAGGCGGCAGCCACGTAGCCCCGGCCATCGCCGAAGTCGATACGCAGAGCCTGCACCGTGCCGCCGCCGCTCTGAATGTGCAGGTCGGGCTGGAACATGAATGATACGTCGCCGGTGGGAGCGGTAGCGCGAGCAGGCGCGGCGGCAAACAGAGTGCGAAGCAGATACGGGGATTTTGTTCGTTCGGGCACATCGTAAATCTGACCGTTCTGGTAGCTGAGCAGGTTAAGATCAAAGGCATCGGGCCGGACGGTGGCATAGTCGATGCGCTGCACGAGCAGCGGAATAGCAGTGCCGGCCGTAGCGGTGGCAGCCTCAACGCGGGCGTTAAGGGTTTGCAGGGTGGGCAGCGGATTAGAGCCGCTGGCACGGGCCGAGTAGGCACTAGCGTAGAGGAAGCGGAAGCCGGCCGGGTTGGTCAGGCTGCTGTCGGTGAGCGTGCCGTTGAAGGGGTCGAGCGGGGCCAGCGGCAAGCCGTACTCGATCAGGAAGCCGGTAGGCACCTGTGTTTTGTCGAGCGGGGCAAAAAGATAATCGAGCTGCTGGCGCGTGTCGTCGGTGAGGGCCTGGGCGCGCAAGGCAACGGGCCTGCCTAGTAGCAGGGCCAGCAGGAAGGTAAACAGATACGCATGTTTCATGATAAGAGGGATAAAGGATAATGGTGGAAGGAAAAGCAGGCTTACAGTCTTTTGTCGAAGCGTCCCTGTGTGACCTTGATGGAGTCGCAGCCGGGTTTATAAAGCGTGAAGGAAAAGGTGCCGGAAATGACGCCGGCTTGCAAGTCAAGGCGCGTGATGGTGAGGGTACCGCGGCGGTAACTTACATCAGGCACCTCTCCATAATAATCACAGGGAAAGGTCTTGCCTGTGTCAGTGTAGAAGACCTTTCTATCTCCAACTAATACCAGCGGGTAAGAACCCGTTTGACTAATTCGGTCACCGCCCAAATTGATATATTGATGAGGTCCAGTATTACTGGGAGCGGGGTAGCGGTAGGCGCGTATTGAGAGGCTGCCCCCCGCGTAGCCAGGGTCGTAAGTGATACGGAAGTTTTCGCGGCCATCATTACCCTTGGGCGTCCAGGGCTCCCCATTGAGCAGACAGCCGAAGGTGCCGGCCCCGGTCTGGGTGGCGGGTGGGAGTTGCGCTTCGGGCGTGGGGTCGTTGTCCTTGCACTTCGAGCATTGGGTGAGCAGCAGGAAACTGGCGTAGAGCAAGAGTTTGCGCATAGGGATAGAAAAGAAGAAAGCAGAAGAAACAAAAAAGCACATGCCGCTGCCGGGCCATTAAAGGCCGGGGCAGGGGAGCATGTGCAAGAGGTGGTAAGGGGAAGCCGGGTGTGCGCCTAAGATAGGACTATATCTAGTATTTATAATGTTATTTCATTATTACGCTTATGCCCGCCGCTGAAGGCGGTGCGTGAGCCTCCGTTACCAGCAGCGAGGCGCCTTCCGCGGCGGCAGGCGGCTACCCCAAAATATCGGTTGTCTGCTTACTTTGTTATCCGGGCATCCAACTTCTGCGTAAAACCAGAACATCCACCAATGTGGCAGCTACCCGGCATAATCCATAACTTAAGGTGCCGAGCGGGCTCTGACTGGCAGTCTTACGTCGGCAAGTGAGGCCAACTCTCCTGCTTCGCCCAACCCACACCTCTCATTCCTCTCAATTTTTGCCTGCATTTTAATTTATGGCGAAGAAATCTAACTCCGGCGGGCGCCAGCAAACCAATAGCACCCGCCACCCCGGTGCCACCGACGCTCCCCGCGGCAACCAGCCCACCCGTAACGCAAACACGGGCACTTACGACACCGCCCAGCAGCAAGAAACTGCCGTGCTGGTTGCCGTACCCGACAAACGCCAACTCGATGCCCGCACCCAGGAGTATCTGGATGAGCTGGAGTTTCTGGCGCAAACCGCCGGCGTCGAAGTCAAGAAACGCTTCGTGCAGCGCCTGGACAAGCCCGACATCCGCACGTTTGTGGGCGAAGGCAAGCTGGCCGAAATCAAGGCCTACGTGACACACGCGGGCATTAGCGTGGTTATTTTCGACGATGATTTATCGCCTTCGCAGCTCCGCAACCTGGAGGCGGAGCTGCAAGTGAAAATCGTGGACCGCTCACTGCTCATCATCGATATCTTTGCCACGCGAGCCAAGACGGCTACCGCGCGGGCCCAGGTAGAGCTGGCGCAGTACCAGTACCTGCTGCCCCGCCTGACGGGTTTGTGGACTCACTTGAGCCGGCAACGAGGCGGTGGTGTGAGCCAGCGCGGACCGGGGGAAACGGAAATCGAGACTGACCGGCGCGTGGTGCGTGACCGGATAGCGCTGTTGAAGGAAAAACTCAAGGACTTCGACAAGCAAAGCCATACCCAGCGCAAGTCGCGCGGGGGTGTAGTGCGGGTGGCGTTGGTGGGGTATACCAACGTGGGCAAGAGCACCATCATGAACATGCTCAGCCGCTCCGATGTGTTTGCCGAAAACAAGCTCTTCGCCACCGTCGACTCCACGGTGCGCAAGATTTCCTTCGACAGCATTCCCTTCCTGCTCTCCGACACGGTCGGGTTTATCCGCAAACTGCCCACGCGCCTCATCGAAAGCTTCAAGAGCACCCTCGACGAAATCAGGGAAGCGGACTTGCTGGTGCACGTCGTGGACATTTCGCATCCC
Organism: Hymenobacter sp.; assembly: GCF_036387835.1. Lineage (GTDB taxonomy): Bacteria > Bacteroidota > Bacteroidia > Cytophagales > Hymenobacteraceae > Hymenobacter. Next base: position 70,097 of record NZ_DASVSY010000099.1, on the reverse strand, counting down.
ACCTTCGAAGACCAGATCGAGGTGGTGAACGAAACGCTCAAGGATATTGAAGCGGCCGACAAGCCTATGCTGCTGGTGTTCAATAAGATTGATCAGTACCGCACCGATACGGAAACCGAGCGCGAGGCCGGCTTCGAGGGCATGAACGAGGATGAAGACGCGCCCAGCCGTCCGACGCTGGCGCAGCTGCAAGACACGTACATGGCTAAAATGCACGACCCTGTTATTTTCATTTCGGCCACAGAGCGCGAGAATATCGATGAGCTACGCGCCTTGATTACGCGCCACGTGGCCAAAATTCATTACCAACGTTACCCCAACACAATCATAGATCATGTAGATGGCGAGTAGCTCTTGCTTCTATGCGGTGCTAATTGGCCCTGGCATAATTGCCAGGGCTTTTTTGTGCTCATTCGACGAAGCGGACGCGTTGCTTGCGTCAAGGCAGCTTTGCTGGCAGTTGGTTGTTGCCCGGCTCTGTGAGGCGCTCAAGTATGGACTAATGATTTGCGCTTTGCCAGTCATGACACATACCGCCGAGCAACCAATTGCTATTCAAATAGAAAGATACACTATGTATCTTTTTCAAGATATCACAATCCTATACACTATAAATTAACATATTCTTAATATATTCCCTCCTATTATCCCTCCTCCACCATCCAAAACCAACAAAATCGCGAGTATGAAATCAACTTTCTACGCATTGGCCCTCTCTTTCATGGGTCTGAGTTCTTCTGCCTTTGCGCAGAACTTCAATTTAGCTCTTGACAATACGCGGGCTACCCCAGGCAAGCAATGTGCAACTATGGAGGTGCTGAAAGCACAAATGGCTGCCGACCCCTCCCTGGCTAAGCGCATGGCTGCGGTAGAAGAGCAAACTAGAGCTTTTGAAGCTAATCTGGCGGCTAAAGGGAAGGGGGCAGTAGGAGGCGTTGTTACTATTCCGGTAGTAGTGCATGTGCTCTACAACACTGCGGCTCAGAACGTGAGCGACACGCAAGTAAGAGCCCAGATCGACGTATTAAACAAAGACTTCGCTAAAGCTAATTCCGATGCCAATTTGGTTCCGTCAGCTTTTGCAGGCTTGGCGGCCAACACCAACATCCAATTTGCTCTCGCGCAGCAAGATCCGACGGGAGCTTCGACGGGGGGTATCCTGCACGTGCAAACCAAAGTATCGTCGTTCAGCACCAATGATGCGGTGAAGAACTCGAAGCGCGGCGGCGACGATGCCTGGCCCGCTAGCCAATACCTCAATTTGTGGGTGTGCAACTTAGGTGGCGGGCTACTTGGCTACGCGCAGTTTCCGGGCGGCACCGCCAAAACCGACGGGGTAGTAGTGCTGTATTCGTCGCTGCCTGGTGGCTCGGCAATTCCTTATGATAAAGGGCGGACCGCTACTCATGAAGTGGGGCACTGGCTGAACCTGCGCCACATTTGGGGCGACGCCTCCTGCGGCAACGACCTTGTAAACGATACGCCTACCCAGCAAACCAGCAACTACGGCTGCCCTACATACCCACACGTTACCTGCAACAACCAAGGTGATATGTCGATGAACTACATGGACTACACCGACGATGCGTGCATGTACATGTTTTCGGTGGGCCAGTCTGCCCGGATGAACGCCGTGTTTGGCGCCGGCGGCAGCCGTGCTTCGCTGCTAAGTTCGCCGGGCGCCACGGCGCCACGCCAGTTGGCTACGGCTAGCCAAGCGCAAGTTCGCCTTTATCCTAACCCCGCTACCCAAACCCTGAACGTGTCGGTACCGGAGAAGCAAGCCACTACTTGGAGCGTGAAAGTATATGACCTCAGTGGCTACGAAATGAAGCAAGCCCGCTACGACGGGCAAGGCCGTGTAACAGTGGCCAGCTTGCCCCAGGGGCTGTACCAAGTGGTTATGTCGGACGGCCAGCAAACAATCCGTCAACGTTTCCAGAAAGATTAGCTTACTCACTGCCAGAACTGAACTGTGTTGCAGCATAGCCGGTTTTTAGCACCCACCATTTTCCTCGTTCACCTACCTGAAAAGCCCGCCTATCTGGCGGGCTTTTCTATTTGTGCGTCCTCCAAACGCCTCTTAACCAGGAGTTTATTCCTTGGTTAGGTCCGCACTATCGCCTGGTGCAGGAATGCGTTGGCTTGGTTCCCGCTGCTTTTTATGGGCCGATAAACAACCAACTAGAATTAGCTTCTTTGTTGTGCTCCACGCCTAAAATAACCATTTTGCAAACCTCATAGTAAAGAGGCCTGCTTCCGAGTTATATCTTACCCTGCCCGCATGAAAAGCCTATACCTGATGCGCCACGCCAAATCCAGCTGGAGCTTCGAAGACCTAACGGATGAGCAACGCCCCCTCAATGGCCGGGGCCGCGAAGACGCACCCCGCATGGGCCAGGCGTTGGCCAAACGTAATATCCAGCTCGACTTGCTGCTTTCCTCGGCGGCAGTGCGGGCCCTCACGACGGCCGCTTTGGTGGCCAAAGAACTGAACTACTCCCACGAGCAAATTGTGGTGCGCCCCGAGATTTATCATGCCGATGTGCACACTTTGCTGGACGTGGTGCGCTCCTGCCCCGACAAAGCTAACTCGGTACTTCTGGTAGGGCACAACAACACGATTTCCGACTTCGCCAACTTGCTCTCGCCGGGGGCCCTGCACGAGGAGATGCCTACGGCGGGTATTGTGTGCCTGCACGTTAACGTGCATAAATGGGTTGAGCTAGATCAGTCGAACACCGAGTTTTACTTCTTCGACCGACCGCGCGACAAGCCGCGCGAAATCGAATAAGCCGGCAGATTAGGTGAATAACAACTGAAAAGTCAATTCAAATTGCCGATTACCACGTAAAGAGCACAATTGTTGCAGCTTCGCCGAGCAGACTAAGCTACTTCCAACCAATGGGTAAGCAGCTGTTCGAGAGCGACAACGCCCGCCAGCACTGAGCGCCGATCAGTAGGAAGAGTTTGCTTCGGGACACCAGATAAAGGAGGACGCTCTTGTACGTGATGGTTTTTCTTGATCATGGAAAAAATCGAAAAGAAAGCCGCTGAAAAACCAGTGCTGCTAAATCGGGAATTGAGTTGGCTGGCCTTTAACCGCCGTGTGCTGCAGGAAGCGCAGAACCCTGAGGTTCCGCTATTAGAGCGCCTCAAGTTCATGGCTATCTTCTCCAGCAACCTCGACGAGTACTTCAAGGTGCGCGTGGCCACGCTGCGGCGGCTGGTGAAGCTTAAAAAGAAAACCCGCGCCAAGCTCGCCGACGACCCCACCGCGCAGCTCAAGGAGCTACTGGAAGAAGTGCGGCGCCAGCAGCAGGAGTTCGGCGAAACGTTTCGCAACAGCCTGCAACCCGCTTTGCGCGAGCAGCACATTCACCTGATATCAGAGCACGACCTAAGCGACGAGCAGCGGCAGTGGGTGCATCAATATTTCGAGCAGCACGTGCAGGACCTTCTCTCGCCGGTCATCCTCGACGACAACCTGCACCACCTGTTCCTGAAAGACCAAACCGTTTACCTCACGTTTTACCTTACCGAGCCAACGGAAGGCGGCGCCAAAAAGAAAAAACCCACTGCCGACGAGCGGGTGTTGGTGATGGAGCTGCCCGTCAAGCGGCACGGTAGCCGCTTTGTGGTCTTGCCTAGCCAGGGCGAGGAACGTTACGTGATGTTTCTGGACGATGTGGTGCGGTGCTGCGCCCACACGCTGTTTCCGAAGTTCAACAAGCTGCAAGTACACTCTATTAAGCTCTCCCGCGACGCGGAGTTGGATATTCAGGAGGAAGTGTCGGGCAACTTGATGGCGAAGATCAAGAGCAGCTTGCAGAAGCGCGAAACTGGCTACCCCGCCCGCCTGCTCTACGACCCGGCGATGCCCAAAGAAGCGATGCGCGCCTTGATGCAGAAAACCGGCATCAGCGCCGAAGAACTGGTAGAGGGCAGCCGCTACCACAACTTCCGCGACTTTTTCGGCTTCCCTGATTTGGGTTTAAACCACTTGGTGTACGAGGAGCATCCGCCCCTACCTCACCCCACGCTACCCCGCACCGGACCCATGCTGCCGGCCATTGCCGAGCGCGACCATCTGCTAAGCTTGCCCTACCAGTCGTTCGACTACGTCACCCGCTTCCTACTCGAAGCCGCTAACGATCCGCTGGTTAGTGGCATCAGCATCACGCTTTACCGGGTTTCCAGCAAGAGCGAGGTAGCCAAAGCCCTACTGAAAGCGGTGAAGCACGGCAAGCAGGTAACGGTGGTAGTGGAGCTAAAAGCCCGCTTCGACGAGGAAAGCAACATGTACTGGGCCGAGAAGCTGCAAAAAGCCGGCGCCAATGTCATCTACGGGATTCCCGAGCTGAAAGTACACAGCAAGCTCGCCCTCATAACCCGCGCCGAAGAAGGCCACAACCGCCTCTACGCCTACTTGAGCACCGGCAACTTCAACGAAAACACCAGCAAGATTTACGCCGACCACGGCCTGTTCACCGTCGACCCGCGCCTGACCAGCGAAGTGGCTGAGGTATTCCGCTACTTCTACGACCGCCAGAACAAGGCCGGCAGCTTCAAGCACTTGCTGGTGGCACCGTTCGAGCTACGAGAGCAACTCAATGCCTTAATCGACCACGAGATAAAGCTTGCCAAGCAAGGCAAGGATGCTTATATCATTCTGAAGTTGAATGCCTTGCAGGACGAGCGCATGATTCTGAAGCTCTACGATGCCAGTGAAGCCGGCGTGCGGGTGGAACTACTGATTCGGGGAATATCCTGCCTCATACCCAACTTGGAAGGCCAAAGCACCAACATCAGCCAGCAAGGTATAGTAGACCGATACCTCGAACATGCCCGCATCTACGTGTTCGGCAACGGGGGCAAAGAGCATATCTACGTGGCCTCTTCCGACTGGATGGCCCGTAACCTGGACCGCCGGGTGGAGGTTGCCTTCCCTATTTTTCAGGAAGACCTGCGCGCCGAAATCCGCCACCTGCTCGACCTCCAGCGCCACGACAACGTGAAATCCAGGGACTGGCAAAACAACTTCATTGGGGCGGAAAACCCCGACGCACCCCGCGTAAGATCCCAGAACGAAACGTATGCGTACCTGAAGAAACTAAGCCGCAAACGCAGCAAGCCGAAGCCTGCTCAAGAGTAAGGTTGAAAATCTGTTGGAACCTGCCTGATGAAGATGCAGCCTTGCGTTGCAATGACGAACGACTAAACTCCAGTAGACACTTAAACGCAAGGCTGCGCTTTCGCCCCTGCATCAGGCAAGCCTCTCTGAAATTTATTGGAAACAGCAACAGTCGATTTTACCCAACTAGAAACTGTCATTCCGACGCAGGAGGAATCTGGCTTACTCATTGAACGAGTTAGCCTCAGATTCCTCCTGCGTTGAAAGGACAGTTGCTGGCTAGTTTTCAGTCAGCCCTTGAGCGCATTTGCTTTCTACCGACCAACGCCGAAGAGGCCAAGCAGCCCTTTGGTGGGTACGATAAAGATTTCGAGGCTGGCGTACGGAGCCCAGTCGAATTGGCTATCGATAATTTTCTCCCGGTCTTTGTTGGTGCGGTCGAAGGCGTCGAAGGCGTAGTTGTAGCGGTAGCCACCTTCCACGCCTAGCCAGATGAAGTCATACAACTCCCGCTCCCAACGACCCCGTAGCTTCACTTCCGTTTCGCGAAGCTCCAGCGTACGAAGGGGCTTGATACCGGGCTCTAGCTGGCCGTTTCCCAGCCGCCGCTCCAGTGGGTCCCGCAGCTTGATAATGTAGTTATACCCGTCGACGGTGTAGCCAGCCGTCAGGATGGAGCGAGGCGAGACGTTGTAGCGAGCAGCTACGCGGGCCGGGAAAATGGCTTCCAGACCCCAGCGCGAATTGAAGGTGCGGTTGTAGAGGATGGCCGGATACGGGCTGAACCGGCCAAACGTGTAGCCAAACTGCACACCCACTCCCCACGAAAACTCGGGGCTGCGCTTCCAGCCGTACAAAAACTCCGACGATACCCGCAGGTAGTCTTTTACGTTCAGCTCGCTTGAGGTATAGTCGCCGCTTAGCTCGCCTTTGATCCGGAAGATGTACCAGTTCACCGCATTTACCGGCCGAATAACGGCGAGCTGCGCCCCTACTGTTTTGAGGCCTTTGTCCTCGATGTTGTCGTAAAGTTCGTAGGTGGTGGGAGCGTTGTGGAATTCAAACTCTTCCCGCTCGTAGTTGAAGCCCAGAATCAGCTTCAAGTGGGGGCGGTTGAGCATGGGCACATACCCTTTAAAAATAAGTCGGGCATTCTTTTCGGCATCGGCCGAATAGTTAGGCAAGTTTGCCACCTTAGCCGTCGATGCCACGCCGAAGCGCGGCATTCGTTCGTAGTGAAAAATGATGCCTTTGCTCGGCCCCTGATTCACGACCGAAGGCGTGGCAAACTCCTGGTCGCGCCCTACTTGGTCGGCGGCCAGGGTGTCGGTGGGCGCCGGAGCTGGGGCCGGAAACACCGGCGTGGGCGAAGCGGGTGGCGTTACTTGCGCCACCGCTGGTGGTACAGTGAGCAGCATGCCGCCAAACCCAATAAAAGCGACTTTGCGCCCCAACTGAGCCCGAAATGTTAGAGTAAAGGACATACGCTCCAAGGTGGAAAATTGAAAACTCCGCGCTGTTTAGTGTTAACGCATGATGCGGCAAAAAGGCTGCTTTCAACCAGCCGTTCCTTGCGCTGCAGCAGGCCGCTGCATTTCTACGAAAGGAAGAAGCTAGTCTGACCCGACTGGTGCTTTTCCTGATTAAGATCTTTGGGCAATTTAGCGTTCAACAGGTAGTGAAACGCTAAACGAAGACCAAGACCAGAACGTGTGAAGCGGAGTGCAGAAATCCGGTGACTCCAATTCCGCACTCCGCTTTTCGCATCCTTATTAGAACAAGAAGTCGAACCCTATGAACACCAGGTTTTCTTCACCTCGTGAGTACGTTACGTTGATGACGGCTTGCTTGAGAATATCAACCCACACGCCACCACCATATGCCGTGTGGTAGGCATCGAGGCCCGTTTTGATGTCGTAGCGCGAGTACACCCGCGCCGCGTCGGCCAGGCCCATGATACCAAACTTACCGGGCAGCAGATAGGCGTTGAACTCGAAGAGCTGGATACGCACCTCGGCGTTGGCATACGTACTTGACCGGCCCGAATAGCGCGTGCGACGGTAGCCACGCAAGTTGGTGGTACCACCCAGGGTGTTGGCCTGGTAGAAACGATAGTCGCCGAGGTTGCGACTCGCGCCGATGCGCCCGGCCCAAGTTAATTGGAACGGGAAGTTGGGGCTCAGATAGAAGCGGAATTCCGAAGCCAGCCGCCCGTAGGTCAGCTTCTCGGCGTTGATTTGCTTGTTGTATTCCACCGAGTTGTACCAGCGCAAGCCAATCCGCGGATTCTTGGGCGACGAGGCGGCATCGATGTTCAAATACGCCCGGCCCCCTACGTAACGGTTCAACTGAAAGTCGGAGGCGCGAATGCCGGCGGAGGTGGTGCCGGGCTGGCCATTGCCGTCGGCATCGAGGCTATTTGCTATTTCGCTACCAATCTGGTCCGACGATACCCGAAACTGGTCGTACTGCGGACCGATACCAAACTTGAGGAAGCTAAAGACATCCCGCTCCAGCATCGGCGACACATACAGCCGCGAGAAGCGCACCCGATAGGTCTGGTTTATGTCGCGGTTGCGGTCGTCATCGGTGCCAGCCAGAATATTGCGGGTATCGTTGCCTAAGCCAAAGTAGTTGTAGAGCAGCTGCGGCCCGTAGAGCTGCGCATTCACGCGCAAATCGTACTTGCCAATCACATCCACAAAGTGCCCTAGGTAGCGCACGTTGTAAGCGCTTTGCGAAGGCGAGTAGTTGGCTGCCAAGCTCTGCTCAGAGGAATATGGCTCTTTGCGAAAACCGTAGGTCCGATACACCGCGCCGCCCCCTATAAACAGGCGGTCGTCGATGTTGTAGCCGAAGTAGGCCGTTGGGCCAAAGTAGTTGAGGGTGTAGTCTTTGCGGTCGGAGCGGGTGTGCACGTCGTAGCGGCTCACGTCGATGCCTGGTTCGGTGCGCAGGCGGGTGTCTTTGCCGGGCGTTATCACGTTGCCGGTATCGGCGTCGTACACGTGGGTATAGTGGCGGAAGCCGGCCACGTTGGAGTGGTCGGTAATCGAATCTTTGTCGGTACCGGCAATGATGCGCAGTTTCGTGCCGCGCTTCACGTCGCCTTTCACGTCGTAGATGTCGTTGCCCTCGAACCCATAGAGGCGCAGCTCCTTGGTTACTTTGTTGTCGAAGGTGCGGTCGAAGAGCTTCTTGCCTAGTTCACCTTCCTTGGTTATTTTCTGAACGGTTACCCGCGTCTTGTCGTCGGCCAGGCGCTCCACCACAAATTTTTCGCGCTTGCTGGAGCCTTTCACCTCCGTCACCTTGCTAAGCATTTCGTAGTAGTCGGCGGCTACTTCGGGCAGCAGGTCGCGGCGGCTTTTCAGCTTGGCTACTATTTCGGGGCCGTGCAGGTCGTAGATCTGCTTGGGCCACCGCTGCCGGAACGCCTTTTCAATCACGTCGTCGGTGAGGGACGCTTTCAACTCCTGCGCCTGTTTCACCCACTGCTCTTTCGTAACGGAAGCCAAGTACACCCGGTCGTTGCTGAGGGCCGTCAGGTTCAGGCCTTTCCAGTCGGCGTAGTCGGCCCCAAAGTTTTGGAAGTTGCGGATGGCCCACTTGCGCGAGGCCAGGTACGGAAATAGCCCGTCGCCCTTAAAGAAGGCAATGTCCCGGTCTTCGGGCACGGCCGTAAATGTCCGGTCACCTTCCTTGTCTTTTTTCTCGGCCCAGCGCCACTGGTCTTCGTGCCGGTCCCAGTCGCCAATCCACATATCGAAGAGGCGCGAGCGGGCAAAGGCCTTCTCGTTAACCTGGTTGTCGTTGTCGTCTACGAGGCGCTCAAACACTTTGTCGGTACCCACCAGGTTCTCGGCATTGCCAAGGGAGGCCACGTTGCTTTGGTCGTCTTTGGCATCTTCTTCGATAGCGCCGGGCGTGTTCGAGAAACGGTCGAGGTACTGCCCGAGCAGGGGGTCTTGCGGAATGTAGCGCAACTCAGGGTTGGTGTGCAGAATGCCGGCAGCCGTCGCCAGCGGCGGTACAACAATAGAGCCGTACGGATGCTGCGCCGAAATCTGGTCTTGCAGAATATCGGCCGCCGCCCCGGAGCGCAAGGCTTCGGGCAACACCGCCGAGGGGTCTTTGTTGAGGCTACGAATGGTGAAGTTGCGGCCTTCCTCGTTGCGCACTTTCAGCGAAGCTGTTTGCTTGCCGCCGCCAATCTTGTAGGGCGTAAGGCCGCCTTGCTCGGTGGCTAAGTCGAGCACGGGAAACTTCACGGGCGTGGCCCACTCCTGGCGGTAATGGTCGCCAAACAAGGCAAGGTGCAGCTTGCTGCGGTCGGCGTAGCGCTTGTTGATAGCCAGCGTGATGGTGCTGTCCTTGAAGTTGGGGCGCGGCCCGGCCGGGACTACCGGCGCGGCTTCGGTGGCAGCTACGGGCTGCGCATACAGCGGCGTGCGGTACACGAGGCGGGCCGTTTCGCCGCGGTTATTCGGAATCCAGTACTCCACCCAGACTTGGCCGTCGTCGTAGTAATTCACCCGCGCCAAGCCTTTTTCCTTGTCCGAGAAGGTGGCTCTGGCGCCGTTGCCGCTGCGGGTGTGCTGCGTTTTGCAACCCGACCCACTCACTATCTGGTGGTAAGTGGGCATGCGGAAGTACTGCAGGTTGTGCTCGTGCCCCGAGGCGTAGATGATGTTGGGGTGCTTGGCAAAAATGTCTTCCAGCCCCTTTTTATAGGCTTGGTAGAGCGGGTGCGGAATATCCTGGCTTACGCCGCCATACTTGCGTGCAAACGGATACACCGACCCGATAACGGGCAGCGGAATAAACGCGTATTTCGCGACAATCGACAGCGGGAACAGGTGGTCGGCCACAGTGAAGTAGCCGCCGTGAATACCGTCGGACTGAATAGGATGGTGGCCAATCACCATAATATTCTTGTCTTTGTTGCGCTCAATAATGTCTTCCAGCTGCGTGAAGAAGTCGGTTTCGTTGGCTACGCCGCAGCCGCTGTTGGCGCCGTAGGGCCGCTCGCCTTCACCCTGCAAAAACCACTGCGAGTTGATGGCAATCATCACCAGATTATCCTGCAAGCGCACCTCGAACGGTCCCGGACACGCATTGCGCGGAATAAAAAAGTCGCCGGTATAGGAGAAGGCCACCGAATCGTTGGTCATGAAGTTTTCCACGAAGCGCTGCTCGCGGTTCACTTGCTCTACGCCGCCGTTCTTGCCCTGCTTCCAGTCGTGGTTGCCGGGTATCATATACTTCTCGCCGTCGTAGTTGCGCAGCACGTTCAGCTGATCGACGATGCGGCGCTCGGATTCCTTGCGGTCGGAGGCGCCTTCTTCGGGCATGCCGTTTTCGTAGATATTATCGCCGAGGTAGATGGCCGTGCTTTTTGCGCCGGCCGCCAGCAGCTGCTTGCGCATGAAGTTGAGAGAAGGCTCGCCACCTTTCTCCGAGGACTCGGGCTTGCCGACATCCCCAATCAAAAACACCGAATACGTAATTCGGGAACTGTCGGGCGGTGTTTTTGATTTCCAGTTTTCAGCACCCCTGGTATAGTTGGGACGGACAGGATGTGGGGTCTGCGTGGGTTTTTGAGCCCATGCAGTGGCACTGCCCAGCATCCAGACCAAACCACAAGACAAGAAAAAACGCTTCATATAGAGGCAATGGAGAAAGAATGCAAGCTTAGAGCTTAGTGCATAAACCAAGCACTAGCGGGCGCAGTTATCAGAAATACGAGTAACTTACTGAAACGGCTGCCTCAGGACAGGCTTCAGCAAGCCAGGAATGCCTGCCCTACGCAAACGTATGATGCACGGTTGAGATAACCGTATAAAAACCTCCATGTACAATTCGCGTTCAAAGTCGGTTAGGGCTGCTGCCCCGTTACCGCCGCTCACTCCCCGCCCTTGAAATGGAACCTACTATAACGCTCCAACCGGCTAAGGCCGAACGATCTGAAATATTAAAGCAGGCGAAAGCCTTTGTCACCAAGCTGATGGAAGAGAAGCTTCCACCTCAGCTCGTTTATCATTCTCTGAAGCATACTATTTCGGTAGTGAAAGAGGCGCGCACCCTCGGCGAAGACTCAGGCCTGGACACCCCCGACCAGGAGGCGCTGTTGCTGGCCGCCTGGTTTCACGATACCGGCTACATTGAAATTAACGACGGTCACGAATACCGCAGTATGGCGTTGGCCGAAAACTGGCTGCGCCAGCAAGGCTACCCCGAACCGCGCATTCAAATAATCAAAGACACGATTCGGGGCACGCACCGCAACGAAGTGTGCGAAACCGAGTTGCAACAGTTGCTCAAAGACGCCGACATGAGCGGCATGGGCCGCGAGGAGTTTTTTGCCAACGCCGAGTTGCTGCGTGCCGAGTGGGAAACCACGCTGGGCAAAACCTACTCCAATGTGGAATGGGCCGAGTCGCAACTCGACTTTCTATCGTCGGCCAAGTTTCTGACGCCAGCGGCCAAGGCCCGGTACCAGGAGCAGTTCAAGGCTAACGTGAAAGAGCAACGCGACCTGCTCAAGAAAACCGAGAAAAAGAAGAAAAAGAAGGAGGAAGAAGCCACTGGTACGTTCGCCGAGCCCAAGCGCGGCGTCGAAACCATGTTCCGGACCATGTACAGCAACCACATGAAGCTTTCGGACATGGCCGACAAGAAAGCCAACATGATGATTAGCTTGAACGCGGTGCTGCTTTCGGTTATCATTACTTACCTCGGGGCCAAGGCCGGTACCAAGTCGGGAGTACTCAGCCCCACCATCGTCAACAACCCGGTGCTTACCATCCCGATCGGCTTGCTGCTGGCTACGGCTTTGGGCTCGGTCGTGACGGCTATTCTGTGCGCGCAGCCCGACGTTACCAGCTTTAAATGGCTGAAGAAAAGCCCCCAGATTGCCACCAACCGCCGCGTGAACCTGCTCTTCTTCGGCAACTTCAGCAAGCTTAGCCTCGACTCGTTCCACTCCGGAATGAACCAGATCATGAGCGACAAAGAGGCCTTGTACACCAACATGGTAACCGACATCTACTACCTCGGTGACGTGCTAACCCGTAAATACCGGCTCCTGCGCATCAGCTACACCATCTTCATGGTGGGTTTGATCCTGACCTCGCTCTCGTTTGGTATTGCGCTGCTTTACAAAATGTAAAGTTTTTGAAACGAGAGCTTTATGATAAAAGGGGGAGTAGAGTGGGTGGCTCTGTGCATAGCTACCCACTCTACTCCCCCTTTGCTTTTGCTTACTCCCTAACTTCTGGCTTGGGTCATCTTCCGATTCGACGTACCTTTGCCTTACACTTACTGGCCCCGTAGTTCAACGGATAGAATAAGGGTTTCCTAAACTTTAGATGTGAGTTCGATTCTCGCCGGGGCTACCAGCCACCCTCTTTGCCTGAAGCAGAGAGGGTATTTTTTTGTATTAATCTTATATTTAAAATAATTAATTTGGCTATTATAATATTTATATCAGATTTGTATAATCAAAACCAGTCTTCTGCGTCCCCTCGTAGATGGTTTACGCCCTGAGTGCCATACCAATACCCTTTGCAACTTTAATTTACGTAATGGAATCCCTCTTCTTGAGCCCGACACCACAAGGTCGTCGGGTGTACCTGTATGCCGTGCCCGACGGGATACCGCTCTACTTCAAGCACAACGAACTAGCACAAGAGCCCGGCTATCAGCCGCTCTGGCGTGGTAGCCCCACTTCTATTTCCGAACACGAAGCAACCACATTAGTAGCGCAGCTAACAATGCCTCATGCTGGCTACCGCAATTACCACCACCCTGCTGAATCAATGTTGGGGTTCCCAACTGCCAAGGAATCCTTTCAATCAGCCGTAGAGCGACTAGGGCAACAGCTAGAGTACGCGCCAGGCACTTGTCCTAGCGAGGTATTAGTGGGTGAACTGCCAGCACTCTAGCAGCTATTCGCCGAGCAGACCATTAGAAACAGCATACTTGATAAGCGCCGCCGTATTCTTGGCCTGCGTTTTCTCGATTATATTCTGGCGGTGCGTCTCGATGGTGCGCTTGCTGGTAAACAGCTTGTCGGCTATTTCGGCATTGGTCATGCCTTCCGATATAAGCCGTAGCACTTCCAGCTCCCGTTTCGATAAGTCACCTGACCGAGGGCGTGCGGTATCGATAGGCGAGGTTGTGTTGCGTACGGTTTTAAAGAGCATATCCATCCCAATTTCCGTGCACAAGAACGGCCGGCCACTCGCCACCGTCCGGATGCCATAGGTAATTTCGGCGATGTCGGCGTTTTTGAGCACGTAACCGGTGGCACCAGCTTCTATCATGCGGTGCACGTAGTTTTCGTGGTTGAGCATGGACAGTACCAATACCCGCACTTCGGGGTACTGCTCGCGCAGATGTTCCATGGTAGCAAAGCCATCCATGACGGGCATGTTGATGTCCATCAGCACCACATCAGTGGGCGTAGTAGTCAGCAAGTCCAGCAGTTCCTGCCCGTTGCTAGCTTCGCCTACCACCTCCAAATCAGGCTGCACACTCAGTAAGGCCCGAATGCCGTCGCGCAGAATGGTGTGGTCGTCGGTTAGCAAAACTCGAATCATAGCGGCCAGAAAAAAGAACAAAGAAACGGTTGAACCCGTGGTACGTGCAACAGTAACTGCACTACCCGAGAAGACGCTTCGGACAGATACGAAGCAGTCTTGACCAACAGGCTAAGGCTATACGTTCTTTTCGAGCAGATTGATACCAAACCTCCGTTATGTTTCGTTTAGTTCTTAGATCGGGCAGATTAAATAAGTATTAATCACCTAGTTAGATTACGTATTTAACTGTACTCTAAGCTATTTGCAATATATTAGCTTTACGATAGTAGTGGGAAGTGTGCCAAAGAAGTGAAGGGGAGAATTGAGAAGGCACTAGCAGAGTAAGTAATTGTCGGTTCAATCCTTTCTCAGAGCTCACAAAACCACTTTATCGTCTTTCAAAGGCTTTCCTGAATTGATTTTTCAGTTTGTTGCCATGATGAACGTATACCGCGAGATTCTGCCGGACAGCTACTTATTAATTCTGACGGATGAGGAGCACAGCGCCGAACCAGAAGCACTACACCGGGCTTTGCAACGGGCCGGAGGGAGTGGCAAAAATAACGTGTGGGTGGATTGCAGTGAGCTTCATCAGCCCTCGCAAGCAATAATCAAGCTGCTGAGCGACTTTTACATTAGGCTCCGCCATCAGCACATTCAGCTGATATTGTGTCATTTAGAAGACGGGCTCCAGCAAGCAATACTCCAGCTACCGCCCTCCTCGCAGCCGCTCGTACTCGCAACGCTGCTCGATGCCTCTTTATACTGCCGCAACCTGCACGCTACCCGCCAGCTGTCAGCGGCATAGCGCAGCTTATACGGTTAAGCCTTCGAAAGTCCCTGCTAGGGGTTGGTAAAAGCTCGTTGTTGCCTGTTAGAAATTGGTGGCCTTACAAAATTTGTACTGTCCCGCTGTTAGCTTCTAGTAACTCACTATTTGCACGGCTACTGTAGAGCTTCTCTCCAGAGAAATAGTCATACTTGCTGTGGCGGTTGATGCTGTTTGTTTACGTATTCAACCAGCAGATGAAGCCGGGTTATTTAAAGGCAGCTTCGGCGAGATAGAGCTGTTCTGCGCAACGGCTAGATGAGCACGGATAGGCCGCTTATAGTGAGGGCCACTACCACCGTATTGAAGCCGAACGAAAGTAAGCCATGGAGCAACGCCAGCCGCCGTAGCTTCTGGCCGGAGATACTGATATCGGCCGTTTGGGCGGTCATGCCCACCACAAACGAGAAGTAGGCGAAGTCGAAATAGTCAGGCTCCTTTTCGCCGCCAGGAAAATCCAGCCCACCCTCAGGCCAGCCATTGCCTGCGCCGTAGAAAATATGCGCGTAACGGAGCGTGAACATGGTGTGCACCAGCAGCCAGCTTGAAAGCACGCCCGCAATAGCCAAACCTACGTGCAGATAGCGCATATAGCCCGTGGTAGCATGCACCGACGAGAGCAGAAACACGACTGCCAACAAGCTGCTGCTAGCCGCCACCAGCACAAAAGCAAACACGAGGCGGCGGCCAGGGTCTTCGCGGGCCACAATACGCCGGATGTGCGTTACTTCGGCACTCATAAAAATGCTCCAAGCCAAACCCAAGGCCGTAAGCGAGAAGAAGTCCCAAGCCAGGATAAGCCGCGTCATGGGGTGCCAGGCAACGGGACTCAACAGGAATGCCGCCACCGCCGGTACCAACCCCAACGACAGCCGCAGCCAGGTAGGTAGCAGGCCTATGCGGTGTTGCAGGGTCAGCTTAGGCGAAGTAGGATGGGAAGACATGCGGCAACCAACCGAATAGGTAAGCTGAGGAATTTCAAGCTGAACTTTCAACCAGGGCATCTACTTGGTAGGCCCCGCAACCGCGTCGGTGGCTATGCGCGTGGGCGTATCCTGGCCGCTAATGATACTGCTGGCACTGCGCGCCACGGCCTCGACGATGGTACACAGATTGGCTAGGTCCAGGGTTTGCATTTCATCATCGACGGAGTGATAAAACTTATCAGTGGGCAGCTGGGCGGTACTAATGGTGTGCGCCGGAATGCCAGTCAGGGCCAGTGCAGCATTGTCGGACTGGTAGAACAGGCTCAGCTCGGGGTATGGGTCGGGCTCAAACCGAAACGGCGTGCCCCGCAGGTTGCGTTGCAGAATGGCGCCTAAGTCGGACTTGTCGAAGCCCGTGATAAAGGCGGTACCGGGCCCAAATTTAGCGCGTTGGCCAAGCATTTCCAGGTTGAACCCCGCTACTATTTGCTTGGTGTCGAGCTGTTGGCAGAAATACTGAGCGCCTAGGCTGCCTACTTCCTCGGCCGTGAAAGCCACAAACACCAGGGTCCGCGCATTGCTTTTTTGCTGCGCATAATATTCCGCCAGGGCTACCACGGCGGCCGTGCCACTGGCATTGTCGTTGGCGCCGTTGGCAATAGAGTCGCCAGCCACGGCTGGTTGAATCCCGATGTGGTCGTAGTGGGCAGAAAAGACGACTTGCTCGGGGGCCTTGGCTTTGTCCTGGCCCGGCAAGATGCCCACCACGTTCTGCGCTTCCAGCTCTTTGATGCGGGTGGTGCCTTCTACCTGATATGTTACGGCAGCGGGCAAGGCCGCCGGCAACAACACCAGTACCACCGACGTGGAACTAGGCGGGCCGAGGTTGAAACGCCCGTTTTGCTTGAAGCGTAGCGCCTGAGCCCGAAACCGTTCGGCGTGGGCCGGGTCGAGGAGGACGAGCAGGTTCTCTTTCGTTTCAAGTAAGGGCATCACTTCTTTCCGGAAATCGGCAGTCGGTCCTACTCGTACCACGCGCGGCGCGTTGGGCAGGCTGTTGGTCCAGCGCAACTGGGGCTGGCCGGAGAGCAGCAGCACGTTTTCCGAAGCTACCGGCACTTTGTTGAGCACGGCCTGCACCTGTACCGTTCGGGTTTCATACACCTTGAACGTCTGCCCGAACGAGGTTTGCCCCGGCAAGGGCTTCAGCCCAATCCGCTTGAACTCGGTGGCCAAAAACTTGGCGGCCTGCGCCGCATTGGTGGTGAGGGCGCGGCCCTGCATGGCATCGGCCGACAACGTTTTCTCGACTCGCTCGACGGTGGCGCCCGAGATGCTAACCTTGGCCAACTGCCCCTGCCCGGATGCTGCAGGTACCAGACCTGCCCAAACCAGGAGCATCAAAAAGTGTTTCATAGCGCAGGAAGTTGTAGCCTTGATTTGACAGGTATCCTCCCGTCTGCCACGGGTTGATTCGACAGCAGACGGACGCCCGTTTACGTTGCAACCGCAACAGCTACGCACCAATATAGTTACTCCCCGTACCTTGGGGCACTACTTGTTTTTTCTGCCCATGAATCCTGCTCCCCTTTCGGGCCTCTACGCGCCCTCACTCAGCCTCGTTACCGACCTTTATCAGCTCACCATGGCTTATGGCTACTGGCAACAGGGCATGCAGGATCGGGAAGCCGTGTTTCACCTCTACTTCCGCAAAACGCCGTTTCAGGGCGGCTATGCCGTAGCCGCCGGCCTTGCGCTGGCCGTCGATTGGATGGAGAATTTCAGTTTTTCGGAAGATGACCTTGCCTACCTCGGCAGCTTGAAAGGCAGCAAGGGTGCTGCTATGTTTCCCGCCGACTTCCTGCAATATCTGCGCGAGCTGAAGTTTACCTGCGACGTAGAAGCCATTGCCGAAGGCACGGTGGTGTTCGGCAACGAGCCGCTGATTCGGGTACAGGGGCCGCTGTTGCAGGCGCAACTGCTGGAGACGGCCTTACTGACGCTGGTCAATTTCCAAACCCTGATTGCCACCAAAGCCACCCGCATCCGCGAAGCCGCCGGCCCCACCGACCAGGTGCTGGAGTTTGGCTTGCGCCGGGCGCAGGGCTTTGACGGGGGCTTAGGAGCCAGCCGGGCCGCGTACCTAGGCGGCGTTGATGCTACTTCCAATGTGTTGGCCGGCATGCGCTACGGCATTCCGGTGAAGGGCACCCACGCCCACAGTTGGGTAATGGCCTTCGAAGACGAGCCGACTGCCTTTGCCGCCTACGCCCAGGCCTTCCCCGACGATTCGGTGTTTCTGGTAGACACCTACGACACGCTCGAAGGCGTGCGCCATGCCATCAGCGTGGCCCGCCAAATGCGCGCCAACGGCCACGAGCTAGGCGGCATCCGCCTCGACTCGGGCGACTTGGCTTACCTGAGCCGCGAAGCCCGCGCTTTGCTTGATGAAGCAGGCTTCCCCAAAACCCGCATCGTGGCCAGCAACGACCTCGAAGAAAACCTCATCACCAGCCTCAAGCTACAAGGCGCCCGCATCGACACGTGGGGCATTGGCACACAGCTCGTTACGGCCTACAACCAAGCAGCTCTGGGGGGCGTGTACAAGCTAGCGGCCATGCGCACGGCCGACGGTTCGGGTTGGGACTTCACTCTCAAGCTCTCCGAGCAGCTCGCCAAAACCAGCATCCCCGGCATCCTGCAAGTGCGCCGCTACCTCAGCGAGAAAGGCCACCCCCGCGCCGACATGCTCTACAACACCACCGAGCCCCTTCCCGAGTTACTCACCATCATCGACCCGCTGGACCCAACGCGCCGCCGCCCTATCCGCTCCACCCATTTCCGGGAGCTGCTGGAGCCGGTGTTCCGCCAGGGCCGCCGCGTACTCGACCTGCCCACCCTGGCCGAAAGTCGCGCCCACGCCCAACGCGAAGTGCAGAGCCTCGACCCGAGCATCCGCCGCTTCCTAAACCCGCACACTTACCCGGTGGGCCTGGAGGAAAGCCTCAACACTTTCCGCATGAACCTGATTCTGGAGAAACGGCCGCTGCGGCCGGCCTAAAGCAGCTATTCGTTGAACTTAGCCCACAGCTTTGGAAACATGGTTGGCAGCTGGTCTTCGGTCCAGTCATCTCCTTTGGTGGCAGAACCAAAGTCGTAATCCAGCCCACGAGTAGAGGCTACTCCTCTAGGAAAGGCATTGTCTTTATCGTCATCTTCTTGCTTACCTGTGCGTTGTTCGTAGGCCGCGGTGGCAACATAAAGCAGTTC
The DNA here is from genome assembly GCF_036387835.1 of Hymenobacter sp. GTDB lineage: Bacteria > Bacteroidota > Bacteroidia > Cytophagales > Hymenobacteraceae > Hymenobacter. The sequence continues at coordinate 51,353 of NZ_DASVSY010000099.1, read as the reverse complement.
TTCGAAGTCCTGGTATGGTTCTTCCAAGATGTCAGCCAGTGTATCAGGGTCATGGAGAGCATCTATGAATACCTTCTGCCCTTGCCCAACTAGCCAGCAACGGAAGTACAGGTAAGGATCATCTATCACGTATCCATCAATAATTTTTTGTGCGGCGACAACCTTAAAATCATCTGCCTCAATCAAATATTCGCGAAGGATACACTCAAACTCCACTATTTCACTAAGTAAGCACTCCGTTAAGCTGCTAATAAGTAGTTGCTCCTGTAGTTGCTGGTTGCCTTCTGACTTTTCTTTGGCTGTGTCAATCAACCACCAAAATTCATCCTTATCCACTTTTTCGATAGTATCAAACTAAACTATACGTTGTAACTGCTGGCAGTAAAGTACACCAAAACTCTACACTTCAGCAACCAAAGCCTGTACCTACCAGCCTCGCTTTTGCCGGTACTTTTGATGCGCTTTCGCTGTTATAGCAACACCTCTTACACCGCTGGCTGCTTCCCGTGCAGCTGGCTTCAACCAGTACTCGATCATGCCAGCCTTACAATTCAAAACCAGCATCAACTGCGCCAACTGTTTGCGCGCTGTTACACCTTTTCTCGACGCCGAAGCCAGCGTAAAAAAGTGGAACGTGGACACCAACAACCCCGACAAAGTGCTGACGGTGGAAGGCGAAAACGTCATTCCAGAATTGGTCATGAAAGCCGTGGCACAAGCGGGCTTCGATATCGAGCCGGTGACGAAATAAGCTTGCGCGCTTGTGTAAGAGCGGTCTGGTGGTTACTTCGGTAACTGCCAGACCGCTTTTTGTTGAACCATGGCTTATAACTAACTACGGATCAGTCACTAAATATTCATCTAGGGCCGCTCCGGGTACCTGTGCCAGGTAGTGGCGTGGATGGGTGGAGTCGGTGGATAAGTGAAATCAGTAGCTTTGAATAGACATCCGTTCTGACCGTGCGTAAAATGCTATACATCCCGATAAATCCTTGTATGCAGGCTATCTCCCGCCCCTTATTCCCACCCACCCATGAAAGTGTACCTCACCTTCTTGCTGTTGCTGCTAGGCAGCGCGGCAAGTGCCCAACAGACGCCCTTTAACTTCTCCCCCCTCCCCCTTTCCCCAACAACCAACCGAGCCGTTTACTCCGCCGTAGTACCCGTAACCGACACCACCAAAGACCAGCTTTTTTCGCGGGCACAGCAGTGGGTTTCACAGATAACACCCGTCTACAAAGCTTCCATCCGTCAAATTCATCCTGAAACCGGCGCCCTACAGTTTCGGGGACGCATCAAGCAAGGGCAAGAGTCTTTCGGATTTCAGCTCGCGGTGTCCGTTGAAGACGGAAGCTACACCTATCAGCTCGACAATATCACGCGCACCCAACCTCAAAACCCGCGCGAAGGCAAATACAGCTCCCCTACTCCGCAAACTGTTCCCATTGAGGCGCTTGTATACACCAGGCCTCGCAAGAGCCGAGACAAAAAGCTTACTGAAGTTGACACCCGCCTGCGGGCAGTACTGGCTAGCCTCAATCTAGCCATGCAAGGCAAGCCCGCCCGTTTGACAACTCAGCTGTAGCCGTTCCAATCAAACACACAAAGCCAGCACCCCGGATGGAATGCTGGCTTTGTGTTAGGAGCTAAGTTTGTTGGTGATGGAATTGTCTGGTTAGGCTAGCCCACAAGTGGCCGTCTGCTTACACGCCAGCTTCAGTGCCCTTTGCCGACTAAAAACCAGTTAGCAAATGGGCCTGCCGTTTGGCTACACCAGCTCCTTGCGGTACGTCTTCTCGAATTCCTCGTCTACGTGGTAGGTGGACTCCTCGTGCTGGCTCAAGTCGAGGCCTAGCTCTTCGTCGGCTTCTTTCACACGCAGGCCAAACAGGGCATCGGTTACTTTCAGCAGCACCCACGACACGGTAGCGGTGTAGGCAATAACGATGGCCAAGCCGAGCAAGTGGTAATTGAAGACCGTAGCCGTGCCATTTACCAAGCCCACTTTAGCGGCGAAAACGCCCGTCAACAGCATCCCTACGATACCGCCCAGGCCGTGGCAGGGAAATACATCCAGCGTGTCGTCGATGCCGGTGCGGTTGTTTTTCCAGTTTACCCCTAAAAAGCTGACGGCCGAACCTACCACCCCGATGAGGATGCTCTGCCCGTAGTCAACGTAGCCCGCAGCGGGCGTAATGGCCACCAAGCCAACTACGGCTCCAATGCAAGCCCCCATGGCCGTAGGCTTGCCGCCCCGCGACACTTCCAGCAGCATCCAAGCCACCAGCGCCGCGGCCGACGCCAAGTTGGTATTCACAAAGGAAAGGGAAGCCATTTCGTTGGCGCCCAAGGCCGAGCCCGCGTTGAAGCCAAACCAGCCAAACCACAGCAAGCCCGTGCCAAGCAGCACGAAAGGCACGTTAGGCGTAGAGAAAGATTGGCCCCGGTGCGTTTTGCGCGGACCCAATACCAGGGCGCCCACCAAAGCCGCTACCCCGGCCGAAATGTGTACCACGGTACCGCCCGCAAAGTCGAGTACGCCCCACTTGCGCAGAAAGCCATCGGGATGCCAGGTCCAGTGGGCCAGCGGGCAGTAGATAAACAAGCAGAACAGGATAATAAAAGCCAGGTAGCCTTTGAAACGTACCCGCTCGGCAAACGAACCAGTAATGAGTGCTGGCGTGATAATGGCAAATTTGAGCTGAAAGGCAAAGAACAGAACCAGCGGAATAGTCGGCGACAACGTGGGGTGCGTAGCCGTGCCCACGTCTTTCAACAGCAGGAAGGTCCGCGGGTCGCCAATGAAGCCCCCAATTGAGTTGCCGTAGGCCAGCGAGAAGCCCACAAAATACCACACCAAGGATATAACGCCCAAGGCCACAAAGCTTTGCAGCATTGTGGAAATCAAGTTCTTAGGCCGCACCATTCCGCCGTAGAAGAACGACAAGCCGGGCGTCATGAGCAGCACGAAGGCCGAGGCCGTCAGCATCCAGGCCACGTCAGCACCATTGATGGTGTTCGGCGCGGCCGTAGGGTGTTCTACTTTTACAAACGCCGCTACCCCTCCCAGAATAAATAAGACGATGAGTGCCAGCGTCCCGTAATTGAATTTTGATGGCAATGACTTTTCCATGGTCAATGAGTTGGGTAAAATGCTACAGTCTTTTCAGGTGAAGTGAAATGTATAACCGGTGTTAGCTGTTGTCAAGCAAGCAGTTACAGCGTATGCCAGTTAGAATTTGTAAACGGCGGCCAGCAAAGCACTCACCGTGGTTTTCTTGATACTGCCCGACTTATTGATAAATAAACCGGACTCTACGTCGCCATTATCCAGGCGCAACTCGGGTATAATCGTCAGATTATCAATCTTGAAATTCGAGGAGAGCGTGGACTCAAACACACTCCCATTGAAGCCCAAAACTGCTTTTTTATCGCCTAGATACTCGCCGCGCAGCGTCATTCCGAACCAAGGCACGGGGTCGAGGTTGACGTACAAGGCACTGCCCCACCACGCCTGGTAGTCGCCCCAGCCGGTTTCGCTCCGAAACTGCCGGTACTGCATGGTACCGTTGTAGGAGAAGCTCAACTGGCTCGATAGGGCGTAGGTCAGCACAACATCGCCTTGCTGCACACGCAACGAATCGTGTTGCGCGCCCCCTTGGTAGTTGAAATACGCCTTCACTTTATCGTCGGACGAGCCGGTGGCTAGCTGCGCAATAACGGTTTTAGGCATACTGCTGGCGCTTTTCAGGTCGGTTGGGTTGGCTAGACCCACCATCAAGGTGGTTTTGTCGCCGAGCCCGAAATCAGCCTTGATACCGGTGTGAAAGAAGGGGCCATACGAGAACATATAGCTCATGCTGTAATTACGATTCAGGTATGGATCAACCGATTCGTACCCAATATGCGTGGCCCAGCTACCACCGGTTATCTTGATTTTGGCCGTCGGCGAATACGTTATATACAGCTGCTTGATGGCAAAGCGCGTGTTGCTGTCATTGTAAGAAAACTCTTCAGCCCGCCGCCCGAAACCAAGGTCAGCTACCAGTCCTACTTTCCCAATGGTGTGCTCGGCCTTCACCGAAATCATGCCTAACTCAAACGACTTGTGGCTATTGGTGAAGCTTGTTAGGTTGTTGTAAGGGGCCTCGCCAGGGTTATTGAAATTGTACCGGTAATAAGCGTCAGCGTAACCGGATATTTTGAACGGCGAGGTCTTGACGGAATCTCCCGGCTCGGCAGTAAGCGGTGCGCATAAAGCAACAGCGGCAGTAAAAAGCAGCATACTTATGGGGTTATGAGTGATTAATGGCAAAGTGTAGCGCGAATGGGCATACCGGCATAGGCCACTCATGCGGGCGTGGTACTTTTCATCATTACTCCCCGAAAAAATAGCAGCAGGCGTAGTTGTTGGTCTTTCTACTACACCGCGCATTTAGGTGGGGAAGCACACTTATTACTCTCCTTGAAAACGCTTTTTTGGTTGACTCACTTAGGCGTGGGTTGTGAGTCGGTGGCTGTCGTCTCTAGTTGTCAGCTAGAAGTATCAGCGCTGCTGCTAAGCTTGAGCGGCTAATAGAATAAAGCAGCTAAAACAACAGCAGGTTGTACAACACATTTCACTATTCCCCTTTATTTCAAGGGCAATATATACAAACATCACATTAAATTCAGCATATACCTATGAAATTTTAGGTCTATTAGGCTAAATTTTACAATTAAAACCAAAAACTGCCCTAAAATCTGATACGCCTTTAACTCATTTATTATGCATGTCACACTGTTCCGCTTAGAACTCATAGCTTCTGTCTTAAGCTCTCGTCGACAGATGCTAGAAGTAGTACCGGCAGTTCATGGCTATAAAAGACAAAGCCCGGCATCCATATGGATGCCGGGCTTTGTTTATTGCTTGCTAGTCGTAGCTGATGTGTTATAGTCTCACAACCGGTGTAGCAGGTGCTCTTATCTATACCTGCAATAGCTTAACCTTGGCTGAGACTTCACCACTCAGCGTTTTATCGCGTTGCAGTGTCAGCCCTCATAGCTCAACTCGCCAGCTCCTACTCGCAAGCGGACGCCGGGCTCGGCGGTAATGCGGCCGGCTACTTGGGCTTGGTAGCCAGCGGCTTGGAGCTGAGTTGCTACGACTTCGGCCTGCGCTTCCTCTGTAACAAGCAGCATGCCGTTGCCCATGTTCCAGTAAAGGTAGGCCTCCTTGGGTGTGATACCGGCCAGCTCGGCTAATTGCTGCATGGCAGGCAGTGGCTCGAATAGATTGGTTAGCTCGGCGCCCACACCGTTTTTGAGGACGCGCTTGAAGTTATCGGCAATGCCACCGCCGGTGATGTGCGCGGCAGCATGCAGCGGCAGGCCCGCGTCGAGCACCGCTCCCACACCGGGCGCGAAGATGAGCGAGGGAGCCAGCATCACTTCCCCCCAGGTATCACCCATTTCAGTTGCATCAGAACCAGTGTAGGAAGCTGTGTGCCAGGCTTCGCCGAAGGCTTTGGTGAGGGCGCGGCGCGCCAGGGAATAGCCGTTGGATCGGAACGAAGGCGAGCGAAGCGCCACCACGGCCTGCCCGGCGCGCACGTTAGCGCCGCTCAACGGGCGCTCCAGGCTAGGGTGCAATACCCCCACGGCCGTCGAGCACCAGTTGAAGTTCATGCGGGCGCCGGGGTAGCCGCCGATCCGGTTGCCTAGCTCGGCAATTTCGCCGCCCGTTACGGCAATCTGGCTGAACTGCGCCGCGTCGTGCAAGCCGCGCATCAACTCATCCACCACCTCGTAGTTGAGCGTGTTCACGTCGATGATATTCGACAGGTTGGTGGGGATGAAGCCCGCCACCACCAAGTCGTCGGCCACCATAGCAATCAGGTCGTAGCCCAGCGTGTCGTAGCGGTCGGTGCGCTCGGCCACTTCAATCTTGGTCCCAATACCATCGGAGCCAATCCCCAGCCGCTCACTGCCAAACCGGATTTCATTGGAGAAGCCCCCGGCTAAATCCTGAGCCGGCTCGCCTGGCTTGCCAGCGCGGGTACTGAAGGTTTTCTGCGCCCAATGGTATGCATTCTTGGAGGCAGCATTGCCTTCTTCAATGGAATAGCCGGCGGTTTCTTTGATGGTAGAGGACATATGGATAGGAGTTAGGAGCTAGGAGCGAGGAGACAGAAACAAGAGAATAATGATTGAAGCATTGGGATTGGTTTGCACTTGCCAAGGAGCCCGCAAAAACAATTCTAACTCCTAGCTTCTATCTCCTAGCTCCTCCGTTAATGTTCAGTTGGCTCCGGGGCTTTGGCGCTTACCGATGGCAGCGCGTCGGGACTATGTTTCTTGTCGTGGCGGTGGCTCTGGCGCTCCTCCTGGATGTGGCGCAGGTACTTGGTTACGTCGCCGGTGGGGTAGTTGCCGGTGAAGCAGGCGAAGCAGCTGCCGCCATGGCCCTTGTCTTCCGCGAATAGCTCCTGCAAATCATCCAGCGACTGGTAGATAACCCGATCAGCTTCAATGAACTGGCAGATTTCCTGCTCGGTGTAGTTGGCGGCAATCAGCTCGGTGCTCATGGCCATATCGATGCCGTAGATGCAGGGGCTCACGATGGGCGGGGCGCTGGAAATAAAGTATACCTCCTTGGCGCCGGCCTCCCGCAGAATCCGCACGATACGCCGGGAGGTGGTGCCGCGCACGATGCTGTCGTCGACTACCGCCACTTTCTTGCCTTCCACAAACTCGCGGATGGGGTTCAGCTTCTTCTTCACCACATCCTCGCGGCCAGCCTGGCTACTCACGATGAAGGACCGCCCCATGTGGTTGTTTTTCACCAACGCCCGCCGATACGGCACCCCAATAGCCTCGGCCAAACCCGACGCCGCAAAGTAGCCCGACGATGGCACATCAATCACCATATCCGGCTGAATACCCGACTCTATCACCTTGCGGGCCAGCATTTTACCCAACCGTACCCGCTCCCGGGCCACCAGACGGCCATGAATAGTGGAGTCTTCACGGGCAAAATAGATGTGCTCGAAAACGCAGAAGTTTTTGGGCTGCTGATACGGGTTTTTGTAGTGAACCTTGTAGTCGTTATCAATGAACACCGCCTGCCCCGGCCCCACGTTCTTAACAAAGTCGAAACCCAAGTAGTCGAAGCAGGTGCTTTCCGAGGCAAAGGCGTAGACCGGGCCTTTCGGGGTTTCACGGCGGCCCATCACCAACGGCCGGATGCCCAATGGGTCGTTGAAGGCCAGCAAGCCGTGGCCGGCAATGATGGTGATGGTAGCGTAGGCGCCTTTAATCAACTCCTGCGTGGTTTCCACGGCATCGAAAATGTCCACCACCGAAAGACGGTCGAGGTTTTTGAGGCGCAGCTCCGACGCGAAGGTGTACATGATCAGCTCCAGGTCGTTGCTGGTTTTGGGCAGCACGTGGTACTTCTCATGCATCAGCTTGGCTACCTGCCGGAAGTTGATGACGTTGCCGTTGTGCACCATGCTCAACCCGAAGGGGTAGCTCGTGGTGAACGGTTGCGCCAGCTCGGTATCCCCGGAGCCTTGGGTGGTGTAGCGCGCGTGCCCGATGCCGATGTTGCCCTTCAGCTTCTTGAGCTGCTTGGGTTTGAACACGTCATTGATGAGCCCGTTGCCTTTATGCAAATGGAAGTTGTCGTCGAAGGTGGCAATACCCGCAGCATCCTGCCCCCGATGCTGGAGGGCGGTAAGGCCAATCACGATGTCCTGAACAACGTCATCGGGGCCGTAAAAACCTACTATTCCGCACATGGCAGTTTCAATTAAAAATTATGAATTATGAATTAATAATTGAGTGATTTAAGCAGGCTTGGGAGGTGAAGTAGCAGGCCATTGTTAATTCCTAGTTCTCAATTTTTAATTCGCTGCGAAGTAGCTTGACCAGCGTGTTGGCGTACAGTTCATGTTCCACTAACAGCCCGCGCCGCTCCACTTCCGACAATGTATCGGCCCCGCGCAAATCCACTGTGCGCTGCGCCAGGATGGGGCCAGTGTCGAGGCCCTCATCAACCATATGGACCGTGATTTTGGTTTCCGCAAGTCTGTTATTAAATGCCCATTCGTAAGCGTGAAGTCCTTGATGCTGATGCGTATCCGCGGGATGAATGTTAAGGATGCGCCCCGCAAACGCTTGGACAAACACCGGCGACAGAATTCGCATATAGCCGGCCAGCACCACGTAGTCGGGCTGGTAAGTGAGTAGAAGCTTCACTACCTCGGCGTCGTAGTCGGGGCGCTTCAGGCCTTGGGCAGTGAGGCTGGCCGTTGGGCAACCTAGGTCTGCCGCGGTGGTCAGGCCGGGTGCATCAGGCTTGTTGCTGAACACGACGGCAATTTCGGCCAGGCCGTGTAGCTCGCCTTGTTGCACTGCCTTCACCAAGGCCACCATGTTGGAACCCCGGCCCGAAAGCAGGATGGCCAGGCGCTTTGCCTCACCCCCCGGCCCCCTCTCCTTCAGAGAGGGGAAGCCTGACGGTAATGCAGCCGGAACTGGCTCCCCTTCTCTCAAGGAGAGGGGGCCGGCCCCGGAGGGGTCCCGTGAGGCGGCGCTATGATTCGGTAACTGGCTCAACGTACTTGATTGAAGGCAATTTCGGGAGCGGGCCGTTGGCCAATATCACTCCGAATATAAGCATCTTGGAAGTTAACTTTTCCTACTTCACTGTAGACGAGCTGCACCGCTTCTTCCAGCTCCTGTCCGTGGGCTACCAGCACCAGCACCCGGCCGCCGCTGGTTACTAATTGGCCGTCTTGCTGACGGGTGGCGCCGTGGAAAGCGAGGATGTTGGGGTGCAACTGGTCGAGGCCGGTGATGGGGAAACCAGTCGGGAACTTCGCGGCTGGGTAGCCACCCGAGGCCAACACCACACCTACATAATGGCCGGGCCGCTGCCAAACGGTGGTTTGGGCCAGGTTACCATCAAGCGTCGCTTCAATGAGTTCGAGCAAGCTACTTTCCAGAGCGGGTAGCAGCACTTCCGCTTCCGGGTCGCCGAGGCGGACGTTATATTCCAGCAGCTTCGGTCCCTGCGGCGAAAGCATGACACCGAAATAGAGGAAGCCTTTGAAATCGAACGGCTCACTTTGCAGACCGAGCAAAGTCGGGTCTACGATGTCGGTGCGGATAGCGGCCAGCACGTTGTCGTCGGCGAAAGGCACGGGGCAGTAGGCGCCCATGCCGCCGGTGTTGGGGCCTTTGTCGCCGGCTAGCAGCTGCTTGTGGTCCTGCGAAGGCGCCAGCAGCCGGATCCGGTTACCGTCGGTAATTCCGATGATGCTGATTTCCGGTCCGGTCAGTTTTTCTTCCAGCAGAAAGCTGAACCAGCCGGTGTGCAAGGCGGCCAGCTCGTCGAGGGCCGCGTGGGCTTCTTCCACCGAAGAACACACATACACGCCCTTACCCGCCGCCAGACCGTCGTACTTCACCACCACTTGCCCTTCCAGTTCGGTAGCTTTGGCGCGAGCTTCTTCCAGCTTGTCGCTCCGGTACTGCCACGATAGCGCCGTAGCTACGCCGTGCCGCCGCATGAAGTTTTTGCTCCACACTTTGGAGCTTTCCAGCACCGCCCCGGCCCGGCTCGGCCCAAACACGCGAATGTCGGAGCCAGCAAAGTAGTCCGTCACGCCCGCTGCCAACGGCGCCTCCGGCCCTACCACTAGTAGCTTCACGTTGTGCGCTTCGCAGAAGCTTTGCACGGCTGGAAAATCGGTGTCGCTGATGTCGGGGTGGCTGTTCGGGATGCCGCCGTTGCCGGGCAGTACGTGCACCGTGGCACCGTCGCGGGTCAGCTTCCACGCCATGGCGTGTTCACGGGCCCCGCCGCCGAGGAGTACGATGGTTTTAGGAGTTGCTGACTTCATGTTGTGTTGAAAGAATCAATTGAAAAGTCAGTTCTGTAGTATCCCTTATCGTGAAACCAAGTCTTTGGTAAAGCTTCAAGGCACTTTTATTTACCTGTAGCACATCCAGACGAACAGGCTTATTGACTGCCGAAGCCTTCGTTATAAACTCGTTTAAAAGAGCGGTGCCAATTCCTTTGCCCTGAAGTTCAGGCACAATCAATAGGCTTTGGATGAAAAAGCTGTCGGGCTGTTCTTCCGCTTCCAGAAGGCCGATTTCCCGCTCTTCATACAGGAGCAACGTGGTACTGTCAGGCTTGAAGTTCTCGGCGTGAAACACTCGTTGAAACTCGTCCTCCCATCCCCACACCTGCTCTATATAAGGACCAAGCGCCTGCTTCTTGATAGCTAGCGTAACCTCGAAATCCGCGGCGGTAGCCAGACGCCGGGCTAGCTGCGCCAGAGTCACAGGCCCTGTGGCCTTCAAGTCTTGGGCTTCCACCTGCAACGTGTCTTTCCACTCGCTCATTTCGATTAGCTTGATGCGCCTTGACTGATGTCCTGAATGGAATCAATGAGGTTGTCGCGGAAGGTAAAGATGGATTTGCTAGTGAATTGAAGTATGGTACCTGCTTTCAAACCATACTTCGGCAGATCGACAGACGTAATTGCGAAGTAATCTATATCAGCTTCAGCTCTACCATCTTCAAAACGAAACGCTGTAACCTGTTGATGACGCTCCATAAACCACCCCACCGATTTAGAAGCTTGGTCTTCAAAAGCAGCTTTGCCATCAAGCCGAAGCGTCACCCTAGAGTTTTCTATGTTTTCAAAGATTATGTCTGGCTGCAAGCACGCTAACATACCCGCCACATCAGAGTCATTGTAGCCTTCGATGTAGGAGTTTACCAACAATTGAGCCTGCGACAAATCCATTTTACAGTCGTTATTAAAGCACCCGCAGCTCAGCGTCAGCGGCACGTAGCTTAGCTTTGGTGGCGGCAATTTCCTGGCTCAGCTGCTCACGCAGACGGGGCAGGTTCAGGGCGCGCACGGCGGCTTGGGCAGCATTATCGGGGCGTACTACCGTGAGGTTCGGCGTGGCGCTTGGCATGATAACCGACGAGTTCAGGTTGGCGGTCAGCTCGGCAAAGTCCTTCCACGGCGGGCAGCTGATAACGGGCACGTTCACGTTGGCGGCCAAGGCTCCACCGAGGCCGTTGGAGAGGCCGGCCACGGCGATAATCACGCCTGGCTCTACCGAGTTGTTCCATACCTCAGCCATACCGGCTATTTCCTCGCCGTTTTTGTGGGCCGAAGTCACGCGCAGTTGGGTGAAGAGGTTGTAGGCCTCGAAGTTCGAGCGGATTTTCAGGCAGTGCTCCTTGTCGGCTGGTGAACCCATAACGATGTTCACCCACGCATCCTTCATAATACCGGCGCGCACCAGGTTGCCCACGAGGCGGGCCCGGACGTCGCCGCCGGTAGTGGTTTCGTTGCCGGTGGGTAGCGGGGCGCCAGTGATACGCTCGTAGATATCGAGGTAGCGGCGGCTGGCTTCGGCCGATACTTCGGGCGTGAGGGCACGGGGGTATTGGCCGTCTACCTTGTTGGCAATCAGCCACTGGCGCACGTACTCCTTGTCCATCTGCTCGGCCGTCTCCGGGTTCTTGGCGTAGTCCTCGGCGCTCCAGAACCGCGACGAATCGGGCGTGTGAATTTCGTCGATCAGAATCAGCTCGCCGTTCAGCAAACCGAATTCGTACTTGGTATCCACCAGGATGATGCCGCGCTCGGCCATCCACGCCGAAGCGAAGTTGAACAGCTCCAGCGCCTTCACCCGCATCTTCTCGTACAGCTCAGCCGACACCCAACCCTCCGACACCAGATTCTCGGGCGTGATTTCGCGGTCCGACTCCTCTTTCGTAGTAGGTGTTACAATTGGCTCGGGGAACTGCTGGTGCTTGGTCAGGCCGTCGGGCACGGTTACGCCCGAGAAGGCGCGCTGGCCTTTCAGGTAGCCTCGCAGCATCGAGCCGGTGATGTAGTTGCGCACAATCATCTCCACCCGAATCGGCTCGGCTTCCTTGGCCAGCGTCACGTTGGGGTCGAGCAGGCTGATAACGTGGTTGGGAATGATGTGCTGCGTTTTGTCGAACCAGAAAGCGGCCAGTCCATTCAGCACCGCGCCTTTGTGCGCAATCGGCGTTTCCAGCACCGAGTCGAAGGCCGACAAACGGTCGGTGACGACGATGAGCCGCTCGCCCGAGGGGGCGCGGTACGAATCACGGACTTTGCCGCGGTGCAGGAGTTCGAGCTGAGGGGTTGCGAAGTGGTTGAGGGTGTTCATTTTGTATGATTGGTGTTGCGTCGTGCGGATGATTTGCCTCACCCCCCGGCCCCCTCTCCTTCAGAGAGGGGGAGCCTGACGACAGCGGGCGTTTTGGATTTCTGTTGGTGGCTGTTAGCGGGGAGTAGTTTCTATTGATTCCAGGGTTTGGTAGATTCGCTCTAGTACTTGAGGGGTTTGATACATCACTTCTTCGTTGCTGAAGCGGAGAATCTGATATCCTAGCTCGTGCAACTGATGCGTGCGGCCTTGGTCGTACTCGGCCTGTTCCACCTCATTATGTATTCTGCCATCGACTTCTATTATCAAGTGTTTGTCAAGACAGATGAAGTCAACGATGAACTGCTTGATCGTATGCTGACGACGAAACTTGTACCCATCCATCTGCCGACCGCGCAGTTGCTGCCATAAAAAGTCCTCCGCGGGCGTTGGCTTCCGACGCATCTCCGCACCATGCTCCTTCAGCCCTTTAAACCACCCCTTTTTATCCGCCGTCAAATGCAAAGGCTGCCCTACCTCGTCAGCGCCGCCGTGGCTCCCCCTCTCTGAAGGAGAGGGGGCCGGGGGGTGAGGCAACGATGCCACGTGCTCCACAATATTCCTAAACAATTTCAACCCATCCCCTTCCTCACTCAGCCCCGGATTCGCCCGTTTCCTTCGTGCCCAATCGGGGTGGTTATATAAGGAGAGGAACGCCTCGGGGTGCGGCATCAGCCCGAACACCTGGCCGGTGGTATCGGTCAGGCCGGCACAGTTGAGATCGGCGCCGTTAGGGTTGTGCGGGTACACGTCGGTTGGCGAACCGTCGAAATCGGTGTAGGCCAGACAGTTGAGGGCTTGCTCTTGGATGTGGGCCAGCGTGTCGGTGCCGGAGATGATGAGGCGGCCTTCGCCGTGGCGCACGGGTACTTCCATCGACTCGATGCCTTTGAGAAAAGGCGTGTTTGACTTGGAGTTGACTTTCAGCCGCACCCACCGGTCTTCATAGCGACCCGAGGCGTTGTGCGTTAGGGTTACTTCGGGGGTCACGGTGCCGCTCAGGTTGGGAAGCAGCCCGAGCTTCACGAGCACTTGGAAGCCGTTGCAGATGCCCATCACGAACTTGCCGTTGGCGATGAAATCCTTGATGTCGTCGAGTAGCGTACGGCCTTCCGCGTTTTTGCGGTAGCGCAGCTTGTTGGCCAGTACTACACCGGAACCTAAGTCGTCGCCGAACGAGAAGCCGCCGGGGAAATTTAGGATGTCGTAGTCGTGGATGCTGACGTGGCCGTGCAGCACTTGGTTGAGATGCACGATGGTTGCTTCCGCGCCCGCCAAGCGGTAGGCAGCAGCGTATTCTTCTTCGCAGTTGATGCCGAAGCCCGTGAGAATCAGGGCTTGGACTTTCTGGCTGGTATCGTTCATGTGTTGGTCGTTCATCGGGCCACCCCCTCTCCTGCTGGCTGGCCGAAGCCAATGATGCGGTTCACCGGGCCGTTGGTCCACTCGTGGCGCAGCACGGCGGTGCGGGCCGCAATGACTGGCTGCCCCGCGTGGCGCACCGTAAGCTGACCATCCGGCGTTACCACCCCGAGACGGGTAGCGCGGGCGCCGAAGTGCTGCTCGAAAGCCACTACATCTTCGGGCGCTACCGTGGCCACAAACCGGGAGTGCGACTCCGAGAACAGCTGCACGTGCACCGGCAAGCCTTCGGGCAAATCAACCGTGGCGCCGTAGCCGTGGCCGAACGTGGCTTCTGCCAGCGCCACCGCCAAGCCGCCGTCCGACAGGTCGTGGCAGGACTGGATGAGATGCTGGTTGTTGGCCTGGCCCATGAGGGTGTAGAGTTCCTTGGCCTTATCGAAGCGCACTTGCGGCACGTTGGCGCCTAGCTCGCCGAAAAGCTGGTAGAACTCCGAGCCTCCAAGCTCGTCGTAGGTTTCACCTAGTAGATAGACAACGTCGTCGGCCTGCTTGAAGTCGGAGGTGACGGTATGGCGGACGTCTTCAATCTTGGCTGTCATCGAATACAGAACGGTTGGCGGCACCGAGATTTTCACGCCGTCGGCCTTGAAGTCGTTCTTCATCGAATCCTTACCCGAGGTGAGCGGGATGCAGTAAGCGGCCGTGGCGTCGCGCAGGGCTTCGCACATCCGGACCAGCTTGGCTAGCTTGAGCTTACCATCGGGATTCGTAGTGGCGTCGTACACCGAATCGGGTACGCAGAAGTTGTCGTTTACCGACCAGAAGTTGCCGTCGCCGTAGCTCAGGTTGGGCAGTTTGCCACCTACCGCTACAATCTGGCGCACGGCTTCATCAAAAGCCCCGGCCGACATATGGTAGGCGTCCAAATCACCGAAGCGGGGCAGAATACCGTTGCTCACGGCCACGCCTTCCCAACTCTCGAAGTTGAAGCGCACCACGGCGGCATCTTGCGGCGCCTGACCGGTAGCACCCATCAACGGTTTGATGATGGTCCGGCCCTTCACCTCGTGGTCGTACTGCCGAATCACCGATTCGCGGGAGCAGATGTTGAGGCTACCGAGCAAACGGGTGACAACATCGGTGTAGTTTGTTGCCTCACCCCCCGGCTCCCTCTCCTTCAGAGAGGGGGAGCCTGACGACAGCGCAAACGGAACTGGCTCCCCCTCTCTGAAGGAGAGGGGGCCGGGGGGTGAGGCAGGTTCCCGAAGTTCCGGCCGTTTCCACTCGGCTTCCAGCACTTTGCGCGGCACACCGTTGTGCAGAAACTCCATGTTCAAACGGGCCACCGAGTCGCCATCGAAACGCACATCGAGGTAGCCATCGGCGGTGAAGTAACCGATATCAGTCAGCTCCACTTCCATTTCGCGGCCCAACGCCAGCAGCTCGTCCAGCTTAGCGGGTTCCACAGCCAGCGAGAAACGCTCCTGCGACTCACTTACGAAAATCTCCCACGGCCGCAGCCCCGGATATTTCAGCGGTACCTTTTCCAGCTCCACCACGGCCCCGCCGCTGATGGTGGCCAGCTCGCCGATAGAGGAAGACAAGCCGCCCGCACCGTTGTCGGTGCTGCACTTTATCAGGCCGCGGCGGGTAGCCAGCACCAGGAAATCCATGGCCAGCTTCTGCGTAATCGGGGAGCCAATTTGCACGGCCGTAGCCGGTGAGGTTTCGTCTAGCTCAATAGAAGAGAAAGTCGCGCCGTGGATACCGTCTTTGCCCACCCGGCCACCGGCCATGATGATGCGGTCCTGCGCGTCAATGTTCTTTTCCCACGAGTCCAGCCCGGCTAGCTGCATTGGCATTACGGCACCAGTGCCGCAATACACCAGCGGCTTGCCGGCATACCGATCATCGAACACAATAGCGCCGTTCACCGTCGGTACGCCCGACTTGTTGCCGCCGTCCTCGATGCCTTTGCGCACGCCTTCAAAAATGCGGCGCGGGTGCAGCTGGTTGCTGAGCAGCGTGCCATTGAACTCGGGGTTGCCGAAGCACAGTACGTTGGTGTTGAACAGCAGCCGCGCGCCCCCAATGCCGGTAGCCAGCGGGTCGCGGTTGTTGCCCAAAATACCGGTTATGGCCCCGCCATACGGGTCAATGGCCGAGGGCGAGTTGTGGGTTTCCACCTTCCACACAAACAACGACTCGGGGTTGATGCGCACCGCGCCGGCGTTGTCGGAGAACACCTTAATCAGCCAGTCGTTGCCGTTGGCCCGCAGCTGGCGGTCCACTTCGGAGGTGGCATCCTTTATGTACGTCTTGAACAGGCCGTCTATTTCACGCGCTTCGCCGGTGTCAGCATCCTTATACTTGATAACGGCGCTGAACTCCTTGTGCTTGCAGTGCTCCGACCAGGTTTGGGCAATGATTTCCAGCTCGCAGTCGGTAGGGTCGGCGGGCAGGCCAGCGGCTTGGCGCTCGGGCGCAATGGCCACGTAATGGTCGCGCACCGCCCTCATTTCCTCTAGGTTCAGGGCGTAGAGGTTGTCTTTCGACAGCTGCACCAACTCGCTGTCCGCCAAGTTGGTGAGTTGCACGAGGTTGGTAATGGATTCGGCCCCACCACCGGGCCGCGGCGTGTAGTCGCGGATGTCGGTTATGGGGCCGGTTTCGAAGCGGTTGATGAGCTTGTTGCCGAGCAGCTCTTCGGCTAAGCGGCGCAAACTACTCTCGGGCAGCTCGTGTTCCAGGAAGTACAGCCGTTTGCTGAAAATATGCTGCGTGTGCGTATCGAGGGGCTGGTTCAGGAAGTCGCCGAGGGCGTTCTGTGCTGATATGCCTTCGTCGTCGGTCACGCCGGGCAGCTTGGCCACCAGGATGTAACTCTTATACGTAGGGTCGTGGCGAAACTCGTCGAGCGCCACATCGTGCAGCACCGGGTCTTGCAGGCAGTGGGTCGCGAAGTCGCGCAGCTGCTCGTCGGTTACGGGGTAGCGCACCGTGTAAAGGGCGGTGCTTTGCACCCGGCCGGTCGTGAGGCCGAGGTGGCGTTGGGCAGCTTCTGCCACACGTTGGCCCTCGCCATCATGTTGGCCGGGCTTTAGCAGAAGCTGAATAGTTCTTTGGGTAGAGTCCAAAAGGAGAAATGAGTTATCTATTTTTCGGGTTTCCCACGCTTAGGCGAAGGTGCCCGCGTGAGGAAGCATACCCGCGCAGAGTACGCCGAAAATGCCTTGCTCCTGCGCCGGTTGCGCCGAAGTAGGTTTAAGAAAACGCTTTTTCCGGCCGACTGCCGGGCTTCACCACCGGAATACCTGCCCGACACAGCGGGCAATCATCGGGTGCGTAGGTGGCCGCCGTTACCGACAGCAGTGCAAAGTTCGGAAAAGTTAGCTCAGCTTTCCCACCCGTCCGGTCAATTAAACTCGCAACAGCCAAAACTTTTGCTCCTAATCCTTCCAATACGCGCGCTACTTCGTTGGTGCTCTTGCCGGTAGTCACCACGTCTTCGGCAATAACAATTGTCTGACCCGGCTCCACCGTGAAGCCCCGGCGCAGGGTCATCTGCCCGGAATCGTCGCGCTCCGTGAAGATGCCCGGCACACCGAGCTGACGGGCCAACTCGTAGCCGATTACCACGCCGCCCATGGCTGGGCCTGCCACGAGGTCGGGCTGCAAGCCAGCGGCTCGTAGCTGCTGCGCTAACTCAGCAGCAGCTGGTCCGGCCAAATCGGGGCGCCGCAGAAACCGGGCGCACTGCACGTAGGTATCGGAATGCAAGCCAGAGGAAAGCCGGAAGTGGCCGCGCAACAGGGCGTCTTCCTGCACCAGTTGCTGCTCCAGCGTTTCGGGGGTAAGGGTGGTATTCAAGAGGTGTGTTGTTAGAACTTAGATGTGAAACTTGAGAAGTTAGAGTGGCATGAGCCGTCACCCAAAAGGCAAGGGTGCCAGTCGTGTTCGTAATCTTATGGGCTGAAGCTCATAGCTATGTGAGTTTAACAAAAGGGTTTTCCTTGTCTATGTTTTGCTCGACAAAGCCAATTGCCTCTTGCGCACTAGCGAAAAACCTCTTTTCAGTATTGTCATAACTTGAAACTGTGTACTGGTCATCATGAAAATACAGGCATACAAATTCGTCCGCTTGTCCACGCTCATAAGCATCATACCGCCATAAGCCCAAACGGCCTAAACTAATGTATGGCAGCAACTGACGAAGGCTCCTTGAAGCTCGACAGGCATCTAGCAACTGAATAGTTTTTTCGGATTGAAAATGTGGAGGAAATTCAGATAGACGGATGCGTATTTGATGCCACTTTTCGTTATTCTCAATCATAACCCGCCATTACATTACGTGTGCTACAGTTCCGTTCCCGGAGGCATCTGTACCACCAGCGTTTCAGATAGGGCTACACGCCTATTGGCCGCAGTTGATTGATTTGTTCGTTTAGCTCTTTGGCTGCGGCCTCGGCATCCAATGCCTGCCAAATGGCCCGTGACGTATTAATCAAAAGTCCTTGTCCGTCAGACCGCAAACCGGCACGTAACGTGGCTTCCAGGTCTCCGCCTTGCGCACCGATGCCGGGTACCAGAAACCATTGCTGCGGGGTGATGCTCCGCATCCGGGCCATGGTGTCGGAGTTGGTGGCGCCTACCACGAGCCCAATGTTGTGGTACTGGTCGTTTAGCTCCTGTGCCACGCGGGCCGCGTGGTCGGCCAGGTCGCCGCCTTGGGTTAGCGCCACGTCTTGCAAGGAGTGCGCGGGCTTGTTGGATGTTTTGGCCAGCACGAATACCATCTTGCCTTCGCGGGCGAAGGGCACGATGGAGTCGTCGCCCATGTAGGGGTTTACAGTCACGGCATCGGCGCCAATTACGTCGTAGGCAAAGCGGGCGTAGTGGTCGGCGGTGTTGGCAATGTCGCCAAACTTACCGTCCAGAATCACCAGCACCTCCGACGGAATCCGCCGTACCGTGCGCTGTAACAGTTCCACCCCGCCTAGCCGGCTCAGAAAGAAGGCTAAGTTGGGCTTGAAGGCCGCCGCATACTCCGCCGTTTGCTCGATAACTTCGGCCAAGCGGCTTTCCACTTGCGCATCGTCACCAATAGGGTCGAGCCCTACACAAAGGAGTGAGTTAGAGGCTTGAACACGGGTGGTTAATTTGTCCATGAAGTGTAGGTTGGAAAGTAGAGCAGGATTTGGGTGTAGTGCCAAGCCAAAGCTTCGCCTTACTAGACTACCGATTTACCAGATTTGAGCTAGGGCTCATGTGGGCACATTCGTGTGCTAGACGAGCTGAAAGGCCGGGCTCCAGCCATTCGCCACTGGCTATTTGCACGGCGGAAGCGCCGCAACGCAAGTAGTCCGTGACATGCGCGGCCGTAAATACCCCACCCGTCCCGAAGATGGGCAGCGTAATTCGCTCGTCGTGGGCTAGTTCCCACACACACCGCAGGGCTACAGCCCGCAATGCCTCGCCCGAAAGGCCACCTACTAGCGGCTCGGCCGTGGCATCATCGGGAAGGTGCAGCGCTTTCAGTACGTTGGTGGCTGCCAGCGCGGTAGCGCCGCCCTCCTGGGCCCCCACAGCGAGGCTACGAATGTGCTCGGGCCACGGGGGAAGCTTCACTACTACAGCAGCTTCGGGTCCTAGCTCGTTGCGCACGGCTTGGGTGGCTTCACGCACAAACTTGGCGGTCAGGTCTTGCCCGTTTGCCGTGTCGGGTGCGGCTATATATACTTCCACTCCGGCTATCTGGCCGGCTACTTCGCGGGCCAGGAAGCGTGCGATTTTACGGAAACCTGGCACGCCCGGCGCCGTGATGCTAACGAACACCGGCACGCCGAACCGGCGCAAATGGGGTAGGTGCTCGTTGGCTAGTATTTCTGCGCTTTCGGTGCGCATGTTGGTGGCGTTGAGTAGAGTTTGCTCGGCTACCTGCCAGATACCTTCCTCATACAGCCCGGGCTTGGGCTCCATGGTGACGGTTCGGGTGAAGATGCCGCCTAACCGCTCATAACCAAGCCCGTCGGGCAAGTGCCAGTTGGCAGCGGCCAAACAAACGGGATTCTGCAAAGTGAGTGAACCGAGTTGCATAGCGTAAAAACTAAAAAGTCCGTCGGAATGCGAAGGACTTTATTTCAAATATTGTCGGAGTGAAAATCTACTAGGAGCCCCAACCCAACAGGGGAAGGTTCCAACGGCGCAACTTGCGTCAGGCCATTCTTAGCGAACCACCACGCTTTACCACCGGCGCAGTGAGGGTGGCGGCAGCCACATCGGGGGCGAGAGTGTTGGTGTCCATCAGAGGGTGACTGATATGAGGGGTGAAGATTAAAAAGGGCGGAGGTGGTCGGTGGGTGCGGGTCCACCCGAATTAGCAGGGCACAAAAAAGCCGCTTCGGAAACCGGAGCGGCAAAAAGGCTAAAAATCAGAAAAACGAAAGAATCAATGGACGAAACGACCTTCCGGTTGTCTCGCAGGACAGCTTCCAAGCAAGTCCCGCGCTTCATCAAGCAAATTTGATTTAGTTGAAGCATGTCGCAAAAGTACCAAACCATTATTTCGCCACCAAATACTCTGATTATTTTTTTGTTGCTCTCATGTTACCTCACTTTCGGAGTAGGCTCAGAAGTATATGTAGTTCAAAATCCCAAAATCTTACACATCCAGCTGAATATCAATGTTTTTAAAAGTACTGCCAGACTATCTATTTAGCTTTCAAATCTTCTTTTAATTTAAGAAATATTTCGAAAGGCGTGATGCATATTTTGAAAGCCCAAAACACCTCATTAGATTTGTTCAATTTATAACCATGCCTCCTATTATAGTATAGTATATAAAACAACTAGAAATGATTAAGGTGCAACTCCACTGTTGAGTGCTGACAATTGAACCGTTCATGACGCATTAACATAATGATAACCAACTTCAATAAATTCAATTAGGCTAGTAAGCAGTAACTTTGCAAATACAGTCTTAGCTCTTTTCGTTTTTACTATGAAACATTCTTTCCTTAGCTTCTTATTAATTGGCTTACTGCTTTTCACTAAAGCGGCATATGCACAAGATTCTGCCCCCGACGGCCCTATTCAATACAGTGAGAAAGTACTGGACGATGAAGCCGAGGCGAGCGTCCTTTACAAGCGTACGGTAGACTGGAGCGAAAACCATTTTGCCTACACTCCCAAAGCGACACTCAAAGCAGACGCCGGCAAAGGAGAAGTAAAGATGACCGGCACAGTAAAAGTCAAGACCACCTCTACTTCCGGACAAATCCAAGAGCACCCGGTTGTTTTCGAATTCAACTTCCACGCGCTTCCCACTGGTGGCTACGACTATAGCGTAAGTTTTTTTCGAGTGATTCTGGACACCCGAAAACCCGACGAAACGGTGGCTGTCGAAGAGTATGTGACGCAGTTGGCAATGGATAAAAATAATGCTCGCACGCACAATGACCGACGCATAACGGCGCAAGTCAACTCACTGGCTAGCGAAATAGCAATGTCCTTTCGCTCGTACATGAACAGCCGCCCCGCCCCTGGCGCAGTTGAATGAGGTGAAGTTGTAGTACCACCACGGTTGAACAGCCATTCTGTACGGCGCAGATTGCTATTGGCACCCGAAGCTTTCCGGGCAATTTGTGACACCACAACCCGACCAATTCACAACTTCACTTATCAAGAAGTCGGTGGGTGCGGGCGGGCAGTTCGCGGGCATCGAGCAGGAGCAGGCCGTCGAGGGCGTTGCTGAAGTTAGGGTCGAGGTTGAAGCCGAGCAGGCGGGCGTTTTGCTTGAGATACTGCCGCAGCAGCACGGGCACCCCACTGCCGCCAGGCTCTAAACCACTGATGAATTGCTGCAAGTCCTGCAAGCTGGACAGTCCGGTCTGGAGCAAGGCAGGCCCCTCACTGGTATCCAAGGGCTTGTATCGAAACTGCTTTCGTGGCTTTACGTGTTGCGCCAGTTCTGCATCAAAGAAGTGGCGGGTTAAATACTCCACCATCACGGCCTTCGACACATCAGAAAACCGGTTGCTGACACTCACCGGCCCAATCAGGTAGCGATACTCCGGGTGCATGGCCAGGTATTCGGCAATGCCTTTCCAGAGCAACGACAACGGCAACGCCTGGCGCTGATACTCTACCCGCACAAACGAACGACCCAGCTCCAGCGACTGGCGCAGCATTGGGTTCAGATCCTTTTTTAGGCGAAACAAGGAGTGTAAATAAAAGCCTCGCCGTCCGTGCTGGCGCAAAATAGCCTTCCCTAGCCCGATACGATAGGCGCCTACAAGTAGCTGCTTCTCACGGTCATAGAGAAACAAGTGACGGTAGTATTCGTCGTAGGCGTCGAGGTCAGCAGGTTGTTGGGTGCCTTCACCCTCACGCCGAAAGGTTAACTCCCGCAGGCGTCCGATTTCGCGCAGCACGTTTGGTATTTCGCAGCGCTTCGCCACGTATACTTCCCAACGCCTGCTCACGAGCAAGCACCGGCCCGGGCGCAAAGCCGCAATATCGGCCTCGATAAGTACAGAAGGGGTTTCGGCAATAACCAGCGGTACCGGCAGTGGTGGTAGCATGGCGGCCAGATAGCGCTCAACTGAGGTGCCAAGCGCATATACCCGCGCCCGGAGATACGCCAAGCGGTCAGCGGCTGGCAGCCGGTCCAAGACAACCGGCGCCACGGGCAGCCCAATTCTTACTTGAATAGTTTGGCCGCGCTTGTCAAGTAATTCGGCTGGTAACCGGGCAGTGCGTAGCAACGGGTGAACAAAGCCCAAAAAACTAAAGCCGGCGCTATTTTGCCCACTTAACCACACCGGCACCACCGGCACGCGCGCTGCATCTAGCAGCCGGCCGGCCGTAGGGCTCCAGGCGGAATCGATGGCCGGGCGGAAAGGAATGGTGCTGTGCGCCACCTCGCCGGCCGGGAAGAGAAGCAGCGGCACATCGTTGTGCAAGTAGCGCAACAGTTGCCGCACCCCCGGCACATTCCGACTAGCTGCTGCCCGCTCCGGATTAACCAGCACTACTTGCGACACCAGATGGGGCAGCAAGGGAGCCAGTAGCTCGTTGGCCACGGCCTTCAGCTCAGGGCGGGCTTGCCCTAGCACGTGCAACAGCACCATACCGTCGATGAGGCCACACGGATGATTGGCTACAGCCACAAAGGCACCAGCAGGCAACCGTCGGAGCTCATTGACATCGTACTGTACAGTAATGCCGAGCTGCTGCAGTAGTTGCGCCACAAAAGCTAATCCGTTTTGATGACGGCACTGCTCATAAAGCTGTTGTAAGTCACGCAGATGCGCAAACTGCTCCCATAAAGGGCGCAGTAGCTCCCGTGAACGACGCAAAGCTCCTGGAAAAGACAGGAGGTGCAAT
Organism: Hymenobacter sp.; assembly: GCF_036387835.1. Classification (GTDB taxonomy): domain Bacteria; phylum Bacteroidota; class Bacteroidia; order Cytophagales; family Hymenobacteraceae; genus Hymenobacter. The sequence goes on along the minus strand of NZ_DASVSY010000099.1, from coordinate 28,343 downwards.
GGAAGTAACTCCATTTAGAATATTTAGGGCAATCAATAAAGTATATAGGTTCCCAAACTTCTGAAATACAAATTAGCAATCCATTATCAACTGATTACTATAATATTAAGATTAGCTAGGCTTAGGATACGCCTAGTCTTAAAAGCAGAGAGCCGCGTTGCAGCGCGGCTCTCCGTTCTCTTCACTTTCTCATTCACTTCACTCGCTACAAAAGTACGAATTCAAGCGAGGATAAGTTAGGATAAAGAGTTGTATAATAAAATGTTAATACATTCTAATAACATTAGACTATATGCCTTGGATAAGCATCAAGTTTCTCAGGGTTTTAGTAGGTCGAGTATAAATAATCGAATTATTACTTTCTGTAAAGCAGGCGGTTAGTTTGTGGGGCCAGCATCGACACGGGCCTCAATGGTGCTCTGCACTGTGCTGTTTACAGCGGACAGCAAGTCGTAGCCAGTGGCTTGTTCAATGGCGTTGACGGTGGTGCGGTAAGTTGCCCAACTGGTGTTTAGGCTGTTGTCGTTGGGTGTGTCGATGGCGATTACGCGGGTGCTAGTGCTGACGCGGCTGGCATCGGACGCGCCGTTGGGCAGCACCACTACTACTTTCCAGCAACGTGCGGGCACAGTGATATTGCCGCCTGCCACCGTAGTAGCGTAGCCGTTGGAGCCAGTGCCGCCGCGCCCGTAGCTGCCGCAGATAATGTACAGCTCATTGCCGGCATCGGCGAGCGTGCGGCAGTAGTTTTCGAGTCCGGCCCAGGTACGCTGGTTGTTGTTGGGGGCCTGCGGCATCATGTTGCTCATCAGGAAGGTAGCCGTATTATCGGCGACGGAGCCCGTCCGGTCGGCGGAAGGGCAATTATGGCCCCGGTCGAAGCCTGAGCCGCTGTAGCTGCTGCTTGTGGCTTTATACCAACCGGAGGGCAAAGCGTTGTCAGGCGCAAAATTGTCTTGCCGGGGCGTACTACCCAACCAAGCGCTGCTCAGATGCCAGCTTACCCAATTGGGAATAGCCCGGTCGCGGTGATATGACATCGTGAATTGTGGCTTCACCAGCAGATAGTTGGTGTACTGCGTCGTGCTGGCAACAGCGCCGCTCGGGTTGCCCATGGCTAAGTTACTATCACGCGTAGCCACCGCGTCCGACGATTGAACGACGGTGTCAATTTGGGGAGATACTAGTTCGTCTTTGGCGCAGGATACAGCAAGTGTAGCGAGTGAACCAAATGTCAGCAACCGGTAAAAAACACGATTCATGCGCTAAGCTGTTTAGGTTGGATGAGGTGAGCAGCGTAAGTGTAGCAAAGGTTATGAATTACACATAACTAAATGTTATGGGAATATTACTAATCACCTCCTCACTGTTCTAGTGCCTTATCCTTTAATACCTAGCACAATCTGACTCACTGTCGTAGAACTAATCAATTATATATTTATATTATCCTCTACATCCATACCCCGCTACTTCTATCATCCACCTCCTAATGAGGTGCTTATTCGAACACATTTACAGTGCAAAGCCATCTACCTCGTACTCCTTTATGCCCGGCATCAGCACAACGCAATGAGTTCAAGCAGCACCCTGTGTGATGAAGGCAGATCACTACCGACACCTAAATAACGTCTGTACCCTGGTGGGCAGCACGCGCGATATGCTGTTTGCACGTATAGACTGTGGCTCCAACCAAAACCCAACTTTGGCTCCGGTGCGGGTCAACAACAACTCGACTCCAGTGGTGGCTACTCCGGCGATTCTGGCCGTTGCTGACCAGCTTCTGAGCTTGCAATTAACAGACAATGATGCCAACGCCACTCAGGTTATAGCGTTGAACAGTAATGCCGAGCAAGTTCTAGCCAATGCCGGTTTTGTAGCCTCCGCACCCGGCACGGAGCCCACCATCACGCTTAACCGGCTTCCGCATGGTCAAGCCTGGGGTGCAACCCATGGTGGTATTTGATCAGTTGGGCCGGCAGGTAAGCCCACTACGTAGTTCGCCTATTGGCAGAGTAACATGGCAACCTGGCTCACAGGTATCTGCAGGTCTTTACTAAGCTCGCTCGCTTGATGGTCGGCAAATAGCTTATTTGCTTCGTACTGATTGTAAATATCCTCTGGTGTTCAATTGCAAAGCCCCTGCTGAAACTTCCAACAGAGGCTTTGCTTTACTAGTAGGCACTTAGTTTACTCAGTAGCGGGTATACCACCAAAAGCGGTGAGTGGCTGAGCTATGCCATACGAATTGCTGGATGGCCTTTTGCTGTATTCCTTCTTCAAGTTTTTGAGGTCGGAAGCAGCCGTTTGCAACTTGGTTTTGAGTTCTTCAGCCGGGCGGCTGTACGGACTACGTTTACCAGTCCAAGCCAAAAACTGCTTAATTTCCTCTTCAGCAAAGCGAAGCATGGTGGTAGCGTTTTGCAGGAACTCTTCTTCTGCTTCCATAGGGTTATATAGCTAGTTAAGTAGCTTGTAATAGTTTAAAACATTTTGCAATATAAGTAGCTGCAATCTATCTGGCAACGTCAAGGAGCATATTTTTTTTACACTTTTTTTTAAAAGTGCAATTTATTAAGATATGTTTTTACTGTCTTAAAATTACCAACCGCTGCATACCGAGAGTCAGGCCATTAGCTCCTTTTAATACGAGGTGATAGAGGCCCGCAGGCAATACCGAGCGCGTTAACTTTACGGTGGATTCTGTTACTGGAAGTTGTTGAAGCAGCACTCCGCGCAGATCATATATGGCCAGTGTAGTGGCGCTGCTCGTAGGCACATGCACCTCTACTTCATCTGACGTGGCGGCGGGGTTAGGATACACCTCTAGCTTTGCAGCGGATAGTTCGGTTAAGGTTACTACGGCCACGGGTGAGAAGCTTTCCTTACCATCAGAATCTACCTGACGCAGACGGTAATACAAGGTCGTGACGCCCGAGGTGGCGGCCGTTTCATCGCGGAAGCTATAGGTACGGCCGCTGGTGCTGGTACCAGCTCCCTCTACCTGACCAACCGCCGTGAAACTGCCTTTCAAATACTGGGTGCGCTCTACCACGAAATAGCTGTTGTTCAACTCGGAGGCAGTTTGCCACGTCACGTTCACTGCGCGGCCCATTGGTTTTGCCTCGAAAGCTTTCAACGTCACGGGTAATGGCGCGGCCAGTGCGTTGATGATGGTAGGAAAACCAATAGGACGGTCTTGTGCAAAGGCATAGTAAACACGCGTTTGGTCGAGGGCACTGACCGCATTGTTAACCTCGATTTCCACCCGCTGGAAGTTCTGGGTGGTGCGAAAGAAAACTTCCACGCGGCCATCAGGTAACAGCCCCTGTTGCAGCAAGCTTGCCCCGCTAGCAGTTTCCAGTAGTTGGTCGCCATTGGGGCCGCCGTAGGTGCGCAGCGTGATGCCGTTGAGCAACTGCGTATTAAGCAAGCCACTGCCCTGATTAAGTACCATGCCGGCCGAGTTGCCAGCCACTCCCGACCCGTTCAGGTTCAGGCGTAGCGCCGTAGAAGTCAGAGCTCCTACTAAACCCGTGCGCATGGTAGCATAGTCGTTGTTGCTTGTATTGCTATCGGCAGCCCGCTCGGGGTTGAGTACGCTGGTGTTGGCGCACAACACACACAGCACGCCGTCGGATGAAACGGTGAACTGACCTGCGCCACTTGAGAAGTTAGACAGCACTGGTGTTTGGTCGCGAAAAACACTAGGCTCCAATCCAAAACCATAATATACACTCAGGTTATCGAGGGCGCTAACTACCGAGGTGCGAGTTATTTGCACTTCATCAAAGCTCAAGGTAGTTGGAAAGCTTACCTGTTGCTTACCGTCCGGGAGCAGCGTTACTTGCAGCAGCTGAGCACCGGTAGCCGTTTCTTGTGCTACCCCATTTTTGTAAGTGGTAATGCGCATGCTAGCCAGAGCGTTCAAATCAAGCACACCCCGCTCGCCCACCACAAAACCCGCATAGTAGCCAGCCGGCGAAGGAGCTTCCAATTTTACGCGCAAAGCGCTGGGGCAACTTACTCCTGCCAGCGTAGTGAAGGTGGCGTAGTTAGTCAGCGTTTGATCAGCAGCTCGCTCTGGGTTAAGCACGCCGGAATTGGTACATACGGTTACGTTGTTGTCGACTACTGCTGTGCTGTAGTTAACCCCCTCTGTAGCCGTGGTAAAACGAGACGCCACCCCATGGGCCGTTTCTACTAGATTGGCATCAATGCCATAAGCGTAGTAAACCTTAACATCGTAGCTGACATTAACCAACGAGCCGGTTTCGATTTCGATTTTGTCGAAGGCTTCAGTAGCTAAGAATTCCACCCGCCCTGGCCGAGTGGAACCCAATGCTGCTAGCGCAAGCGACGTAACGTCCAGGGTTTGCTTTGCATCGGAGCCTAGGTAGGTTCGTAGTATAACTGTGCCGATAGTTGACAGGCCTGTATTGGCTCCTATCACTACCCCTGCCCGATGGTTTTTGGGCACGACGCCTGACATGTCCATGCGCAACGCAACCGGCCCTAACAGTATTGAAGAACGTAAGGTGGCAAATGAGTCGAAATTCGCGTCCACTGCACCAGCTTCATTGCTAACGCTTCCGCAGATAGCACCGCCGAGCAAACCACCCAAGGGGCAAGTTCGTTGAAAACTAGAGCGCCCAGTATTAGAATAATAAGCAGGACCTGTTTGCTGTGCCTGAATCTGGAACACTCCAAGCAAGCACAGGCTCAAAATGGGTAGTATGCGGAAGTAAGAACTATATTTCATTGCAATAAGGATTGGTGCAGTACATTCGCCCGTCAGTCCTTAGCACAGTACAATCAGGCTGCCAACATACAAATTCCACTAAACATATCTGATTTACAGAATTTTACGTACATATATATTAATGTATATCTTCTCCTTATTAGACTCCTCCTCCTAATTCGGGAAAATATGGCAAAGCCCACTTTTCCCTATTATACTCGCACCCTTCCTCCCACCAAGTACCGGTCCCTGAAACTTCCACAATCGCAATGGCTCCTTCCATTCAAAAGCCTGTCTGTTGGCAGCATGCAGACCGATTGCTTTCATTGGTGCTCGGTTAAGTTTTCCCTTTCCAAATGTCTACTTCATTACCTGTTAACATCTTTATAGTTGAGGACAATGCCTGGTACGGCGAGTTACTCGAATATAAATTAGCGCAGAACCCTGACTACCAGATTCAGCGCTTTACTACGGCACAGGCCTGCTTAGCTCATCTTTACGAGCAGCCAGACCTCATCACCTTAGACTATAATCTGCCCGACGGCAAGGGCGACGAGGTGTTGCGTCAGATCAAAGAGCGGCTTCCTGATGTGGCCGTCATCGTTATTTCCGGCCAAGAAGATGTCCGTACGGCTATTGGCTTGCTTCGCCAAGGAGCTTACGACTACTTGGTGAAAGACGAGGAAACCGCTGACCGTTTGTGGAATGTAGTAGGCAACGTGCGCAAACAATTGCAGCTACGCCGCGAAAACGAGCGGCTACGGGAGCAAATCGGGCAGAAATACGATCCGAGCCGTGCCATCCTGGGCGAGAGTCCTCAAATGCAGCAACTTGCTTCCTTAATCGAAAAAGCGGCCCGCACCAACATCACCGTTTCAGTCAGTGGCGAAACCGGAACGGGTAAAGAACTGGTAGCCAAAGGCATTCATTACCAGTCGCCCCGGCGAAACCGATCTTTTGTAGCGGTGAACGTGGCTGCCATTCCGCATGAATTGCTGGAAAGTGAATTGTTCGGGCACGAGAAAGGCGCTTTTACAGGAGCTATCAGCCGCCGCATCGGCCGCTTCGAAGAAGCGCATCAGGGCACGCTCTTCCTCGATGAAATCGGCGAGCTGCCGTTGGATTTGCAAGCCAAACTTTTGCGGGTGCTACAGGAACGCGAAGTCCAGCGCGTGGGCGGAGGGCAACCTATTCCTTTCGATGCACGCCTGATAGTAGCCACCCACCGCAACATGAGCGAGGAAGTGAAACTTGGGCGCTTCCGCGAAGACTTGTATTACCGCCTGCTCGGACTTCCTATTATGCTACCCCCGCTTCGGGAGCGGGGCCAAGACATTTTGCTGCTGGCCGAGTCGTTTTTAAAAGACTTCTGCAGTCAAAACAAGATGGCTAACTGCACTTTCTCACGCGAGGCGCAGGATCTGATGCTACACTATCCTTTCCCGGGCAATGTGCGCGAATTGAGGGCTGTGGTGGAACTTGCTGCCGTGCTAGCTGAAAACGATACCATTCAACCACAAGATCTGTCGCTACGTGCGCAAGCTAGCTCGAATGGCTCTAACGCACTGCTAACGGGCAACGAGTCGCTGCGAGTGCAAGTAGCTACTATTGTGCAACGGTACTTAGATGCGCATCAAGGCAATATTTTGCAGGTAGCAGCCAAATTACAAATTGGCAAATCCACTATTTATCGGATGGCTCAAAACAACGAAGTGAAGCTGCGCTAGTAGTGGCACTATAAGCTCTGCTGATAAGTTAATCGTGGGTATGCTGCTACCGGCTTAGTGCTTAGGCTGGCTTGTTGCCTTGTGATAGTCAGTGATAGTCAGTGATAGCCAGCTTGCAATTCAAATATTACGAAATTACGCCTGTTCGGCAATGGCTGGGCTACCCAGGGAAAATTATTTTTCGAGTAGTGCTTATGGGCCTCTTGCTCTAAACCTAACTTGTTATCGTATAATACAACAAGAGCACGCAAATCTCAGTGATTATATCCTATGACCTCTATTGTACACCGTCAGCAGCAACGTCAACTGCGGCAGGCACGAACCATGCACCGGGCTGCTCAACAGCAGCTTCAGGAACTGCGGCAGCAACTACAGCAGCAGAGCGAGCAAGCCGCCAGCCAGTTGAAGGCCTTATTGCAAACGATGAGCACTGGTATACTAGCACAGGATGAGAACCTGCGCATAGTACTTGTGAATGACCGTTTGTGTGAGCTATTAAGCTTATCGGAGCCGGCGGCCACGTATATCGGTATCGAATGTGACGATTTTTTCCCGCAGGGCACCCAATTCTGCAATGCCGAGCAAATACGGCAGCAGGCGCGGCAAGCTATGCAAGACCAGCAACGCATTATGGAGCTTGTGCCGTTAACCAACGGCACTATTCTGCAACGGGAATATCTGCCTTTGGTGCAAGACGGTCACACGGTGTTGCACTTATGGAGCTATGAGGATGTAACGGAGCAGCAGAAAGTGCTGGCGCGGGTACGAGAACTTTCGCAGCTAGCCGAGCAAAGCCCGGCTCCCATCATCTGTTTCGGCAACGATGGACAAGCACGCTATGCCAACTCTGCTGCCAGCCACGTGCTGGAGGCACTCGCACTGCCCAGGTGGCGCGCCACCTACGATTTTATGCGGGATGCAGTAGCGGAAGCTTTAGTCGCCAACACGCCGCGCACCGTCGAGCATGGCTTGGCTGACCAGCACTACCTCTGGACCGTGGTGCCGCTAGCCGGTGAAGCAGCGGCCAACATCTACCTCACCGACATTACCGCCCGTCGCCAGGCCGAAAAAGAACTGCGACACAGCCAGCTTTTTGCTTCGCGCATCAACGACACCGTACCCGTCATCGTGCTGCTGTTCGATGTGCAGGAGCAGCGCATTGTGTACGTCAATCGGCAAGTAGAGCGCATCATGGGCTACTCCGAGCACGAGATTCTGGAGCTAGGCAGCAGTGTTATTCCGTACCTGCTAGACGCCGATGGGCAGCAGCAGCTGTTTAGCCTCCCGGAACAGCTAGCCACCCTTACCGACGACCAAACTATCAACTACGAGTTTTGGGTACGCCACAAAAATGGCAGCTGGCGCTGGCTGCGCATTCAGGGCAACGCTTTTTTGCGCGATGCCAATGGCTCGATTCGACAGTTAGTGGGCAGCGCCGAGGACATGACGGAGCGTAGAGCAGCAGAGGAGTCACTACGCCGCATACGGCGCCGCCAGGAGCGTGTAGCCAACACCATTCCCAACCTGATTTACATCTACGACTACCAGCGGCAGCGTACGATTTACTGCAACCGCTACATCGAAACCATTACGGGTTACAAGGAGGCCGAAATCATAGCTATGGGGGACGAGGCTTTCCTGAAGCTGATGCCCGAGGGAGAGGCCCAGAAGCTGCGCCAGCACGTGATGCAGATGGCAAATGCCGAAGATGGCGAAGTGGTAACGCTGGAGTACCACCTTACCCATCTCAACGGCTCCGTGCGTTGGCTGCGCATTACCACCACTCCCTTTGAGCGCGACGAGCAAGGCCGGGTACGACAGATAGTAGGTACCGCCGAAGACATCACCCGCTGGAAAGTAGCCGACGAGCAGCGCCGCACGGCCAACCGCCGACTAGCCGAACAAAACCGGCTGTTCCGACAGGTAATTGATACAACGCCTCACCTGATTTACCTTAAAGACACCCAAGGCCATTACTTGCTGGCCAACCGCGCTACGGCCGAGCTCTATGGCATGACGCCTGCCCAGGTAGTAAACACACAGCTTGGCCAGCGGCCCATAAGCCTGGCCGACAGCCAACGCTACCGCAGCCAAGACGAGCAAGTGATTCGCACGGGCAAAGAGTTGGCGCAAGAAGAAACCTTCACCCGGCCCGACGGCTCCCTGCTTTGGTTTTATAGTATCAAGCGGCCCTTCGTGCTGGCCGATGGCAGCGTACAGGTGTTAGGCATCGACAGTAATATCACCGAGCTCAAGCGCATGCAGCTAGACCTGCGGGCAGCCAAAGAGGCGGCCGAGGAAAACGCGCAAGCCAAGCAGAATTTCTTGGCCAACATGAGCCACGAAATCCGCACGCCTCTCAACGGCATCCTGGGCATTGCCGGGCTGCTGGCCAAAACTCCGCTCGACGACCAGCAAAGCCAGTACCTGGGTCACATCCGGCACTCTGCCGACCACCTGTTGGTGGTCATCAACGATGTGTTGGCCATGGCGCAGCTAGGAGCTGGGAAGATTCGAACCGAAACCATTCCGTTCGACCTGCGCGACGTGTTGCAAGCCAGCCAAGAGTCGTTGCTGCCCCGGGCCGAAGAGAAAGGAATTGGTCTTACTCTGAACCTACCGCCCACCGAAGTGCCCACTACCGTGCTCGGCGACCCGTACCGCTTACGCCAGATTTTGCTGAACCTGCTGTCTAACGCGGTTAAGTTTACGGAGCGAGGCCAAGTAGCCCTGACTTGCCGTTTGCTCAGCAAGCCAGGCGAAAAGCTGCTGTTTCACTTTTCGGTGCAGGATACCGGTCCGGGCATCCCAACGCACCAGTTGCAGGACATGTTCGAGCCCTTTACGCAAGCTTCGGCCAGTACCGCCCGCGAATTTGGAGGTTCAGGTCTTGGCTTAAGTATTTCGAGGGGGCTTGTGGAGCTAATGGGCGGCACCATGACGGCCGAAAGCCAGCTAAACGAAGGGAGCACCTTCCTGTTCACGCTGCCCTTCCGTTCCACCAATGCGACCATCACGCGCGAATCGTACGCTCCTGCCCTCGACTACCGGAGTTTGGGGCCGCGCCGGGTCTTGCTGGCCGAAGACAATGCCATTAACCAGTTTCTGGTGGAATCGTTGTTGCGCAACTGGGGGTGGAGTGTAGATACGGCCAACACTGGCCCTGAAGCGCTGACCTTGTTTGGGCGGAACTTCTATGATATCGTGTTGATGGATATTCAGATGCCCGGCATGGACGGGGAAACGGCCATGCGACTCCTGCGGCAGCACCCCGAGCCGGCCCGTGCGACAACGCCTATTCTGGCTTTGACGGCGCACGCCCTGCGCGGCGAAGCGGAGCGCTACTTAGCCTCCGGGTTTTCCGGGTATCTCTCCAAGCCTTTCCGTGAAGAAGAATTGTTCCAAACTATATCCGCTGCGCTAGGCCAGCGGCCAGCGGTATTCATCACGCCCAAAGAAGAGCCTCTCAAGGAAACGCCGCCCGCTACCTCCCTCTACAGCTTAAGCGGTATCCGGCGGCTGGCCCACGGCAACGAAGAGTTTGTGCGGCGACTAGCGCAGCTTTTCGTGCAAACCACCCCACCGGCCGTGCGCGACATGGAGCAGCACGCTGCCTCCGGCGACTGTCAAAAGCTGTCAGCCTCGGCGCACAACCTGAAAAGTTCGCTCGACGGCTTGCACATCCGCCAGCTGCACGCTCCCATCCGCCGCCTGGAAGCCTGCCGCGACACCACCCTGCCACCTGACGAAATTCAGTTACTGGTGACGCTGGTCCACAACGTGACGGAGCAAGTGATGGAAGGTCTGCGGCAGGATTTCCCGGGACTATAGCGGAGCCGCCCTAAAGTGTTTAGACAGTCAGTAAAGCAAAGAACGTCCTGCTGAGCACAGTCGAAGCATCTCGCGTACTGAGGTTGAGTTTACCACACGAGCGAGATGCTTCGATTGTGCTCAGCAGGACGTTCTTTGCTTTTTGAATTTGAAACCAGTTTTCACTTACTGTTCATATACACCAGCAAAACCACCGTTGTCTGCGACGTACTACCAGCCGCTAAAGCCACGGGACGCAAACCAAGTCCCGGACTTTTTGCTTGTAGAGTACAGCTAAATATTATTGGCGAAGCGTTAAGCATTATTTCATTCAAGAAGAAAGCATGACGGTCACCACTGTGGACACGCTCGTTATTGGAGCCGGGCAGGCGGGCTTGGCCGCAGCGTATTACTTGCAGCAGCGCGGCGTAGCGTTTGTGGTGCTCGATGAGCGGACCGCCGTAGGCGAAGTGTGGGCCACCCGTTTCGATGCGTTGCGCCTGTTTTCACCGGCTTGGGTAAGTGGGCTGCCGGGTTGTTCTTGGTCGGGTTCAAAGCTGCACTATCCGTCCAAAGACGAAGCCGCTGCTTACCTGCGCAACTATGCTGCCCACTTCAATTTTCCGGTGCACTTAGGCCGACGGGCAACTATTTTAAGGCCTGCCGATGGAGTGGGCTATGTAGTTGAAACCGCCACCGGGGCTACGTACCAGGCGCAGCACGTTATTGTGAGCACCGGCGCCTACACTGCGCCCAAAGTGCCCGCCTTTGCCACCGATTTGCCGCCGCAGGTGCAACAGCTACACAGTAGCCTCTACCAACAGCCCAGCCAAATTACCGGCCCCGGCCCGGTAGCGGTAGTTGGGAGTGGCAACTCGGCCCTCCAGATTGCCGCCGACCTAGCCGGCACAGGCCGACCGGTGTTCGTGGCTTTCGACGAAAAAACGGGCGCCCTACCCAACAACCAGCTCATGTGGGTGCTGCTGAAGAGCACCGGCCTGCTGCAACTCTCGCGCTACAATGCTTTGGGCCGCCGTATGATGCACAGCCCCGAGCCAGTCGTGAGCGGCGACCTGCAACGACTCCGGCATTTTACAAATGTTGAATTTGTTGGTCGGGCTACCGGGGCCACGCCTGCGGGAGCTTTGCTGGCCCGACGCAGGGCTACGCCACCCCTCGATGCCGTAGTATGGGCCACCGGATTCCGCCCTGACTATACTTGGATTAAGCTGCCTATCTTCGACGCAGATGGCGTTCCACGGCATAAGCGGGGTCTTACCGAAGCGCCGGGATTAGCCTTCTTGGGGCTGCCTTGGCTGAACAGCCGCAGCTCGGCCCTGATGGGGGGCGCTGGACCTGACGCCGAATTTGTGGTGCAAAACTTATAAAAAGCACATAATTATACTGCAACTAGTTATGCTTGTTTATGGTTAGCTTTACAGTTACCAACAACAGTATTGTGTGGTTTTGCAACTTGAGTTGGTTGTTGTGTTTCTTTCGTCTCTTAACTCCATTCGTATGTCCCTGTTGATCTTTTTGGGAATTGCACTTGCAACCGCCCTCCTTGCAATGAATACCTTCGACCAACTGAAAGCTTCGTTGAAGCCGGTGCCCGTTCGCGCCAACAATAACCGTAGCTAATTCCGGTCGATTCTCTTTTGCTCTCCGTGAGTTATCAACAAAAAGCCCCGCCTGTTTTCAGGCGGGGCTTTTTGTTGATAACTCACCTCGCGACGAGCATCAGCCTACTGGTAGCGGTAAACTAGCGGATAACCAGTTTGCGCATTTGACTGGCATTATCACCTTCGAGCCGTACGTAGTAGAGGCCGCTGGCAAATTTGCTTAGGTCGAGGGTTTTCGTGAATCGGTCGTTGAACTCGGTAATGGCTTCGCGGTAGATTACCGAGCCAATTACGTTTAGCACCCGCAGCTCAAGCTTGCGTCCTTCAAAGCCGTTGATGGCAATATGAACAATACCAGTACTTGGATTTGGGTATACCAGCAAATTTCGTTCTTCAGACTGTTTACCAGCGGGCCGGGTACCATCGAGAGTAGGCTTGGCGAAAGCAGAAGGCAAGCTGCTGCATAAAGGGCCAAAGACCAGCAGTAGCGTTAAAAGAAAGTAGCGTAAGAGTCTCATCATAAGGGGAATTGGAGCAGAAAGTCAGCGCGCTCAGATAGTAGCATAAAACGTTGTCTATCTGATTTGGTTTGCAAAGATACCCGATGAATCTTAATTAAGTATGTAAAATATAACACTTTCGCTACTAATCCTCGTTTCTCTACTAGAAATTCACTTCTTTACTGGACAAAAAAAGTTGGACGTTCTTATTATTGGGGGAGGGCTCGGGGGCCTGACGGCGGCGCTTGACCTAAGAGCCCGTGGCCACCAAGTGACGGTAGTAGAAAAAAAGCAGTATCCCTTTCACCGGGTGTGCGGCGAATACGTGTCTAATGAAGTGCTGCCGTACCTGCGCCGGCTCCAGGCCGACCCTGCGGCGCTGCATCCGGCCCGCATTACCCGCTTCCTGCTTTCCTCCCCGGCTGGCCGCACCTTATCGGCGCCGCTGGACTTAGGAGGTTTTGGCGTCAGCCGTTTCGCCCTCGACCATTATTTATTTCAACTGGCCGAAGCGCGGGGCGTCACGGTACTGCAGCGAGCCACCGTGGCGGCGGTAACCTACAACCCGGCCACCGATTCGCATACCACCACGCTGGCCGACGGCCGCACCCTGACCACGCGCACGGTACTTGGCGCGTATGGCAAACGCAGTTCCCTCGACCGGCAACGGTCTTTTTTTCAACAACGCTCGCCCTACCTCGGGGTGAAGCACCACCTGCGCCTCGATTACGCACCCGACTTGATTGCGCTACACAATTTCGCTGATGGCTACGCGGGTATTTCGGCAGTGGAAGATGGGCGCTATTGTTTCTGTTACCTGACCACCCGCCAAAACCTGAAGCAGCAAGGTACCATTGCGGCGCTGGAACAGAACGTGTTGGCGGCCAATCCTTTGTTGCGGGCCATTCTTACGGATGCCGAATTCCTGTATCCGCAACCCGAGGTCATCAACGAAATATCATTTGCCCCTAAAAGCAGTGTGGAAGACCACGTACTCTTGTGTGGGGATGCCGCCGGCCTGATTACGCCGCTTTGCGGCAACGGCATGGCCATGGCTCTGCACGGCGCACAGATTGCCAGTGCCCATATCCATGACTTTTTGCAAGGCCGCACTACGCGCGCCACGCTTGAGGCCCGCTACCGCCGCGACTGGCAGCAGCAGTTTGGGCAGCGGTTGCAGGTGGGGCGGCTGGTTCAGGGACTGTTTGGCAAACCCTTGCTCAGCGAAGCCGTGGTAGGGGGGCTGCGGCACTGGCCCGGTGGAGTTCGGACGCTGATGCGCCGCACCCACGGGCAGGAGTTCTGAGGTGGCTTGGCAATTTGCGGCGGCTCCTTTAACCTAATCTCAACACTAGGACAAGCCCTTGACATTTCTGTTACAGGGTAAGGATACTTAGCCCGGTGCCAGAGGCGTGCTGCTTAGGCAGGCTAATTACACTTTTCGGCCAGGATGCTGCACATAGTTCCTCAGTCCCTCGCGTAAGTATTTCCGTATACTGCACTTAATGACCAGCTACCTCAGTGCCATTGGCACGGCCAACCCACCGCACCGTCTACCCCAAGCTTCAATCGGCGAATTCATGGCGCGGGCCCTGCAATTCGACGAAACCGCCACCCGCAAGCTGCGGGCTTTGTACCGAGTTTCGGGCATCGGGCATCGGTACACGGCCCTGCCCGACTACGGACGCCAAAACGGCGACTTTACTTTCTTTCCTAATACCCCTGACTTAGAGCCTTTTCCCTCGGTAGGCGCGCGCATGCAAGCGTATCGGCGAGAAGCGCTGCCCCTGGCAACGGCGGCGGCGGAAAACTGCCTGCAAAACGCACCCGAAATTTCGGCGGCATCTCTCACGCACCTGATTTCGGTGAGTTGCACGGGCATGTACGCACCGGGCTTGGATATCGAGTTGGTGAACGGCTTGGGGCTGCGGCCGAATGTGCAGCGCACCTGCGTAAACTTCATGGGTTGCTACGCGGCCTTCAATGCCCTAAAGCTCGCCGATGCTATTTGCCGCGCCGATGTGGAGGCAAGGGTGCTGGTGGTGTGCACCGAGCTGTGTACCCTGCATTTTCAGAAGCACCACGAAGAAGACCATCTGGTTTCCAATGCCTTGTTTGGAGATGGCGCCGCGGCCGCGCTGGTGCTTGGCCGCCCCTCAGGCACGAGGCCCCACTTAGCGCTAGAAGCCTTCCACTGCGGCCTGGAGCCCGACGGCCACGCCGATATGGCTTGGCACGTCAACGACTTCGGCTTTGAAATGACGCTTTCCTCCTACGTGCCCAAGCTGATTCAACGCGGCATCCGGCAACTCACCGACGACTTGCTGCGTCAGTTGCCGGTCAAGCTCACCGACATCCGGCACTTTGCCATTCATCCGGGCGGGCGGCGTATTCTGGAAGCCATCGAGAACGAGCTAAACCTAAGCCGCGCCGACAATGCCTGCGCCTACCACGTATTGCGCGAATACGGCAACATGTCGTCGGCCACGGTGCTGTTTGTGCTGCACGAATTACTGAAAACGTTTACCACCGCTGATGCCGGGGCGCCTATCCTTAGCTTTGCCTTTGGGCCAGGCCTAACGCTGGAAGCGATGCTGCTACGGGTGACATTTGCCGGTTAACGATTATCATTTAACATTTATCAGTCAATTGGCCGCTTTTGCAGCCTGAAAAAGAGGGTTGCTAGGTGTTGCCGTTTCAGTTGGTTGCTACTTATTGGCTGTTGGTTGTTGAATGGCGCGGCGGCATAGCCGTGTGATTCTGCGAATTATCCAGTGCGTAATTCGTAGAATCCTCGCCTGCTGGACCATCTGTTAATTGTTAAATGGTAATTGCTAAATGTCATAATGCCAGTTGACTTCTCGCGCCGAGCTACCGAAGAAGAGTTGATGGACGACCACTCGCTGGCCACGGATGCGTTGCGCCAGAACCTGGACGAGTTGGAAACCATCAATACGTGGTTAGGTGGCTACGCCCCGGTGCTAAACGCGCTGGAGCGCCTGCGCCCACAGTTCCCGGCAAACCGGCCATTGCGCCTCGCCGACTTAGGTAGCGGCGGCGGCGATACGCTGCGGCACGTGGCTCGTTGGGCGCGCCGACACCAGATTCCAGTGGAGTTGATTGGCATTGATGCCAACGCCTTTATGCTGGAATACGCCGCGGCCAAGGCCCGCGAATATCCTGAAATCAGTTTTCAACAGTACGATATATTCTCCCCGGCCTTTCAACAGCAGCGCTTCGACGTTATTACCTGCAGCCTGTTCTGCCACCACTTCCCCGATGAAGCCCTGGCGCAGCTATTGGCGCAGTGCCACACGCAGGCCACTACCGCTGTTATCATCAACGACTTACACCGCCATGCGCTGGCTTATTACAGCATCAAATGGATAACGCGCTTGTTTCGTGGCTCCTACCTGGTGCAAAATGACGCTCCGCTGTCTGTAGCCCGCTCCTTCAGCAGGGCTGACTGGCAGCGGCTGTTGCAGCAGGCAGGCATCAGCCGCTACACGTTGCGCTGGCGCTGGGCGTTTCGGTGGCAAGTGGTGATATGGTGAAGTTGTGAGCTTGTGAAGTTGTGGTGCCACTATCGTTGCTGATGCCTGTTCAATGTTGAGCAAGATAAATTGTCCAACGATAACGGTACCACGAACCCCTTTGGGCAATTCATAGCCCCACAATTTCACAACTTCACCATATCACCACAGATCCGCTGCTACACGGAAGGTGTTGGCGTGGGCTTCGATGATGTCGGCAATGCGGGGGGAGTAGCCGCCGCCCATGCACACGACCACCGGTAGCGCGTGACGATGGCAGAGGGCAAGCACGAACTGGTCGCGCTGGCGGCAGCCTTCGCGAGTTAGGGCCAGGTGGCCGAGCTTGTCGGTGGCCAGGACATCGACGCCACTGAGGTAGAACACAAAATCGGGCTGTACTTCGTCGAGGAGGCGCGGCAGGGTGTTATGAAGTAAGGCGAGGTAAGCGGCATCGTCGGTGCCGTCGGGCAGGGGCAAGTCGAGGTCGGAGTGCTCTTTGCGGTGCGGGTAGTTGCGGGCCCCGTGCATCGAGAAGGTAAACACCCGCGGCTCGTGCTGGAAAATGGCGGCCGTACCGTTGCCCTGGTGCACATCAAGGTCAACGATAAGAATCTTACTAATGCCTAGTTCTGGGCTGGCCAGCAGGTAATCGGCGGCGGCGGCTTGGTCGTTGAGCAGGCAAAATCCTTCGCCCCGGTCGCGGAATGCGTGATGGGTACCGCCTGCAATGTTGAGCGCAATGCCGCTGCGCAGAGCCCGGCGGGCACATTCGAGGGTACCACCCAAGATGGTTACTTCGCGCTCAAACAACTGCGGGCTCCACGGGAAGCCGGTGGCTCGTTCTTCCTGGCGGGTAAGGTTGCCGGTGCGCAGCCGTTGGTAGTAGTCTTGGTCGTGGGTGCGCAGGATGTCGGCGGGTGCTGGTGCCGCAGGAGGAAAAAAGGCACTTTCTGGCACGGTGCCTTCCCGCACAAGCTGCTCGGGCAGCAACTCGTACTTCAGCATGGGAAAGCGGTGGTTGGCGGGCAACGGATGAGCGTAAAGTGGTGCCCAAGCAACAGAAAGCATTCGATAGAGAAGCGAGATAGAAGAACTTAGAGCTTAAAAGAAGCCTTGATATTTCCACTTAATATGAGCAGCGCCTAGTTCGTCTCTTTGTTCTGAGTTCCAAACTTTCCGTTCTACTCCAACCCCTTAAAACGATAATAACCGTCTTTCCAGACGGTTATTTCGGATTCGGGGCGATTTGCGTGGGGCGTACTGGGCTCGAACCAGTGACCCCTACCTTGTCGAGGTAGTGCTCTAAACCAACTGAGCTAACACCCCGCAAATCGGCTGGCGGCGGCCGTAAAGAGCCAAAGATAGTAACTGTTCTTAAAGATGCTAGCTCCTTGGTGAAACTTTTATGCTACGAATGTAAGGGCCACGCAACTTTACCCAGCGCCCCAAGTATAGGGGCTTAGTTGGGTCTACGCTCTTCCACCTCAACGCGCGACCCTTCTGCTTTCTCTCTTAACCTATACCACCCATGAAAAAACTATTTCTCTTACTGGCTATTTGCAGTTGCAGCTTTGCCGCAACGGCGCAGCAAAGCGTTGACGGCGTGCGGTCTTCCACCGATTACGCTCCTTCTACCAGCGACTCACGCAACAACGGCTTCGGTATCAAGGGCGGCTTCAATCTGGTTGACTTGCACGGCAGTGACACCGAGAAGTACACCGACTTGTCGAACTTAAAGACCTTCCATGCTGGCGTGTATGCCCAGTTCGGCATCAACGACAAAATTTCTATTCAGCCTGAGCTGCTGCTCAGCCGCAAGGGCTTTGATGATAAGGAAGGTCCAGTGATGGTTATTGGCCCTGGCCCAACTCCGCCGGTTAGTTCAACCCGCCGCGAAACCCGCCTCGACTACATTCAAGTACCGGTGCTGTTCGTCTACAACTTCCTCGACAATGTGAGCGTGCATATTGGACCACAGGCCTCATTGCTAGTGCGCGTGAAGGACGCTGGAGAAGAGAAAAGCATTGCTAGCGGCGGATTCCACAGCTTGGACTACGGCGTAGTAGGTGGCCTTGAGGCCCGCGTAGGTCCTGCCCGTGTAGGTGCCCGCTATGATCTGGGCCTAGCCGATATCTACAAAGATTCTAGTAGTGCCAGTCAATCGATATACAAGGACGTAAAGAACGGGGTCTTCCAATTATATGTGGGCATAGGCTTCACCAACTGATATTCTCTAGTACCGCAACAACAAACAAAAGGGAAGCCGCGCCGGCTTCCCTTTTGTTTGTTGTTGGCCTATTGTACGTTGCCACCTTATGACACTTCTCCTCGATTTATTGCCTGCCATCAACCACAGTCGCGAACTGCTGGCCGAGCGCGGCATGGCGGTGCTCGGCGCTTGGGCCCTGCTGAACTTGTTGGTGAGCGGCTACAACATAAACCAGTCGGGAGTGCGCACAGAGGCCACGTACTTTCACCAAATGAACCTGGGCTGGAACTTCGTGAATGTACTGCTAGCCGTGTGGGGCATGTTGCAGGCGCATCCCAACCAAGTAGCGGGCCTCACCTTGCCCGACAGCCTCATGGCGCAGTTCAACTTCGAGAAAATTCTGCTCTTCAATGCGGGCCTTGACGTGGCGTACCTGTGCATTGGGAGTTGGCTTCGTGCTCGCGCAGCTACGGCCCCCAAGCTTCCAGAACGATTATTAGGTTTTGGCCGCTCGCTCTGGCTACAAGGCGCGTTTCTGCTGCTGTTTGACTTAAGTTTCTACCTCGTCTATCACCAGCAAGCCGCTAAGCTATTGGCACTGCTGAGTTAAAGATAGGGCACGCTGTAGCGCGGAAATCCGTTCCGCGACGAGCGGAGCGAGTATCCTACGCGTATGAGCCGCTCGGTGCAGCACCGGATACTCGCGTTGCTCGGCGCGGAACGGATTTCCGCGCTACAGCGCCTATATAGCCAGCTAGCCTACTAGCTGCGTGGGGCGTGGGTGCCCTCCAGTATTTCCTCTACTATTTTCTTGTTGAAGGCGGGAATATCGTCGGGGTTGCGGCTGGTGATGAGGCCTTTATCGACCACTACTTCGGAATCTTCCCATTGGGCACCGGCATTTTTAAGGTCGGTTTTGATGCTCGGGAAACTGGTCATTTTCTTGCCGTGCACCAGGCCGGTTTCAATGAGGGTCCAGGGGCCGTGACAGATGGCGGCCACCACTTTGCCGGAGCGCATAAACTCGCTCACAAAATCGACCACGCTTTGCTCGACGCGCAGCTTGTCGGGGTTGATTTGGCCACCGGGTAGCACCAGGGCGTCGTAGTCGGCTACGCGGGCGTCCCCGATCAGCTTATCGACGTCCACTTTGTCGCCCCAATCGGTTTTGTCCCAACCCTTGATGGAGCCGCTTTTCAAGGAAATAACGTCTACCTCGGCCCCTTCGCCTTCCAGGTAACTTTTTGGCTCGGTAAGCTCTACCTGCTCGAAGCCGTCGGTGGCTACGATGGCTATTTTTTTGCCTTTCAGTTTGTCGCTGCTGAAGATACTCATGCTATATACTTGTTAGAAAAAACAGGGCGGCGGGGTATCCGCGCCTATTTTTCTTACGCCTGGCTTCCGCGAGGGGTTTGGTCTCTATTAGTTTCTGCCCGAGTTATGCACCAAGTGGCAGGCCGCTATTCCTGGCGGAACTGCTTGAGTTGTTTGCGCACCCGCTTCACCCGATCATCGAAGCCGTCGGGGTCGTATTCTATGTCGGGTACGTCCAGCTCTTCCAGCATGTCCATCAGGGCATCGGGGTGTTCGGTGCGGGTACCGGCCTTCACCGCTACAAAAGCCATTTCCGACCACAGCAACGCTTTCAGGCGTTGGCCGTCTTCGCTGAGCATCTGCATTTCCACTACCAGGTTGGAGTTGTCAAAATGAATAAGCTGGCTGCGGACCAGCACCGTTTCGTTGTGGTTGGCCGGGCGCAGGTAGCTGATGTGGTGCTTGGTAATAACCCAGCTGCTGCCTAGCTCCCGGGTAAGCGCTCCTAGGTTGAGGGCGTAGTGCTCGGTGGTGTGGTCTTCGCGCGCGTTGAGGAAATAGTCGAGGTAACGGGCGTTGTTGAGGTGACCCATCATGTCGCAGTCCTGAAAATGAACACGATACGTAGATTCGGGCGTGCGGAGTAAAGCCATAAGAGGGAGAGCAGCTAACAAAAGATGAATTCAGGCAACAGCATACTCGGGAGCTGCTCACTTTGTTTTGTGAGGCAAGATGAACCAGCTCTTTCAACCCAGTCCTCAACCGTGTAGAAACTCAACTATTATTTAACTGGAACCCAAGGTGCAACTTAGCATCCAATGCAACAGCCCGTACCTGACTCAGCCAATAATTAGGAAGTTACTGTACCCACTACTTGCCTGCTTATCCGCGCCGAAGCGCGCTATCTTACAGCCACGCTCCTGTTGACGCACAACTGCTAAAAGCAGCTTATAGTAATCATCTGAACGATGTAGAGACGCGACACTTAGCTGCGCCGACCTTCGGTTCGCGTTTCGGCGTTGAACGACCCACATAGAGCATAGCGGGCTAAACAACATCAGCAACGACGAGACGCGAACCAAAGGTCGGCGCAGCTAAGTGTCGCGTCTCTACATCGTTCACGAAACGGCTGTAAGACGCGTTATACTTTTCAAATTAGCTTGTGTAGCCGCGTAATGCGCCACGAGACAGCAACAGTCAGAAAATCAAGAGGTTAACAGCTAAGCTTACTGGCCGGATTTTCGGTTTTGCATTTCAGCTTGCATCTGGCGCTGCTTGGTTTTGAGCTGCTGGTATTGCGTGGGCGTGAGCACCTGCTGCATTTGCTGGTTGGAAGCCGCATTGATGCGTTTCAGCTCTGCCATCAGGGCCGGCCGGTTGGTGGCGTATTGCTTTTGAGCGGTGTTGGCTTGCTGGGCGGTGCTAGTCAAAATGGCCCGAACCTTCTGCTGCTGGTCGGGGCGCAGCTTCAGCTCGTCGGTCATGACGTCGGTCAGGTCGCGGGCGGCGGTGGGGGCTACGGTGGGAGTTGGAGCCGGGGCTACGCTTACGGACTTAGCTTCGGGAATATTTTTGTTGCGACGGGCACAGCCGCTGGCTAGGCTAACCAGCAGGCAGAGGGCGAGAAGAGGGCGGGAAAAGGACATAAAGAAGAAAAAGTAGGGGTATGTGGACCCCATACGCGAAAATCGCATTAGTCGTCTATTCCGAATGACCTATATCTTCTACCTCGGCATTCAAGATGCCGTAGCCGCAAGGGATGCATTAGCTGCGGACGTGGCCGCTATTCCCACTACGCTGCTGGTTTTCAGGTGCTGGGCCGTGTAGTGCGCCAAGGCCATCGTCGTGAGCATGGGGTTTACCCCACTGCAAGCCGGGAAGGCCGAGGCATCGGCCACGAACAGGTTTTTCACTTCGTAGGTTTCGCCAGCGGGGCTAACGGGGTGGGTGAACGAGTCGCCGCCCATACGGCAGCTACTCATCTGGTGGGCACTGTAGAGGCCGTACTGGTTGGATTTCCAGCTAAGGTGCGGGAGCCGATCCAGCACCTCGGGGTTCTGGATCTGGCCCTGCTGTGCGTGCAGGGTGGGCAAGGTGCCGTGCGGCAGAAAAATGGTGTGCGCCCCGGCAGCCGCGTGTATTTCGGCGGCGCCCCGCACGCCGGTCAGCATGTGGTGGCGGTCGTACTCGCTGAGGGTATAATCAACCAGCACATGCCCGTGCTTGTCGATGTTGACGCGGCCCCCGTCCCGGTCCCGGGTCAGAACGATGAACGAGCCCATGTGGGCGACCTGCTGCATCATTTGCTTGTGTTGTGCGCCCGACAGCCAGGGCAGCACCATGCTCATCAGGCCGGCGTGGGCCGGTGGGGTTTCTAGCTTGGCGCCGTAGTTGGTGCCACTGAGCTTGGTGAAGCTGTCGTTTACTACCGACATGCTCGGCCCGAACCAGGAGTGCATCGCCTGCTCGTACAGCGCCGATACCACCACCGTAGGGTGCAGATTGAGGTGCCGGCCCAGGTGTGGGTGCTTCAAACCACTGCGCAACAGCAAGGCCGGCGTCTGAATGGCCCCGCCTGCTACCACCACCCGCCGGGCCCGCACTGTTACGCGCACTTGCTGGCCGGCGGCTGTCGTATACACAGCCATGGCTCCCGTAGCCCGGCCATTGGCAATGGTTACGCGCTCCACGCGGGTATCGGCCAGCAGCCGGGCACCGTGCTCGAAGGCCCGTAGCAAGTAGGTGTTCAGCGTACCCTGCTTGATGCCGTAGGCGTCGCCCATGGTGCTGTAGCCAAGGCCCCGAAAGTGCGCTTCTGAATTGTTGAGTCCCTTTTCGTTGCGCGGAATTAGTTTTACGTGCTGCCCGAGCTTGGTCGAGCCGTCCCAAAGGGCTTGGTTTTGGCCGTTGTGACGCGGGTAATCGGTATTTACGCTTAGGGCCTGGCTCACGGCGTCTACGCTGCTCTGGAAATCGGGCGACGTGAAATGCGGCACCAAATGCTCGTGTGCCCACTCCTGCAGCACGTAGTCGGGGGTGCGAAAGGCGCCGGCCCAGTTGATGGTGGTGCCGCCGCCGAGGCAGGAACCCGCCAGCAGGCTGATGCTGCCGTCCTGGGTGCTGAGCGCGCCTTTGCCGTCGTAGAGCTTGCCGAGCATATCCACTTCGCGCTGGGTGAAGTCGCAGCCGTGGCAGTAGGGACCTTTTTCCAGCACCAGCACGTCGTGGCCGGCGGCAGCCAGCTCGCCGGCTACTACGCCGCCGCCCGCGCCGCTGCCAATCACCAGCACCTCGCAGTCGTAGGTGACGTCCTGGGTGGGTTGTAGGGTCCGGATGGGTTTGGGCGTGTCGACCACGTTGTCAGCTGGTAGCGGCCCCTCGTACCCGATGCTTTCCCACACCGGGTTACCGGCTTCGGCTGAGGAGCTGCCATAGTACAGAAACACGAACAGCTTGCGCAGGGCGTGAAAGCCTTTGCGGAGCTGCGGCAGGTTGCTCTGCGACCAGCTTTGCAGCATTTTCTCGCGCTGGGCAGGCTGTAAGTGGCTGAACGGCCGCAACGGTCCAAACCAAGTCAGGCCCAGCGCGACGGTATCGAGTAAGTCTAGCAGTTTCAGAAACTCAGCCCGCGCTGCCACGGGCTGCTCGTCCAGCACCTCTCCTATCTTATTGAGATCCACGCCTTCGGAACCGCGGCGCTGCCAGTAGGCGGCCTGTTCAGGGGGGCCTTCCATGGGCGGAACAAAAGTGTCGGCAAGGGCGCGGAGCGTGACGCGCTGGGCTTCG
Source organism: Hymenobacter sp. (assembly GCF_036387835.1). GTDB lineage: Bacteria > Bacteroidota > Bacteroidia > Cytophagales > Hymenobacteraceae > Hymenobacter. Next base: position 5,104 of record NZ_DASVSY010000099.1, on the reverse strand, counting down.
GTGAAGATCATACTACTCGAAAAGGCAAGGCGGGGAATTTGCTGGCTTTGGGAAGCGGAAGGGGTCTGAAAATATAAGACCTTTTCAGTGAAAATACTCGGCTTGCATACGAAATGGCGAGATTGTGAAGTTGCGAAGTTGTGAGTTGACTGTTCCAACTGCGCAAGACTAGCAAGCAGCACATCAAACTCACCACTCACCATTTCACAATCTCACCTACAGCCAGCGCAGCAGCCAGCCAACCATGCGCTGCACCTTGGGGGTGTAGGGTGGGTAGAAGTTCTTGATGCCCGTGAAGCCGGTACGCTGCTTAAGCACCGATTTCTCGTTGGAGAAAGCCAGGAACCCCGCGTAGCCATGGGCGCGGCCGATGCCGCTGTTGCCGGCGCCACCGAAAGGTAGTTCGGGGTGGGCCAGTTGCAGGATGGTTTCGTTGACGGCCGCGCCGCCGGCCGGGATGTTGCGCAGCAGATAACGCTGGTTTTCTTTGCTTTGAGTGAAGACGTAGAGCGCCAGCGGCCGGGGCCGCGAGTTCACTTCGTCGGTGGCTTCCATGAGAGTGCGGAAGGTGCGAATGGGCAGCAGCGGCCCGAAGATTTCTTCCTGCATCACGCGGCTGTTGGCGGCCGGGTTCAGGAGGACGGTGGGCTCGATGAAGCGTTGCCGGGCATCGACGTGGCCACCCATGGCCACGGTGGCGCCGTGCTGCTGCGCGTCTTCCAGCAGGCCCGCCACCCGCTCGAAGTGGTGCTGATTGACAATGCGCGCAAACGACTCGGAAGTGGCTACGCCTTGCCCGTCAGGATTATAGAAGCGCTGCACCACAGCTCGCATTTCCGCCAGCAGTGGCTCCTGCACCGACTCGTGCACCAGCACGTAATCGGGGGCTACGCAGGTCTGGCCGGCGTTGATGCCTTTGCCCCACACAATTTTCTCGGCGGCGTCGCGCAGGTCGGCGGTTTCGTCGACGATGGCGGGGCTTTTGCCACCTAGCTCCAGCGTGACGCTGGTGAGGTGCTCGGCGGCGGCGCGCATTACTATTTTGCCTACCTGCGGGCTGCCCGTGAAGAAGATATGGTCGAAGGGCAGCTTGAGCAGGGCGGTGGCTACTTCTTTGTCGCCTTCCACCACGGCTACTTCCGCCGGATCGAAAATTTCGCGGGCCATACGGCCAAGCAGGGCCGCCACGGCGGGCGTCATTTCGGAAGGTTTGATGATAGCGCAATTGCCGGCCGCCAATGCCGATATTAGCGGGTCGATGGCCAGGTAGAAAGGGTAATTCCAGGGCGCAATGATGAGACAGACACCTTTGGGCTCGGCCTGCTTCCAGCCCCGCGCGCCCATTAGCGCCAGGGGGGTATCAACGGGCTGCACTGCAGTCCACTGCTTGAGGTGCTTGAGAGTGTGCTTCAGCTCGGTTTGCGAGGGCCAGAATTCAGTAACGTCGGTTTCGGTGGGGGGCTTGCGAAAATCGGCGTACAGCGCTTCCTGGATGGCGGTTCGGTTTTGGTCTAGCCACTGGCCTAGCTTGCGCAGGCGCGCCGCCCGCGGACCGGCATCTTCGCGGCGCAGGGCTTCTGAGCGGGCCTTTTGCCGCTGAAAGAGCTGCAGCAGCTCAGAGGTTTCAAGTGAAGACAACACAGGAGAGACAAGGGGTTCCATGGGCAAGGGCTGAAGGCGGGAAGCACTACGTAAGGTTGGCAGCTTTCCTGGAATTGCCAACTGTTGTGTATCGTTCAAAGTTTTACTGCTTCCCAAAGGCTTCGGGCCGGTGCCTCTGCTCTTTCTTACTGCGCAAGTAGTTGGCTGTTGCAGCTAGGTGCTAAGCTGCCCAAATAATTTAAGCTACTGGCTGTAAAGCCACTCTGAAGGCAAAGACACTATTTGCAGCGGCAGTACGTTAAGCTAGCTTGTCTTTTACTTTTTGAATGCCCGTTTTGCCTTTACGTTTTCCGTTTCCTTTGCGCCGGCTAAGTCTGGCAACCCTCTTCTTAGCTTGTTCTTTGCTATTGCTGGCTGGCGCCCCGCCTACCCCGAAGCAGCCCACGCTGCACCTGCGGGTACACGCTATAGCCCCGGATGTGTATGTGCACACCTCCTATCATTACTACCCCGGCAACCCGGTACCGGTGCCATCCAATGGCCTTATCATCAAAACTAAAACGGGTGCCCTGGTAGTTGACACCGCCTGGGACCCCGACCAAACCATGGAGCTGCTGCGCTGGGTGGCCGATACCTTGCACCAGCGCGTGCGGCTGGTGGTTATCACCCACGCTCACGAAGACCGGCTGGGCGGGCTGCCCGTGCTGCAAGCCAACAATATCAAGGTGTATTGCACGCCTCCTACCGCCGAGCATGCGGCTACTTTGCCGTTTGGCGTGCCTACCCCGGCCATCAAGCCTTACACCGTCGTCCGGGCGGGCCGTACCCGGCTCGAGCTGTTCTACCCCGGCCCCGGCCACTCCCCCGACAACATGGTGGCTTGGCTTCCTAATCAGCAGGTGCTTTTCGGCGGCTGCCTGGTAAAAGGTGCCGATGCTACCACGCTCGGCAATATCGATGATGCCAACCTGAAACAATGGCCGGTAGCGGTGCGCAAAGTGGCCGCCCGTTATCCGAAAGTTGCCTTGGTTGTACCCGGCCATGGGCAATGGGGCAATGCCAGCCTGCTTGACCATACCCTGGAACTGCTCCACTCGCCTAGCAGCAAGCCGCAGACGGCGCTAAGCGGCCAGCCGTAGAGGGTGTCAACCGCTCAATAAAGCCACAGCCGTTTACCGGTGAATATAAAAGACTGTAGCGCGAAGCCTGCGCTTCGCGTGTCGTGGAACGAGGCCGTTGCTACATCAGCAGTGCCCGTCGTTCTACGACACGTGAAGCGCAGGCTTCGCGCTATTGTCTCTGTTGATCTGAAAAGCTAGTTTTTCACTTTCCGCTCGCCGTCGTCGGCGTCGCGCTTTACTTTGGTGCCGTTGGGGTACTCCACTTTCGTGTCGCCATCCTTGTCGATTTTCACGGTTTTGCCGTTGGCGTACTTGATTTTGGTTGAGCCGTTGGCTTTCCGGTCGTACTTCTCGATGGCGGGACCCCGGCGGCGAGGTGGAGCGGCAACTGCCGTGGCGGTAGGCGCCGGTGCGTCGGTGTAGGGCGTGCCGTCGTAGTAGGTGGCGCGGTTGGTGGTGTAGGTGTCGTACTGATCGGGGATGATGGTGCGCACCTGCTGGTCGGTTTCATCGTTGATGGTGCGCAGGGCGGCGTAGCGGCCGGTAGTGTCGGTGGTGTAGCGGGTGGTGGCCTCGTTGAGGCGACGGCCCCGGGTGTAGTAGGTTCGCTGGATGCGCGTTACCACCACCGTATCGTTGAGTTTGAGGTCGCCGGCCACGCGGGCAGCAAGGGCATCAGCGTCGGAGCGGTAGGCGGCCGTGTCGGCGTTGCTGGCCACTACGGCCGTATCGGCCGAGGGCGTGGTTGCTGCATCAACAGCGGCGGGTTTGTCTTGGGTGCAGGAAGTAGCCGTGAGGGTGGCAGCGGCCAAGAGGAAGAGCAAGGTCTTGTGCATAAGTGAAAGCATCGAGGAAAAGTACATATAGCAACATGCCTATACAGGCGGCTGTTACGGCTCAGCTTGTGGTGGGGTTGTGCAGGGTGTGTAGTTAGGTACCCTCTCCCTTGGGAAACCTGTGGTACGGCGGCCACTCAAGGGGCGCTTCTGCTCGACCTAATACTGGCCCTGGTTGCTTAAACGTATAAGCTGAGCCATACGTATTTGCCACAAACTTACTGAGTATGAATACTTAAAATCAAACAGAAGCCAGCTTGGCTTTCAACCTCCCGCTGGTGGCCTTGCGTAGGGAAAACGCTTTTGCGCCCTTTTGCCACTGCTGCTATGAAACGCTTTTTACTTCCGTTGTTGGTTGCCCTCACCAGCTTACCCCTGCTCACCAGCTGCCACAACGACGACGACGAACAGCCCGATACTCCTACCGTTCCGGGCGCAACGCTAACCCAAACGGCTACTTCGCAAGTGCAGTGGACCGGCGTAGCCGTGCTGCGCGACGGCCGCATCTTTGCCAACTTCCCCCGCATGGAAACCGACACAGTGCCGTATTCGGTGGCTGAAATTCGGGGGCAGCAGGCCATTCCGTTCCCCGATACCACCTGGAACAACTGGAAACCGTCGTTGCCGGCCCAAAACCGCTTTGTGTGCGTGCAGAGCGTGTACACCGATGCCAATAACTTTCTGTGGGTGCTCGACGCGGCTTCGCCCCAAATGCGGGGTGTGGTGCGCGGTGGGGCCAAGCTGCTCAAGTTCGACAGCAACACCCGCCAGCTGGTGCAGCGCATCGATTTCGATGAAACGGTGGCTTACCCCACCAGCTACCTCAACGACGTCCGCGTGGATACGGAACGCAACGTGGCCTACCTCACCGACTCCAACCAGGGCGCCATCATCGTAGTGAACCTAACCACGGGCCGCAGCCGGCGCCTGTTGGGCAATCATCCGTCCACTAAGTCGGAGAACCTGATTCTGACGGTGGAAGGCCGGGTGTGGCGCAACCGTAGCGGCAAGCTTCCGTCCCTCGACTCCGATGGCATTGCGCTTTCGCCGGACCGCGAGTATCTCTACTACCACGCCCTCACGGCCCGGACGCTCTACCGCATCCGGACGCAGTACTTGCTCGATGAAGCGTTATCGGCTTCGCAGCTAGGCCAGCGCGTCGAGCTGGTAGGGGACACCGGCCCCGTCGACGGCATGATTTTCGACCCCGCTGGCAATCTGTATCTTACCAATCTAGAGCTGAACGCCGTGACCCGCATCACGCCGGAAGGGCAGTTTCAGATTGTAGCCCGGGACCAGCAACTGAAGTGGCCCGACAGCTTCTCTATCGGCCCCGACGGTGGGCTCTACGTTACCACCTCGCAGCTGCACATTCCCCGCTCGCAGCGCACCGAGCCTTACCAGATCTTCAAGATCACGATGCCGCAGTAGGTGCTACTCAGGCGGCGTGAAATGTAGCGCGGAAATCCTGTGGCTTCCGTTCCGCGACGAGCAGCGCGAGTATCCGGAACCGCGCCATTCGCGTAGGAACTCGCGCTGCTCGTC
>NZ_DASVSY010000098.1:0-21824 GCF_036387835.1 Hymenobacter sp. | reverse complement strand
GCCGTGTTGGCCTACACCAAACTGGAGGCCCTCAAGCTCAAGTGCGGCATCGGGCATTTTCGCCTCAAAGCTCAACTCTATGCCGTCGGCCTAAAAGCCATGTACCGGCAACTCGGGCAACTCCGTGCGTAACATCAGTTACTTAGACATTCTCCGCGCGAATCTGCCAGCCTTGCTCGGTCAGGTGCAGCCCGATTTCATCTTTTTCCAGGCCGGCGTGGATGTGCTGGCCACCGATAAGCTCGGCAAGCTGGCCCTCACGCCCGAAGGTTGCCGCCAGCGCGACGAATACGTGTTGCGGCTGTGCCAGGAGCAGCAGTTGCCGGTGGCCGTCAGCATGGGCGGCGGCTACTCCGAGCGGCTCTCCGACATTGTAGACGCGCATTGCAACACGTTTCGGGTGGCGTATGAGGTGTTTGGGTGAACCTAGCAAGGCTTCCCCTCTGTTCGATGACGCGCACCCTACCTTTGCCTCATGAATCTGCACAACCCCGCCATCGATTTACCTGCCGCTAATTCCTTGCCGACGCTGGCTTCGGGCGAAGCGGTGGGCACACCGGCACAGCAGGCGTTTCGGGAGGCGGTACAGCAGGTAGAGGGCTTGCGCCAGCGGCTGCGCGACTTGCAGGCGGAGCAGGCCGACGCCCGGCGGCGCTACTGGCAGCAAGTGGGACCCGCAGCACGAACGGTAGTGGAGGCGCGCCGGGCCTTGTTTGCGCCGCTGGAAAACGCGTTGCTGCAACCCTATTTCAGCCGCAAAGAGGAGCGCCAAATCACGGAGTTTATCGTCGGTAACGCGCGCTCCTTGCACAACCGGTTTGGGGAAGACACCTCCGACATAGTATTGAAGTACACGCCTAGCCGCCGAGCCGCGGCCGAAGCGGAGGCAGCACCTACGGAGGAAAAGACAGCTGACTTTATACCGGACCCGGCCTCCGATTTACCGCCGCACGAACAGGCGGCAGCGCATGCCCGCACCCGCCGCAAAACCAAAGCGCAGAAAGCCCAAGAGGTTGCCGCAAAAACGGCCCGCGAAGAACAGCAACGCCTCCTCTCCAACACCAAAACCCTCTACCGGCAGCTAGCGCGCACCCATCACCCCGACCTAGAGCGCGACCCAACCATCCAAGCCCATAAAACGGCCCTGATGCAGCGCATCACTGAAGCCTACGAGGCCAACGACCTCTACACGCTGCTCCAACTCTTATCGGAATCAGGACCCTCGACCGGCGCCGACGACGATGTACTGACCCGCTACACGCAGGCTTTGCATCAGCAGCAGTTCGAACTCAAGCAGCAACTCAACAAATTGAAATACGGCGACAACGGCTTCAGCGGCAGCAGCGGCAGCAGCGGCAAAAAGCGCGAAGCGGAGCTGCGCCAACTCAAGCGCCACCTGCGCGCCGAAGCAGAATATTTAGAGCAAATCTTCCGGCTGATCCAGGACCCCGAGGGTTTGCGGGAGGTGCTGCGGGAACTGTCCGCCACCGGCCACGATATGGTGTAACCTTCCCTTCGGTAAGAGCCTTTACTGGCTTCAATCCAGGAATTCAACGACTTGCTCCAGCACGCTTGGGTCGCGCATGATGCGGTTGTGGCCGAGTCCGTTGGTGGGGCGGAAATTCAGGGCGGGCCAGCTGGCGGCAATGGCTTCGCCGTCGGAGAAGGGCACGTTAAGGTCGTGGCGGTCGTGGAGGAGGAGGGCGCGCTGCACGGGTAGGTGGGGGCCGGCTTCGACTAGGCTGAAGCTATTGGCGCTGCGGTTGAACTGCTGCTGAATGAAATCAGCCATATGGTCGACGACGCTATGGGGCAGGCGCAGCAGGTCGGCAAACCGTTCGGCGACGTTGCGGGTGCTGCTTGGGGCACTCATCAACACCAAACGCGGCAGCTCGCTACCATCGGGCTGCTTGAATTGTACTGGCACCCCGGCCGTGCACGCCGCCCCGAAGAGTGCGCCACCACGCCATACACCGGCCCGATGGCGTTGGCTACGGCCTGTATGGCACCCGCGAAGCTTACCAGCGTAGCCTGCCGCCCATCGGAAGCGCCGTGCGCGGGTGCATCAAGGGCTACCACCCGGTACCCGGCCGCCACCAGGCCGGCTGCCATGTGGCCCCAAAAGCTGGCTCGGTGCTCCCAACCGTGTACCAGCAGCACCGTCCGCGCCCCCGTGGGGTTCCACTCGTAATACACCACGCGCCCACTACTGACGTGCACCGAATGCAGCTGCGCCCCGGCCAGCGTCGCTGCTTCCCATGCCTTCACCGGCAACCGGCGCGGGGTGATAAACAACTGCCACGTCGAGCGGAACGCCCACTCCCCTGATATAGCCGCTCGCAGTTTCAACTTCAGACGCAAGAATTTCAGGCCGGGCGGCACCGATGGGTACTGCACTTTTGCGGGGCGAAGGGGAGCAGGCTCAAACAACGTTTCCAACGGGTAGAGGTCTGAAGCGGGCGAAAAGACGTTGACCATAACGAACACAGTTAGAGGGTTGAGAAACGATTTACTCGGGCAGCAGTTCCAGGCGCAACTGCTCGAAAATCATATGGAATTGGCGTTCATCATGAACACGGGCCATTTGGAGCGCACCCGCCAACGTGGTCAGCACCTGCGCAGCTTTGGCCGTTGGCTGGCCCCGGAAGACGATGGTGCCGGCCACGCGGCCTGCTTCCAGCACCCCGGCCAGGAATTCCGTCAGCTCCAGAGTCAAGAGGCGTAGCTCCTGCTGCATGGCCTCCGGGAGGGTCCGGAACTCGGCGGCCAACGAGCCGAACAAGCATACGCGCTGCTCGCTCTGCAAATGCTCGAGGTAGACTTCGAAAAATGCCTCTAGCTGCTGCTGAGCCGGCAAATCGGTGAGCCGGGGCAGGCCGCGCCACTTGTGTAGCCGCCGGCGCTGCCGCTGAATGATGGCCACTCCCAGGTCCTCCTTGGTTGGGTAGTGATAATGAATGGCGGCAGGCTTCACCGCCAGCTCTTTGGCAATATGCTGGTAGCTAAACGCATTGAATCCCCGGCTAAGCAGCAGCTGCTGAGCCAGATCAAGAATGCGGATCCGGGTATCCGGAACAAGGACTTGCGGCTGATTCGACATGACCCCTAAACGTACTTACTTAGTAATAAGTAAGCAACTAGTGTCGAAATTTTATACTCCGTTGGCTGCTTGAAGTTTGCTTGTCTGTCAGCCGCTCCGACTACTGAGCTTGAGAAGAATAGTGCCCCTGCTTTCACTAAGCAGGCTATTGCCCAAACCTCTCCTGAGCTGGGCTGACTTTCAAGGCTTAATCAAGCTGTACTATAGATGCAGTGGCCTAGCCAAAATATTAAGTGCAAGGCACATACCTGTGAAACTCAGCTCAAAAGCATTAATAATGTAAAAAGTATATATTTAAAGAACCTGCGAAAGGGCAAACGTTCTTCTAGGCTGAAATCAGCGAGTTAGACCGCAAGGAGAAGGGAGTTAGCGGATTGTATTCAACATGAACCAGAACCAGTTTATGCGCACTTACCTCCTGTTTCGGCGGCTGTTGCTGCTGATACCGCTCTTTGCATCGGGAGTGGTAGAGGCCCAAACCTTGAAGGTGACATTGCTCGGGACGGGGGCCCCGTTTCCGCGCATCGACCGTTTCGGGCCTAGCATTCTGTTGGAAGCCGGCTCTACCAAGCTGTTATTCGACTGCGGCCGAGGGGCAAGCCAGCGCTTATGGCAACTCAAAATCCCGCTTGGCGTCGTCAATACCGTCTTCTTCACGCACCTGCACTCCGACCACACCGTGGGCTTTCCCGACTTGTGGCTTACCGGCTGGCTACCAGCTGTGTACGGCCGCTGGGCGGTGCCGATGCAGGTATTCGGACCGGAAGGCACCGCCACCATGATGGCCGCCCTGAAGCAGGCCTGCGCCTGGGACCTCAGTGTGCGGCAACAAGGGCAAGGACCATCGGAGGCTGGCACCGTGGTAACGGCCACCAACATAAGCCAAGGCGTAGTGTATCAGCAGGGTGGCGTGAAAGTAACGGCCTTGGATGTGAAGCATGGTGAAGGCCTTAAACCCGCTTTCGGCTACCGAGTTGATTACGCGGGCCACTCGGTGGTTTTCTCTGGCGACACTGGCCCTAGCGACAATCTGGTGAAATTTGCGCAGGGCGCCGAGGTGGTGGTGCACGAGGTTGCTGCCGCCCGGGAAGGGCTAGTCCAAACATCAGCTACGGCGCGCGAAATCCTGAGCTTCCACACCCAGCCCGAGGAAGCCGGCCAGGTGCTGGCCCGCATCAAGCCCAAACTGGCCGTGTATTCGCACATCGTGCTGCTTTCCACCGACCCCAGCATTCCGCCGCCCACCGACCAAGAACTACTGCCACGCACCCGCAAAACGTATTCCGGCCGCGTAGAACTTGGCGAAGATCTGATGAGCATAGAAATAGGATCTGAGGTGACTGTCCGCCGCTTCGTACCGCCCAGTAAATAAGAGTTGTTACGGCCCGGCTGCCGCGGCAAAACCTGGAATACCTTGGAGTTTTACAGAGAAGCCTTCCGGGGAAGTGGCTTCTCCACAATGTCATGCAGTTCCCGAACTGCTTCAGAAGTAGTACAGTTGAGGTGCGTTTTCCCTGCTTGCCTTCTGTGCGGAAAGCCTTGTTTCTAAATGCCTGGGGCTTTATTCGAGTAATAATGTCACATAAGTGCACTCTCGCTCGTTTTTTAGTACTCTTGTCGTTTAGAACACCCCTCTTGCCTTATTACCGCTACCTAGCTGCTTTGCGAACGGCCTTTCTCTTTCTCCTGCTTCTGCTGGCTTCTGCCCTAGCCTTTAGCCAAACCAAATACCGGCAAGTAGTAGCCCGCCGCGGCGATGGTACCCAAACCCTGTTACGCCGCTACGGCCTGGCTCCTGCCACTTACTTACGCTCGTTTCTGACTCTGAACCGAGGCGTGCTCGGCAAAAACCAAAGCTTGGTTGCGGGCCGCAAATACCGGCTTCCTCCCGTTGTGCGCCGCACCGCAACGGCTGTGCGCCCCATCCAGCCGCGAACTGCTGACAAGGCCGCCACGGCAGTACCGAAAAAGGTGGTATTGCCGCTGACCAGCTTTTTTGGCAAAGCCTACGACCAAACCCGGCCCTCCGACGGACTCTTGCGGGGCGCAGTATTCTACCTCTCATCCGGCCACGGCGGGCCCGATCCTGGCGCTATTGGCAAGTACGGCAGCTATTCGTTGGCCGAAGACGAGTACGCTTATGATGTGACGCTGCGGCTGGCGCGGGTGCTCTACCTGCACGGCGCCCTGGTGTATCTCATCATCCGCGACCCCAACGACGGCATCCGCGACCAGCCCGTGCTCCTCCCCGACTACGACGAAGTCACCTACCCGAGCCTGACCATCCCGCGCAGCCAGCTGGCCCGCCTGCGCCAACGCATCAACGCCGTAAATGCTATTTATCCTCGCCACAAGGGTGCCTACCAGCGCTTCCTCGGCTTGCACGTAGACAGCCGCAGCGAAGGCAAGAACATTGACGTGTTCTTTTACCACAACTCCAATAGCGCGGTAGGCAAACGGCTGGCCGAAAACATCCATAAGATGTTCACGGCCCGCTACAAGCGTGCCCAACCCAACCGCCCCTACTCCGGCACAGTATCGACTCGCAACTCCTTGTATGTGGTCCGCAACAGCCACGCGCCGGCCGTATTCATGGAGCTAGGCAACATCCGCAACAACAAAGACCAGCGCCGCTTCCTTGTCCCCGACAACCGCCAAGCCCTGGCCAACTGGATGTACGAAGGCATCCTGGCCGACTATCGTAGCCGATAGGCTGTACACCTTGCTCCTGCTTGGTAAACCGTCCAACGACGCGCGAAGCGCAGGCTTCGCGCTACAGCTTAAGCAAGCTTTCAGAATTCATGCAGTAGCGCAAGCCGCTTGGCTCCGGGCCGTCCGGAAACACGTGGCCGAGGTGGCCGTCGCAGACGTTGCAGAGGGCTTCTATGCGCTGCATGTTGAAGCTTTCGTCGAAGGCGTATTTGATGGCACTTTTGGTTATCGGCTGCGTGAAGCTCGGCCAGCCCGATATGGCGTGGTATTTCTCCGAGGAGTTGAACAAATGGCTACCACAGCCCCGGCAGGTATACACGCCGGGCTCGTAGGTGCGGCAATACGCGTTGCGGTAGGGCGACTCGGTTCCTTTCTGGCGTAGCACCCGAAACTGCGCGGATGTCAGCTGCGCCTCCCATTCCGCCTCCGGCTTCTCCACGCGGCGCGGCGGCTCGGGGTTGCTGTATTTGGCGAATTTAAGAACATCGGTCCAGCGTAGCATACCGGCTATACTCGGGTGTGGCCGTGAAGTTTGCGGCTGCCTCTTCCGGTCTTTTCCAGTGGGTTTGAATCAACCCATTCGTCTTTCAGACCAATTCAATAGTTTACACGCTTCCTTTCTTGATTCTGTTACGGATAACAGAGCCTGCGCGGGCAGCAGCCTTTTACGGCTTGTTGATGAGCTGGCGCGGATTTATAAACAGCAACCATCTCATCAGCCAGTATGAATTTTCTGTCTGCGCATAGAATTTTTGTTAGGTTTAGCGCAACGAATTCCAACCCCTACCCACTTTACCAATGAAGCACTTGCTAGCATTTCGGCGGCCCCACAAGGGCAGCTTGCTTTTCCTGGTTGTTATGGCGCTAGTTACCGTGCAGGCCAGCCTGGCCGTAGCCGCCGACCGGGAAATGTACCAGCTCAAGATTTATCACTTAAAAGACAAGCAGCAGGAAGACCGAGTTGATGCGTTTTTGAAGGACGCTTATCTGCCCGCCCTGCACAAGCTTGGCGTTCAGAAAGTCGGGGTGTTCAAGCCCATCGGCAACGATACGGCCGCCGACCGCCGGATTATGGTGCTGGTTCCCTTCAAGACCTACGGCCAGCTGCTGAGCGTGACCGAGCGCCTGGAGCAAGACAAAAGCTTCGAGAGCAACAGCCAATACTGGACGGCCGCCTACGACAACCCACCGTACGCACGCCTGGAAACCATTCAGATTCAGTCTATGTCCGATAAGCTGCAGCTGCAGGAGCCGCAGCTGAAAGGGCCGCGGCCGGAACGGGTGTACGAGCTGCGCAGCTACGAAAGTCCCAACGAGAAAATCCACCTCAACAAGGTGCAGATGTTTGTGTTAGGCAACGAAATAGGACTCTTCAAGCGCTTAGGGTTCAACGGGGTGTTCTACGGCCGGGTGTTGGCGGGCAGCCACATGCCTAACCTGATGTACCTGACCACCTTCGAAAACAAAGCCGCCCGCGACGAGCACTGGAAAATTTTTGGTGCCGACCCGGAGTGGAAAAAGCTTTCCACCTTGCCCGAGTATCAACACAACGTTTCCAGAAACCAACAACAGTTTTTATACCCCGTCGCGTATTCTGACTTTTAAGCGCGGTTTTCAGAGGCGGTAGCACAAAGCCGGCGCTTCGCGTATTGTTGAACAAGGTCGTTGCTACGGCGCGATTCTAGTTGTTCAACGATGCGCGAAGCGCCGGCTTCGCGCTACCGCCTCTGGCGTTTCTGGCCCACCTGGAATACACTTCTGCATGGCTATGTGCTCGGGCACCTTCGCTTGTTGGGAGCGGGAAAGGCTGCGTGGCAAGCAGCCCGAATGGAACCCGCTAGAGTAAAATGGGCTTAGGTAGTACTTTCACGCTCGTACCAGTGACACAACCTGTTTTGCTCATGTTCAATCCTACTCCTTTTTCTGGTGGGCGGCTGTTTACGCATGCCTTGCTCGCCTTTAGTTTAGCTGCCTACGTGAACCCTACCTCTACCAGTGCCCAAACGGCGTCAACCGTAGCCGCCGTCCGCACCGACGCAAATCCGCTGCTGGCCTCGTGGGCGGGGCCTTACGGCGGCTTCCCAGCCTTCGATAAGGTGCAGACAGCGAACTTCAAACCAGCGCTGGAAGCCGCTATGGCCGAGAACCTGAAAGAGATTCAGGCCATTGCCAGCAATTCGCAGGCGCCCACTTTCGAGAACACCATTGCCGCCCTGGAGCACGCCGGCAATACGCTCGACCAGGTGCGAACGGTATACGGCATTTGGTCGGGTACCATGAGCAACCCCGAGGTGCAGGGCGTGGAGCGCGAAATGGCGCCGCGTATGGCGGCGTTCAGCGACCAGATTTCGCAGAACGCGGCCTTGTTTAAGCGCATCGAGACGGTGTACAACTCGCCCGACAAGAAGAAGCTTACGCCCGAGCAGCAGCGCCTGACTTACGTGTACTACAACAACTTCGTGCGGTCCGGCGCCAAGCTCGATGCCACCGCCAAGAAGCGCTTGTCGGAGATAAATCAGCAGTTAGCAGGCTTATTTACCAAGTTCAGCCAGAACGTGCTGGCCGATGAGAACGACTCGGTGCTGGTGCTAAAAACGCCTGCCGACCTAGGTGGCTTGCCGCCGTCGTTGCGCGATGATGCGGCGAATACGGCCACCGCGCGCAAGATTACGGCGGCCGGCGTGGTGGCAAACACCCGCTCCAGCATCGAGCCCTTCCTGACTTACTCCGATCAGCGCAAGCTGCGCGAGAAGGCCTGGCGCATGTTCTACAACCGCGGCGACAACGGCGGCGAGCACGACAACAACGTCCTCATCACCCAGATTCTGCAGCTGCGGGCCGAGCGGGCCAAGCTGCTCGGCTACAAAACCCACGCTCACCTACGCCTCGACAACACCATGGCCAAAACGCCCGAAGCTGCCATGGCGCTGATGGAGGAAGTATGGGTGCCGGCCGTGGCCCGCGTGAAAGAGGAAGTAGCCGATATGCAGGCCTTGGCCACCAAAGAAGGCGCCACCTTCAAAATCGCGCCCTGGGACTACCGCTATTACGCCGAGAAGGTGCGCAAAGCCCGCTACGACCTCGACCAAAATGAGGTGAAAGAGTACCTGCAGCTCGATAAAATGCGCGAGGGGATGTTTTGGGTGGCCGGCGAAATCTACGGCTTCGCCTTCACCCCTGTAACCGATGTGCCCGTGTATCATCCCGATGTGAAGGTGTGGGAGGTGAAAGACAAAACCACTGGCAAGCACCTAGGTTTGTGGTACTTCGACCCGTACGCCCGGCCCGGCAAGCGCTCCGGGGCCTGGATGAACGCCTACCGCAAACAGGAGCGCATGAACGGCGAAATAGCCACCATCGTCTCCAACAACTCCAACTTCGTGAAAGGCAAAGACGGCACGCCCGTCCTGATTTCCTGGACCGATGCCACTACGCTGTTTCATGAGTTCGGCCACGCCCTGCACGGCCTCTCGTCCAACGTCACCTACCCAACGCTGTCGGGTACGAGCGTGGTGCGCGACTACGTGGAATTTCCGTCGCAAGTGATGGAAAACTGGCTGCCCACGCCCCAGGTGCTTCAGCGCTTTGCGGTGCACTATCAGACTGGCAAGCCCATTCCGCAGGCGCTAGTAGATCGGATTGAAAAGGCGTCGACCTTCAACCAGGGGTTTGAAACCACCGAGTTCCTGGCCAGCGCCCTCATCGATATGAAGCTGCACCTGGCCGGCGACCAGAAAATCGACCCCGATAAGTTCGAGCGCGAAACCCTGGCCCAGCTAGGTATGCCCAGCGAAATCGTGATGCGCCACCGCACGCCGCAGTTCTCGCACGTCTTTTCCTCCGACGGCTACTCGGCCGGCTACTATAGCTACCTGTGGTCGGTGGTGCTGGCGTCGGATGCCTTCAGCGCCTTTACCGAAGCCAGTGGCCCCTACGACAAAACGGTGGCCAAGCGCCTGAAAGACAAGGTCCTCTCCGTCGGCAACACCGTGGACCCCGCCGACGCCTACCGCAGCTTCCGCGGCCGCGACCCCAAGATTGACGCCCTCATGCGCGAGCGGGGCTTCCCGATGAAAGGCGTGAAAGCTAGCAAGCCGACAGATAAGAAGACGACCAGCAAGAAAAGCTAGGTTGTTGAGGTAGTGGAGGCTTGTTTACAAGGCAAGCTCACCAGTCGTCATAAAAGCCCTGGTTGCTCTGCAACTAGGGCTTCTTTTTTTGCAGCAAAAGCCAGGTTACCGATGCTTGGGAGCTTGCTCAACAAGGCTCATGACTTTCATAAACACAACGAAGCCCCAGCAGCAGCCAGGGCTTCGTTGTTTAGCACCAACTAAGTTACGCTTAAACCGTCGCGGCCTCAACGGCCGTTTCCTCGGGCTGACCGAAGCCATAGTTAAGGGCCCATTTCGCCTTGATAGCAGCGCGGGATTCGATAAACTCTTTGTCGGTGCCTTGGGCAATGGCATCGAGGGGGTAGCGCAAGGGGCGGGTGCCGTCGGGCATGTTCAGGAGGGCGAGCACCCCATCGGCAATAACCTGCGGATTCATATCGAACTCAATCATTTTGCCGTACAAACCAGCCCCAATGGTATTAAAGTGCTGCGTGGCGGCGTCGCCGTATTCGGCCACGATGTCGGCGCGGTCTGCGTTGATGCCGGTTTTGCTGCCGTTGTTCATCTCCGTGGGGTATACGCCGGGCTGAATCGTTACATTCTCGATGTTGTAGGCGCGCAGCTCATCCTGCAAGGTTTCCGTGGCCGTTTCCACGGCAAACTTGCTGATGAGGTAGGGGCCCATAAAAGGCACCGCGAAGCCACTGGCGCCGGAAGTCAGGTTGATGACCAGGCCGTGCTTGGCCGCGCGCATGGCGGGCAGTACCGCCTGGTAGGTACGCAGCACCCCGAACAGGTTCACGTCGAGCATGGCGCGCATTTGATTTAATGAGTACGCTTCCAGGAGCCCGTAGCCGGTCATGGCCGCGTTGTTAATAAGAACATCCAGGTGGCCGTGGCGGGCTAGGGTATCGGCTACAGCTTGTTGTACCGAGTCGTCGCTGGTGATATCCAACTCCACTACGTTCACGTTGGGAAGCGCGGCCAACTCCTGGGCCACGGCGGCATTTTTGCCGGTGGTGCCGCGCATGCCGGCTGCTACCGTATGGCCGGCCTGCGCCAGCGTTTGGGTCATCAGTTTGCCAAAGCCAGTGCTGGTGCCGGTGATTAACACTATCTTTTTCATGGTTTTATGTTTTGCTGAAGTGGTATATCCTTCTCGAAAGGAACGATACAAAGGTCTGCTTACCAGCGGGCCTTGCACTTGATATTTAGTAAGAAAGCACTTGACAAATGTCAAGCGCAGCGTCACAAAAAAAGCCGCTTGCGGAGGGGCAAGCGGTTGGTAGCAGCAGGGGAGCAGCGCCCTATTTTTGGGCAAGCTGCTTGCGGATGCGGCTCAGGGTTTCGGCCGTGATACCTAGGTAGGAGGCAATCATGGCCAGCGGCACCCGGTTGACCAAGTGCGGGGACGTTCGCAGAAAATCCTGGTATTTCTCTTCCGCCGAATAGCTGATGGCCGCGTGAATTCGGTTTTGAGTCGCATTGAAGCTCCGGGCCAGAATGGTGTTTATCAGGTCTTGAAACGCTGGTATCCGGTGGCAGAGCTGCTGAAAGTCTTGGTCTTTAAACAGGAGCACGGTGCTGTCTTCGAGGGCGTCAACGTTGGACTGCGCCGGCCCCCCCGACAAGAGACTCTGCCGGTCACCGATCCAGCTATTTTCCACCGCAAACGTGAGGATGTGCTCCTGG
Organism: Hymenobacter sp.; assembly: GCF_036387835.1. GTDB lineage: Bacteria > Bacteroidota > Bacteroidia > Cytophagales > Hymenobacteraceae > Hymenobacter. The sequence continues at coordinate 10,208 of NZ_DASVSY010000098.1, read as the reverse complement.
CCTTTGTCGTCGACCCGGTACAGGCGCAAACAGCCCGGACACACAAAACAATTGCTTTGCCACCGGTCGCCGGCCTGCGCCAGGTACTGCCACTTACGCAGATGCTTCACCACTGCCACCGCCCGGATGAGGGCTAGCTCCTCGTCGGTGAGGGTTATCTTGGCGCGTAGGTAGGCTTCAAAAACGTCGAACATAACATTGTAAAAGAAAGCAAAAAGCGGCAACTACTTGCGCTGTTTGCTATTCCCTTCCGAGCAACCTATAAATACCTCGTTGTTCACTCAACAACGCATTTTAGGTACCTTTCGAGGTCGTAACCCAGGTGTATGTCGCAGCCACCCAAATTGCAATTGCTTTCCGAAAACGAACCGCACCCGCACCTGTACACCCTTGCGGCGGCTACCGTTGCCACGCTCAGCACAGCCGATGTTGCCCGGCACTCTCCGCACCTATTTTTTGCCGATAACCGCGCCCTGACCGCCATTCAGCCCAAAAGCCTGACGCTGGACCACGGCACGTTTGCCAGCTCGGAGCCAAGCTTTCCTACGGTGATTATAGAGCAGCAGGCGGAGGGGTTACTGATTTCCTGTGCCTGCGCTACCCCAAAAACCACCCTGTGCGAGCATCAGGCGCAGGTGCTGCTGAGCATATTGCGCCGCAAAGAGCTGCGCGTATTCTTCGACCCCGTGCAGCGGCGTGCCTTGCTGCTCGCCACGGCCCGCGACTACGGCCTGGAAAACGCGCCCGACCTGGATGAGCATTTTCAGCTGGCGTACGAGCGGCCTTCGGTGGTGGTGAGTCCGCGGCAGGTGGGGCTCTACCCCGTTACGGCGGCTACCAAGCAGGACCTGGTGGGGCAGTTGCAGCGGCGAGGCGGGGCGCCGGCACCCGCGCCGGTGGAAACGCACCGGTTTGTGGTGTTCGGCAAGCACAAATACTACGGTCACCTCACCATTCAACTGGCCGAAGCCGCTTTCACCGCAGCCGGCAAAGTCAAGAACCCAGTGACGGTGCTTAATCCGCTGGACAACATCTGGAAAACCACCGACCCGGTTGAATTGAAGTTCTATACCGGCCTGGCCCGCTTCCAAAACAACTACGACGACACCCGGTCCGCGGCGGCCATTGCGGCGCTGCAAGCCGTGCTCTACAACCCCACGGGCCTGCCTATTTTCGGCCACAACCCGGCCGTGTCCGACAAGCTCACCGCGCCGTCGCTTGCGCGCCTGCGGGTGCGAAGCTCGCGGGGTGATTTGCGTTTGTCGGTAACCTTGAAGGGTGAGTTTTATCAGCTGGAAGGCTTGTTGGTGCTGCAAGACCTGCCGGTGGATTTGAAGACGCTGACCGTGCGCTACGAGTATTTTGTGGCGGTGCAGGATGTGCTGTTTCTGCTAGAGGACCCCGACATCTGGCGCGTTATCGAGTTCTTCACCAAGCGCAACAACACGCTGCTGATTCACCAAAGCAAGTTTGCGGAGTTTCAGCGGGATGTGCTGGCCAACCTCGAAGACCGGGTGCTTATCTCCTACTCCTACGCCCGGCCCGCCACGCCGCAGCAGCTGGTATCCTACGGCTTCGACCACGCGCCGCAGCAGCGGCTGTACCTCTCCGACGCCGGGGCGCACGTGGAGGTGCTGCCCGTAATGCGCTACGGCACCATGGAAGTATCCATCTTGTCGCGCAAACAGCTTTTCGCGGTGGATGAGTTAGGCAATTCGTTTGTAGTGGAGCGCGACGATACGGCCGAGCGGCGCTTTGCCATGCTGCTGCTGCGCCACTACCCCGACTTCCAGGAGCAGATGCAGCACGATGTGTTGCACGTGCCCAAAGCGCTGTTTCTAAACGAAGAATGGTTTCTGGCGGCTTTCGAAGACTGGCAAAACGAACAGATCGAGATTCTTGGCTTCAACCAGCTCAAGAAAAATGACCTCAACCCCAACCGGGCGCGCATCTCGGTGCGCGTAACCGGCGAAACCAATTGGTTTGATACGCAGCTGCGGGTGCGCTTCGGCAAGCAGCGCGCCTCGCTGCGGCAGCTACAGCAGGCCATTCGCAACAAAAGCCACTACGTGCGCCTCGACGACGGCACGCGGGGCATTCTGCCGCGGGAGTGGCTTGAAAAGTTTGCGCACTATTTCGCGGCCGGCTACGTGGTAGAGGAAGGCATCCGCACGCCGAGCGTCAACTTCTCGGCCATTCAGGAGCTGTACGACCCCGAAGCGTTGGCCGCCGAAGCACAAGCGAAACTTGCCACCTACCAAGGCGCCGTGGCCGATTTCAGCGCCATCGAGCCCGTGCCCGTGCCGCCCGATTTACAGGCCACCCTACGCGACTACCAACGGCTAGGCCTGAACTGGCTGAACTTCCTCGACACCTTCGGTTTCGGCGGTTGCCTGGCCGACGACATGGGCCTCGGCAAAACCCTGCAAGTGCTGGCCTTCATCCTGCTCCAGCGCGCCAAAGGCCACGCCGCCGCCAACTTGGTCGTCGTCCCGACTTCGCTGGTATTCAACTGGCAGGCCGAGGCAAGCAAGTTTGCGCCCTCGCTGCGCGTACACGTCCAGCACGGCGCCACCCGCAGTTTAACCCTGCGGGATTTCGACGCCTTCGACATCGTGCTTACCACCTACAACACGGTGGTGTCCGACATTAGGCAGCTCAGGGAGTACGAGTTTAATTACGTCTTCCTGGACGAGTCGCAAGCCATCAAGAATCCGGACTCGCAGCGCTACAAGGCGGCTTGCCTGCTGCAAGCCCGCAACCGGGTAGTGCTCACCGGCACGCCAGTCGAGAACAACACGTTCGATTTATACGGGCAGCTTTCCTTTGCCTGCCCCGGCTTGCTTGGCAGCAAGCAGCACTTCAACGATATTTTCGGCAGCCCCATCGACAAGTTCAAGGACGACAAGAAGGCGCGGGCGCTACAACGCAAAATCAGCCCCTTCGTGCTGCGCCGCACCAAAGCCCAGGTGGCCCGCGAGCTACCCGACAAAACCGAGATGGTGCTTTACTGCGAAATGGGCGCCGAGCAGCGCCGGGTGTACGAAGCCTGCAAAAAAGACTACCACGACCTGCTGATGGGCATTAACGAGGAAAACCTACCCAAAAGCAGCATGCACATCCTGCAAGGCCTTACCAAGCTGCGCCAGATCTGCAACTCCCCCGCCCTACTCCCCGACCAAGTCAACTACGGCCAACAATCCACTAAGCTGGATGCCCTACTCGAAGAAATCCGTAACAAGGCCCCGCAGCACAAAATCCTGGTTTTCTCGCAGTTCGTGACCATGCTCAACCTCATCAAACACGAGCTAGAAACCCACAACATAGCCTTCGAGTACCTAACCGGCCAAACAAAAAACCGCGCCGCCACTGTCAATAACTTTCAGCAAAACGACGCTGTGCGCGTGTTCCTAGTAAGTTTGAAAGCCGGCGGCACCGGCCTCAACCTCACCGAAGCCGACTACGTCTACCTCGTGGACCCGTGGTGGAACCCGGCCGTGGAAAACCAAGCCATCGACCGCAGCCACCGCATCGGCCAAGACAAAAAAGTAGTAGCCGTCCGCCTCATCTGCCCCGATACCATCGAAGAGAAAATCATGAAGATGCAGGAAGTGAAACGCGAACTAGCCGACGGCCTCATTAAAACGGACACCGGCTTTATCAAGTCGCTAACGCAGCAGGAGCTACTGGATTTGTTTAGCTAAAGCACCGCTCAGGAAAGCTCTTAGCTGCTTTCAGATCGTCATGCTCTATCTGACGTCCGCTGGCCGAAGCATTTCTCCCGCTTCGTTGTATTCGATATTGTCATGCGCAGCATGACGCGGTCTTCATCATACTTCGCCCACTACCAAGTAAAGAGTTAGTTGGCTTAGGGCAGTAAAGCTGTTTGATTTTCTTACTTTCAAGTATAAAAGCAAGCGAGTCGGTGGAACGCTTTTATCAAGCCCGCCCGATGGCCGACTACACCGAAGTACGCGCCGCCGAGAAAGAAGTTGCAATTCAGTTGCAGCGGGCGGCTTGGCAGGAAACGGCCACTGCCACCAGCTTCTCTGTGTAGTGCCGTAAGAAGAGCCATCGACTCTTCTTCTTTCAAAGGCCTGAATTAGCAATATCCGCCAGCTAATTGACGCAAAAAGCGCCCTAAGGCTAGATCTGAGGGCGCTTTTTGATTTACAAGAGTTGATTGTGCTAGTGCGTAACGAGCAACCTTACCGTTTCGCGCTGCCCATTGACAAGCAAAGCGCAGGTGTACAAACCTGCCGCGAGCTTCTGGCTGTTCAGCGGCAGCTCGTAGTGCTGGCCTTTGCGCACCGCGCCCGCATACAAGGTGGCTACCTGCTGCCCGAGTTGGTTATAGACGAGCACTTGGGCCGGTCCATCGAGCACCGGCCGGAAGCTAATGGTGGTCGGGCCGGCGGCGGGGTTAGGGTACACCGCCAGCTCCTGCACGCTACTTCCTGAAACAGCTAGCGTCGGCTTGGTGGCCAAAACGGAGGCCGAGGCGGTGCTATTGGTTTGCACGTACTTGACGGTGGCAAAGTCGGTGTTGACATAGAGGCTGTACGAGCTGCCCGTCACGTACACGTTGCCGGCCGCATCTACGGCTATGCCACTGGCCTGGTCGATGCGGTTGTCGGCGCCGTCATAGCGGGCGTCCCAGAGCTGCTGGCCGGTGCTGCTGGCATACTTGATGGTGGCGTAGTCGTAGCTTTCGTTGCTGCTGGTTTTGTCGGAGTAGCCGGTTACGTAGGCATTGCCGCCGGCATCCAGGGCCAGGTCCGTGGCCACGTCAACGCCATTGGCCGGGCCGTTGTAGCGGGCCACCCAGATCTGCTGCCCGGTGGCCGCCGCGTACTTAAGCGTGGCGTAATCGGAGCTGGTAAAAGTGCTGCTGCTGTAAGAGCGGCCGGTTACGTACACGTTGCCGGTAGCAGGGTCAATGGCTAGCTTGGCGGCCTGGTCGCTGCGGTTGCCGGGACCATTGTAGCGGCTGGCCCAAAGCTGCTGCCCGCTGGCCGAGAACTTCACGGTAGCGTAGTCGTAGCTGCCGACGGTCCCAATCGACTGGCCCGTTACCAGCACGTTGCCGCTGGCGTCTACGGCTATATCAGTTGCCGCGCCGTTGCCGTTGCCCGTGCCGCTATACGCCGCTTCCCACAGCTGCGCACCGCTAGGCGAATACTTAACGATGATATAGTCGAACCGGCCATAGGAGGCGCCGGTCACGTACACGTTGCCAGTTGCATCCACGGCCAGGGCACTGGCTTGGTCGTTGCTGGCACCGGCGCCATTGTAGCGCGCCACCCAGAGCTGGTCGCCGTTGGGCGCGTATTTGATGGTCGCGTAGTCGTAGCTGGTTCCGGTGCCGATGGAGTAGCCCGTTACGTATACGTTACCGGCCGCATCGACCTCTACTTCCTTCGGGTCATCCATACTGTTGGCAGAACCGTTGTAGGTGGCCACCCACAGCTGTTGGCCAGTAGGCGAATATTTAATGGTGGCGTAGTTGGAATTGCTGGTTCCCGTCACGTACACGTTGCCGGCGGCGTCCACGGCCAAGCTAATGGCCGTATCAAAACTGTCGCCGGGGCCGTCGTAGCGGGCCTCCCAGAGCTTGGTGCCACTAGGCGAATACTTGATGGTGGCATAGTCGTAGCGGCTGCCGCTGCCGGCCGAGGAACCCGTCACGTACACGTTGCCGGCCGCATCCACGGCTATATCCTTGGGCTGATCATCGTTGCTACCGGCTTGCGAGTCGGTGTAGCGCGCCTCCCAAAGCGGCTGGCCGGTGGTGTCGTACTTAAGGGTGGCGTAGTCGGAATCGTTGCTGCTGGTGTTGGAGATGCCCGTCACGACCACGTTGCCCGTCTTATCTACCGCCAAGCTCACCGCCTGCTCGTCGCCGGCCGTTGGGCTATTGTAGCGGCTGGCCCACTGCTGCTGACCACTGGCGGCGGCATACTTGACGGTGGCATAGTCGAGCTGGCCCGCGCTGTTATAGGAGCGGCCCGTTACGGTTACATTACCGGTGGCATCCACTGCCACGTCTTTGGCTTCCTCGTAGCTGCTGTCGGAACCGTTGTAGCGGGCTTCCCACTGCGGCTGGCCACTGGTGGCGGCGTACTTGAGGGTAACGTAGTCCCAGTTGCCCCCGCCAACTTCGGCATAGCCCGTCACAACCACGTTGCCGGCCGCATCGACGGCCACGCCTGTGGCTTCGTCGTAGCTGTTGCCGCCGCCGTTGTAGCGCATAGCCCAAAGCTGCTGCCCGGTGGTGGAGTAGCGCACGGTGGCGTAGTCGTAGCTGCTGCCATTGTCGCTGGTGCCGGTTACGGCCACGTTGCCGGTGGCGTCTACGGCCAGGTCGCGGGCCAGGTCGTAGCCGCTGGCCGGGCCGTTGTAGCGGGCCACCCACTGCGCCTGGCCCGCTGGCGAGTACTTGAGGGTGAGGTAGTCGCCCTGGTTGCCGGAGTAGGTGTTGCCCGTCACGTACACGTTGCCGCTGCCGTCGAGGGCCAGGCTGGTGGGCAGCTCGTCGCTGGCCCCGCTGCCATTGTAGCGCGTAGCCCACAGCTGGGCACCCACCGTAGAGTACTTTACCGTCACGTAATCGTAGCTCGTGCCGGGGCCATTGTAGGAGGCGCCCGTCACGTACACGTTGCCCGCCGCATCCACGGCCAGGGCACTGGCGAGGTCGTCGTTGTTGGCGCCCCCGTCGTAGCGGGCAGCCCAGACCTGCTGGCCATCGGGCGAGTACTTTACCGTGGCGTAGCCGTAGTTGTTGGTGCGCCCAAAGGAAGCGCCGGTTACGTACACGTTGCCCAGGGTATCGACGGCAATGCTTTTGGGCACGTCGTCGCTGTTGCCCGAGCCGTTGTAGCGAGCCGTCCAGAGCTCCTGGCCGCTGTCTGAGTACTTGATGGTTACATAGTCGTAGTCGATGGAGAGGACGCTACTCACCGTGCCCGTTACGTACACGTTGCCTTGCTTGTCTACGGTGGTAGCGGTGGCCAGGTCGTAGCTGGCCGTTGGCCCGCTGTAGCGGGCCACCCAGGCCTCACTGACCGGACCAGCCGCCACCCGGTTGCTACCACTTACGGTGGTGTGCATTTGCCTGGTGGTCCCGTCGAGCACCGACTTAGTAGTAGGTAGCATCCCTGCCGCAGTTTTGCTTTTAGCGAAGGCGCCCTTAGGCAAAGCATGGTGCAAAGCCCGCGCTCCGGGAGGCAATAGAAATTGCTGCGACTGCGCCGGTAGTGGCTTCTGGTTTTTCATTGAAGCCCGAGCAGAGCTACTTTGCGCCTGGACGGCCGAAGCGCAGAAAAGCAAGCCGGCTGCCAGCGGCAGCAAACAAGTAAAAGAGTGTTTCATATAGTAAGAATTTGAGAGGAAAAGGCGGGTAGTAGTTTGGCAAGCAGGAAAAGCAGGAGCTACAACATCAGGACAGCATAGTCTCACCTCCGCACCTGTGAGTCCCTTTAGGACGGGTAATCAATAGCCAACAGCACGAAATCCAGTGCCAAGTACAAAAAAATAAGGCTACAAAAACAAGGTTAAGTAATAAAACAATGCACTTCCCCATAATCCAGCGGTATGGTCGCGCACTTGTTATAATTGCGAAAAATGCGACCTACTACTGATTCATAAACTTATAAGTCAAACGATTAGCTCAAGCATGACTGATACTTCTACTATCAAAAGGTCTACGCCTCAGAAACAGCATAAGCTTCTATAACACGCAAAAGCGCCTCCAGGAAAACTCTGAAGGCGCTTTTTCACTTACCAAACGAATTGCGGCTTAGCGGTTGATAAGCAGGCGCACCGTCTCACGCTGGCCGTTGACGAGCAACGAGCAGGTGTACAAGCCCGAAGCCAGGTGCTCGCTATTGAGTGGCAGCTCATAGTGCTGCCCCTTGTGCACGTGGCCCTCATACAAGGTGGCTACCTGCTGGCCGAGTTGATTGTAGAGCTGGACTTGTGCTATGCCTTCTGCTACGGGGCGGAAGCTGACCGTAGTCGGGCCAGTGGTTGGGTTAGGATACACGCTCAGCTCCTGCAACCCACTTCTTGGGGTCGCAACCGCTAGCGGCGCTCCGGCAACCAGGGCACTACTGGTCGTAGCATTGGTAACCAGCGGCCCGCCGCCGTTGTTCTGGCTGTACTTGAGCGTGGCGTAGTCGTAGCCCGTGCTTGTGCCGAGCGAGTAGCCCGTTACGTACACGTTGTTGCTGGCATCGACGGCCAGGGCTGCCGCCTCGTCGTAGCTGCCGGCCCCATCGTAACGCGCCGTCCACAGCTGCCGACCCGTCTGCCCGGCATTTGGGCTGGCATTGGCGGCATATTTGACAGTGGCATAGTCGTCGGTACCGTCGCTGTTGTAGGAAAGACCCGTCACGTAGGCGTTGCCCGCCGCATCTACGGCTATGCTTTTAGCCTCCTCGTAGCTGTTGGCCGGGCCATTGTAAAAGGCGCTCCACAGTAGTTGTCCGCTTGCCACCGCGTACTTCGCGGTAGCGTAGTCAGCACCTGCACTGCTGAACGAGGTGCCGGCTACGTACACATAATCCTCTTGCCGGCTTACGACAACTTTGGCGGCCACATCATCGCCATTGCCAAGCCTATTGTAGCGATTAACCCATTCCTGCTGCATCATCTCAGCGTCGTAGAGGACCGTGGCAATGTCGAAGCCGGTGCTACTGCCTCCGTCCGACGTACCCGTTACCACCACCCAACGTCTTGGTTCAACAATGGCGAGCTTGGCAGCTTCGTCGTAGCCATTGCCAGGGCCGTTGTAGCGGGCCTCCTGCAGTTGAGAACCAGTGCTCCCGTCGTACTTGAGAGTGGCATAGTCGCTTTGCGTGTCGGTATAGGTAGTGCCGGTCACGTACACGTTGCCAACTACATCCACCGCCAGATCGGCGGCCAAGTCGAAGCTGTTAGCCGGGCCGTTGTAGCGCGTGGCCCACTGCGGCTGCCCGTTCGCGTCGTACTTCACCGTGGCGTAGTCGTAGCTGCTGCTCGCCCCGTTGTCCGATGAGCCCGTTACGTAGACATTGCCCGTTCTATCTACTTCAACCTTAGCCGCTAAGTCATAGCCGCTGGCCGGGCCGTTGTAGCGGGCCACCCACAGCTGCTGGCCCGTGGGCGAGTACTTGACGGTGGCGTAGTCGCTCTCGCTGGCGCTATAGCTCGTGCCCGAGACGTACACATTGCCCGCAGCATCCACGACCACGTTGGTGGGCAGGTCCTCGTTGTCGGCCGGGCCGTTGTAGCGCGCTTGCCACTGTTGCTGGCCGCTGGCATTGTACTTGACGGTAGCGTAGTCGTAGTTGCGCCCGTTGTAGGCGTAGCCCGTCACGTACACGTTGCCCGCCGCATCACTGACCACATCTTTGGCTACTTCGGCGCTGCTGCCCGCGCCCGTGAAGCGCGCTTCCCACAACTCCTGCACGCTAGGCTGTTCGTATTTAACTACAGTAAAGCTCGGGGCCGGTCCGCCAAAGGCCGCATAATCGGAGTCACCGCCCACGTACACATTGCCAGCGGCATCCAGGCCGATGTGCCGGGCTACATCCACTCCGTTGACGGGACCGTTGTAGCGCGCTTCCCAGAGCTGCTGCCCGCTAGACGAGTACTTCACCGTCGAGTAGTCGTTGTTGGTGCCGATACCCCGCGAAGGCCCGGTTACGTACGCATTACCGGCCGCATCCAGCACCATGTCGAGGCCCTGGGCGCCATTGCTGGCAGTGCCGTTGTAGCGTGCCAGCCAGAGCTGTTGCCCCGTAGCCGAGTATTTGATAGTGGCAAACTCGTTGCTGGTGCCACTACTCGAAAAGCCCGTTACAAACACGTTGTTGTTGGCATCTACGGCCAGGGTCGTAGGCTCGTCCGTGGCGTTGCCAGGACCATTATAGAGTGCTTGCCATAAGACCTGACCAGTGGCCTTGGCGTACTTGCGGGTGGCATAATTGATGCCGTTGGTGGTGGTAGCGTAAGGCCCCGTGGCCAGCAAGTCACCAGCAGCATCTACTACTAAATCAGTAAGATCAGGATTAACACTGCCTTGATTGAAAGCGGTCCAAACTAGTTGGCCGGTAGCTTGGGCGTACTTGAAGATGGTTGAGCCCCGCGCTACGTATACTTCCCCGGCGGCGTCCACGGCCACAGCATTAGGCGACCCATTATTAGTAGTATTGGAATACGAGGTG
>NZ_DASVSY010000097.1:0-35315 GCF_036387835.1 Hymenobacter sp. | reverse complement strand
ATTTGGATTGCCGCTACTTGCAGGGCTGCTACGTAGTGGCAATCCAAATAGTGACGGCTCGTTGTTTTGTTGGTTTTTATGTTAATCGGTAAATAAATTCATCTATTTCTGTTTGTCGCGCATTTGCAAAGCCCTAGTCCGTGCCAATTTTTATAAAACCACATCTTTCTAAAACATTCTGCGAACCAAAATTATCAAATGCAACTCGTCCGAAAACAGGTCTTGTATTTTCAATAAACAGAAAGCTTTTGAGTGCTGTTGTAGCAACTCCTCTTCCCCAAAAGCTTCTGTCTATCCAGTAGGTAATTTCAGTTTTTCCTTCCATTTCAAACTTTGCAACACTGCCTGCAACGGTTTCATCAACCAAAATTGTTTGCATATGTATTGTCGGGTCATTCAGGAATTTTATGAATTTCTTTAAGTATGCTTCTATGTTGGTTTGGTCTTTTGGAGTAAATGCAGCTAAATAATTAGCCTCTTTATCGAGCTGAAATTGAAAGAAAAATTTCAAGTCGGACTCTTCCGTTTGCTTAAGTCTTAATTGTGCGTTCTGCATCGTGATAATTCTGTTGTTGCTGTTTTGTGATGTCAGTATAATGACTGCCTTTTTGCAAAACTTGCTACACGTTGGAGGGTTTGGCTTTTGAAATGGCACGCAGCCGGTTTTCACGTTCGAACACCTTGATCAACACAATGAAATAAGACAGTAGGAGCGGGCCGAGCACCAAGCCGAGGATGCCGAAAATATTTACACCGAGTACTACGCCGGCCAGTGTAATGAGCGGGTGAATATCACCAATGCGGCGGGCCAGCATAATGCGCAACAAGTTGTCGATGTTCATGATGACAATGAAGCCAAGTAACAGGATGCCTACTCCTTGGCCGGTGGCACCTTGCGTTAATTTCAGGATGGCGGCCGGGAGCCAAACCAGCGGCGTACCCAATACGGGCACGAAGGCTAGGAAAAAAGACACCATACCCCAGAACAGCGCATCCGGAACCTGAAAGATCCAAAGCGTAATGCCAGTAAGTATGGCTTGGACCAGCGAGATGAGCGCCTGCCCCAGTACATTGGCATTTACATTGTTTTTCAGTGACTCGCCGAGTTCTTCCAAGGTGCCGTCCCGGAACGGAAGGTAGCGGCGCAGGCCCTTCAGAAAGCTGCCTTCCTGCGTATACATAAAGAACAAGGTAAACAGCATCAGCCCGATAATAACGACGAAATGCAACAGGCTGGTAGCCAACGAGGGCAACCGCTGACTGAGCCAGGTCACGCTTTGCTGCAGCAAGGAGCGCACGGTTTGCTCGTTGGTGAAAGTGTAGTCGATCTTCCGCTCGATGCTATGCAGCACCGTCATAATCTGGCTGGTATCCTGGCCGTAGTAGCTGATGCGGTTGACGAGCATCAAGACCAGAGCCGTAAAGGGCAGAATGATGACGACCAGCGCGAAAATCAAGATGCCAATCGTTACCACGTACCGATTCCAGCCCCGCCGATGCACCAAGGCGTTGTACCAGGGCCGAAATACCACAAACAGAATACCAGCCCCCAAAAAGCCCGTAATGTAGCCGCTGAGCCCAAACAGAATAAGGCCCGCCAGCACCAGCAAACAAGTAATCAGCAGCACTGATTGCTGCCGGCTTGAGTAGATGTTATCAGCCATGACGAGGTGGGAAAGGAGAGAGTCCCCTAAGTTACAAAATTGTCGTTTCGGCATTTCGCCCAGCAAGCGGCATGAGGAATCTAAGTAAGATCCGTCTAACAGATTTCCCTGGATTTCTCATGCTGCTTGCTGGGCGAAATGTCGGAACGACAATAAGCTCGGCAACCAAGAACTGTACTTTGCTAATCAGCCACTTAGTTACTACCTAGACCCGCGCCCGGCTAGCCAGAACAGTCACGCACAGCCCCATCAAGGCAATGATGGCAAACGACACTCGCAAGCTAGAGGCTCCTGCCACCAGCCCAATAACCGGCGGCCCCAGCAGAAAGCCCGCAAAACCGACCGTGGAAACCGCCGCCAGCGCCATGCCCGGCGACATCACCGTGGAGCGCCCCGCCGCCCCGTACACCAACGGCACCACCGACGATACGCCCACGCCCACCAGCATAAAGCCGATGGTGGCTGGTACCAGCGTGGGCAATAGCACGGCCAACACCAGCCCAGTGGCCGTAAACAAGCCACTGAGCTGCAAGGTGCGCTGCCGCCCAAATCGGTCGGTAAACCAGTCGGCTACGAAGCGCCCGGCGGCCATGGTGCTCATGAAGGCCGTGAAGCCGACCCCGGCCCAGGCTGTTGAAGCGTGCACAACCTTGTTGAAATACACCCCGCTCCAGTCGAACATGGTGCCCTCACAAAGCAGCGAGCAGAAGGCCAGCACGCCTAGCAGCAGCAACGATTTGTCGGGCAGCACAAAAATAGGTTGGTTGGGGTCGTGGCCGGAATCGGTGGGAAGTAGGTAGGGGCGCATGAAGAGAATGCCTAATGCTACGGTGGCCGTAACGAGGGCGAAGTGAACGAGCAACGCCGTGCCGTAGCCAATCATGAGGGTACCAATGGCGGCCCCGGTAAAGCCCGCCAAACTCCAGACCCCGTGAAAGGAAGCCATGATGGATTTGTCGTAGAGGGCTTCGACGCCAATGGCCTGGGTGTTGACGCTGATGTTCGACATGTTGGCGGCCAACCCGAAAAAGACCAAGCCCACCATAAGCTGCGTGGTGGTTTCCGCTAAGCCCAGCACCGTGAGCACCGTGGCATAAATCGATAAGCCCAGCACCGTGATACGCCGGCTACCAAAGCGCGCCACCAGCCAGCCCGAGAGCGGCAACGACAGCAGCAACCCCACCGGCACAGCCAGCAACACGCCGCCTAGCTCGGTGTCGGTGAGCCCAAGGCGCTGCTGCACAGTGGGAATGCGAGCCGCCCAGGTGGAAAAGCACAGTCCCTGCAGAAAAAACGACGCACCTACGGCCACCCGGTGTACCAGGCGCGATGTAGTTGGTGGCGATTGAAAAGTATCGGTAATCATCTTGAAAGAGCAAGCAAGAGCGGGCGTTTCCGCAAGGTAGTTTAAGCTTCAGCTTGTGGTTAGACGCCAACTCAACCGCTAGCCCTAAGGCCTGGTAGCAAATCAGTCGAAAACCACAAAAAAGCCCACAACGCACCAGGTTGATGCGCAATGGGCGGGAAGCAGGAAGAGGAGGGGCGGCAGCCACACCAGAAGCGCAGCCAAAGCAAAGGAACCCAAAGCGGTACTCATGGCTCTTACGAAAGGCAGACGCCTTGGTAGGAGAAAAAAATGAAAATCCCCCGTTGTTTTCTTTGATGGAGAGTTGGGATAAGTATATGCTGCTTACCGCGCCGGGCCGGTATCTACCTGCGCTTGGAGGCGAGTTTGCACGTCGGGGGGCAGGCTGCTAAGCAAATCTAGGCCGGTAGCGGCTTCCAGGGCGTCTACGCTCACGCGGTAGCGGCTCCAGTCGGGGCTCACCGATTGGTCGTTGGGCGTATCAATGGCAATGATGCGGGCCTGGCCGGCGGCAATGCGGGCCAGGTCGTCGGAGCCTTCGGGGAGGACAACGAGGACCTTCCAGATGCGGGCGGGCACCGTCACGCGGCCGTTGTCGATGCTGGTTTTCAGACCGTTGAGGCCGGTGCCGCCCTTGCCGTAGCTGCCCATGATGATGTACAGTTCCTGGCCATTTTGCACCTGCGTCCGGCTCCACTCCTCCAGGTTGCCCCAAGTGCGCTGGTTGTTGTTGGGCGCCTGCGGAATCATGTTGGTCATCAGGAAAGTAGCCGAGTTGTCGTCGAGGTCGGTGGTGCGGTCGGCGGAGGGGCAGTTGTGGCCTTTGTCGAAGCCGGAGCCGGTGTAAGAGTTGCGCGACACCGCATAGAAAGTGCCGGGCAGGGCCGGATCGGGGCGGAAATCATCCTGGCGCGGGGCCGAGCCCATCCAAGCGCGGTTCAGGTGCCAGCTCACCCAGTTCGAAATGCCCCGCTGATTGTTGTAGCTCAGCGTGTACTGCGGCTTGGTCATCAGGTAATTGTTCGGGAAGCTGAGGCTGGCAGTGGCACCGCTCGGGTTGCCAAGGGCCATGTTGTCGTCGCGGCTCGTAACAATAGCAGTGGCCTGTGGCGGCCGGGCTGTTGGCGCCGGAGCTGTTGAGCTTGGAGCACTGGCGGCGCCCGCTACTGCGGCCCCGTTGGCACCTTCTAGCACGATGTCGTCAATATTGAGTCGGCCCTTGCCCGTATCCGTCTTCCGAATTTCCAGGCGCAACGCCCCCGGAGTACTGCCCTGGAAGGTGCTGGCCACTAAGCGCGCCCCTTGCGTCCGCACGGGCTGCCCGATGCGGCGGAAGCTGCGCCCGCCATCCACGCTGCCCCACAGCTCCCAGGTGCTGGCCGGGTCGGCGCCGTAGGCGGCACTGCTGATGCGGATGGTGCGCACCCCGGCCGGCGCGTTGAAGTTCATCCGCAGCCGGCCTTTTTCGCGCAGCCGGGCGGCGTGCTGGCCATTTTTGTGGTCTTGCTCAGCGCTGCCAATCAACGCTTCCACGAAATGCCAGGAACCAGAGCTTAGCGTTTCATCGGCCTCGGAATAAGCGCCCTTGCCACCCGCCTCAAAGGTTTCCGTTAAGCTGCCCGCGGAGCCTTGGGGCGCCTGCGTGTCGATGATGGGCGGGCCAGTGGGGAGCGGTGGGCGGCTGGTTTCGGCGGCTTGCGGCGAGCAGGCCAGCAGGGGCAGCAAGGCGGGAAGGAAGCGCATAGGCAGTAGCGCGAAGCCTTCGCTTCGCGCACAAATAATATAGGATAGAGATGCTATCTTAAACGCGAAGCTAAGGCTTCGCGCTACATCATGATAGGGTTATGGACTATACTTTTTACAACCGCAACCTGCCGCACCGCCTGCCGGCGGGTGAACAGCTGTTTCTGACGCTACGGCTGGCCGGCTCGCTGCCCCGTAGTGTAGTGGCAGCGTTGCGGGCCGAAGCCGAAGCGGTGGAAGCGGCGGCCCTACGGCAGCCCCCTGACGGGGCAGCGGCGTACCGGCGGCAGAAGCAGTATTTCGGGCGCTTCGATGCCATGCTCGATGCCGCCGCCACCGGACCGCTGTGGCTGCGGCGGCCACCGGTAGCGGCGCTGGTAGGCCAGGCCTTTCACCACTACGACGGGCGTTGTTATGAGCTGCTGGCGTATTGCATCATGGCCAATCACGTGCACGCTGTGCTTTCGCTGCCCGAGCCAACAGGTTCCTTTATGCGCACCTTGCAGCGGCTTAAGAGCTACACGGCGCTCGAAGCCAACCGCCTGCTAGGGCGCACCGGCCAGTTCTGGCAGCGCGAAACCTACGACCATATCATCCGCGACGGGGAGGAGATGCAGCGGGTACTGGCCTACGTAGTCAACAATCCGGTAAAAGCCGGCTTAATAGAAAACTGGCAGCAATGGCCCCATACCTATTGGCGCGAGCAGTAGCACAGCAGCGCGAACTAGTAGCGCGAAGCCTTTGCTTCGCGCCCAGCCCAGATAGCCAGCGCTTGTTCCCGGACGCGAAGCAAAGGCTTCGCGCTACACCCCGGCGGACCCCAACAAAACTCAGGCGGTAAGCAAAGCCGTTTCCTCCGGACTCAGCCCATACACTTCCGCTACCAGCGCATCAATCTGCAACTCCAGGGCCGTGGTGTCGGCGGTGGCCGCGGCGGCTTTGGCAGCCAGCACCTGCTCCACCAGCGCCACGATGGGCGCCTGCTGCTCCGCCGTGGCGGCGGGAATGGGGAACATTTTGAAATAAACGTAACTCACCTCGAAAAATTCACCCCGAAGTTTTGGCAAAAGAGCATTAAACAGAAAGCTTGATACCGAGCTATTCAAGTATCCGAGTAGAAATCTATCTTCCTTGCCAATTATAAAGCATTTCTGATTTGTTAACTGTCCGGTTTTTTCAAAAGTGAATGATGGAAGAGCACAGATATTGGGATAAACAATTTTAGGATTTTCAAAAGCGCTGTAATAGTCACAGGCTCGCATCTCCCACCAATAATCTCCTTTATCACCACGCTTTGCTGCATTTTCTGCAAAGGGGAGTAACCATCGACTAACAGCCGGATAATTATTTTCTACAATTTCCCAGGAGGCTTTAGAGTTTGTAGCGGAGGACTGCTTCTTCGTCCACCCTTTTTCAAAAAAAATAAGATAGTCATCTGCTTTCGGCGACTGATACCGCTTTACATCACGCCCGGCTAGAATAGGTCTGATAACCTTAGCGGAGTTAGGATCTTCGGCAATGAGTGCATCCCGCGTGGCAGCATCAATTACAAAGGCTTCATTATAGCCGGTTTTGATGCCGTAGTAAATCTTTCCTTCCACATACTCGCCCAGCGGTGTACCGGCGGCGCGGAGTTTTTCCAACAGGTCTTGCTTATTGGCGGCGGCGAGGCTCCAGGCTTCTTCGGAGAGGCGCAGAGTGGGCATGTCGGCGGCGGCAGCTTCCACCACTTCCGGGAAGCGGGTAGTGTCGGGGCCGAGGGTGGAAAGTTCGGCCACGCGCACGGTAGCCGCTTGGGGGGCACGCTGCACGCTCAGGATGTTGGGGTAGGTGGTGGCTTCGGGAAACACGGGCAGGTCGCCGAAATCGAGCAGCTCCTGCAGGCGCAGCGTGGGCTGAAGCAGGTGGCGGCGCAAGCCCTGGCCGTAGCCGGCGCGCAGCCACTTGTTGTTGGTGATAAACGACAGCTCACCGCCGGGTGCCAGCAGCCCCAGCCCCAGCTCGTAGAAGTACACGTAGAGGTCGGCGGTGCCGGTGCCGGTGGTGTAGTGCTGCCGCAGGTGGGCTTTGGTGGCCGGAGCCAGCTCTTCCTGCCGGATGTAGGGCGGGTTGCCCAGCACGGCATCGAAGCCGTGGAACGAGCCGTCGGCGCTGAGTGCTTCCGGAAACTCGAAGCGCCACTCGAAGGCGTCGCGGAACAGGGCGCCCTGCTCGCGCTGCTGGCGCTCCTGTTCCAGCTTTTCCAAGTTGAGGCGGGCGGTAGTTTGCCGGGCCCAGGCATCCTCGGCGGTGAGGCGGGCTTTGCCGAAGAGGTCGGGCTTCTGGTCGAGCTCGGCGCGCAGCAACTCTTCCCTGGCGCGGGTGATGCGCTTAAGCAGCGGGTCGTGGCGCTGGATGTCGGTGCGGAACTGCTCTTTGAGGCGCTGCAAAAAGTCTTCGAGCACCTGTTTCTGCTCGCGGCCCCTGGCCGAGAAAAACTCGCCCACGGCGCGGCGGTAGGCCACCAGCGAAAAGTCTTTGCGGCGAAACACCTCCGTCAGGTCGGCCTGCAAGGGGTAGCGGCTGATGAGGGAGTTGCCGGCCCGCACGTTCAGCTCGAGGTTGGGCAGGGTTTCCAGCTCCCGGAACTTGCTTTCGGGGGTGTAGTAGGCGTGCTTGAGCAACTCGATCCAGAGGCGCAGGCGGCAGATGCGCACCGAGTTGGGGTTGAGGTCGACGCCGTAGAGGCAGTGCTCGATGAGGTGGCGCTTCTCGCGAAACAAGGCGCTTTGCAGGCGGGTGTGCTCGGCCCCTACGCGGCGGGTGCGGGTGCTTTCGTCCCAGTGGGCGCGGTACTCAAACAAGGAAGCATCCTCGTCGGACGTCACCACCAGCTCGTCGCGGGCCACGGCCAGGCGGTAGGGCAGGCGCTGACCTTCCTCATCGAGCAGCAGCCCCAGCTCACTCTTGATAGCCAGCAGCTCGTTCAGGGCCGACACCAGGAAGTGACCCGAGCCCACGGCGGGGTCGAGCACGCGCAGCTCGCGGAAAGCTTCGCTGAACTCGGGGCGGCGCTTGCGGCCGGCTTCGGCCAGCTCGGCGCGCAGGTCGGCCACGTCGGTGGTGTGCCAGCCGTAGCGCTCATTGAAGTGGCGCACCACCACCCGGCGCAGGGTGTGGCGGCACATGTACATGGTAATAAAGCCGGGCGTGTAGAACGAGCCGTCGCGGTAGCCGTTGATTTTCTCGAAGATCAACCCCAGCACGGCCGCCGAAATCAGGGGCCGCTCGTCGTCCTGCACTTCCTCGGCCCCTTCCGAGGCGAAGTCGTAGGCATCGAGAAAGCGCAGCAGGTAGGTAAGGGCCGTGGGGGCGGCGCCGGCCGCATCCTGGCGCAGCACCGAGCGGTGGGTTTTGCCGGTGGGCTTGCTGCCGAGCAGCGGCAGCGGAATCATATCGTCGAGGCCGGAGATGCGCAGCGTTACGCGCTCCAGGGCGGAGGGCTCGAACAGCGAAGAGTTGAGGTACGGAACGTGGGGGTAGAGGTCGGCTTCGGGCTGTTCGCGCTCCGGGGCGGGGCGGTTGAGGATGCGGTAGAACAGGCGGTTGAGCAGGTCGTATTCGCGCAGGTGCTGCGGGTCGAGGAAGCGGAAAGGCTGCGCGGGGCCGGGCTGGTGGTAGCGGCGCAGCTGGCCTTCGAGCAGCTTCAGAAACAGCAGGCGGCTCACCCAGGTCAGGCACAGCGCCAGGGCCACGCCTTCGGCCTGCCGGGCGGGCGTGTCGCCGTAGGTGTTCAGCTCGTCGGCGGGCAGGTTGCGCAGCATGTCTTCGGCGTGCAGCTGCACCAGGGTATTTTCCAGCAGCGAGCCGCGCTGCCGCCGCTCGGGGGCGCAGCGCTGAATCAGCTTGCGGCCCTTATCCTTGATTTCTTCGAGGCCCATCAGGTAAAGCAGCTCCTCGTAGAACGCCCGGTTGAGGGTGTTGGCATCCTGGGCAAACGGCTCTTTGAGCAGGTGCGGCGGCGAAAAGATTTTGCTGAGCCAGAGCCGGCCCCGCTCGCCCAGCGGGCGGCGCTGGCCGTGCTCGTCGCGCGGGTCGAGGGAGAAGTACGTGAAGTTAACCTCGGTTTCGAGCTTGTCGAGCAGGGGCCGGGCAATGTCGTTGTAGAAGTGGCTGGTATCGGGCGCGGTGGTTTGGCCCTGCTTGAACTTCTGAAACTGCTGGCGCAGCTCGGTGTACTTCCAGAACACGCGGTGAAACTCGTGGGCATCGAACACAAACCACTCGTAGCCGGTGGTAACCACGAGCTGGCGCAGCTCGGGCAGCTGCACCTCGGAGGTGCGCTCCTGGAAGTAGTAGAGCAGCAGCTCGTGCAAGGCCTTGCGGTTGAGGTTGTCGGGCCGCACCATCTCGCCGGCGTTTTTGCGGTGCTTAAGCTCGAAGAGCACCCCAAACGGGTCGGCGGCATTGGGGCCGGTGCGCAGCACCAGGTCGCGCTTGCCGTGGGAGTTGAGGTAGTAGCCGCCCAGGCCAGCGGCGTGCAGAAACCGGATGAGGGGCTGCACCATGTCGGCCTCGTCTTTGGCGGCGTCCAGCTCAGGCAGCAACGCCAGGCGGGCCGCCTCGAAGGCGCCAAGGGCAATGCGGGTGGTTTTCTGACGACGATACGCCAGGTCGAGGGCCTGGGAGGGGAGCAGGGGATGAAGCTTCATAGAGGCCGGCAAGATACATACCGCACCCCAACCCCTGCCCAAAAGAGAGAGGCTCCAGCGCTAGCTTTGCTAACTTTCCAATGACTGTTAAACTGACAAGTGCGGTTAGTCTACAACGCGCCGCCCGCTTCTGCGCCCTCTGCGCCAGCCTCTGCGTCTTCTGCGGGCTAAAGCCAGTTGGCCTGTATAGCACTATAATCGGTCCATTCAACTGTTTCTAGTAGTAGAGCTTCACGGCTTTCGGAGAGGGGCTAAGGAGGTGCCGCGCCCGCAGCATTGGCGGCTTGTATTCCAGCAAAGAGCCTCACTTTGTGGAAGGCAGGGGTTCTTTCTGGTGGGGGCTTATCTCTACCGCTTAAGTACTCGAACGCGCCGGCCGCGCCCGCCTCGCGGCCCATCTGCTCGGCGGCCAGCGAGAAGTAGAGCGTCCAGCCCGGCTGCTGGCCACTAGTGCCGCGCGCGTCGAAGGCGCTGTAGACGTGGCACACGCAGCAGCGGCGGCCCCACACCGTGACAAAGGTGCCCTGCCCGTCGGCGCGGCCGTAGTGGGCGTGGGCGTCGACGACGGCGTGGGGATTGAGCATAAACTCGAGCAGGTGCTCGTAGCTGGCCGGGTCGAGCTGGCTGGTGGCAAACGACTAGGTGCCGGCCCGCACTTTGCTGCGCGGCCGGCCCCGGTGGTCGAGATGCTGGCGCCACTCGTAGTAGCTGGCGTCGAGCGGGATTTTAGTAACGCCTTCCAGATAGAGGAAGGCTTCTAACGAAGCATTTTGCATAGCGGCACTAGAGTAGCACGAAATACCAAGGGTGGGCAAGATACGGAACAAGCCGCTAGGTGCTCCTGTGGCAACTTACTTCCTGGCGCGGTAGTATGCTGCCTTGGCTGCCAAGCTGGTAGGAGGACGGATTACCACCGCTTTTGGGCTTAACAACACCAATGGTCCTGCGCTAAACAGCTAACCCAACTCGCCTGTTTGTCTGCTACCTTGTCGAGCTTAATTTTCTACTATATGCTGAAATTCTTACGCCCGGCCTTCCTGCTCCTGGTGATGGGCGGTATGGTTGTCACGGCCTGCAACCAATCCGGTGAAATAAACGAAACCGTGGATGCCGAAACCGCCAACACCAGCTTCGAGCGGTACAAGGCGCGGTTCCTGGACTCGCTCTGGTACTACAACCCCGAGTTTGCCAGCAGCCAGGGCTACCACCGCTACGATTCGGTGCTGGTGATTCCGACGGCCGCCCGCCGGCTCGGCGAGGCCAAGGTTTTAAAACGGCGCGGCAAAGAGCTGGCCACCTTCAAGCTCACCGACTTATCGGTAAACAACCAGACCGATTGGCGCCTGATGCAGAACTACGTGCAGGCCGGGCGCTGGCAAATTGATACGCTACGAGAGTGGGAGTGGAACCCGGCCAACTACAACATCGGCGCCTCAGTGGCCGAGATTCTGAATGGGCGCTACTGGCCCCTCGACCGGCGGCTGCGCGCCATCAGCCTCAAAATTGCTCGCTCGACTGAGTATTATGCTGCTGCCGAAGCCAGCATCCAGAACCCAACCAAGGAGCATACCGAACTCGGTATCAAGCAAAACGAGGGCGGCTTGGCGGTATTCGGCAAAGCCTTGCAGGATTCCGTTGCCAGGTCGGGACTGACGGCACGGGAGAAAGAAGACTTCAAAAACCGGGTGGCTACCACCCGGCTCAGCGTCGAAGATTACCTGCGCTTCTTGAAAACCGAAGTGCTGCCGGCCGGCAAATTCCGCAGTTTTCGGATCGGCAAGGCGCTCTTCGACCGGAAGTTCTTCTACGATATTCAGTCCACCTACACCGCCGACCAAGTATACGCCAAGGCGCAGCAGAACCGAGCTAGGCTGTTGCGCGACATGAAGGTTCGGGCGGCGCGGCTTTATCCTAAGTATTTCCCCAACCAGCCCCTGCCCTCCGATTCGCTGGCGCTGGTCAAACAGGTAATCGGGCGGCTGTCGGAGCAGCACGTGACGCCGGCCGGGTTTGTAGCGGCCGTAAAGGCGCAGATTCCGCAGCTGGTGCAGTTCGTCAACGACAAGAAGCTGCTCACGCAAGACCCCACCAAGCCGCTGGTCGTGCGCGAAACGCCGCTCTACATGCGAGGCAGTGGGGCCGGGGCCAGCATTTCAGCCCCCGGCCCTTACGATAAAGCGGCCAACACGTATTACAACGTAGAGCCGCTCACCGGCCAGCCTGCTGCCAGCGCCGAGAGTTATTTGCGCGAATACAACAGCTACACGTTGCAAATCCTCAACATCCACGAGGCCATTCCGGGGCACTACACGCAGCTGGTGTATGCCAACCGCAGCCCCTCGCTGATCAAGGCGGTGTTTGGCAACGGGGCCATGGTGGAAGGCTGGGCCGTGTACGCCGAGCGCATGATGCTGGAAAGCGGCTACGGCAGCAACTCCGACGAAATCTGGCTGATGTGGGACAAATGGAACATGCGCGTCACGCTCAACACCATCCTCGACCACGAAGTCCACGTCAACAACATCAGCGAGCAAGCCGCCAAAGCCATGCTGCTCCGCGACGGGTTTCAGGAACAAGCCGAGGCTACCAACAAATGGCGCCGCGCCACCCTGAGCCAGGTGCAGCTTAGCAGCTACTTTACCGGCTACACCGAAATCTATGATTTGCGGGAGGAGCTAAAGAAAGCCGAGGGCAACAACTTCGACTTGAAAGCCTTCAATGAGAAGTTTCTGAGTTTCGGGAGTGCGCCTGTGAAGTACATCCGAACCCTGATGCAGAAGAAATCCTAAGCAAGCCCCTGCCAACCAGTACGAAACGGCCCCCTACTGCAAGGCTTGGGGCCGTTTGTTTGGCGGGTCAATGAGCCTTCAATGAAGCCCTCAAGGAAGTCTTGAAAGTCGTCAGACCATCATGCAGAAGCACCGCTATTTGGTGTGCTAACGTTGCCAAACTACCCGTCATGCTGACGACAGGAAGCACGACGGGTACGAGACTTTCTAACAGCTCCTGATATCTGAGTTGCGCGGTTACTCGTATCTACTAGCTTAGCTAAGCTACTATTGTTATGAAAGAGGCAGATCGTCAACGCGTGCATGATGTCAACGACGAAGACCTACGGCAACTCACGCACAAGCATATGAAAGTGTTTGCCAAATTCACTTCCGAGAGTTGCGAAATCTGCGAGCTACTGGCGCCGCCGTTTGTCGAGTTTGCTGACAAAGCAGCATTTAGAAACATCTTGTTTTTGCGCTTGAATTCCGACGAAAATGCGGTGGCAAAAAAGCTGATGCAAGAGAAAGTCGCCCCGTTTTTCGTGTCTTATTGCCAAGGCCGCATCCTGGAGTGCGACACGCTAACCGAAGAGCAGGAGGTATTGCATATGCTGCAACGGCTGCGGGAGTTGGAGCCTCTGTCGGCGTGAGGGAACTGCGGTTGCCCAACGACGCGTGGGCGCTGCTAGCCGTATTTATTTCACTGTTGCTGCTGTTCCCATAACATTGCTCGTTCCGCTTGCGGCGGCCTTATGAAATGCCGATTCCCAAAACAAGCTGCTCTTCCGCGAGTCCGTCAGCTTTGGCTTCCCCAAGCCACAGACTTTTATTATTTCAACTTATCAGTTAGCTGCTAACAATCCGATAGTGTTTTTCCTGCTTTCCAAACTTCTCGATTTTGTGTTGTTGCCGGTACTGTGGCTGGTTTTGCTGTTGGCGGCGGCACTCCTAACGCGCCGTCCCACGCGCCGGCGCAACCTGCTGCGTCTGGTGTTGCTGCTGCTTGTGCTTGGTACTAACAATGCGCTTTTAAACGAGGCTTTGCTGGCTTGGGAACTGCCTCCAGTGAAGCTGGCAAGCCTGCCCCGTCAGGCTGATGCGGCCGTACTACTCACGGGTATTACCAGCGTTAGTAAGTCACCCCACGACCGGGTGTACCTGCACGAAGGCGCCGACCGCCTGACCAATGCGTTGTGGCTGTGGCGAGCCGGCCGGGTGCGGTACATTCTGGTGTCGGGCGGCTCGGGCGCCATGCTCCAGAAAGCTCACACCGAAGCCGCTGACCTGATTACCCTGCTGCACCTGGCCGGCGTCCCCGATTCGGTTATCATCAAAGAAGACCGCAGCCGCAATACCCGCGAAAATGCCCTGTTCACCAAGCAAATAGTAGCTGCGC
The DNA here is from genome assembly GCF_036387835.1 of Hymenobacter sp. Lineage (GTDB taxonomy): Bacteria > Bacteroidota > Bacteroidia > Cytophagales > Hymenobacteraceae > Hymenobacter. The sequence goes on along the minus strand of NZ_DASVSY010000097.1, from coordinate 21,684 downwards.
GCCCCGAACTAGATACGTTGGTGTTAGTTACCTCGGCTTTTCATCAGCGCCGTGCGCTCGGCTGCTTCCGCCAAGTGGGGCTGCACCCGCTGCCCTTTCCCGCCGGTTTCCGGTCCACCGACCGCGCCCCCACCCTGGACTACTGGCTGGTGCCCGGCACCGACACTCTCGGTGGCTGGAGCCTGCTCCTGCACGAAATAGCCGGCTACCTGACGTATAAAGCGCTAGGCTATCTGTGAAGTTGTGAAATGGTGAGTGTGATGTTCTATTTGCGCAAACTGCGCTGTTAAGACGTCAAGCTCACCATTTCACAACTTTACAACTTCACCAGTTATTCCACCTTCTTCTGCTTTTCGGGCTTCTCTTCTTTGGCTATCCAAATGGATTTCTGGTTGACAAATTCCCGAATGCCTAAATACGACAGTTCCCGGCCGTAACCCGACTTCTTGACGCCTCCGAACGGCATCTCCGGCGAAGACTTCACCATGCTGTTTACGAACACGGCGCCGGCTTCCACCTGGCGAGCCAGCTCTTCGCCGCGCTTCACGTTCCGGGTCCAGATGGAGCCGCCTAGGCCGAAACGCGAGTCATTGGCGAGGCGGATGGCGTCGGCGGTATCTTTGGCTTCCAGAATCAGGGCCACGGGGCCGAACAGCTCTTCGTGGTAGGCGCGCTGCTTGGGCTTGATATTGCTCAGGATCATGGGCCGGAACAGCGCAGTGCCGGGCTTGCTTTGGCCGCCGTGTAGTTCCACTTTGGCGCCTTGCTTGATCGAGTCCTCGACTTGCTGCGTGATTTCGTCGGCCAGGTCAGGACGGGCGAGGGGGCCGTATTGGGTGTCTTCGGCCAGCGGGTCGCCGGTGCGGAAAGCCAACAGGTGGGTTTTCAGCTTGCTGATGAATTCTTTTACCACGGGTTTCTCAACGATGAAGCGCTTGGCTGCAATGCAGCTCTGCCCGGCGTTTATCATCCGGGCCTGCGCCGCGGTTTTGGCGGCTAGCTCCAGGTCGGCGTCGGCTAGCACAATGAAGGCATCGGACCCACCTAGCTCCAGCACGGTTTTCTTGATCTGGCGGCCGGCGGTGGCGGCTACTTGCGCGCCGGCGGGTTCTGAGCCGGTCAAGGTTACGGCCCGCACACGGTCGTCTTCGATTAGCTTCTCTATCAGGTCGGTACCGATCAGCAGGGCCCGGAAGGTGGCCGGCGGGAAGCCCGCATCATGGTAAATTTTTTCCAGCGCCAACGCGCACTGCGGCACGTTGGACGCATGCTTGAGCAGGCCCACGTTGCCGGCCATCAGCGCGGGCGCAATAAAGCGCACCACTTGCCAGAGTGGGAAGTTCCAGGGCATGACAGCCAATACCACACCGATGGGTTCGTGGCTGATAAAGCTGCGTTGGGCTTCCGTTTCGATGATGTCGTCGGCTAGAAATTCCGCGGCATGGTCGGCGTAGTAGTCGCAGCAGAGGGCGCACTTCAGCACTTCGGCGCGGCCGTCCACTACCGGCTTACCCATTTCCAGCGCCATAATGCGGGCCAGCTCGTTTTGTCGCTCGCGCAGCAATTTGGCAGCGCGGTGCATAAGCTGCGCGCGGTGCGCGAAAGTAGTGGTGCGCCACGCCGCCGCCGCTTGGTGTGCCTGCGCCAGAATACGCTCGGTTTGAGGCCAGCTAAAAGCACGAAACCGGCGTTCTACGCGGCCAGTGTACGGGTTGATGGATGCAATGGGCATGTTGGGGTGAGGTGGTGAAGGTGTGAAAGGTGAAGTAGTGCGGTGGTGGTACCACTATCGTTGAACGGTAACGTTAAACGACAACAACTGCGTGAGAGAGCAACAAATGCAGATTATGCAGCATGCGCTACCATTATCGTTGAACAACCGTCTTTGCTGAAGCCTGCTTACGTCTTGTTCAACGATAGTGGTACCGCGACGGGAAAGATCGTGGTACCACCTCACAACTTCACCTTTCACAACTTCACCACCTCACCTCTTTCCCACACGTGAAACTAACCGCAAAATGTAGCCGTAGCATGCACATTACGAAGCTCCTGTATGATTTTGAGCGTTGAGTTTCAAAACAAATGCGTTAGAAGTGTACTTTCGTCCGGCGGAGGGCCTGTTTATTGCTCTTCGTTTAACTTCCTTGCTGCCCGTGAATGTAATTCCCCCCGAAGCCGTACCCTCTCTCTCCGACGAGGACTTACTGGTGCAGCGCTTGCGCGACCGAGATGAGTCGGCGATGACTTTATTCTATGACCGCTACTCGGCGGCCCTCTACGGTGTGATTATGCGCATTGTCAAGAAAGAAGAGGAAGCCGAGGATGTGCTGCAAGAAAGCATGGTCAAAATCTGGAACTCTTTCAGCTCTTACGATGCTGGAAAGGGACGACTCTTTACGTGGGTAATGAATGTATGCCGGAATTTAGCTATTGATAAAATCCGGTCTCGACAATACCGCGTAGGTAGTCGTACACAACCGCTTGAGGACAGCGCCGCAGTACGTGAGCCCGCATCGCCCACGTTCCGGCCCGAGCACATCGGCTTGCAGGAAATGACCAAAAAACTTAACCCCGACCAACAGCAGGTCGTTGATATGCTGTACTTCGGAGGGTACACCCAAAGTGAAGTAGCCGAAGAATTGAATTTGCCTCTTGGAACGGTGAAAACCCGCGCCCGCGCTGCTATTAAAGTACTTTCTAAATTGATTCGATAGCCGTGGACACTCAGCAATACATCGAATCAGGCATTCTCGAAGAATATGCATTGGGCATATTATCGGATGCCGAGCGCTCTGAAGTGGAGCGGCTGGCGGCCATTCATCCGGAAATTCGCCACGAACTAGATGCCATCGTTATGGGCCTTGATGCCTATGCCGAAGCGCACTCGCTAACGCCTCCGGCCGACATGCGGGAGCGGGTATTAGCGGGTTGGCAGCAGGCTATCCACGCGCAGGATTCTGAAAAGAGTACAACTCCGGTGGTACCCATGACTGCCGCCTCTACCGTAACTCCGCCGCCCGTGGCCGCTACGCTGCCGCCGGTTAGCACGCCCGCTCCCGAGCCCGTCGTGCGGCCCATCACCACTGCCCCTGAACCCATATCAACGCAGGCACCAGCCCGTGGATTTGGCTGGCTGATGGCGGCCTCGGTGGCCTTGCTCCTTAGCTTGGGCGGCAACTACATGCTCTACAACCGCTGGCAGCACACGCAGTCGGAGTTGTTTGCGGTGCAGAACGAGCAGGCCCGTTTTGCGGCTACGCAGCAAGCTTCGCAAAAGACCCTAACCACGCAGCGTCAGGAATTGGCCGTACTACGCGACGAGCGGTTTCGGCACGTGACGCTGGCCGGTACACCGGCGGCCCCTACGGCGAAAGCCCGGGTGCTCTACAACCCCGCTACGCGCGCTGTTTATGTGGACGTGCGCAGTTTGCCTAAGCCCCCGGCAGGCAAGCAGTACCAGCTATGGGCCCTCGACCAAGGGAAACCAGTTGATGCGGGGGTACTAGCCGCGGCCACCGCCGCCGGCGAGGAGTTGCAGCAAATGAAAGACATTACCAGTGCTCAAGCCTTTGCCATGACCGTTGAAAACATCGGTGGCAGCCCTACACCTACACTATCAACCATGACGGTGGTAGGTAACATCTAAAGCATTTGTCCTCACAAGAAGAAGGAGCCAGGAAACATATTTCCTGGCTCCTTTTTATGTAGTATGCCTGGCTGCTAAAGGAGACTAATGCAGCTACTCGTATTTGTGCTTGTCATGGTTTTCTACAGTGCCGCTCAACCCACTACCATTAATTGTTCTTAATTAGGAGCCGTTTTAGCTAGTGCTTCTGGTGCGCCTAGTTACTGATTTCATCTTTTCTTTCTCTCAATCTTACTCTTTAAAAGCTGCGTATTGCGGATAAACCCATGGAAAAATCAACCTACTACAATCCGGCTGACCTCGCTAAGTTTGGTAACATCACGGAGTGGCAGCCGGAAATGGGCAACAAATTTTTTGCGTACTACGCAGAGGTGTTCAAAGACGGAGCCCTTTCTGAGCGCGAAAAGTCTCTGATTGCACTGGCCGTAGCACACGCCGTACAGTGCCCCTACTGCATTGATGCCTACACCACCGACTCGCTGCAGAAAGGAGCCGACGAAGCCCAAATGATGGAAGCCGTACACGTGGCCGCGGCCATTAAGGGTGGCGCTGCACTAGTACACGGCGTACAAATGATGAACAAAGCCAAGGAGCTTTCGATGTAAATCACTGATTTGCGCTGATTAGTCGTGATTTCGCTGGTTATTGCTCGTTGATTCGTAGTGGGTGTGTCTAAAGAATCCTTTTGATTTTTGCATACCTACTTTTCAAATAGGGCTACTCCAGTGCTTTGATGTTACGTAGTTGGCTTATTGAGTTGCTACCTGCTATTCGGCGGTTGGTTTGGGTGTTTTGCTACAAGACTATTCATACCAATCTTCGAATAGCAGGTAGTAAATTATTAGTGTGCTATGATCGACAATAGGTGTGCTCAGTCGGTGCTTACGGAGAAGCTTATTAGGTATGCGATGCAGGTTCATGGAGCTTTAAGTAATAGGTTTCCCGAACTTATTCATCAGCGCAGCCTGGAAGCAATGAAATATGCCGGTTTGGTGTTCCAGCGAGAGGTTGATAGAACCGTATTCTACCGCGACGAAATAGTAGGCGTACGGCGGGTGGATATTCTGGTTGACAATGCGGTACTAGTTGAATTAAAAGCAACTCACGAACCAACCACGCTACACCATGCTCAAACAATCAACTACCTAAAAGCCTTTCGCCTGGAAGTAGGCTTGCTTTTCAACTTCGGCGAAAAGAGCTTACAATTCAAGCGCTTCATAAAAAGCCAACGCCAACTTATCTCTTAGATGCCTCCCAACTCCGTTTCTATTTCGAGAACCAGAACAAGGCGAAATCAGCGAAATCACGATTAATCAGCGCAAATCAGCGATTTATGAAAAGTCTTCACGCTCAGCACCATCCGTTGGCTGATACTGGCTACCAACTCACGGTACTTTCGCAGGCCGATGCGGAGGGGGCGCACGTAATGCCTTTTGCCCGTAAGCTCCGCGAAACCGGGCTGTTGCCGCTGCGTCCGACCGGCATGACGGTAATGCAGATCAACGTGGGCAAAATGTGCAACCAAACCTGCCGCCACTGCCACGTAGACGCCGGCCCCGACCGCACCGAAATCATGACCCGCGAAACCATGCAGCTCTGCCTCGACGCGCTGGCGCAAACCAATATCGACGTGGTGGACCTGACCGGTGGTGCGCCGGAAATGAATCCGGATTTTCGGTGGCTGGTGGAGCAAATTGCGGCGCTAGGTCGGCAGACCATTGTGCGTTGCAACCTAACCATCATCGTAGCCAACCCCAAGTACCACGACTTACCTGAGTTTTTTGCCCGGCATGGCGTGCGCGTTGTTTCCTCGTTGCCCCACTTTTCCGCTGGCCGTACCGATGCGCAGCGCGGCGACGGGGTGTTTGGGCGCTCTATTCGGGCGCTGCGGATGCTCAACGAGGTAGGATACGGGGTGGAGGGTTCGGGCTTGTCGCTGGACTTGGTGTATAACCCGTCGGGAGCATTTTTGCCAGGCAGCCAGGTTGGGCTGGAGCGCGAATTCAAGCAGCGGCTGTTGCGCGAGCACGGGGTGGTGTTCAACAGCCTGCTTACTATTACCAACCTGCCTATCAGCCGTTTTCTGGAGTATCTGCTGGAAAGCGGCAACTACCTCGGCTACATGGAGAAGCTGATAGCGGCCTACAACCCCGCCGCCGCGGCCAACGTGATGTGCCGCTCGACCCTGAGCATTGGGTGGGACGGCCAGCTCTACGACTGCGACTTCAACCAGATGCTGGAACTGCCCGTGGACAACCACGCGCCCCAACACATCCGCGACTTCAACAAAGCAGCTCTTAATGCGCGTGCTATCGTTGTAAATCAACACTGCTACGGCTGCACGGCCGGGGCCGGCTCTAGTTGCGGTGGTGCCACTACCTGATGTGGCTTTTAAGGTAAGCGGCGCATGCTCACAGGATTCTCGATGACAAAAGTGTCTCACTGCTACTTGGCGGCTATACGTCCCGTTCGGCTTTTTGCCTTGCTGCTGGTCCTGCTAACGGTGCCCGCCTGTGGGCAAACCGACGGCAACAATCCTACCACCTACGACCGAATGCTGCGGACCCTCTACCGCAACACAGTGCCGGTCGTGCGCCCGGCCCAACTAGCAATCCTATTGGAGAAAAAGCCCAAGGCCGTGCTTCTCCTCGATACCCGCACACCCGCCGAGTACCAGGTAAGCCACCTACGCAACGCCCGCTTTGTGGATTTCGACACATTCGATAAAAACACCTTCGCTGACCTACCCCGCAACCAAACTGTGGTGGTTTACTGCTCGGTAGGTTACCGGAGCGAGCGGGTAGGGGAGCGGTTGAAGGCGCTCGGGTTTCAGGATGTGCGCAACCTGTACGGGGGCATTTTCCAATGGGTGAACGAAGGGCGGCTGGTGTACAACGAGCAGGGAGCTACCCAAAACGTTCATCCCTATTCGCCCCTGTGGAGCCCCTGGTTGAAAAAGGGCCAGCCGGTATACAAGTAGCAGGTAAGCTATACCAGCGCTGATGGCAAATTATTATGACAGCACCAATTGAAGACAAGGCCGGCTCGGCCCACCTGCTTGTTTTTGCCCGATATCCAGAGTTGGGGCGAGTTAAAACCCGGTTAGCGGCGGGCATCGGCGACGAAGCTGCGCTGGCCGTGTACGAGGAGTTGTTGTACCACACGTGTGGCGTAACAGCTGACGTGGCCGCCTATAAAACGTTGTGGCTGGCGGGACCTTCTGCTGCTGCTGTTGCTTTCCCCGAAGCATGGAACAACTACGAGCAGCTACAACAGGTTCCTGGTGACTTAGGACAAAAAATGCAAGCGGCTTTCGCGCATGCTTTTGCCGCCGGAGCCACTGCCGCCCTCATCATCGGTACCGATTGCCCCGGCCTGACGGCCGAGGTACTGACCCAAGCTTACGCATTGCTGGCAACCCATGAAGTAGTTATAGGTCCAGCTGAAGATGGTGGCTATTATTTGCTAGGAATGAGAGAGTTATACGAAGATTTATTTGTTAACAAAAGCTGGAGCACTGATTTAGTATTAGCGCACACGCTGGCCGATGCCGACCGACTAGGACTACGAGTAGCACAGCTTCCTACGTTGCGTGACATAGACGACGAGGCCGACTTAAAAGCGTGGCGCGCAGGCAGTGGGTAGGTGTAGCGTGAGCGGAAACGTGTTTGCTTTCCACTTACTTAGGTGCCACATTCAACTTTCCGTTATGCGTCATCTTATCGTGCCTTGGCTGCCAAAGGTGTGCTTGGTAGTAGGCCTTGGGTTAACTAGCTGCTCGTCGCCGGACTCGGCCGCCAAGCCAGAAACGCCGACTACAACCGAGCAACTGCCCCATGCTTTGAGGCGCTTGGATTCGCACTTCGAGCAACTGTGGGCGATGAACAAGCTGTGGGAAGATGGCCTGGCAGAGGTAGCCGTGTACGATGCCGAACGGATTGTGTACGACAAGGTGCGGCGCTTCGAGTACGTGCAGATTACCGTGAAGGAAGAGTTCAACGACCAGTACAAGGTCAAGACCGACGACTACCAGCGGCCCGACCTGTTTCCGGTGATGAAGGTCAATCAGTTCTGCCGTATTCCCACCGAGCAGTACCCGTATCATTTCCTGACTTCCTTGTTCTTCCGCCGCGAGAATCCGGTAGGGCTCTACAAACTCACGACTTCGTCGCAGGAATGGTGCGGCAACACGTTCAAGGCGTTTCTGGATGATGGCTTGCAGTACATGCAAACCTACAACTCGTATTGGGATACGCAGGGTGCCGGTCAGCGCAATCTGCGCCGCGACATCCTGTTCGAGGATGCACTGCCTTATACGTTGCGCACTTTGCGCTTTGCCGCCTTGCCTACTTTTCAGGCGGCTGTTTGCGAGTTGCAACAAACCAGCAAAGCAACTCCTCCCACGTACTACGAGGCGGAGATTAAAGTGCAGGAGGCTCCCGCCGCCGACACGCCGGAACCTGCTTGGCTGGTACGGGTGCAGTTAGCTCCCGACAAGACCAGCACGTATTGGTTTGCCAAAAGGTACCCCAATCTGCTCCTCCGCCAAGCCGCTTGGGATGGCCGCAACCTGACCCTCAAGAAGGTTAGCCGCTACGCCTACTGGACCCACCCTAAGAAATGAGAACTGGATTATTTTGTGTCTTATCATTAGGGCAAGTAAGGCCAATTCTTCACTCTTTATTCTTTGTTTCTAACTGATACTTGCTTGCTAATTCCCAAACTAACACGCCTACTACGGTTGAATATTCCAAGGCCAGCAGCCAGGGGTTTTCGAGGTAGGCGCTGGTTTGGTAGGCCGCATAAGACAGTACCACCATGCCCGACCAAACCAGCGCGAACCGGTAAGTGGTGAACACGCTCAGAGCGACGAGCGGCGCCAGGTACCACGGGTGCACCACAATGGCGAGAAAGTAGTAGATGGTGAGCGTGAAGAGCAAAGTCCGGGGCAAGGTCGCCCAAATGGCTGCCTTCTCTCGCCAGGCCAGCAACAGGGCAAGTGCCGCCGTAGTTCGTGCCAAAGCCGGACCAATGATGGCAATTTCGTTGTAGCCCGTGAGGTGGTAGCCGATGGCACGGACAACATAATACACGCTGGCATTGAACTCGAACTTGCTGAAGTAAAGCGTGAGGCTGCTATTGATATTACGCAGTAAATCAAGGGAAAATAAAGGTAAAAAAAGCAGGGCTACAACAAGGCCTGTTACTGCCGAGTAACGCGCAAATTGCTGCCAGCCTAACCGCCGCACCAGCAAGGGCAGCATCAGGAGCGGCAGCAACTTGGTGCCCACCGCCAACCCTAATGCCCCCGCCGACCAGTATCGCTGCCCTCGCACCAGCAGCCAAAGTGCCAGCAGTGTAAAGCAAATTACAAAGGCTTCAAAGTGCAGGTTGCCGGTTAGCTCCACCACCACCAGCGGATTGAGCAGGTACCACAGCGCCCGATCAAGCGTCTGCCCGAAGACGCGCAGCAGTGCCAGCAGCAGCGCCGCCGAACCTGCTTCTGCCAGCAGTACCAGCAGCCGCAGCACCAGTACCGCGCTTCGCTCGTTGGTTGGGAATATGCCCGAGGCCAGCCCAAAAGCAGCCTGGCACACTGGCGGGTACACCGAGTAATAGTGCGGCGAATTCAGCTTAGGGTACAGTATTTCTAGCTGTTGATTAACTGCTGCGGGTAGTTGCTGCTTGAAGGTTGATTGCTGAGAAATAGTAGAATCGGAAGGGGTGACTCTGGCTTTGACAGGATTGGCGAGTACCTCGTCGGGCCGGTATTGGAAGGGGTTGACGCCTTGGGCCACCAGTAGGCCGTCCCAGCGGAAGCGGTGGTAGTCGTCGGAGAGGCCGGGGAGGGCGAGAAGCCAGAGCAGCCGCAGCAGCAGCGCCGCTAGCAGCCCCGCCCGCAATGGTAGGCGCGTCTTCAGTAAGTAGATGTACAAGCCAAACGCCACAGCCAGCAACCCTAGCAACTGTCCGAACTGCGTTCTAGGAGTGACATACGCCAAGGCTCCGTAGGCAAGTGCCGAGAGGAGCAGGGCCAGTAGCTGAAGAAAACGAGTGGCGGACCAATTAAACAAGGGCGGGAAGTACTGACAGGCTCGTGGCCTTCAAAGGAATTGGCAACGATATACGCATTGTAGCGCGGAAATCCTGTGGCTTCCGTTCCGCGCTACATTTTTCTTGTAGCTAGCCTCTGCCTACTTCCGGTGCCGCATCGAGTAGTAGAAAGTTAAACCATAGCCGGCCATCAGCATCAGGTGGAAGGGGATCAGGCCCCAGTCGCCAAGGTATAGCCCGGCCCCGATACCAAACGCGAAGTACAAGGAAAGCAGCCCCTCTGAGAGCGTGAGGCCATCGAGGAGAGAGCCCGTGCGGTAGCGGCGGCCCCGCCAGGTGCCTTGTCGGTTGACGAGCCCCAGCTTAGGCGTCCGGATAAAGGCCGATTGCTTGCCGAACCAGCCTAGCAGCACGGCCCGCGTATTGTGCAGCGTCAGGCCCATCGACATCGACATAAACAGCAGGAACTTAGGCGTGAACCACCAGCCGGAAGTAGTTGGCTGGTCGAGGCGCCAGCTGCTGTAGTAATAGTAAACCAGGGGCACGTAGGGCAGCAGAAACACCGACGACAGTTGCAGCAAGGGTTTGAGCTGTGGCAAGTCGACGCGCACGAACACCAGGGGCACACTTATCACCGCCATCAGCATAATAGCCACGAACACGGTGCTGTTAAGCAAATGCGACGCGGCGTGCCACTTGGTAGCCGTGGTTTGGTTGGAGCGCAGCACCGTGCCTAAGTGCTTACGGGCCGTTTCAGCCGCGCCCTTGGTCCAGCGAAACTGCTGCGACTTCAAAGCGTCCATGGCGGCGGGCAGCTCGGCGGGGGCCACCACTTGGGGCAAGTAGCGAAAGCGCCAGCCGCGCAGTTGGGCCCGGTAGCTTAGGTCTAGGTCTTCAGTGAGAGTATCAGTGTGCCAGCCGCCGGCGTCTTCGATGCAGGCGCGCCGCCACACGCCGCCGGTACCGTTGAAGTTGATGAAGTGCCCGCCGCTGGTGCGGCCTACCTGTTCGAGGTAAAAGTGAGCATTCAAGCCAAAAGCTTGCAGCTCGGTTAGCATGGAATATTTTTCGTTGAGATGACCCCATCGGGTTTGCACCACGCCCACATCAGGCGCGTCGAAATAGGGTATAGTTCGACGCAGGAAGTCGGGCTCAGGCACGAAGTCGGCGTCGAAAATGGCAATGAACTCGCCGTTGGTAAGCTCAAGGCCATAGCGCAATGCCCCGGCCTTGAAACCTTCGCGGGTGGGGCGGCGCACATGGTCGATGCGCAAGCCGCGGGCCCGGTAATGCGCTACCCGGGCCGCTATCAGTCCCACGGTTTCATCGGTGGAGTCGTCGAGGACTTGTAGATGGAGCTTGTCGGCAGGATAGTCGAGTAAGGCGCAGGTGTCGAGCAGGCGCTCCACCACGAATACTTCGTTGTAGATGGGAAGCTGCACCGTCACACGGGGCCAGGAAGTTGGGGCGGGCGGCTCGGAAGGCAGCCCGCGCGCGTAGGCGCGGCGTGCCATTTGGGTCAGACGAAATTGCGTAACGCTGAAGGCCAGAATAAAAATCAGGCAAAACCCATAAAGCACCAGCAGCGTGACCTCAAGAAAAAGCATGCAGATGGGGGGAGTGAGGAGCGAGGAGCGAGGAGACAGGAGCTAGTCGGAAGGAGCTAGGAGACAGGAGAACATACATCCTCCTAGCTCCTAACTCCTAGCTCCTAGCTCCTTCCGACTAGCACCAAACTCATAAATACCGAAAAATTGTCCAGATGATTTTGTAGCCGGCGCCCAAGGTGCCGCGTACCGTGCCCGATACCTTGCTCGTGCCGATGCGGCGGCGGTAGCGCACGGCCACTTCGGTACTCGGAATCTTGAGTTTGGCGGCTTTGAGCTGCATTTCCACGGTCCAGCCGTAGGTGGTATCCTGCATACCGATGCGCGCGAGAGCCGAGGCCCGAATGGCGCGGAAGGGACCTAAATCGGTGTAGCGGGCTCCATAGAGGCGTCGCAGTAAGTTGGTAGCCAGCCAGTTGCCGAAGATTTGTTGGGGCATCATGGAGCCCGTTTCCCGCTCGCCCAAAGCCCGCGAGCCAATGACCATATCGGCTTCGCCCCGCAGAATAGGGGCGAGCAGCAGCGGCATCTCCTCGGGATAGTCGGAATGGTCGCCATCCAAAAAGACGATGATTTCGGGCTGTTCGAGGGCGGGGCGGGCGTAGCAGCGGGCCATACCCGCCAGGCAGGCGTGGCCGTAGCCAGGCCGGGGCTCGCGAAGCACGGTAGCACCCGCAGCGCGCGCCACCGCGCCCGTTTGGTCGGACGAATTATTATCGACCACAATAACCTCTCGCACCAGGCCGGCCGGAATTTCCGCCAGCACCTTCGCTATCGACTGTTCTTCGTTATAAGCCGGAATAATAACATCAATCAAAGGCATCCTATCAATTTCAAGTAACTGTAGTCAGGTTATTGGGCGCCAGCTTCACTTTTCAACAGGCGTTGGAAGCTGCAAATATGCGGTTTGTAAGATCACAAAATCCTACTCATTCAAATTCTAGCCTTGTACGCTACTTTTACGGTTTCAACCTGAACGGTAATCCTCATGCTCCAGCTTGGTGACATTGCTCCCGACTTCACTTTAAAAACCACCACTGGCGAGGCGTTCCGCTTGGCCGACCAGCGGGGACAGCGCGCCATCGTGCTCTATTTCTACCCGAAAGACGACACACCCGGTTGCACGGCCGAGGCCTGCTCGTTTCGCGACCAGTACCAGGATTTTCAGGATTTAGGAGCCGAAGTGGTGGGCGTCAGCTCCGACTCGGAGGCCTCGCACCAGAAGTTCACTCAAAAGCACCGCCTGCCTTTCCCGCTGCTCGCCGATACCAGCGGCCAGGTGCGCAAACTCTACGAGGTGCCCCGTGCGCTGCTTGGCATCTTGCCCGGCCGCGTCACTTTCGTTATCGACAAAGAAGGAGTGATTCGCTACATTTTTAATTCAATGAACCGAGCCACCGACCACGTCGCACATGCCCGCCAGGTGCTGGCCGACTTGCAGCGGGCTGGTAGTTGATGGTTAGTTGTTGATTGTTAGTTATTAATGGTTGACAGTAAAGCCCTTAACAATTAACCTCTAGCAATCAGCCGCCAACTGTCACCTATCAACCACCAACAATCAACAATCACCTGATGGGTACTTTACGAACGGATATGCTACAGCGGGCGCAACGCAACCGCCGCGTAGTATCGTTGCGAACCAGCAACGGTTTGTTTCTAGGCTACGTCCTCAGCCACAACCCCGAATTGCTGATGCTGCGCACCATCACGCGCCAGGGCTTGCCTACCGGCGTCCAGACCATCAGCCTCAACACGGTCACGCAGATGCATTTCGACGACCGGTACGTGCGCCTGATCGAGTTCAAGGAGCACAACCCCGAGGTGGTATATGCCCTGCCCGCCACGCCCGGCGGCCTGGAAAACCAGTACCTCACCATTCCCGTGCTGCTCCAGCGGGCGCAGGAAGTCCGCCAGCTCGTTATGCTCGAAACCCAAACCGAAGGCTACCTCTACGGCTACGTAGTACGGGTTTCCGAAGATGAGCTGCTACTGGAAACGTACACGCAGTACGGCGAAGCTGATGGCCACTCCGTCCTTAGCTTTGACGATGTGCGCAACGTGATTTGGAGCGATGAGGACACCCGTACCATCGAGCTGCTCCTCAAGCAGGGGGGCTTGGACAGTAGCAAGTCTATGCCTTGAAGAGTGCGAAGTGTAGCGAGGAGCAAGGTTTCAGGTGTTTAGAGCTTATCCGAACAGGCCTGTCCTTCCGACGCAGGAGGAACCTGAGTTAAGGTCTTTCAACGGCTTTGTCCAGATTCCTCCTGCGTCGGAATGGCAGGCTCTGTTCGGATAGCCGCTTAGGCATGGCCGCCAAAACCACCTGTTTTGCGTAAGCCGAGAATTGAAAATCCTGTCGATTCTGTTTATGCTTTGCTGCCGCTACTTTCTACTGCTCTTCTTTGCCCTGTTGACTGCTACACTGAGCGTAGCGCAAACCGCCCCCACCGCCCTCAATGCCACCCTCGACGGCTACGAGTATCCGTTTCCGGTGCGTATGCTGCCCCTCAAGTTGGAAGGCCAGCGCCTGCGCATGGCTTACATGGACGTGCCCGCCAGTGCCAAACCCAACGGGCGCACGGTGGTGTTGCTGCACGGCAAAAACTTCTTTGGGGCCTATTGGCGCGAAACCATCAAGGCGCTGACTGCTGCTGGTTTCCGGGTAGTAGTGCCCGACCAAGTAGGCTTTGGCAAGTCCGACAAGCCGGATATTCACTACTCCTTCCACCAACTAGCCCACAACACCAAGCATCTGCTTGATACCCTCGGGGTTCAGAAGGCCACCATCGTCGGGCACAGTATGGGCGGCATGCTGGCCACTCGCTTCGCGCTGCTTTACCCTGGCACTACCGAAAAGCTGGTGCTCGAAAACCCCATTGGCCTGGAAGACTACCGCGTAGGCGTGCCCTTCCAAACCATCGACCAGGCCGAAGCTACGGAGCGTAAAAGCACTGAGGAAAGCATCCGGAAGTACCACGCCACCTACTACCCCAAAGGCTACCCCAAAGCCCACGACGAGTGGCTACTGCCCCTGGTAGCCCAAACCCGCCACCCTGATTTCCCGAAAGTAGCCCGCGCCAATGCCCTCACCTTCGACATGATTTACCAGCAGCCCGTGAGCTACGAGTTCAGCCAGGTTGCGGTGCCCACACTGCTTATTATTGGGCAGGCCGACCGGACGGTGGTTGGTAAGGGCCTAATCAAAGACCCGAAAGTGCTGGCCCGGATGGGGCAGTATCCGGCGCTCGGTCAGCGCACGGCAACCCAAATCAAAGGTGCCAAACTGGTGCCGCTGCCCGGCATAGGGCACATTCCGCACCTGGAAGCTACGCCGCAGTTCCTGGAGGCCCTGCTGGCGTTTGTACGGTAGCAGTTACAAGAAAATTTGTCTTGCAACCTTCTCAGGGGCAAACAAGTCAATAGAGCAGCCGGGTATTATAGTTAAACTAAACGAACCTATGAAAACGTTGCTGCTTCTTTTGTTTTCGCAGGCCTTCTTAACTTCTGTTCAGGCACAGATAACGCCTCCAAGTCAGCTGAAGCTCAGTGAAAAATTCAGGCTACAGCCCCGTAAGCTAGGGCGGGTACTGACTTCCGTAGCCGGGCCGGAACAGCAGCAGCTAGCATCCGGCAGCACGTATCGTAGTCAGCCGCACACGCTACGTATTGTTGTGCCGAGCGCTGAGAATGAGGCAAGCAAAATGCCACAGGCTGTAACCCAAGCTACCGAGGCACCCGGCGGAGTACGGCAACTGCCTTTGCAGCAGTACCAGCCTGAGCAGTCGGCGGATAAGCTGGAGGGTAATTTTGCTCCGCAAGACAAGCATTCGGGCGGCAAGCCGTAAGTTGCACCCGATTCCGTGTGATTGTTGTCTTCTATGGTTAAAAGGTATCTGTACGGGCTGTTCCCCGCCTTGTTGTTGATTACCGCTCTTGCGCAGGCGCAGCAGCCAAATCCTCTTATACCTGTTCTTAGCCGGCCATCGGTTTCTCCTAAGCTACCTCAGGCGCCGAAACCATCAGCTAAAACTGCTGCTCGCCGCCCGACAACCAAATCGAAAACAGCCAAGCCGGTTGCCAAGCCAGTAGTGCCTAAAGTGGAGCAAGCGGTTGTTGTAAGTGTCAGCGACTCTGTGAAGGGGCGTTTTATAGTGCCGCAGGTACAACTACCCGATGCAGCGGCGGCGGCACGCATCAACCTCGGATTGGTCGATGCAGCGCTAGGCGAAGACCTGGAGGATGTTCCCCAACCCCTGCTCGTTAACACGGCTATTACGCAGGCGCACACCGAATTTGAAGCCAAAACAAACGATTTTACAGAATGCCGATACGAAGTGCTCTACAACGACCACGGCGTATTATCAATGGAGTTCACCTCGGAGTATCGCGGAGCCTACCCTTCCTCGGTGAAGCGCCACGCCACATTCGACCTGCGCACCGGCCGTTTGCTGGAAGTGCGCGATTTAGTGGCCGATACCCTAGCTCTGCAGCAGCGCTGGCAGCAGTCCATCAACCGCCGCATAACCGGACACCTACGCACCCTCCCCAAAGACTACCCACAAATAGAAACCGACCCTAATTTGCTGACCGACGTTAAGCGGCGGCTATACTGGAACGACAGCACCAGCACCGTAGAGCTGCAAGCCGGTGAGCCGCGCTTCTACGACTTTGCCGTTACGTCGTTTGGCTTGGTGCTCTACTACGATTTTGGCTTTCCCCACGTCCTGGAAGCCTTGCAGCCTGACACCGATTACCAGCTCCTGTATACCGAAATCAAGCAGTGGCTGCAACCGAAAGGGCCGTTGAGTTTCAAGATAGAGGCGTCGCCTCCTAGCTTAAAATCCGTAACGAGTCCGCGTGGATGAGGGGAGAAGCCTGGTAGCGGCCGTCGCGGGGACCGTTTTCGAGGTTGAGCACGCCGCGGGGGCAGGCGGTGCTGCACATGCCGCAGCCCACGCAGGCCGCCCGGATGATGGGCTCCCCGCGCTGCGCGTACTGCTTTACATCGATGCCCATTTCGCAGACGTTGGAGCAGTTACCGCACGAGATGCACTGCGCGCCGTTGGTGGTAATGCGGAAGCGGGAAAAGTGCTTCTGCAGCAGCCCCAGATACGCCGCCATCGGGCACCCAAACCGGCACCATACGCGGTTGCCTAGCAGCGGGTAGAAGCCAACGCCCACCACGCCCGAAAACACCGAGCCGATTGCAAACCCATACGCCTTCGACAAGGGCTCCGCTACGGGCTGCAAAGCGGCTACGGCTCCCGAAGCGGCCAGCCACAGTATAACCGTGAGCAGCACGATAAACCCGAGGATGGGGTACATGATGCGTACTTCCCAGCGCCAGGCGCCGCGCCGTTTGTCGGAAAGGTGGCGGTAAGGGTCGCCGGCAGTTTCGGCCAAGCCACCGCAGCCGCACACCCACGAGCAGTACCAGCGCTTGCCGTAGAAGTAGGTGAGAATAGGGGTGCCCACGAGCGACATCACTACGCTCCAGAAAACCAGGAACACCCCCAGGCCCGGCCCGCCATCCTTCAGCAGGTAGTTCACCGTGCCCGGAAACAGATAGTCGTATTTCAGGGGCCAGAAATAGCTGAAGTAGTATTCCGGCTTTTGAAAAGCCAGCAGCAAGCCCGGCAGCAAAAAGGCAAAGCCGAGCTGAAAGAACATCACCGAAACCGTACGAATCCGCTGGTACGGTGAGTGGCGGTACTTCCACAACGCCCGACCACCCATTACGAGTATGGCCAGGGTGTAAAAAGTACCGTAGAGCAGCCACTGGTCGGCGGGCTTGTGGCGCAGCCATTGGCTGAACGGGTCGAGGGCGTGCACGAGCTGGTTGAAGGGGCCGAAGTTGCCTTGCTCATCGGGGCTACTGAACCAGTACAGCACCACGTAGAAGCCAGTGAGCACCACAGCTGTTAGCCAAGCCACGGCCCCGCGCGCGGTGCTGCTGCGCAACCACAGGTTGTTTTGCTTTACACCCGCATCACCCCGCCCAAATTTCCACCAAGACCAGGCGAGCGTGCCCCCGCTTATCAGCGCCAAACCCGCGTACAAGCTGAACCGTGCCCGCTCCGCATCGGCATCAAAGGCCACCGTGGAGACAGCCAACAGCCCTAGCCCAATAACGGTTAGCAGGATTTTTTCAGTGACCGATACGTCGACTAGCGGCGGCTGAGGGAGAGTGAGCGAAGACATAAGTAATCGGTTAAAAGTATCCAATAGCCATACAGAGCAGGCTTAATCACCAAGCGCGATAGTTTTAGTGCGTATCATGGTCGTGGTCGTCATCCTCATCGTGGTGATGATGGTGATGGTGCGGCTCATCGGGCTTGCCAAAGTAGTTGAGCAGAGTGCCGCCCACATAAAGGCCTATCCAGCACACATAGAGCCAGTTGAAGCCCACGGGTGTGCTGTGGGTGAAATAATGCAGAATCAGGTGCGCCGCGGCGCTCATGATCAGGCCCGTCACGGCAATGAACTGAAAGCTGTTGAGGGCGCTTGGTCGGTATAGTTTGTTGAAATCCATGAGGTTCGGTAAGAAATCTGTTCTGAGTCTGGCCTTGGTTCAGACGAGCTTCTGTTGGGTTGCTAGCGCTATAACGTGCCGGCGACCAAAGCAGCCGTTCAAGTACCGGACGCCGATAGCAAACGGGCAAACAATCCTCGGCGGCGCTGCAATACAACTGGCTGCGCCGGAAATTGCTTGTTGAACTGCGCCACCATAGCGGCCTCGTGCTGCCGGAAAAATTCCGGATCGAAGTTGGCGGCGCCTAACTCCCGCAGCACCTCGTGGATGGGCGTATTGGCTTGCAGCCACTGTTCCCATACCTCGTGGCGCTGCCGCAAGCCCATGGCGTTCATGCCCGTTACGGCAAAGTTAGCCGCCGGCCGGAAGTTGATGCGCAGCGCGTGCATAGCAGTAGGGTGCTGCCAGTAAAACGATTCTTCGCCCTCAACAAGTTCGGCGGGTACGCGGCCGTAGGTTTGGTATTCGAGGTTGAAGAACTTGGCCGAGTTAAACCAAATGCCGCGCCGATAGGGGGTAAGCTGGCCGCAAATGGTATGCGCGACCGTCTCGCCTTGTGCCCGGCCCGTGTACCAGAGTTGCTCTATAGGCACCTCATTGGCGCCGGCCTGGCGGTGCTGCGCGCAGTCGCCGGCCGCAAAAATACCGGGCACGTTGGTTTGCAGCAGCTCATCCACCAAAATGCCCCGGTCGGTTTCGATACCAGCGGTTTGAGCCAGCAGCAGATTGGGTTGCACGCCAATGGCCAGTCCCACCCACTGCGCTTCTATTTCCTCGCCGGCCGTGGTACGTATGGCTCGCACGCGGCCTTCGGCGTCGGGCAGCAGCTCGGCCAACTCGGTGCGGTAGCGGACCTCGATGTCGTGGGCGCGCAACTGAAGGTTGATAAGCTCGGCTTCTGGTTTGGGTAACACGGAGGCCCAGTATCGGTCGTCACGTATCAGCATCGTGACCTGGATGCCTTTGGTGTGCAGCATTTCGGCCAGCTCTATGCCAATCAGCCCGCCGCCTACCACCACGGCCCGCCGGATGCCGTGCGTGTCGCGGGTCATTTGTTCTAAGTCGGGTAGGGAGTAGAGGCCTTGCACGCCGCGCAAGTGCTGGCCGGGCCAGGTGGCCAAGCGGCTCACCGAGCCGGTAGCCAGCAAGAGCTGGTCGTAGGACAAGGTTTGGCCAGTGCTTAAACTTAGCTGCTTGTGCGCCGGGTCTAGATTGGTAGCAGTGGCCTGTACCAGTTCCAGACGGTTTTCAACCCAAAACCAGTCTTCAAACGGCTTGATATCCTGGTAGCGCAAGTGGCCCATGTACACGTACATCAGGGCCGTGCGCGAGTAGTGGTGCGTAGTTTCGTCGGATACCAGCGTGATACGCACGTCGGGGCGCAGCCGCCGTGCCGTAACAGCCGCCGTGACGCCCGTAATTCCATTACCGATAACAATTAAATGCATAAGTGAAAAAGATACGAGGTAGAAAACCCAACAGCTAGCGACTTCTCGTAAAGTTGAGCAGAAAATATCACTGAGTGCCGAAGCTTGAATCTCATAAGCGGCATTAGGCTTATATTACTTACTGTTGTGCTGTGGTTAGTGCCTCGTCCGTCTCTCTTTCATGCTTTCCTATATGAATTTCTTGCTGGCTACCCGCCGTCTGGCCGTTGGCCGTTTACTAGCTGTGTTGTTGATTTTCGTGGTAGCCAACTCGCCCGTCATGGCTGGCATGGCACCCCGCTCACTGCATGAGGAGGTTACCGCCTTCCTGAAAAAAGTAGTCACCTCCGACGGACAAGTGAACTACACCGCCGCCCGCCGCGACGCGGCCACCTTGCACACGCTGATCCAGCGCGTGCAGACGTTTGATGCGGCCGCTGCTTCAGCTCCCGAACGCAAAGCCTTCTACTTAAACGCCTACAACCTCACCGTTATTAAAGCGGTGGTTGATGCGTATCCCGTGGCGTCGGTGATGAAGTTGCCAGGCTTTTTCGATAAAGAGAAACACGTTATTGCCGGGGAGCCACTGACGCTCAATGAGCTGGAAAACAACAAGCTGCGCAAGGTGTACGCCGATCCGCGTATCCACTTTGCCTTGGTGTGCGGGGCGCGGGGCTGCCCCCGGCTGCGGGCCGAAGCCTACGCTCCAGCCACCCTCGAAGCCCAACTAACCGATCAGGCCCGCAAAGTGTTGCAGGACCCGCAGTTTATTCGGGTAGATGCCGCCGGTAAAAAAGTGCTGGTGTCAGAAATTTTCAAGTGGTACGAGGCCGATTTCAAGGCCACCGGCAAATCCACGCTGGCGTACATCAACCAGTACCGGACAGCCAAGCCCCTGCCGGCCACCGCCACCACCGACTTCTACACCTACGACTGGACGCTAAACGACCGGAAATAGCAAGCAATCGTGAGGAAACTGGAAGTGCCGGCCCAGGCTGATTGCCTGCGCTTTACAACCTCACCACCTGCCACCCGTAAGAATCAAAGGCAATTCCTCACCTTTAATTCTCACGCTCATGATACTTAACAAATTGTTCGGCAAAGACGAGGTCAACGACGAAGACAAAGAAAACAGCCAGATCACCGAAAACCAGCCAGCCCCTTACAACGAGCAGCTCGAAGAAGAAAAAGCTTACAAAGCCGACCAAAGCAACGGCAAAGAAGCCAATGATCCTTCGGCCTACCGCAATATGGGCGCGCAAGGCTATACCCAGCGCAGCGACCAGAAAGACCAGCTCGAAAATCTGCACATCGGGGGCAGCGAAACCGAGCCCCAAGGTGGCAACGACCACACCAATGCGGGCGAGATAGCCTCAGGGCCCGGCTTCGAGTCGGAAGGCAGCGTGGAGCTGGACCACACGTTACGCACCCGCCACCAAGAGTTTGGCGATAAGACGACCAGCGGCCCTGCCACCACCGCCCACGACTAATTAATCTAGTGGCTGCGCGTTCAAAGCGCATAGAAGCATAATGCAAAAAGGCTGCCTTCCGAAACGGAGGCAGTCTTTTTGCATTATGACCAAATCCAAAACTAGCTCTTTCTTCGTTTGTTTCTATTATGTTGGCGATTCTTGTTGTCTGTTGGGTTCTGTATTATTGTGTGCACAGCTTATTGGCGGCTCCTAGCTTGAAAGCTGCCGTGTTCGGTCGGTGGCCGGCGGCGGTACGGTTCTACCGGCTCGCCTATAATCAGCTGTCGGTATGGCTGTTTTTAGCTGTGCTGCACTATCAGGGGCTGCTACCCGCTGCTCCGTTGTGGAAGGGCACAGTGGGGCTGTCTGTTGCGGGTGGTGGGTTGCTGGTGGCGGGCTTGGTTTTGGCTGTGCTAGCGCTGCGGGGGTACGACCTAGGCGAGTTTGCTGGCTGGCGCTACGTACGACACGGTTCTGGCGCCGGAGCCGGGCCTCTGCGCACAACCGGACTCAACGCGGTGGTCAGGCACCCGCTTTACTTAGGAATATTGGTCGGACTAACAGGTTGGGTATTGTTGCATCCAACACTGCCGTGGCTGGTATTTGGAAGTTGCGCGGCAGCGTACGTGGTAGTGGGAGTCCAACTCGAGGAACGCAAATTAGTATCCCAGTTCGGCGAGGCATATCAAGAATATCGGCGCCGGGTGCCGCAGCTATTTCCCCTGTAACTATGTAGGATCAGTTCAACTTGAAATTGCACTTGCATTAGTATATGTTCGTGATAGCCTACCGGTTGTGTTTAAAGTCAGGGCAAACGCATGAAGCTTACGCAAGGAGTTGTTTGAGGTAGTCAATGTCGTAGGCGGCCTTCACGCGCCGTTTTGCCAGACTTAACCCGTCGCGTTGCTGGGTGAGCACTTGCAGGGTGAGTTTACGGAGGGTGGCC
>NZ_DASVSY010000096.1:0-17531 GCF_036387835.1 Hymenobacter sp. | reverse complement strand
AACCTTTTTTAGTTTACTGTCCACACAGCCCAGTAAAACTCTGACTTCAAACGCGCTGCCGCCTAAGCAGCCGGGTTAATTGAACGACAACTTCACTCTTTGCTAACTCGGCTCTTCCCTGTTTTAGCCCCACACCTTGGTGCCTTGGGTGCAGTTACGACACATTTCTATCTGGTCGCGGCCTTTGAGCAACGACGCGCGGAAGTCGCGGTACTTGGTGCCGTGCCAGAGCTGCCGGAAGCTTTGCGTTTGTAGGTTGCCGAGGCGGTACTCGGCATCTTTGTCGAAGCAGCAGGGCACTACCAGGCCGTCCCACGTAATAACGCAGCTGTGCCACATCTTCCAGCAGTGGTTGAGCAGCCGGTTCTTGATTTGCCAGGTGCCCGTGCCAGTGTTTTCGTAGCGGGAGTAGTAGTCGATGGTGGGGATGAGGGGCGAGCCGTTCTGGTAGTCGTAAATCTGTGCGGTCTTAAACCACACGTCATCCACGCCCATTTCGCGGGCCAGTTGCCGGGCCTCCTCCATCTGGTGCTCGTTGGGTTGCACCACCAGAAACTGAAACACCACCCGCGGCGTGCTCGACTTCAGCTCTTTGCGCCACCGCAGCAGGTTGCGGGTGCCTTCCAGCACCTTGTCGATTTTGCCGCCTACGCGGTATTGCTGGTATACTTCCTGCGTGGTACCGTCGAGGGAAATAATCAGCCGGTCGAGTCCGCTTTCTACCGTGCGGCGGGCGTTGGTGTCGTTGAGGTAATGGGCGTTGGTACTGGTGGCGGTGTAAATGCCCTTGCGGGAGGCATAATTCACTAGTTCCAGAAAGTTGGGGTGCAGGTAGGGCTCGCCCTGGAAGTAGAAAATCAAGTACCACAGCCGCGCCGCCACCTCATCTATCGTCTTACGGAACAAGTCATCCGGCAGCATGCCCGTTGGGCGCGTGAAAGAGCGCAAACCGCTCGGACATTCCGGGCAGCGCAGGTTGCAGCTGGTCGTTGGCTCGAACGACAGGGCTACTGGCAGCCCCCAATGCCGCGCCTTGCCCGTTAGCTTGCTCAGCGCGTAGCCCCCGACCACTTGCGTGGAATTCCAGACCCGGCGCGGGGTAGCTTTCGATAAGAAGTTCAACGAGTCGGTAAGCAGAGAAGCCATAGCTGCGTAAAGGTAGAGCGAAGAAGTTAACACTTATTCCAAGCAGTGTACTTCAATAGTAATGCAGATAAAATAGATAACGAGCTATTTCCAGCCAAATAAATTAGTAAAAACCTAAACCTGTTGGCTACCGTAAAAGAAGTTACACCCATAGTTGATGAACCATGAAAATTCAAGTTGAAGAAGGCCAAGACAAAGGCTTCCTGCCCGACGGTCGCCATACGGTCGAAATAACCGACATTCAAGAGGGCACTAGTGAGCACCAAAACGTGCCGTTCTTTGCGGCCCGCATGGAAAACGAGGAGGGCTTCATCACGCAGCGCTTCTATACTTCTCCTACTGCCATGCCTATCCTACTTTCGCTCTACGAGGCAGTTGGCATCCACCCCGAAGCCGGCAAAGACCTCGACACCAAGCAGCTGCTCGGCAAGAAAGTATCGGTAGAAGTAGGTGAACATAGCTATGCTGACCCCGCTTCCGGCAATGACCGCCATATTAAGCAAGCAACCGGCTTCCGCACCGCATAAGGTTGTGGAAGAGGTAGAACAGTGATAGTCCTACCGCTAACCTTGCAGAATTTTGTGTGGTAGGGGCCTAACCAGTAGCCTTTGAAGCCAGAGTTGTAAGCATCAAAAAGCCAGCAGCGCTACCCGTTATATCGGATAGCGCTGCTGGCTTTTTGTTTGTCGCCCAAAACCTACTTCGCCGTGGCTTCGGAAGGCATAAGACTGGTGTAGGTGCTAGCCTTGCCGAATGACTCCTTGATTTCGTCGATGGCGGCGTGGCTGCTGAGGCGCTTGGGCTTGGTGTTAAGGAAGGTGCCGTCCTCGGCCAGCAAGAAATAGGCAGGTACATCTTCCAACGCATAGGCGCGGGCTATGGGCGAACGAGGCCCACCATTTTGGTGTACCTGAATGCCAGCTAACTTCTTACCTACCACTAGTTGCTTCCAGGCTCCTTCGTTATCATCAAGAGCAATGTTGATGAACACAATGTTCTTGCCATCAAACTTACGGGCCAGATCAGCGGCGTAGGGCAAGTCGCGCAAGCACAAGCCGCTGGTAGTGCGCCAAAAGTTTAGGTACACCAGTTTGCCTCGGAAATCCCGGAGGCGTACCGTGTCGCCGTTGGCGGCTACGAGTTTGAAGTCGGGAGCAGGCGAGCCGATAGCAAACGCCTTGTGAGTCTCAAAATCGTGTTGCAGTACAGAGAAATACCGGTTTTTGGTGTCTATATTCTTGAAATCGGCCAGCATGGCTTCCGACTGCTTCACGTGCCCAAACCGGAACGACTCCTGCAATATCCGCCCCATGATGATGGGCCGCACCACCCCGCTGAGCTGCGTCTTGGCAATATCGTAGCACACTTGGTAGAAATCAGGAAACGTGCGCTGCTTGCCGCTGGCAATGGCCGTGTAGTGCACATAGTTCAGCAGAAACTCCTGATACGTTTCACTACGCATGGCCGACTCGTTGCTGATGAGGCTCTTGTCGTTCAGGAAGTCGTAGTAGGTGGGCGTCATTTTCAGGCGGCCCTCGGTGGCTACAATCTGCTCCCGCAAATCTTGAAAGGTGAGTCGGTCGTTGGCGTAGCTGTAGTCGATTTCAGCTTGAGCGTACTGCTTGAACGCCTCACTGAAATGGTTGTCTTCGATGGCGTGCGCGAGGAATTTCTTTTCCTGCTTGCGCCGGTAATCGAGAAACGAAAGAAAGGCCGGCTCATAAAGCATGATGTTCTCAGGCAGCACCTGAAAACCTTCATTCTCTACAAACTGTTCGTCGATGTCGGTGAGGTAGGTGTTGGCTTCCGAGCCACGGCCTTTATAGCGGATGCTACTAACCATGTCGTTGCCTTTGAAGCGGATGTCCATGGCATCGCCAGGCTCTAGGAAAAGGTCGGTTACATCGTCGCCGTGTACAAGGTCAGCGCGGGCCGGACCTTCCAGTTTGATTGCCAACTGAAACTCGCCTTTTTCGTTGAGGCGAGCGTAAGTGATTTGCTCTTTCGGATCTAAAGGATTTTCGCGTACGGATACGGCTACGGTATCGGAAGTGCGGCCTGTTACCTTACCCGTGAGCGTAACGGTACCTTGGGCCTGAGAACCGAAGGATAAGGCTATCAAGCCGGCAGCCAGCAGGCTCCCCTTTAAAAAGCGAATAGCGTATGGCATCGAAGCAGGAATTTCAAGCTGTTTACATGGGAATGATAGCACGAAAGTAGGACAACACAAAACTATACTTTGTTCACCTTTCGCGGTATAAGTCAATTCTTGAACCGAAGATAAGGCATTTAGATTGTGAAAGTCCAATCCAT
Source organism: Hymenobacter sp. (assembly GCF_036387835.1). GTDB lineage: Bacteria > Bacteroidota > Bacteroidia > Cytophagales > Hymenobacteraceae > Hymenobacter. The sequence goes on along the minus strand of NZ_DASVSY010000096.1, from coordinate 14,072 downwards.
TCCTCGCCTTTTTTTCGTTAACCGGCCTTAAAAGATTGTTTTAGGAGTATTATCCAAACAAACCCTCCAATACTGCATCAAGTCTGCCTGCTGGCTGCACTCGAATCCCATAACGGGATAGGTCAAGGCCCCTTGCATTAAATTGAGAAATGTACATTTCTGCGAAGCCTAGCTTTTCAGCTTCACTTAGCCGCTGATCTAATCGGCTAACCGCCCTGATTTCTCCGCTCAGGCCCACCTCGGCAGCCAAACAGACTTCACCCCGAATCGGCAGATCGTTGAGGCTGCTCACCACAGCGGCGCACACCGCCAAATCAAGCGCAGGATCATCGAGACGCAAGCCGCCGGCAATATTGAGGAACACGTCGTGCTGGCCGAGGCGCAGGCCGCTCCGCTTTTCGAGCACGGCCAGCAGCATGTTCAGGCGCTTGGCATCGAAGCCGGTAGAACTCCGTTGGGGAGTGCCGTACGTGGCGGGCGTCACAAGGGCCTGCACTTCTACTAGTAGCGGACGGTTGCCTTCCAGCGTAGCTCCGATGGCCATACCACTCAGACTCTCAGTACGCTGGCTTAGGAGAATTTCGCTCGGGTTGCTGACTTGCCGTAGTCCGGTACCTTGCATCTCATAGATGCCCAATTCAGAAGTGCTGCCGAAGCGGTTTTTGATGGTGCGCAGAATGCGGTAGCTCAGGTGCCGGTCGCCCTCGAACTGGAGCACGGTATCCACCATGTGCTCCAGGATTTTGGGGCCGGCAATCGAGCCATCTTTGGTGATGTGGCCGATGAGCAGCACCGGCACGCCGGTTTCCTTGGCGTATTTGAGCAGTTCCTGGGTGCACTCGCGCACTTGGCTCACCGAGCCCGCTCCGCTTTCTACCAGTCCCGAATGCAGGGTTTGAATGGAGTCGACGATAACTACATTGGGCTGCAGCTGGTCGATTTGCTTGAAGATGTTCTGGGTGTTGGTTTCGGTGAGGATGTAGCAGCCAGGGTGCTGCTCGCCGAGCCGCTCGGCCCGCATCTTGATTTGCTGCTCGCTCTCCTCGCCCGACACGTAAAGCACCTTGAGTTGGCGCAAGGTCATGGCAATTTGGAGCATGAGCGTGCTTTTGCCGATGCCCGGCTCGCCACCAATAAGCACCAGAGAACCGGGCACTAAGCCGCCGCCGAGCACCCGATCTAGCTCGCCGTCCTGGGTGAGCATGCGGGGCTCTTCTTCAAACAGAATGTCGGAGATAACGCGGGGCCGGGCGGCTTTGCTGGTGCTGCCCACGCTGGTGCTGGCTTTCCAAGCGTTGGCCGCCGTAGGCTCGTCTTTCTGAATAACTTCTTCGACGTAGGTGTTCCACTCGCCGCAACTAGGGCAACGGCCAATCCATTTAGCAGACTGAGCACCGCAGCTTTGGCAGAAATATAGGGTCTTGAGTTTGGCCATGAAGCAGGTAAAGCCAACCTAAAAAGCCGGCTATTGTTAAGGCGAAGAAACAGCGAAAAGTTGCCTACGAATCGTAAAATAACGCTTTTTTTCTTTGTTAGCTGTTGCCTAGAGTGGTGCGTTGGAGCAATTCTGGTTCTAAAGTAAATACCTGATTCTTAAACTGGCCGTGCGCCGCTGGCAGGGTAGTAGCCGAAAAGAACACTCACCGTTTTAGCAAACCTCCGGATGCCACATGGCCCCTAGGCAACTCTCGCCCCAACGCCTAGCCGGCCTTACGCAAGTCATGAGGCAATAAGAGTTTATAGGCATCCCTCGACAGGCTGTGCTTACGCATGTCCGCAAACAAACCCTCTTCAAACTTACTCTTGAGCTGCAGGTTGAAACAGCACCCGCTTGCCGCTCCCGAAGCTTGAAAAAGATGGCGGGAGAAAGACGGTAAAGTAATTCGCGGCTTCCTGCGTCAGCTAGCAGTAGTGCAGATTGAAAGATGCCCGCGGCTTGTTACTCAGAGCAGGCAAACTACTGGTTGAAGGTTCTGAAGCAAGAGCAGGAAGAGGCTTCTCGTTCAGGAGCGAAGTAGCTTTATGCGCGGCCTGCTTCGGCATCTTGGGCGGGATGGATGAGCAAAGGGCCAGCCGCAAAACAGCAGTCAGCTTGCATTTCAGGCAGTTGTTGATTAAATATTTGCTATATATTCAACCAGACCACAGGGGTGCCTTCCTCCTAAGCTGTTTTAGCGCACCTAACCCGAAGGTTCCCCTCATCGGCCCAAACCTACCTACCATGACTGCCACACTTACTGCCGCCGACTTCTCCATTGTCCCGCTGCTGGCCGATTTGCCGCCCGAAACCCTGGAATGGCTGATAGAGCACGGAGAGCGACGTGAATTCACCACTGGCCAGACCATTCAACAGCCCGGCGACCCGGCCGAGTTCATGATAATACTTCTGGCGGGCGGCGTTCAATTCTATGCCCTACGCAACGGCAACCGGGAGCCAATTTTCAGGGTGGAAGCGGGCCAGGTTAGTGGAGTGCTGCCCTACTCCCGCTTGCAAACCATCAAAGGGCTAAGTGTGGCCATGGGGCCAACCATTGTGTATGCGCTGCACCGCAACCGCTTTCCGGAGCTAGAGCGGCAGAGCCCGGAGCTAGTGCAGCGGCTGGTGGGGTTGATGAGCGACCGGGCCCGCAACGAAGCGCGCGGCCAGGAGCGTGACGAAAAGCTGCGGGCGCTAGGTAAGCTGTCGGCCGGGTTGGCGCACGAGCTCAACAATCCGGCCGCCGCCATTGTCCGGGCCGCCGAGGCTTTGTCGGGGCGCTTGCACGAGGCCCCCACTCAGTTCGGCGACTTGCTGTGTCATTGCCCCGAGCCAGCGGCTCTGGCTATCCTTACCACGCTGGCCGCTACGCCGCCACCGGCCGGGCCGCCACTCTCGGGGCTGGCCCGCGCCGACCGGGAAGACGAGTTGATCGACTGGCTGGAAACACAAAACGTAGCCGACGCTTACACCCTGGCCACGGGCCTGCTGGATGCGGGCCTGGCGCCGGCGCAACTCGAAGCGGCCACCGCAGATTTGCCAGTACCCGCCCGCCCAGCGGCCCTCACCTGGCTTTCCACGCAACTCACGATGCTGCGGCTGATTCAGGATGTGCAGGAAGCGGGCGGGCGCATCAGCACGCTGGTTGGCAACGTAAAAACGTACTCCCACATGGACCGCGCCGGCGGCTTTGCCCCGGTCGATGTGCAGGCGAGCTTGGAAAGCACCATCAATATGCTTGGCTACCAGCTGCGCGAGAAAAACCTTCGCCTTGTGCGCGACTACGCCCTTAATTTGCCGCAGGTGAGCGGGCAGGTCAGCAGCCTCAATCAGGTGTGGACCAATCTGCTCGATAACGCCATTGATGCGCTGCCTTCCGGTGGCGAAATCACGCTGCGCACTCGCTTTGAGGGCGAGTATGTTCGGGTGTTCGTAATTGACAACGGCCCCGGCATTCCACCCGACATCTTGCCCCGCATCCTGGACCCGTTTTTCACTACCAAGCCCGCCGGCGAAGGCACGGGCCTCGGCCTCGACATTGCTTTGCGCATTGTGGAAAACCACGGCGGTAAGTTGGAAGTCCGCTCCGAGCCAAACCACACCGAATTCTGCATTTGGCTGCCCGTAGGACGAGTAACTGAGTGAGGTTGTTGCGCCGCTGAGAAGAGGTCCTCCGAACTTTGCGCAAGGTTTCGGGAAATCATTCGGCCTAATGGCGCAGCAATGGTGAGTGAGATAGATGCCTCAAGTGGCCGCGCTTTTTGTCTTATAACCAGATACTTCTTGACTTTACATATACTTAACCTTAGGCCCGCTATTTTGCCAATTGTTTCAACCTGCCTGCCCGCGCTTAAGCGGGTGGCCTGCTCTAAGCGCGCCTTGCCCTATAACTAGCAGACAAACAATCCTTACTTAGCTACTCTACTCCGTTACTTTCCGAAGTCATGAATAAGAAACCTATCATACTTGCCGTCGACGATGATGTGCAGGTGTTGAATGCCGTGGATCGGGACTTGCGCAGTGAGTTTCGGCGAGACTACCGCGTGTTGCGGGCAGGCTCGGGCGAGGAGGCGCTGGATACCTTGCGGGAACTGCGGGCCCGGGAAGAGCCGCTGGCCCTGATTCTGGCCGACCAGCGTATGCCAGGTATGGAAGGTGTGGAGTTGCTGTCGGAAGCACGCAGCATCTTCCCCGATGCCAAGCGGGTGCTGCTCACGGCCTACGCCGACACGGAGGCGGCCATCCGGGCCATCAACAATGCCCGCCTCGACCACTACCTGATGAAGCCCTGGGACCCGCCTCAACAGCTACTTTACCCTACCCTCCACGATTTGCTAGCCGCCTGGCAGCGCGAGTATTCGCCGAAGTTCAGCGGGCTCCGGCTTGTAGGCTTTCAATGGTCACCGCTGTCGCACGAAATCAAGGATTTTCTGACGGGCTACATGGTGGGCTTTCAATGGCTGGATTTCGAAACCAACGCGGAAGCGCAGGAACTGCTAACGGCCAAAGGCTTCTCGGCCACCGACCTCCCGGTCGTGGTTTTCGAAGATGGCGAGGCGCTTGCCCGCCCGGCCAAAACCGACCTCGCACAGCGCATGGGCCTGACCATTACGGCCAAGCAGGAGCTTTATGATGTGGTGGTAATTGGGGCCGGTCCGTCGGGGCTGGCGGCGGCCGTGTACGGTGCTTCGGAGGGCTTGAAAACGTTGATTATCGAGCGGCAAACCTTTGGAGGTCAGGCCGGAACCAGTTCCCGCATCGAAAACTACCTAGGTTTCCCCACGGGCCTGAGCGGGGCCGAACTGGCCCACCGCGCTTGGGCGCAGGCCGTGCGCCTCGGCGCCGAAATTCTAGCTCCGCAAGAGGTGGTTGACCTGTGCGTGCAGGATGGCTACAAGGTACTCACCCTCACCGATGGCAGCAAGGTGCGCACGCGCGCCGTCGTGCTGACTACCGGCGTCAGCTACCGGACCCTCGATGTGCCGGGCATTGACCGCCTCAGCGGCGCGGGCGTGTACTACGGCGCGGCCCGCACCGAGGCCCGCTCCTGCGACCAGCAGGACGTATACATCGTGGGGGGCGGCAACTCGGCGGGGCAGGCGGCCATGTATCTGGCCACGTATGCCCGCCGGGTGTTCATCGTTATTCGGGGCGCTTCATTGGCGGCCTCTATGTCGGCCTATTTAATTGATCAAATCAGTGACACGCCCAACATCGAGATTCTGCCTTTCACTGAAGTAGCCGAGGTGTGCGGCAAAGACCACCTGGAGGAAGTAGTGTTGAAAATTAATGGGCAGTTCGAGAAGCGGCCGGCGCGGGCCTTGTTTGTGTTCATCGGGGCCAAGCCTAGTACCGAGTGGGTTTGCAACACCGTTATCTGTGACAACAAAGGCTTTATGCTCACCGGCCGCGACCTGGTGACGGACCCGCGCTACGCAACTTCCTGGAAGCACAGCCGGGAGCCTTACCTGCTCGAAACCTGCGTACCGGGGGTGTTTGCCGCTGGCGACAGCCGAGCGGGCGCCATGGCCCGCGTGGCGTCGGCCGTTGGCGAAGGCTCGATGGCCATCAAGTTTGTGCATCAGTATCTGGACGAGTAAATGGAGGTTGCAAACACTAAGTAACAGGTGGCAAGGAAAAGACCGTTCTGCCAGATCCTACGTCCGTATGCGGGGCCTCCAGCCAGGAACCGAAGGCGAAGGCACCTTGGTTTTTAGTATGGTCGTGCTGCGTGCAGGCACAGCCGTAGTCGAAGTATCTCGCGTGCTAAGGTTGCCATAGTAGCTGACATCACCAAGCTTATCCTGTCGTGCTTCGACTACGGCTGCGCGCAGTACGACAGGATAAGCTTGGTGATGTCAGCACACGTCAGGTAGAGTGACGCAAAGCACACCAAGATGGCAGACCTATCGCTAAAACAATCCGACTTGCTTTATGCTTTCGTTTTGTGCGCTACAACAACAGCCGCAACCTAGTGGAAACCGATTGCGAAAAGAAAGTGGACAGATAGGTTGGAAAAACTTCTTCGAAAAACACTGAAGCCTCTCTGCTAGTATGCAATCGGTGTTATCCGCAGCAGATGGCACACTTCACCTTGTTCTGGCTTATTCGATATGTTTCTTTCTACTTTACTTAGTAGGCGCTGGACGACGAGCTGCGTAGCGGCTCTAACGCTGCTTAGCAGCTGCGAGATGCTAGAGTTCAGCCCGAATGCCTACAACAACACCGGCGACCAAACCGACCTGACGGCCAAGAACCTGGCGCGGCTGGCGGCCAAGCCTTTGCCCCCCGGCGACACGCTGCGGTTTGTATTCACCGGCGATTCGCAGCGTTTCTACGAGCACGCCGAGAACTTGGTGAAGAGCGTGAATCAGCAGCGGGACTTGTCGCTCTTGGTGGTGGCCGGCGACATTTCCGATTTCGGGCTGCCCCGCGAAATGCGGCTGGTGGCCGAGCGCCTCAACAAACTCACGATTCCCTACCTCACCGTTATCGGCAACCACGACCAGCTCGCCAACGGCCGGGAAGCGTATCAGCACATTTTCGGGCCCCTGAATTACTCGTTTGTGTACGGCAACACCAAGTTTACCTTTATCGACACCAACAGCCGCGAGTACAACTTCAACGGCAAGATTCCTGATGTGCCGTGGCTGCAGCAGCAGGTAAGCAACCTCGAAGGCGCTAAACGGCAAATAGTGATGTCGCACGTGCCGCCCGACGACGGCGACTTTGATTTGAATCTGACGCCGGCTTACACTCAGGCGCTGGCCACAGCGCCCAAAATGGCCTTCGAGCTGAACGGGCACCGGCACTCGTTCCGCATCGGCGAGACCTTCAACGACGGCGTGACCTACATCAACTCCGCCGCCTTCGAGCGAGACCAGTACATCATTCTAACCGTTTGGAACGACGCCAACGACCAGCCCCGGTTCCGCCTAAAAACTGTGACTTTCTGATGCGCCAGCTTTTTACTTTGCTTTTGCTGAGTGCCGCCACTTCGGCGCTAGGTCAAACGCCGGCCACTTCTGCCCCCGACCCGGCCCCGCGGGCGCGGCCCTGGTACCGGCCCGGTCATGTGGTGCTGCAAACGGCCGGCGGCATAGGCATGGTGGCGGCCGGCGTAGGCTACACCTTGCTGCACGACCGGCTGGAAGCGGATATCCTTTTCGGTTATGTACCCGAGAAATACGCCGGTTCCTCGCTGAGCATCGCCACACTAAAAGCGCTTTACACGCCTTACAGCATAAATTTAAGCGAGAAGTTTCAGGTGCGGCCCCTCACCCTTGGCCTCTATGTTAGCTACACGGGCGGCGTCATCAACGAAGGCGAAACCGGTCAGTACCCTGAGGGCTACTATTGGTTTTCGCGGGATACTCGTTTCGGCCCTCTGCTAGGCAGCCGGCTCACCTACCGGTACGCCTCGGCTACGCACCCCGAACGTCAGCGCCGCATTTCGGCCTACTATGAGTTGGGCTCCAACGACTTATATCTGACCTCCTACTTCAGCAATGCCAACCGCAAAGCCCTCAGCCCGTTCGATATCATGACGCTAGGCTTCGGCCTGAAGATGGATTTTTAAGCCAAGCACCACTTCTCGCATCACTGCTCTACCGTTCTTGCCAGATACCTTTCCCTGGCTTCGGCTAGCAGGCGCAGAATGGTAGCGCGCTGGCGGAGCAGGTTTTCCATGAGGGGGCGTTGCTGGCGGAAGAGGCGCAAGGCCCGCACACGGCGGATTCGGCTGGCCAGCTGGTTCCAATACGACAGCGCGTAGAACCCTGTCAGGGGCAAGCTGATGGCATAGAGTGTGGTCCAGCGCCAGTCCTGCGTGAAGTGGTGGACTAGGGCAATCTGCAGTAGGTAGCCAACACTGAAAGTCAGCATCCCCACTACCATCATAATGGGCGCGACGAACTCCACTTCCTTGGTGGCGTGCCTGGCTACCACCGACGGGAGCTTATACGGAAGGTAGTTGTTCAGCACCCCGTACAGATACACCGGAAAACCTAGCGTAAGCTTCAACACGGCCCGCAAAGCCCGCTCGCCCCGCGTCCGCCCTTTCCGCTCCGACTCCATAGCATCATCGGTGAGGCCGAGGCGCTTCAGCTCACTTAGGTAGGTTTTCAGATGAGCGCGCGCCTCGGTCAGGCGGCCGGGGTCGTGCTGGTCGAAGTAGGCTACGGCTTGCAGCAGGGTGCGGCTCAGCTGGAAGTTGTCGTAGAGCGTGCGGGGGTCGTCTTCGATGAGCTGGCCGGTGAAGGTGCGCTCTAACTGCTGCACCAACTCGTCTTCGGCCGCGTCGCGGGTGATAACCAGGCGCTGCTCTAAGTGGCGGCGGTAGTCTTCCGTGAGTTGGTCGGCGGCGGCCAGCGGGTCGAGGCGGTAGGCTTCGGCGTAGTCGGCCACCCGGATGGGCGGCGCCACGTTGATAAATAAGTCGGAGCGGAAATTCTGAGGATCGAAGTAGTTGATACCCACCGGCAACAGGCGCAGTCCGAGCTTGAAGTCGTGCCGGGCCTCGGCGCCTAGCGCAATGCGGGCGGCCCCGGTTTTGAGAGGCCGCAAACGCCGCTCGCTGATGCTGGTGCCCTCGGGAAAAATCATGACGGTGCCGCCCTTACCCAGGTAGTCGTAGCACTTACCGAAGGTAGCCTCGTTTTGGGCCGCCATTTGCTCGTTGGTAACGGGGGCACCATCGGCTTCCACATCCTGGCGCCGGTAGATCGGAATGGAGTTGCCAGAAGTCAGCAAAGCCCGCGAAATCGGGTTCTTGAAAAAGGTGCTCTTGGCCAGAAAGGCAATGGGCTCGCGCCGGTTGGCAGCCACCACCAAGGGGTCCATGAGCGTGTTGGGGTGGTTGCTGACCATGAGCAGCGGCCCCGGCGTTTGCAGCCGGTCGCGGTGCCGGATTTCAAGTCGTCGAAAAAACACCCGCAGCGCCACCTGCACCAGGGGCTTCATAACATTGTAGAAGAGCATAGCCCCCAAGTACGGTGGAACCCATCAAACGGCCAAGTGGGCGCGTAAGGTTAAGCTTCAACGAAGCAGTACATATACTGCCGAGCAGCTTTCGACTTGCCAGAAACAGGAGTAGCGCGTAGTGCGGGTTCGTCGTCGTTGCTATTGCGGTAGGATGCCAACTGTTCAACAATACACGAGGCTCAGGCTTCGCGCTACTGCCTCTGGTCGCCAGCTGCCATCTGCCCGGTGTAGAGACGCATCTTTGCGTCTCGGCGTTGCTGACATTGTTTAGTAGGTGCGGCACCAGTCGTTCAACGCCGAGACGCAAAGATGCGTCTCTATACCGGGCAGATGCAGCTAGCTTCAATTGCTACTAAGCGGCGGGGCTGGCTGCTTGAATATATCCCGCAGGGCTTGTCGGGCCGCGTGGTAGCCACACATGCCGTGCACGCCCCCGCCGGGCGGGGTAGACGACGAGCACAGGTAGATGCCTTTCGTGGAGGTTCGGTACGGGGAAGCCCGGAGGGCGGGCCGGGTGAAAAGCTGCGTCACGTCCAGGATGCCGCCGTTGATGTCGCCGCCGATGTAGTTGCTGTTGTGCTCTTCCATTTGGGCGGTGTCGAAGGTATGGCGGGCCAGGATACGCTCGCAGAAACCAGGGGCAAAACGCTCCACTTGGTTTTCAATGGCCTCGGTCCGGTCTACGCGGGAGCCGTTGGGCACGTGGCAGTAAGCCCAGGCGGTATGCTTGCCAGCGGGAGCCCGGGTGGAGTCGAACAGGCTTTGCTGCGCCAGCAGTATGAAGGGGCGGTCGGGGTGGCGGCCGTCGCTGGTTTGCTGCTCGGCAGCGGCAATTTCCTCGAAAGTACCGCCTAGGTGCACCGTCCCGGCCTCACGGCATTCCGGCGCCGTAAAGGGTATCGGCCCATCCAGCGCCCAATCTATCTTGAACACGCCCATACCGTAGCGATACCGCTCTAGCTGCCAGCGGTAGAGAGGCGAAAACGTGTGCCCCGCAATCTGGAGCAGCTGCCGGGGCGTAACGTCCAGCAGCACCGCGCGGGCCGACGGCAGCTGCTCCAGCGACTTCACGTAGAAATTCGTTTCAATCTGGCCGCCCAACGACCGGAAATAGGAAACCAGCGCATCGGCCATAGACTGTGAGCCCCCTTGCGTGAGCGGCCACCCGCCCCGATGCCCCACCGCCATCAGCACCAGCCCGAAGGCGGCCGTGGTGGGGTTGCTCAGCGGCTGAATAGCGTGAGCGGCCATCCCGGCCCACAACCCCCGGGCCTCAGGCGTCCGAAAGCGCTTCACCAACGCCGACGCCGATTGTACGGCATCAAGCCCAAAGCGCGCCATAACGAGCGGGTGCCGCGGTATGCGCAGCGGGCCGAGAATGGCAGGAGCCAGTTGGGGCCAGTCGCGTACCAGCGGCTCTAGCAGGCGGCGGTAAGCGGGCTCATCCACCGTCAGCTTCTCCGCTGTTTCGGTTAGGGAAGTAAAGAGTGCCGCCGCCCGGCCGGTATCGAAGGGGTGGGCGGCGGCTACGGGCGGGGCAATAAACTGCAAGCCGTGGGCGGCCAGCGGCAGGGTTTTAAAGTACGGCGACTCGGCCGCCATCGGGTGAATGGCCGAGCAGATATCATGCTTGAAGCCGGGCAGCGTCAGCTCCGCCGTGCGCAGCCCGCCCCCGAGGGTATCCTTGCCTTCCACGAGCAGCACCGACAGCCCGCTCTGCTGCAACGCAATAGCCGCCGCCAACCCGTTCGGCCCCGACCCAACCACTACCGCATCAAAATCTCGCTTGTCCAATACCTCGTCATTAAATGCTCCTGCAAGTATAGAACGTATTCGGGCCTTCAACGGCTGTCTTGCGCACCACCCAGTATCGATACTACCTCACAAGGGTGCTATTTCGGGCCAACACGACGTTGAGGCTGGAACCCGCACTGATTCCGAGATTGAAGTTATAAGTAAACGTTATATTTAACAGGTTTTTCTACTTATTGTGACATTTACTTATGGGGCATCTTGGCTGCTGACCGGCCTCATCTACGGCCCACGGGTAGTCACGCTGGCAACAAAATTCCGTTGTTATCTGTGAGTAGGAACTGCTGCTCACCTAGCAATACGGTCGTATTGCGGTATCCCTGGAAGAAGCCGCTCACATAGAACTGAGAGCCCACCAACGAAAAGGATCTTAACTGATCATAGTGCACACCGCCCAAGCGTTGGGCACAGTCGAAGCGCCCAGTTCGTCCGGTATCAGTTAGCTGCGCTACTAACAAGTCGGGCTGGCCAAGGGCTTAGCATTGGTCAGCACGGTGGAACCTAGCGTTACGCTTGGCGTGCCTGTTGCCGAAATGTGGCCGGGAACGTCCAGCCGGTGCGCATTCTGCAGGTGTGGCGTCTGCGCCCAGGCACCTGTACCAGTCAGTACGTTCAGCACCAACAGCAAGGTTTTTACTGGACCACCACAACTTAGATACTGACCTTCGCAGTTGGGTGAAGTAGATCGATTAGTCTTCCCATAAGCGGCGGCCGCCGCGGGTGATGTAGCCCGCCGGACGCCCAGTGTTACTGATCCGTAACAGCCAGGTCAGCCGCCACACGCCGCGGGCAAACGGCTCTTGGGGCAGATAGGCGACTTCGTTAGCGAAGGACTGGCCGGTCGCTTCCGGCACCCGGATGCGCCGGCCACTCGGATGCAGCAGATAATATGTCGTCCCTACCCAGTTCCCCGGTAACTGGTTCCACCCGTTAACCTCTGTTAGGAGCGGGCGCAACGCTTCGTCATAAAGGTCCCAGGGGAGATTCGTTCTCGGCGATTGCGATTCGGCGAGCTGCATGGCATAGAAGCCGGGTATCGCCTGGATCCTTTCGTATCGCTGCGGAAGGAGCTGCCTCTGCCCGGCTTGGTTGAGGAGCGAGGCGACAGGCAGTGAGCCTTTCCGGCTGCAGTCGTACACGATGACCAAGCCCCGGTGGCCGTACTGAGGCATACGGCAACGAACCTGAAACGGCTGCCAGGGGCAGCGCTGTCCGTTCTCGTCGAACACGGCCACCTCTTGCCCGCGCCGTACCGAGACCCAACTGGGGCCGTCTTGGCGATCCGGCAAGCTACCCCAGTCGACCACGCCCTCACTCAATTCCTGCCCGCGGGCGTTGACCACGTACGAGCGCTTGGCGCGCACGAGCGTGGCGAACCCGCGGGTTAGCGGCCTGGTAACTGTGTCGTAGCGTATGGGCACCACCACCTGCCCGTCGCGGCAACGCAGCAGCCCGTATTGGTCGTGCTGGCGGATCACCACGTAAGCCGTATCGTAGCGGGGGCTGGACACGCCGTTGAGCGAATACATGCGGTTGCCGTTATTAGACAGGTGGTACAGATCCTGGTAGCGGGGCGCTGCCACCCAGCGCAGGCGGCGGTCGAGCAACCCACAGAACCCGTCTTGGGTCCGGGCCCGCAGACGATTGTTGTAAAACTGGTCCACTTCCGTAAACGCCGCTCCGTTCAGCAGGGGCTGCCCGTCGCGGTCGAAGAGGTGCAGCGGCCCGCGGATAGCTTTTGCGCAGTAAACCTGGCCATTAATCAGCCAGCTACCGTAGCTGTGGCCCGCCAGCGCCCGCAGCACCCGGCCGGTGGAATCCACCAACTCCACCACGTAGCTGGCAGCGGCGGTGTCGGCGCCGTAGTGGCGTTGTACCAGGGCCCGGTTGTGGTAGACGTTGCTCAGGCCAGACACGGTGCTGCCGCGCTGCACCAGGGGCAGTACTTCCTGCCCCTGCCGGTTGAGCAGCACCACCTGCCCGCTGCGGAAGCGCTCGGCCCGCGCAAAGCCGTCAATAAACGGGGTGATATCGGCGTAGTCATAGCCCGTCAGGGCCTTGCCTTGCGCGTCAAGCAAGGCCCCGCGCTCGTACTCGGGGTTGAGCGTGGCCAGCTTGCCCGGCAGCAGCGAGGGCAGGTAGCGCACTACCCGGGTGGGGGAGAGCCGGGTCAGGTCGTCCTCGCCGTTGGGAGCCAGCCAGAGGGTGTCGCGCACAGCCGTACGGCTGCCTTTCAGGTAGCGCAGCCCACTCAGGGCGGGCCGAAACCCCCTGCCGCGCCGGGATAGCAGTTGCAGGCTGCCGTCGGGCAGCAGGCCCAAGGCGCGGCTGCGGGTGGCGCGGATCATCTCGCCCCGGGCGTTGATCAGGGTAAGCGAGTCGCGCTCGGGCGTGAGCACGCCGAAGCCGAGCAGAAAGGCGCCCGGCTCACGCGCGAACACGGGCTGAATAACGAGGTTGCCCAGCGTGTCGGAGTAGCCCCAGCGCGTGCCCTTGCGGTAGGGCACCAGGCCGCCCGATGGCTCGGGTACGGCCACTAAATGGCTTACTTTGTGGGGGAAGTAGCCCCCTACCGGTACCTGGGCCCAAGTGTCGGTTAGGCTTGGCAGCAGCACCCAAAGTGTTGCCGTTAGGCGCAGCAACCCCTGTACTCTACTTTCCAGAAAACTCATACAAGCGGAATATTTTAAGATACTGCCTCCAGCCCAGTCGATAGAATAGTTAACCGAGCAGCTAGCGGAATATTTTCAGATGTCGAATGTGTTCAATGCAATATCGATTTATTAATAAAGCAATAGTGCATTGATTTAACTTGAGTTGGACATAAAAGATGCTACTTAGAATTTTTTTGAGTTGATCCTTAAACTTGGGTCTCGTTGTACCAAATAAGGTACAAGATTAACTATAGATGTAGTGCCGTAGAGCCCTTCTTACATGAGTACCCCTTTCTGTTCAACGACTACTCTAGACAGTTCTGCTAGACCTTAGAATATATGTTGAGATTGAAAGGCCTGTCGTAAAAGGCATGAGCAAGGTATTTACTGTTCTCATTTGGTCTATGAAAATCTCCTTGTCAGTTGTTGGTCTTAATAGCAGCAAAGCCACTTCGGCCGTTTGCCACCATGTCGGCGCGCACGTCCAAGCAGCATTGAGTAGGCGCGCCCGGGCCGAATTTTTCCAGCATAAAGCCCAAGGGTACCACGCGCCGACACAACACCCTAAGTTTCTTAAAAGACAGCTCAACAACCCGCTACCTACTAAACCTTACTACAAAACGAGAGGTCGGGAGAAGAGCAAATGC
>NZ_DASVSY010000095.1:0-45908 GCF_036387835.1 Hymenobacter sp. | reverse complement strand
CCCCGTCCAGTAGTCCCGACAAGCCCGTGGCCGTGGTCGCCCCCGTCGAACTCAGCAAATAATCCGTGTACAGGTCCAGTGTGCAACTCATCATAAGGTTCCTAAACGAATGAACTGTCTCTGCGACTGCGTAACATCAGTTACTTAGTCTCGGCTTTTTCACTTACAGCTACACGGGTGGCGCCCACGGCAGCTACGGTACCAGGGCCGTCACCTTCGATACCCGCACCGGCCGCGCCCTGCGCTTCCCCGATATTTTCCGGCCCGACGCCTCTGCGCGGCTCAGTGCTTTGCTCGAACAAGCCGTGCGCCGCCACCAGCACCAGCCCGCCACCAAACTCGACGAGTTTCTGTTTATGAAGAAAATGCCGGTCAGTCACAACATATTCCTGACCAGTAGCGGCGCGGTGTTCATCTACACTCCTTACGAAATTGCCTCGTTTGCTCAAGGAGAAATCCGGCTCTTTATCCCGTTAAAGCAGCTACGCCCCTTTATAAAGTCTGATTTGCCATGGGGTAGAGAAGAAGTAAGCCAGCGCTGACCTTGTCGTGGGGGAGCGGTTTTCAATGAACGACGAGGAAAACGAGAGGTCGGCTAGCAACATAGCCTGAGCGTTGTTGCTGTGTATCAGGGGGAAGCTCTGGAATAGGGTTACTAGCTCCTTCGCGAAATGCTTGTTTAGCAGGTAAAGTGATTGTGCAAAATCCGGGGCTTATGGACGATTCCCGATGAGCTGGCGTTGAGAGGGCATAACTTTGCCGAATTCCTTCACCATCTGCTCCTATGCAAGCACCTAAATTTGCTGCTTCACGCTCTTTTCACAAAGAGCTGAAACTTCGCACCAACGCCTACTTCACGGAAGCCGGCAAAGACACCACTGGCGACGCCCGCTTATTCGCCAAAGCCATCATTCTCACGGTTTCGTTTGTGGCCGTGTACCTGCACCTGGTTTTCCTGACGCCCCCTGCTTGGCTGGCGCTGCTGGAGTGCGCCTTGCTCGGTCTTGTCGGCTCGGCCATCGGCTTCAACGTCATGCACGACGGCGCCCACGGCTCATTCAGCAAATCCCGGTGGATCAACCAGTTTGCTTCCTTCACCCTCAACGTACTCGGTGGCAACAGCTTCATGTGGAACGTGAAGCACAATCTTATCCACCACATGTACACCAACGTCGACGGCGTCGACGACGACCTCGACGCGCAGCCTTGGTTGCGCCTGAGCAGCACCCAAACGCGCCACCGTTTCCATCGTTTCCAGCACCTCTACTTCTGGTTCTTCTACGCCCTGCTCTTCATTGCCTGGATTTTCTTCATGGATTACCAGAAGTACTTTAAAGGCAAAATCGGGGAGATGCCCATCAAGAAAATGACAGCCTCCGACCAAGGCGTATTTTGGGGTTTCAAGGCGCTGCACCTGTTCCTGTTCGTGGCCCTGCCCATCTACACCGTCGGTTTCGTCGCCTGGATAGTTGGCTTCCTGGTATTCGCTACGGTCGTAGGTTTCACCATGAGCATCGTGTTCCAGCTGGCGCACACCGTCGAGCACGCCGCCTTCCCCATGCCCCACGAAATCACCAACAAGCTGGAAGACGAGTGGGCCATTCACCAGATCAAAACCACCGCCAACTTCGCTACGGATAGCAAAGTCATCAGCTGGCTGGTAGGCGGCCTGAACTTTCAGGTGGAGCACCACTTGTTTCCCACCATCTCGCACGTCCACTATCCGGCCCTCAACAAAATCATCCGCCAGGCTTGCCTGGAATTCGGTGTCGAGTACAACGAATATCCCAAGATGCGCTACGCCGTCGCCTCGCACGTAGCGCACTTGCGCGAGATGGGCCGGGCGTAAGAAATTTATCGGCTGGAAAGCCCGTGAGATGAGCTGTAAGTTCATTCTCACGGGCTTTCTGTATTTTTGATAAAATTCCTGCCGCATGAAAACCTTCATTCTGACCTTGCCTGATTACGCCGAAATAGCTCCGCACGAATTGTATGCTTTGCAGGCAGCACTTGTGCAGTCAATGGTTAAAAGCGGGCAGCTGAATCCGGAGAAGCCGGAGCATCGGCAGGCGTTGGAGGAATGGTCTGACGCTGTAAAAGCAACTTATCAACCACCAACTGATGAAGAAAACGAGCGGGCCAAAGCTGAGTTTCGGCGCCAGCACAACTGGCCGGAGCCGGATCCTAGCGTTTCGGTTGAAGAACTCACTCGCCGCCTGGATGAAGCCATGGATAGCCTGTTCGAAACGCAGGGGCTAACCGCTGAAACCTACGAGCAATGGGTAAAAGACGGCGGGATGTCGGGCCGTAAAAGCTCGGCCGCGTGAGGATAGTGCTCGATACCAATGTATTGCTGCAGATACTACCCCGCACCGCACCAACTCGCCCAATTTTTGAAGCGTTATTGATGGGGCGCGTAGAGCTAGTCTACTCAACCCAAATTTTGCTTGAATACGCGGAAATACTTCATCAGCGCCTCCCTGCTGCTATTGCTGAAAGTGTGCTGACCATCGTGCAAAAGTTGCCGAAAGTTCGATTGCAGAATGTGTACTATCGCCACCGCCTGGTTCCGTGTGACCAAGACGACGAGAAATTTGTGGATTGCGCCGTAGCTGCAAACGCTGATTACCTGATTACTAATGACGCACATTTCAAGCACTTGGCTCAAGTACGCTTCCCTGCCGTGCGCGTCCTCTCGGCGCAGGAGTTTCTAGCGGTGTTGGTGGCTTGAAAAGCAATAGAAAATCCTTGGCCAACGGTATGTATGGGCAAGGATTTTCAGCTTAAAGATTGGCAGTTCCTTATACTATTGGACCGACATAGTGCAAGAAGTGCAAGCCCCTGAGTTACACTTTTTGTAGCCAATGCCAGACTCGGCAGTGCACCCGCTTCCACCAGATGAGCAGGCGCAGCTAAAGCCTCCACCACTTTCTTCAAGCAAAAATACTTGAGTTGGTGACAAAGTGGAACCAAGCCTATTATATGATTTTCCCTCCAGGCTTAACCTTTGGGCTTCACTATTTAAGTAGTTGATAGGAACTGTGTAATCTACTACAGCTCCATACATATTAATAGCTACATGCTTATACGCATCAGGATTGCGAGCAATGGCCTGAGTTGGATCAGCTTCACCATGAACTTCAACGTTCAACTTACGCATTGCCCGATTTACATACTCAAAGTGGAACAAGTCGTCGGGTACCTGTAAATGTTGTTTTTCAAGTTTTTGTAATTGCTCTTTCGTTCTGATAAACGAGATGCCTGCGCCGGTATCTACAAAGCCACCTGTCTCTGATGAGCGGGAGGCTTTCCCCGTACAAGCGCTGCCATTTGAACACTGGCTGCAAGCAAACGAGCTTTGTACATAAAACACATCACAACCAACAGAGCAGGCACCAGTACAAGTATAGCTTCCTCCTCCGCCATCATCAAGCTTTGATGCGAAGTCTAATGAGTGTTGTTGCGAGTTGATAAAACGAATTCCCGCTGGGTATTTCAATCGGACGGTTGCTCCTTCGTCCTCAACAATGGTTTCTGTGCCATCTGGTATGCGAAGATCACCCACCGTCGCGCCATACAACACGGCAGGAACTTTGTAGTGCTCAGCCAACACGTCTTGTGGCTTCGGGCTTTGTTCAGGTTGGCTACAGCCGTACAAACCTGATGCGCCTATCGAAAGGATTAGCGCTAGTAATCGTATTTTTTTCATTGGTTTGTGAATAATGGTTTGTGAATAATGGTTTGTGAATAAGTGATATTATTATATATGATAACTTAATAAAAGGAAATAATATGTAAAATTGTGACATCTAAAAAATGTAATACAATTCGGTCGGTGTGTAATAATATTCTTAGAAATTATCTTCCCAATCCCGTATCTTTGCCGCCCCGTCAGGGTGGCGGGCCGGCGCTTTCGTGCTGTGTATCAAGTAAAAACGCGTTCCGGAGTTGGCCCTGAGCCGGACGTGTACAGCAGGGCTACAAGCAAAAATGGCTGAAGTAGCAGATAACTTCGACTGGGACAATGTAGGAGCGTCCGGTTTTGGCGGTAACTATTCCGCTCAGCAGCGCGCCGAAATGGAGGAAATGTACTCCGGTACCCTCACCACCGTTCAGGAAGAAGAAGTAGTAAGAGGCGTTGTGGTGGGCATCACCGAGCGCGACGTAATCCTGAACATCGGCTTCAAATCCGATGGTTTGGTGTCCATCACCGAATTCCGCGACCTGCCCGACCTGAAAATTGGTGACGAGGTAGAAGTATTCATCGAAGACCAGGAAGACCTGAACGGTCAGCTGATTCTGAGCCGCAAGAAGGCCAAGATCAAGCAGGCCTGGAAATCTATCTACGATGCTCTCGAGAATGACACCATTCTGGAAGGCGTAGTAAAGCGTCGGACCAAAGGTGGTCTGATCATGGACCTGGACGGCGTAGAAGCCTTCCTGCCCGGCTCGCAAATCGACGTGAAGCCTATCCGTGACTTCGACATCTATGTTGGTCGTCGGATGGAAGTGAAAGTGGTGAAGATCAACGCCGCTTTCGACAACGTAGTAGTTTCGCACAAAGTCTTGATCGAGAAAGACCTCGAGAAGCAGCGCGAAGCTATCCTCAACAACCTGGAGAAAGGCCAGATCCTGGAAGGCGTTATCAAGAACATGACCAACTTCGGTGTGTTCATTGACCTTGGTGGCGTTGACGGTCTGTTGCACATCACCGACATTTCGTGGGGCCGCATCGCTCACCCGAGCGAAGTGTTGCAGCTCGACCAGAAGCTGAACATCGTAGTATTGGACTTCGACGAAGCCAAGAAGCGTATCAGCCTGGGCTTGAAGCAACTGACTGCTCACCCATGGGATTCGCTGCCCGCCGACATGGGCGTAGGCTCGAAAGTGAAAGGCCGCATCGTGAACGTAGCCGACTATGGCGCGTTCATGGAAATCATCCCGGGCGTAGAAGGCCTGATCCACGTTTCAGAAATGAGCTGGAGCCAGCACCTGCGCAACCCGCAGGACTTCATCAAGCAGGGCGACGTAGTAGAGGCGCAGATCCTGACCCTCGACCGCGAAGACCGCAAGATGAGCTTGGGTATCAAGCAACTGAGCGAAGATCCATGGACTCGTGGCGACTTCGGCACCAAGTATGCCGTAGGTACCAAGCACAACGGCCTCGTGCGTAACCTCACCAACTTCGGCCTGTTCGTAGAACTGGAAGAAGGTGTTGACGGCCTCGTGCACGTATCGGACCTGTCGTGGACCAAGAAGATCAAGCACCCTTCGGAAGTGGTGAAGGTAGGCGACCGTCTGGACGTGCTCGTGCTCGAGCTGGACGTAGCCAACCGTCGTTTGGCCCTCGGCCACAAGCAGCTGGAAGAAAACCCCTGGGACACGTTCCAGACGGTGTTCACGCCTGGCTCAGTACACAAGGCTACCATCACCGAGAAGACCGACCGTGGCGCAGTACTCGAGTTGCCGTACGGCATCGAGGGCTTCGCATATCCAAAGTCATTGGTGAAAGAAGATGGCAGCAACGCCGAAAACGGCGAGTCGCTGGACTTCCGCGTAGTTGAGTTCTCGAAGGATGACCGTCGCATCGTACTGTCGCACACTGCCGTATTCAACCAGCAGCAGGAAGAAGACAGCCGTGCTGCCAAGTTCAAGAAGAAAGGCCCTGCTGGTCAGGCACCAACAGCAGCTCAAGGCGAAGGCAAGCTGACCGACCTCAAGAAGCAGCCTGTTGCTGAGAAGTCGACCCTCGGCGACCTGGATGCTCTGTCAGCTCTGCGCGACAAGATGATGGGCACCGAGCGGCAGGTAGGCGAGCAGAAGCTAGCCTCCAAAGCTCCTGCTGCCGAAGCTGCTCCGGCAACTGAAGCTCCTGCAGCCGAAGCTCCGGCAAGTGAAGGTGGCATCCTCGCTGCCGTAGCTGGTGCTGCTACCGCGGCTTTCGACAGAGTGAAGGAAGTTGCCAGCGACGCCGTAGAGGCTGCAACGCACACCGAAGCTTTCGAAAAAGCTAAGGAGGTAGCCGGCGACGTGGTAGAGCGTGCCAAGCACCTGCTCGACACCGACGACGCTGCCGACAAAAAAGACGAGGAGAAAGCTTAAGCTTATCTGCTCACTTCTAAAAAGGCCCCGGAGTCATCCGGGGTCTTTTTTTGTGTATAACTTATGTGGGAAAGAGAATTTTCAAGAATTTCTTCTGCCAGAAAAACAGTTGATTACCATTCTAAAGCAGGGTAATACCACCCCTGGTTTGGCATAAGTCAGATTTAGGTGTAAGTTTGCATCCCCAATCCGGTGACGTGACCGAGTGGCTAGGTAGAGGTCTGCAAAACCTCCTACGGCGGTTCGAATCCGCCCGTCACCTCTTTATTCCTGTTTTTTGCTTACTTAGTGCCCCGGTTGATTAGCCCCAGCCGGGGCAAATTTTTTAATGAATTTATCGATAAGTAAAGGGGACCTTGCTGCTATCATCGGCAAGGTCCCCTTTTTTATTTGACCATAGCATTGGGTTCATTGGGTTGGAAGCCAGGTGATGAGCAACTGAGGCATTGGCAATTGAGGGCAGACAAGTAAGGTTATCGCCTTATGCTTTGAGCAATTAAGCTGGAGAAGAGATACCGAAATGACCGCGCAGGTTGGGTCTATGGTGGCCTTGCAGGCTCAAATCCCTACATTTAGTTTCCGCGTACAACTCGCACTACTTGCCTTCCACTCCATCTATCATGAAGATTATTGACCTACGCACCATGCGCGGGCCCAGCTACTGGTCCGTCAAACATTACAAGTTGATTGTAATGAAAGTGGATCTTGAGGACTATGCCGATCAATGGTCGAACGCAGTACCAGAGTTGGCTGAACGACTCACTCAGTTAATGCCCGAACTTGGCAAACCGCATGCAGCCTTCGAATCGCAGAAGCACGCCGCTAAACATCCACCTCTTACGCAAGAGCAATTAGCCGACGGGGAGCCGCTCGGGCATGTTATTCAGCACGTAGCATTGGAGTTGCAACGGCAGGCAGGCATGCCCGTGTATTGGGGCAAGTCCTATCCGGCCCGTGAAGAAGGCGTGGAGTTTGTAGTGTTCAGCTATCAGGAAGAGCGGGCCGGGCGCCGGGCTGCTGAGGCTGCTGTGGAAATCGTGGAGGCGCTTTGCGAAAAGAAAGACGTGGATTTGAAGCCCATTATTGATGAGCTACACGAAATTCGGGAAGAAGAGTTTATAGGCCCAAGTACCTGGAGTATCGTGTCGGAGGCGGCTTCGCGGGATATACCGTATATCCAGTTGAAGAACAGCGGCATTATTCAACTTGGGTACGGGGTAAACCAGAAGCGCATCTGGGCCACCACTACCACCTACACTTCGCACGCGGGGGTGGAAATAGCGGGCAACAAGAACCGGACAAAAGCCATGCTGCACGATGCGGGTGTACTGGTGCCGCAGGGTACTACTGTGTATTCGGCGGATGGGCTGCGGGATGCCATCGAGGATTTAGGTTTTCCGTTGGTGACCAAGCCGCTCGATGGCAACCATGGCAAAGGCGTCACCATCCGCATTATGAATTGGGAGGAAGCGGCAGAAGGTTTGAAGATGGCCCAGGCTTATTCCCGAGCCGTAATTGTTGAGCAATTTGTTGAAGGCGCAGATTTCCGGCTGCTGGTAGTAAATGGGAAGTTAGTGGCCGCTGCCAAGCGCACACCTGCCGCGGTAGTTGGCGACGGACAGCATACCATTCAGGAACTGATCGACGAAGTAAACCAGGATCCGCGGCGGGGGGTCGGGCACGAAAAGGTGCTCACTAGCATCAAAGCCGACAAGCACACGCTCGATATTCTGAAAGGGCTGAAGCTCACGCTAGAATCGGTGTTGCCGGCCGGTGAGATGGTGTATCTGAAAAGCACCGCCAATATCAGTACTGGCGGCACCGCTACGGATGTTACGGACCTGATGCACCCCTACAACGTGCTGCTTGCAGAGCGTGTGGCCGGCATTGTAGGGCTCGATATCTGCGGCATTGATTTGATGGCTACTGACATTGCAGTGCCGTTGAACGAAACGCGCGGTGCTGTGATTGAAGTGAATGCGGCGCCCGGTTTCCGGATGCACATTTCGCCTACCGAAGGCTTGCCTCGCAACGTAGCCGCTCCCGTGGTCGATATGTTGTTTCCACCCGGCAGCAATGCCCGCATTCCTATTATTGCTATTACGGGCACTAACGGCAAAACTACCACCACTCGGCTTATTGCGCACATGATAGCCTCGAAGGGCTACAAAGTAGGCTTCACCACCACGGATGGTATCTATATCCAAGGTCGGCAGTTGCAGAAAGGCGACTGCACCGGCGGCGTCAGTGCCGAGTTTGTGCTCAAAGATCCAACTATCAACTATGCCGTGTTGGAAACAGCGCGCGGCGGTATGCTTCGCTCTGGTCTGGGCTTTCATACCTGCGACATTGCGGTGGTAACCAACGTAGCCGCCGACCACCTGGGCATGCGCGACATTCACACCGTGGAAGAAATGGCGGCAGTGAAAGGAGTGCTGCCTCGCACCGTGCGCAAAACCGGCTGGGCCGTGCTCAACGCCGACGATGACTTGGTTTATGCCATGCGGGAAAAGCTGGATTGCCGGGTGGCTTTGTTTAGTATGGACGAAAATAACCCCCGTATTCTCGACCATGTGGAAGCGGGTGGAGTGGCTGCCGTATACGAAGAAGGCTACGTGACCATTTATAAGAACAGCTACAAGCTGCGCATCGACCGGGCCGTGGAGTTTCCGGTAACGTTTGGCGGCCGCGCTACTTTCAACATCGAAAACAGCCTGGCTACCGCCCTGGCCGGCTATTTAGCTGGATTAGAGCGTGAAGATATCAAGCTGGCATTGCGCACGTTTGTGCCATCAGCCAGCAAGACGCCGGGCCGCATGAACGTGTTCAAGTTTCCGAAATTCGAAGTGATTGTAGACTATGCGCACAACACCCACGGCATCGAGAAATTTGCCGAGTTTCTGAATGCCACTCAGGCTACTCGTAAAATTGGCATGGTATCGGGCCTGGGCGACCGGCGCGATGAGGACACGCTAAGCTTTGCCCGGGTAGCCGGCCGTATATTCGACGAGGTGATTCTGCGCCAAGACCGTGATTTGCGCGGTAAAACCGCTGAGCAGATCAAGGAAATCATGGAGCGCGGTTTACGGCTCGATAAGCCCGAACTGCCTGTTACCTATATTGAGAATGAACTGGAAGCAGTTGATTATGCAATGGCAAACGCTCCGCAGGGAGCAGTCGTCGTGCTTTTCACTGAGAATATAACGGCTGTACTCAAAAAGCTAGAGGAGTACGAAGCAGATCACGGATTTTTCACGAAGTAGACGGATTAATCGGATTTTGTGGACGACTCAGCTTCAATCAACTAAGCTGACCAAACAACAAAGGCTTGCTAATTAGCAAGCCTTTGTTGTTTGGTCAGGAGGAACACAGCATTCTGGACAGAAATCGTCCACAAAATCCGATTAATCCGTCTACTTCGTGAAAAATTCGTGATCCTATTTAAGCGTGAACGAAGTTTTGCCGATCATAACGCCGCCTTCGTACAACTCTACCGTGTGCTGACCAGTTTTGTAGGCAGCACCTTTAGCGTAAAGAAATTGCACAGGCTGACGAGTATTGTCGAATACAAGGTCCTGCTTGGCTGTGTAGAAAGCTTCGGAACCATCGATCATGAAGGTGCCACCGCCCGTGCTTAGGTTGTAGAGAGCTGCCCCATCAGGTTCGATCAGACGCAACATAATCTGCTTGGTTTCCTTAGGCGATACATCGTTGCGAGCCAGATTGAAGGTAATCTTTACCTTGTCGACGCGCTTGGCCTTGAACTCGTTGTCGTCGTCATCCTTCTCCTTGTCACGCGAATTCAGAACGCCGATGCGGATGTTTTCGGCCTGCAGGCGTGAGGCTACGGCTACTTTCTCGCTTAGCTCCTGGTTGGAGCGAGCAATCGTAGTGATGGTATCAGTAAGCTTGTTCTGGCGCTCTTTGAGAGTGGTGGTTTCTGTGTACAAGGCTTCGTTGTCGGCCTTGAGCTGGGCTATTTCCTCGTCTTTTTTGCGTAGCTGGTTTTCGAAGTTGATGGCCCGTTGCCGAAAGCGCTGCTGCTCCTTGATGGAGAAGCTGCCAGCCTTGAAGGAGCGAAGCTTAAGCAAATCTGCGTTGATGGAGGCAATCTTGGACTCCAGCGAATCATTCGATAGTCCCATCGACTGCACTTCCTGGCTTTGGCGTTCGAAATCCGCTTTCAGGGTTTCGTACTGTTTAATTTGATCTTGTAGCTTGGTATCTTTCTCGGCTACCTGCGTAGTAAGCTGCTCATTTTCCTCGGTTTTCTGCCGGTTCATCCAATAGAGGACGCCATTGATGCCGAGTAGCACCAGCGCTAACGCCACAATGAGTAAAAAGCGACTGTTGTTCCGTGGGAGTGGGCTTTGTTCTTGTTCCATTGCAAGCAGGGTTAAGTAAGAGTCAGACGCACCGGTAATGTGGTATCTTGGTGCGCAAACAAACGAAATTTTACAACAATCTAGTTTCTGTCAAGAAAAATCAGCTGCTGAAAGGTACGAGGTCTGTATGAAACCTACCACTCAACTCGATGAAGCGTATTGGCGCGGGCGCTACGCGGCCAACCAAACCGGCTGGGATGCCGGGGCTATAACGCCCCCTTTGCGTGAATATTTCGATCAGCTTGGCTCGGCTGATCAGCGGCGCATTCTCATACCAGGCGCGGGGCGGGCCTACGAAGCCGAGTATCTGCACGAGAAAGGATTTACCGAAGTATTTGTGGCAGATATAGCTCCAGAGGCTCTACAAGCGCTTCAGCAGCGTGTACCCGGATTTCCGGCAACGCATCTGCTCCATGAAAACTTCTTTGCGCTCCAACCCTCCCCGCCATTCGACTTGCTAGTAGAACAGACTTTCTTTTGTGCTCTCGACCCCGCCCTGCGTCCTGCCTATGCCGAGCAGTGCGCTCGTCTACTACGTTCGGGTGGTACGCTAGTAGGGCTGCTATTTGAAACTGATTTCGGTGATTCGCCGGAGCCACCATTTGGCGGTACAAGAGAGGAATACCGAACTTATTTCGAGCCGTTCTTTGATTTCGTGTGTTTTGAAACCGCACATAACTCACTGCGTCCGCGGCAAGGGAGGGAGCTGTTTATCTGTCTGAAGAGAAAGCCTATAGAATGAGAAACTGCGGTTAGTGTTGTTGCAGAGTTGCCGGCGAAGGGCAAGGCGTGTACACTTGACGGCGTTGGCGCGAACATAGCTTGGCTGGTATTGCCGAATTGGCAGCCAGATAAGCGCAAGACATTTGTGTCTGCTACCTTTAGTCGTCCGAAAGACTTGAGCCGACTAGCCCAAGCTACGGCGCACACTACATTCCACGTTTCCATGCTCGAACTCCTCGCCAACGCCCTGCCGCACTTCCGTAACACCAACTCCGGCCAGTTCTTTTTGATGGCTGGTCCCTGCGTAATTGAGGGCGAAGACATGGCCCTGCGCATTGCCGAAAAAGTGCGCCACATCACTGATAAGCTGCAGATTCCTTACATTTTTAAAGGCTCTTACCGTAAAGCCAACCGCTCCCGCTTCGATTCCTTTACGGGTATTGGCGACGAGAAAGCCTTGCGTATCCTCCAAAAAGTAGGCAGCGAAATGGGAGTGCCCACCGTCACCGACATTCACGAATCGGGAGAGGCGGCCTTGGCAGCAGAGTACGTTGATGTGCTGCAAATTCCGGCGTTCCTGTGCCGGCAAACCGATTTGCTGATTGCCGCTGCCGAAACCGGCAAAGTGGTCAACATCAAGAAAGGACAATTCCTGAACGGTGAGGCCATGCAGTTTGCCGTTGATAAGGTGCGCCAGTCGGGCAACCAACACGTTATCCTCACCGACCGAGGCAATTCATTCGGCTACTCCGACCTCGTGGTAGACTTCCGCAACCTACCCGCCATGCGCGATTTTGGCGTGCCCGTGGTAATGGATGTTACGCACTCCTTGCAGCGCCCTAACCAGAGCAGCGGCGTCACAGGCGGTCAGCCTGCTCTCATCGAAACTATTGCCAAAGCCGCCATTGCCGTCGGGGCCGATGGCCTGTTTATCGAGACCCACCCCACGCCAGCCACCGCCAAATCGGATGGAGCCAACATGCTGGCCTTGGATAAATTGGAAGAGTTGCTGGTGAAACTCACTAAAGTGCGGGAGGCCGTGAAGTAAGTTTTCGTTTTTCATTACCCGCTGTTCGGCAGGGCTTCTAGGATGGCCTGCACAACTAGGTGCTGCCACCCTAGAAGCCCGCCGAACAACGGGTAACGGGAAACACGCTTAAGCGGAAAGCCACTTGGTCCGATCCAGCAGTTTATCAAGTGCGCTATCGAAACGTAGTCGGAAGTGTTGGCGGGGCTGGTTGCGACGAAAAAACACCAGGCCTACAAAAAAAAGGTCGATAGTTAGGCGCACCTCGGGATGTTGTTGGATGGTGTTCCAAGCGCGCTCCATCTCGCCGGACCAGTGAATGTCGTCGAGCACAAAAACACTGCGCTCCGTACGATGCGCCGCGCATAGGTTGAAATAGCGTAAGGTAGGCTCGTACCGATGATTGCCATCGAAAAAGGCAAAGTCGAGCGGGGCGCTTAAAGAGGCTAGGGTAGGAGCCAACGTTTCATCCAGGTTGCCTTCAATCAACTCTACGTTGTGTAGGTGCAGCGTTTGAAATGTTTCGCGCGCTATTCGTGCTGTACTTGGGCAGCCCTCGAACGTAAGCACGCGGCTGCCCGAGTCGGCAGCGGCTAAGTAAGCCGTGGTAAGACCAAGCGAAGTGCCTAGCTCCAGAATAGTGCGGGGTCGAAAGTGATTGACCAGCCGAAAAAGTAGTTGCGCCAACCTAGGGGGCTTCGCGGCTGTACGGGCTATGCGGCCCACGCGGCGCTGACTGCCTGTACTAGTGTGGGACCCGGCTCCAAAGTCACGTATTTCTATCAATTGCTGACTCTGCAGCAACTCATGCCGTCTGGCTTCGATGCTCTCGAAAGCGGCAAACTCTCCATTGTGCTGAACGACGTGGTTGTAGAGTTGAAAAACGAACGGGGAATGCAGCCCATGCGCATTCCCCGAGCGAAAAAAATATCGAACGTAGCTAAGAGGCTGGAAAAGCAAGTTACTAAAAGGTTGAATGGCTGAATTGTTAAATGGCTGCTTGTTCAAATTCTTCATTGAACGACCAGCCATTTAACAATTCAGCCATTCAATCCTTCAACAAATCAGTTCAGGCGGTAAGGCACTACAAGAGTGAACTCCGGAATTTCCACCGTAAATACGCTTCCATCGGCCAAGCGCTCCATTTCGTACGTGCCGCGCATCTTACCGAGCCCCGATTTGAGGTTGCAGCCCGATACATACTGGTGCGCCTCGCCAGGCTCCAAAACGGGCTGCTGGCCAACTACGCCTTCGCCCTCCACTTCGCGTACTACGCCGTTGGCATCATAGATATACCAGTGGCGACGCAGTAGCTTCACGGTATATTCGCCGTTGTTGCGAATATCAATCTTGTACGCAAATACGTAGTGTTCTTGGCCGGGGCTCGAGTAGTCGGGCAAATAGTTCGTCGTGACGCTCACGGTAACGCCCTGCGTGGTGGTCGTATTCATGATTACTGTGCGGTGTGGGTAAGACTAACAGCCGGGGCCGGAATTTGGTTTATGTACGCATCCGGAGCCAACGAAGGTCCGCTCAATCCGCAATAATTTCTTTCCAACGTATGAATGTAAAAATAGAAGAGAGTTGGCGCAAGGTATTACAGCCAGAATTTGAAAAACCTTATTTTCAGCATTTAATTGCTTTTGTGCGTGGCGAGTACGCTACGGCCACTGTGTACCCACCAGGCCCCCAAATATTTCACGCTTTTGATGCCTGTCCGTTTGAGGCGCTGAAGGTGGTGATTCTTGGACAAGACCCTTATCACGGCAAAGGCCAGGCCCACGGCTTGAGCTTCTCGGTGGCCGAAGACAAACGCACCCCGCCTTCGCTGCAAAATATTTTCAAAGAGCTCCAAGACGATTTACCGGGTACCCCGCCGGCTCCCAATGGCAACCTCGACCGGTGGGCCCAACAAGGCGTTTTGCTACTCAACGCTACGCTTACCGTACGCGCCGCCGAGCCCGGCAGCCACCAAAAGAAAGGGTGGGAGCAATTCACCGACGCTGTTATCCAAACCATTTCCGAGCAAAAACAGAACGTCGTCTTCATTCTTTGGGGTGCTTATGCCCAAAAGAAAGCCGAGCTGATTGATGAGCGCAAGCACCTCATCCTCAAGGCCGCGCACCCATCCCCCTATGCCGCCGACCGGGGCTTCTTCGGCTCCCGTCCCTTCAGCAAAACCAACGCCTACCTGCAAGAGCACAGCTCGAAGCCAATAGTCTGGTAGATCACGCATTTTTCTGGATTAGACGGATGGGCCGGATTTTGTGAACGACTTCACTTTAAGAAGAGCCACCCAAACAAGAAAGGCTTGCCGGTTGCAAGCCTTTCTTGTTTGATTTATAACACCGGCTTCAGACGCTAATCGTCTATAAAATCCGACTCATCCGTCTAATCCGGAAAAATCCGTGATCCTTAGTGGATCGTGTTGAACAGGCGGCTCCAGCGGATTTTGTGGAAGAAGTCGGCATACGGATCTACGGACATCCAGATTAGGACGGCTTTACCGACGATGTGGTCTTCGGGAACGAAGCCCCAATAGCGCGAGTCGAGGGAATCGTGACGGTTGTCGCCCATCATAAAGTAGTAGTTCTGCTTGAACGTGTAGCTCTTCATTGGCTGACCATTCTGAGTTAGTACGCCGTTCAGTATGGTTACGCCTTCATTGTGCTCGTAACGCATAATGATCTTCTCGTAAATAGGCGTGTTCTGGGGGGTGAGTTGTACAGTCTGACCTTTCTTTGGCAGTTGCAGAGGGCCATAGTTGTCTTTGTTCCAGTTGTTGATAGGCTGCGGCGTACTCTGTGGGTAGTCCGGGTTGTTCGGGAAAACGTCGGGCTCGGCCTGACCGGGCGTGGCTTTGTCCTGCACCACGGCCTTCACATACGGCTGCTTGCGGAAAAAATCGGCGGTGGCTGAGGTGGCGTCAATCATGAACGTCGGCTCCTGCATGCCATAAAGAGGCTCCGGCTGGCCGTCGGGGCGGTTGAAGTTGGTAACGCCCTGCTCATGAAACGCCTTCTTCAGGTCGTCGTTGGGCTGGGGCACTTGCAGGAAATAGCGATTTTGGCTTTGCGGCGGATTCACCATCGGCTTGCCATTCACGAACACCTGGGTATCCTTGATTTCCAGCACGTCGCCAGCTACGGCTACGCAACGCTTGATATAGTTGGTGCGCAGGTCGGCGGGGTGCTGGCTTTCGAAGGGCACGTTGAACACCACTACGTCGCCGCTTTTCACTTCCGAGAAGCCCGGCAGGCGGTAGCTTGGCAACTGAATGGCGTCGGAGTAGCTTTTGAGGCCCGTACCCCAGAGCGTTTGGTGCGTGAGCGGAATCTGCAGCGGCGTCTGGGGAGTACGCGGACCGTAGTGCAGCTTGCTTACAAATAAATAGTCGCCCACCAGCAGCGAGTCCTCCATGGAAGGCGTCGGGATGGTATAGGCCTCGAAAGTAGCCCAGCGAATAAGCGTGGCGGCCACTACCGCAAATAAGATGGCGTCCCCCCATTCTCGGAAGAAGCTTTTCTTTCTTTCAATGGGCTTGGGCGTGGAAGCCGCTTTCATACGTTGTTCCCAGGACTGTTGTACGGCCATAGCAAGAGTGCGAAGTCAGGTAATGCCTGGCGAGGCCAAGCGGCAATTTAATTTCGGAATATCCGAAGAAATTAGAGGGGAACCGCTAGATAACAGAAACGTTAATCGGCTTCCTCCTCACAAACTAATTACAACAATCAAGCAATTAACAGTTCAAGGAGCTAGCCGTTCAAATTCCTAATAAATCCTTCATGCCAAATACGCCCTGATGGCCGGGCAGCCACTCGGCCGCCAACAAGGCACCGTCCACAAACCCGTCGCGGGTATGTGCTTCATGCTTGAGTTCTAGCGTATCGGCTTCGGAGGTATAGGTAACAATGTGAGTGCCTACTACTTGGCCCGTCCGCTCACTCAGCACGGCCAGTTCGGTGGGAGCTTGCGCGGCTTCGTTGCGCCAAATGGTTTTACTCGGAAAGTGACGCAGTATAGCCTCGGCCGCCGTGAGGGCCGTTCCGCTGGGCTGGTCTACTTTTTGGGTGTGATGAATCTCCCTTACCTGCACATCATAGCCGCCAAACTGGTGCATTTTGGTGGCGATGTACTCGTTGAAGTGAAAGAACAGATTGACGCCCACACTATAGTTGGAGGCGTAAAACAACGAACCATCCTGCTCCTGGCAGAGCTTCACGGCCTCCTGAAAATGGTGGAGCCAGCCCGTCGAGCCGCACACCACTGGCAGCCCCTGGCGTAAGCAGGCCTGCACATTGGCAAAAGCGGCATCAGGGTGCGTAAACTCAATAGCGGCATCGGCAGTAGTAGCGTCGAAATCCGCAATGCTGGCTTCAGGATAAGCAGGGTCAATGATACCAACAATTTGGTGGCCCCGCGCCACCGCGCGGGCCTCGATAGCCCGGCCCATTTTGCCGTAGCCGATCAGCAGAAGCTTCATTATATTCAGTTACCGGTTGCCTGTTGCCAGTGCCGTTTAGTAGTTGATATCAACTGACAACCGGCAACTGGTAACTGACAACTCATTTAAAGGTGAGAGTGAGGCCAATACCAGGCGTGGCCGCCGCCGTTGGCATCCGCAGCATGGTTGGATCCCAGCGCAAACTCAAGTCGTCACTGATGTCGAAGTCGCGTAAGTGGGCATCTACCACCGCATCGAGTATTTGCACGCTATAGGCTAGTGCTACATACGCTACAAATGTGTCGCGCTGGCGCCGATACTCGTTGATACCCCTATCAATTTGAGAAGGCGTTGCCTCTCGGGTAAGCTCATTGTCATCTACCGTGTCTGGGTCCCCGTCATTCCGTTTTCTCTTGGCTTCCACACAAATCTTGTAATAATTCTGGTAGAACAACTCCCCGTAGATTGTGCCGCCCACGGCGCCGTATACGAGCGGCAGCTTCCACCAGCGGCGGTTGTATATCTGTCCGGCACCGGGTAGCAGCGCCGAAAGCAGTCCGGCTTTGGCAGGCCTGGTCATCTTCAAGCCAAACAACCGAGCCGTACGGCGCACCGAGTCGGGCACAACTGGTGTGCTGACCTGCGTTGAATCAGGCCCCACTGTGACGACGGTAGTGCGTGTAGGCGGCGTGGCTTGGGCGTGCGCCTTCGGCGCCAGTGGCAACGCCAGCAGGAGCAGCGCAACCGTAGTTCGGAGGCAGGAGTAGAGTTTCATAACGGAGACGCGAGAGAGGCCAAAGTAAACTAAGCTGATAACGCTGACAGAGGCAGACTAGTCTGTTAGACTGCAGCTTAAGTTCTTGTGGTTCTCCCTCAACTGCCTAACTTTTATGCAGGTTGCAGAATGTGCAGAATGCGCTGCATGTCTTCCACCGAATCGAAGGCAATCTTGATTTCGCCGCGGCCTTGGGGGCCTGGCTTCACCAGTACCCGGCTCCCAAAACGCTCCGTGAGGTGGCGCTCCGTGCGGCGCAATTCAGCTACGGGCACCTGGCCCGCTAGTTCCTGCGCTGGTTTAGTGGCAGGCGCACCAGCTTTCTCCGCCGGGTTCAGGCCCGCCCGAACCAATTGCTCCACCCGCCGCACCGACAGCTCTTCGGCCAGGATGCGGTGGAATAGCGCCAGTTGCTGCTCCGGATTCTCGATGTTGATGAGGGCGCGGGCGTGGCCCATGCTGATGGCCGTGTCGCGCAAGCCAATCTGGATATCGGGCGGGAGCTTGAGCAGGCGCAGGTAGTTGGTTACGGTCGAGCGGTTCTTACCGACCCGGTCGCCTAATTCTTCCTGCTTCAGGTTACACTCGCTCACGAGGCGCTGGTAGCTGAGCGCAATTTCAATGGCGTTGAGGTTTTCGCGCTGAATGTTCTCGATAAGGGCCATTTCCAGCATCTGCTGGTCGTCGGCTTTCCGGATGTAGGCCGGAATGGTGTCGAGGCCCGCAATTTTGGAAGCCTGCAAACGACGCTCGCCACTGATAAGCTGGTAGGCGTTGGTACCCGTTTGGCGCACCGTCACCGGCTGGATGATGCCCTGAATCTTGATGCTTTCTGCTAGTTCGTGCAGCGCATCCTGGTCGAAGTGGGTGCGGGGCTGGTAGGGGTTGGCTTCAATCTGGCCGACCGGAATCAGGCCAACCGAATTCATAGGGTGGGGCACGAGGCCTACCCGGTCGCTCTTTTTCTCGTAGCTGCCTTCAATCAGCGCATTGAGCCCACGGCCTAAACCACCAATTTTACGCTTAGCGGCTGCGGCCGGAGCCGCTGGAATAGCTTTTTCTTCTTGCTTGTCTGACATACTTGCAATCAGCTCTCTCGCAGTGGCGCGAGAAAAGCAGGATTCAAAAATACACAAACGCAGGGGAAGGCTAGGAAATTTTGTTCCACGATCAGCAAATAATCGTGGAACACGGAATACTCGCCGTGCTACGAGGCCGAACTGCGCTTGCTGCATGATGTAATACCAAGCTCCTGTTTAGTGAATTGTTGAACGAGGTTATTGCTTAGGGTAGCGTAAGTTGATTTACCCTGCGCCGACTTCACATTATAGGGTATGTAGCAGAGGTGGTACAAGTCGGGCAACCTCAGCAACGATTCGCCAAGCTGGAGCTTAGCGTTACAGCTTGCGAGCCATCCTTCGCTAACGAAAACGGCCAGCAGAATTCTGCTGGCCGTTGCTATGAAGTTGTTATTGCCTTACGCCGCCGCGTCTTCAGCGGCCTCCGAGGTGCCGGCCGCTTCCACGTTCTTTTCCACGATTTCGCGGGCCAGGTTGAGGTAGCTGATGCTGCCTTTGCTTTCGGCGTCGTGCAGGATAACCGGGATACCGAAGCTAGGCGACTCGCTTAGCTTCACGTTGCGGGGGATAATAGTGTCAAAAACGAGTTGCTGGAAGTGCAGCTTCACTTCTTCTACAACCTGGTTGCTCAAGCGCAAACGCACATCGTACATCGTGAGCAGGATGCCCTCAATTTCCAGCTCGGTGTTGAGGCGGCTCTGAATGATTTTTACGGTGTTCAGCAATTTGCCGAGGCCTTCGAGGGCAAAGTACTCGCACTGCACCGGAATAATGACGGAGTGCGCGGCCGTGAGAGCGTTTACCGTAATCAAGCCCAAGCTTGGCGAGCAGTCGATGATGATGAAGTCGTACTGATCGGCCAGAGGGCGCAGGGCGTCCTTCATCTTCTCCTCCCGGTTGGGCAGGTTGATCATCTCCACTTCAGCGCCTACCAAGTCGATGTGGGAGGGCATGAGGTCGAGGTGAGGCAGCACATTGGTTTGCAGTATAATGTCTTGGGCATTGATGCCGTCTACCATGCACTCGTAGATGCTGTTATCGATGTCCTTGGGGTCGAAGCCCACGCCGGAGGTGGCGTTGGCCTGCGGGTCGGCGTCCACGAGGAGCGTCCGGTACTCCAAAGCCGCCAGACTGGCCGCCAAGTTGATAGCCGAGGTGGTTTTGCCCACCCCGCCCTTCTGATTGGCTACCGCAATGATTTTTCCCATGAGGGTTTGATTAATGGCTAGATGGCTGAATTGTTAAATGGTTGATTTTTCCCAACGGCTTATTGAACAGCCAGCCATTTAACAATTCAGCCATTAAACTTACAACGTAATAGTTTCTTCAATTTTCAGAAGCAGCAATTCTTTGCCGGCCTGAGTGGTTTTTTGCTGAGCTGCTTCCTTGTCGATGGCGATGGGCGGGAAGGTATCGTAGTGCATCCCGATAATCTTGCGAGCGCCGGTCCAGTCGGCGGCTATCAGCGCATCGTCGATACCCATCGTAAAGTTGTCGCCGATGGGCAGCAGCGCGAAATCCAGCTTATACCGCTCCCCGATGAGTTTCATGTCGTAGGTGAGGGCCGTGTCGCCGGCGTAGTAGAGCGTTTTGCCTTCGGCTTCGATAAGGAAACCCGCCGCCAGACCGCCGTACGAGCCGTCGGGCATGGAGCTGGAGTGGGCGGCGGCTACCATCTTCACCTTCCCGAAAGGCAGGGTTACCGTGCCGCCGATGTTCATGGCGTAGTTGGCTTTCAGGCCTTTCTGCCCAAACCAACCCACCACTTCGGCCATGCCCACTACTTCGGCGCCCGTGCGGGTGCCAATAGCTTCGGCATCGGCTACGTGGTCGGCGTGGCCGTGACTGAGCAGAATGAACTGCGCATCAATTTGGTTGATGTCGACGTCTTTGGCCAGCGGGTTGGGGCTGATGAAGGGGTCGAAAAGCACTTTGCTGCCGCCGGTTTCGAGGAGGAAGCAGGAGTGGCCGTAGTACGTAAGTTGCATGGGGAGAAGAAAGTGGTTGGCCTGCGGTGGAAGGCAATAGCCAGACGGGGTACCTTTGTCGCAAATATACGTGATTCCGCCTTTCCCATGCTTCTGATTTCGCGCTTGGCTTCCTGTTACACTTTCTTGCTGCTGGCCGTGCTGGCGGGTTGCCAGGGGCCCGCGCCAGCCACCGAGGCGCGGCGCGTGTTCCGTTACAACCAGCCCGAGTCCCTGTCTTCCCTCGACCCCGCTTTTGCCCGTAACCAAGCCAATACGTGGGCTAGTACGCAGCTCTACAATGGATTGGTAGAGCTAGACGACAGCCTGAAGCCTGGCCCCTCCGTGGCGCGCCGCTACGAAATCAGTGCCGACGGCCGCCACTACACTTTCACTTTGCGCCCTGATGTGCGCTTTCATGATGCCGACGTATTCCCCGGTGGCAAAGGCCGCCGCGTAACGGCGCAGGACTTTGTATACAGCTTTAAACGCCTGCTCGATGGCGCCACGGCCAGTCCCGGCGGCTGGATTTTTCGGGGCAAGGTGATAGAAAATGCGCAGGGTGAACCAGCGGATACGGCTTTTGTGGCCGTGAATGATTCCACGCTACGCATTCATTTGAAGGAGCCATTCATCCCGTTTCTCGGGATGCTGACCATGCCCTACGCCTACGTGGTGCCCCATGAGGCCGTGCAGCGCTACGGCAAAGACTTTCGGGAGCATCCAGTCGGGACGGGCCCGTTTTTGTTTAAAGAGTGGGACGAGGGCAATGCCATCATCTACCACCGTAACCCCAATTATTGGAAGCACGACGCGCAGGGCAAGCAGCTGCCCTACCTCGACGCGGTGCAAATCAGCTTCATTCAGGACCGTAAAACCGAATTTCTGACTTTTCAGCAAGGCAAGCTGGACTTTATCAGCGGCATCCGCTCCGGCTCGCGCGACTTGATTTTGTACCCTGATGGGACGGTGCGCGAAGACTTCAAAGGCAAGTTCCGTCTGCAGAAAGTCCCGTACCTGAACACCGAATACATTGGCATGCAGCACGACCCCGCCAATCTGCGCGGCGACAACGCCGAAAC
Organism: Hymenobacter sp.; assembly: GCF_036387835.1. Taxonomy (GTDB): domain Bacteria; phylum Bacteroidota; class Bacteroidia; order Cytophagales; family Hymenobacteraceae; genus Hymenobacter. The sequence continues at coordinate 24,324 of NZ_DASVSY010000095.1, read as the reverse complement.
CGGCCGTGCCCTGCGCGACAAGCGGGTACGGCAGGCGCTAAACTACGCACTGAACAAGCCGGAGTTTCTAGCTTACTTCATCAACAATATCGGCTTGCCAGGCAATTCCGGCTTCGTGCCAGCTTCCTTGCCTTCTTTCAGCGCCAAGCTCGTGCCCGGCTATACCTACCAGCCCGACAAAGCCCGGCAGCTCCTGCGCGAAGCAGGCTACGGCCCCAACAAGCCGCTCCGCCTGCGCCTAAGCACGGTGGCCGAAAGCAAGGAATACTGCGAGTACTACCAAAAAAAGTGGGCCGAAATAGGCGTGCAAGTGGAAATAGACGTCAACCAAGGCGCTGCCCACGGCGAGCTAATCGACAACGGCCGCGCCGCCTTCTTTACCCGCAGCTGGCTCGGCGACTACCCCGACGCGGAAAACTACCTGGCCCTCTTCTATAGTCCCAACTTCGCGCCCGCCGGCCCCAACAAAACGCACTTCAAAAACGCCACCTATGACCGCCTTTACGAGTTGGCCAAGCTGGAACAAAACCTGGAAAAGCGCTACGACCTCTACCGCCAAATGGACCGCATTGTGGTAGAAGAATGCCCGGTCATTGCAGTGTATTACGATGTAGTGGTGCGCCTCACGCAAAACAATGTGCAAGGCCTCACGCCCAACCCCATGAACCAGCTAGTGCTGGAACGGGTGCGCAAGGACTAAAACGGTATCGGGCCCGCTAGCAGCGGGTAGCCAGCCGGTTGATGAAGGAGTAGTTCAGACTCGTCCAGAACTTCACTTGCTCGGTGTTTAATGCCATTTCAACTGGCTCAACATTGGGGTTCCTCAGTGCCTCGCCGCAAACACTGCGGGTGGCGTTTTCGGCGAGGGAGCGCTCCGCCCGTGGGGTGATGTCGGCCCTACCACGGAAACTAGGGAATAATCCGGTCCTCCCGCAGCTGCGCAAACAAGTCGAAGAACGACTCCTCGGTGGGCTGGTAGACGTGGAAGCCCAGCTTGCGGCTCTTCGACATATCGGTCATGACTTCGAGCGGGCGGCCCAAGTCCAGGTCGGTATGCCAAGCCGAGGCCAACTGGCTTAATTCCAGTACGGCGAGCTGGTAGCGGGCCGCCAAGTCCTGCCACACCAGTTCGTCATGGGCCATCTGCTGTTCCAGCGGGTGTACCGTGCCATCGAACCCGCGCGCTTCCACCCCAAACCACGCCGCCAGCCGCGGCCATAGCCAACTCCAGCGGAAATAGTCCCCGTTCACAATGTTGAAGGCTTCATTGTGCGCAGCCGGCGTAGTAGCTGCCCAGGCCAACTGCTTGGCAATAACGCGGGCATCAGTAACGTCGGAAAGGCCATTCCACTGCGCTTCCGAGCCCGGCCACTGGAACGGGCGGCCGGTTTCCTTGCAGATGCTGGCGTACACGGCCAGGGTGGTACCCATGTTCATGAGGTTGCCTACTGCCTTGCCAATGATGGTATGCGGCCGGTGAATGCTCCAGGTAAATCCGTCGCGGGCGGCCGCGGCATACACCTCGTCTTCCTGAGCATAGTAGAAGTTGTCGATTTCCAGCCGGGGCAGCTCTTCCCGAAACGGCGTGGGCGGCAGCGTCCCGCCTTTCGCATACGCATCAAACGGCCCCAGGTAGTGCTTAAGCCCTGTAACCAGGGCCACGTGCTGCACGGTATGCTTAGGGGAAAGCGCCGCTAAGATGTTCCGGACCAGCGCGCTATTGACGCGGATGTTCTCGGTTTCCGTGTCCTGCCGCATCCAGGTGGTGATGAACACATGCGTTGGGTGTACGTCGGTGAGAGCCCGCTCCAGGCTGGCCGGGTCGAGCAGGTCGGCGGCTACGGGGTGCAGGCCCGGCACGTTTTGCGGTGGGCGGCGGGCCAGGCCGTATACTGTCCAGCCCGTGGTAAGTAGTTCGTTGGCCAGGTTGCTGCCCACAATTCCGCTGGCACCAACAATTAAAGCAATTCTATCCATGGTGTTAAAAGCAAAAGGGAAAGTCGTGTTCTAGCAAACCGCCTATACGCAACGCTCCCGGATGCGGCCCATCCTCATTGGGCGAACGGACCGGCCTTGTGGCGTCTGCTGGTGTTGCCAAGCAAAGCAAGCGGGCTGTTTTCGTGGTCTTTGCACAAAGTGCCGTATTAGTTGTACGCCACCACCTGCCCCGGCTACTCCGCAAGTGCGGGCAGCTGGTCCGGCGCCTAGGCCTGCGGGTACTTATCAAACCCAAAAGTTGAAATCAAAGGAATATTGGTGCCTTCCATAACTCCTGAAAACAAGAATGGTTGCTGTCCAGCTTGGTACCATAGGCCCGTTGGCGTGCAACCAGAACGGCAATCCAAACCCGCACGCTAAACATCTGCTAGACGGCAGGACAGCCATTCCCCTCAAACTTCAACCAACCAAAAGCGCCAGTCACAATAGCTGCATAAACAGTTGTTGTGGCTGGCGCTTTATCAATAAGAGTATCAAAATCGAAGATGAAGCCCGCCCTACCAGGAGTTGATATCTTCAGTAACTGAGGCCCCGTGCAGTATAGTGGGCTTAGCGGTCGGTGGAGGCGCCCAAGGCGTCTTTCATTTGCTTCTCGATGTAGTCGAGAAGGTTTTTGAAGTCGGCGGGTATGCCTTCTTCGGCCGTTACGGTCTTGGCGGGGCCAATAGCCGGGCTGATGGTAAGGCTGGTGCCGGGCAGGTCGGCGGTGCCGAGGGTGTAGCGCTCAGGCATTTCCAAGAAATGCAGCTTCTTTGCTTGCGCCAGAATGGTATTGACGGTGGCCACGGGTAGCTTCACTTCCCGCTTGCCCTCAACGGGCGCGTACTCAAACCCTTCGTAGCTCAGGCGGCCGTCGGCGTAGATGCGGGCTTCATAGTGGGGGCAGAAACCAAAGCACGGCGTTTTGCGGAAGACGATAATCGGTGTGGCCTCTGCTGTGGGTTTGGTGGTGCCCGCAGTGCTGGTTTTTGCCTTCTGCTTGTTGGCAGCTTTGGCGGCCTTGGGTGCTTGCTGCGCCTGCGAGGTGCAGCCCGTGAGGGAGATAATCAGCAGGAGGGAGGACAGGAAACGCATGGCAAACACGAAAAGAAAGGTGCCAAACAAGTTTCAAAAAACGGACCGGATTTAGGAGTTCAACAAAAAGCCCTTCCGCCAATTGGCAGAAGGGCTTTTCACTGGCGTTCTACTTGTAGCGCAGAATTCTGTTCCGCGACGAGCAGAGCGAGTTCCGACGCGGTAAGACCAATTGGCGCGGTACCGGATACTCGCTGTGCTCGTCGCGGAACGAATTTCTGCGCTACAACCACTACGAGCGGCGAGTTGGCTTCTTAGGCTTCGGCTCCACCGAAGCGGAGGTGCCTTCGTCGCTCTTGCGGGGTTGCGTGTCGCGCTCCTGTGCGGTGCGCATCGCTTCCTGCAGGCGGGCCGAGAAGCCGCCGGGCTTCTTGTCCTTGTTCTTGATTTTGTTGGCTTCGAGCTGCGCCCGAATCTTGGTGTCGTCGACTAGGCGGCGGGTGAGAGCCTGCTGGCCGAGTGTCACAACGTTGGAAACCAAGTAGTACCAGGTCAGGCCGGCGGCGAAGCTGTTGAGCACAAACATGAAGACTACGGGCATCAGGTAGCTGTAGAACTTCATGGGGCCCTGCATGGCGGCCGGGTTCATTTGGTTGCTCTGCCAGGTCATTACCAGCGTCGAGAGGGTCATGAGCACCGTGAACAAGCTGATGTGGCTACCCAAGAACGGCACCGCGAAGGGAAGCAGAATCGGCGAATCGTAGGTGCTTAGGTCCTTGGCCCACAGAAACGGTTCTTGCCGCAGCTCAATGGCGTTGGGGAAGAACTGGAACATGGCGAACAGAATCGGGATGGTGAGCAGCGTGGGTACGCAGCCACTCAGCGGGCTTACCCCGAACGTGGAGTAAAGCTTCATCGTTTCCTGCTGTGCTTTCATCTGGTCGTCGCCGGCTTTTTCCTTGATGGCGTCGATTTCCGGCTTCAGCACCTTCATGCGGGCCTGCGAAACGTAGGTCTTGTAGGTCAGCGGCCAGGTTACGAGCTTAATCAAGATTACCAGCAGGGCGATGATGATGCCGTAGTTGGAAATGAACTGCTCGAAGAAGTGGAACACCGGCAGAATCACGAACTGGTTCACCCACCGAAACACGCCCCAACCCAAGTACACGTTCCGGTCGAAGCCAGGGGCCACGGCCTTCAGCATGCTAAACGAGTTCGGGCCGAAGAAATACCGGAAGCTGGCTTTGCCCTGCTGCGCATCGGCGGACGGGATAGTGAGCGTGGTGCTCAGCGTCTTGATGAACGTGCTATCGGCTACGTCAACCGTCGATACGAACTTGCCATTCGGAAACTGGTTGTTGGCGATGATGCCGGCCACGAAGAAATCGTGCTTATGAGCAGCCCATTTTAGCGGCTCCGTGATGGTTATTTCCTCGGGCTTCTCCGACGCTTCGGCCAAAGAGCCGTGGTCGTCGTTGGCGAGGTAGTGGTTGATGGTGGTGTGGTTGCGGTTCTGCTTGAGGTCCTGCTCGGTCTGGCGCACGTGGTCCACGAAGCTGAACGTGAGCGGCTCCTGCGATAAGGCTTGCTGCAAGCCCGTGAAGCGCAGATCGTAGCCTACTTCATACGAGTTGTCGAACAGGGTGTACACCTGCTCGATCTGGCCCCCGGCCACGCTGGCCGTGAAGCTGAGACGCTGGCCTTTCTTGTCGCCTTCGGTTACGGGTTGCGGCGCTCCAGGCTGAAAGTACAAGTCCGACAAACGAACTGTTTGGCCACCTATGGTGCGGAAACGAGTGTCAATTTGAGCGCTCTGCGCATCAAAAAGGTCTAGCGGCTTACCGAAGAAAGTCTTGTACTTGTTGAGGCGTACTGCCTCGGGCCGACCGCCTTTCGAAGAGAAAGTAATAGAGAGGTTATCGTTTTGCAGTTGCACCTGCTGCGCCGAGCCCGTAGCGGCGCCGGCAAAAGCGCCCAACGTGCGGGCCGCAGCCGCCGAATCGAGCGGGGCGGCGGGGGCAGCCGAAGTAGTGGAACCTGGCTTTGCACTGGCGGCGGTAGTAGGCTTGTCGGCTGGTGTTTCCTTGGGCGGTTCGGGCTTGAAGAAATACAGGTAGACGAGAAGCAAGGCCGCAATCAGAAACAGGCCGGTTGCTGAATTTTTGTCCATTCAGGTAAAAATGAGGGCACTAAAGAGTGTGAGGTACGAACATCCCCTTCAAAAATCCGGCGACGCTACCGCAAAGGTCGAACTTGTCAGGCGAATTATTTGATAAGTTGATTGGTGATTGTTAATTGTTGATTGCTGGTGGGGCCAAGTTGCCATTTTGGCAGCAACGGCTTCAAGCATACTCGCTTGAAGCCGTTGCTATGATCAACAATCAATAACCAACAAGCAGCAACCAGTTAACCTACACTTTGCGGTGCTGGATGGCGGCTTTCACGAAGCGCACGAACAGCGGGTGCGGATTCTGGACGGTGCTTTTCAGCTCGGGGTGAAACTGGCCGGCCACAAACCACGGATGGTTGGGCAGCTCGACCACTTCTACCAGGCCGGTAGCCGGGTTGATACCGGAAGGCACCATACCTGCGTCCTCGAATTGCTTTAAGAATTCGTTGTTGAACTCGTAGCGGTGGCGGTGCCGCTCGCTGATGTGGTTGCGGCCGTAGGCTTTGGCCGCTTTCGAGCCGCGGCGCAATTCGCAGTCATAGGCTCCGAGGCGCATAGTGCCGCCTTTTTGGGTGATGTTTTTCTGCTCCTCCATCATGGCAATGACGGGCGCCGACGTTTGCGGGTGCATTTCGGTGGAAGACGCCTCTTTCAGGCCGAGCACATTGCGGGCAAATTCCACTACGGCCACCTGCATACCCAAGCAAATTCCAAAAAACGGAATGCCGTTTTCGCGCACGTGTTTCACGGCCAGAATTTTACCCTCAAAACCCCGCTCCCCGAAGCCCGGTGCTACCAGCACGCCATCAACGCCGTGCAGCAACTGCGCAATATTGTCTTCGTTGATGTGATCAGATTGGATGCTGCGCACGGTCACCTTGCACTCGTTTTGGGCGCCGGCGTGCACGAAAGCTTCGTTGATGGATTTGTAGGCGTCGGGCAGCTCCACGTACTTGCCGACCAGCGCAATGGTGACTTCCTCGGTCGGGTTTTTGAGGCGGCCCAAAAAGTCTTTCCATACTTCCAGGTCGGGCTGTTGGGCGCCGCCGGTGAGCTTGAGGCGCTTGATTACCCGCTCGTCGAGTTGCTCCTTTAGCATGAGCAGCGGCACCGAGTAGATGCTGTCGGCGTCGAGACTCTCGATGACGGAATTGATTTTGACGTTGCAGAACAGGGCAATCTTGCGGCGCATTTCGGCCGGAATCGGGTACTCGGAGCGGCACACCAGAATGTCGGGCTGGAGGCCGGCTTCGCGCAGGTCGCGCACGGAGTGTTGGGTGGGTTTGGTTTTCAGCTCGCCAGCCGCTTTCAGGTAGGGCAGCAGCGTGAGGTGAATAACCAGCGAGTCGTTGGGCGGCAACTCCCACCGCAGCTGGCGCACGGCTTCCACGAACGGCAAACTCTCGATGTCGCCGATGCAGCCCCCGATTTCGGTGATAACCACATCGAACCGGTCGTCTTCGCCGAGTAGCAGCATGCGCCGCTTGATTTCGTCGGTGATGTGCGGCACCACTTGCACGGTTTTACCGAGGTAGGCGCCCTCGCGCTCCTTGCTGATAACGTGGTTGTAGATGCGACCCGTCGTGACGTTGTTGGCCTGCGAGGTGGGCACGTTCAGGAACCGCTCGTAGTGGCCAAGGTCGAGGTCGGTTTCGGCCCCATCATCGGTTACATAACATTCGCCGTGCTCGTAGGGGTTGAGCGTGCCGGGGTCGATGTTAATGTAGGGGTCGAACTTCTGGATGGTGACGCGGAAGCCGCGGGCTTGCAGAAGCTTCGCTAGGGAGGCCGAAATAATGCCTTTACCTAGCGAGGAGGTCACTCCACCGGTGACGAAAATGTACTTGGCCGTTGCAGCCGTGGGGGTAGGGGTTCGGTCTGGCATAACGGGAAACAAAGTTAGTGGATATATCCGGGGCAACCCACGAAACTTTGTGCTACGCGCGAGGGGAAGGAGTGAGGAGCTAGGAGTTAGAAGTTAGAAGTTAGAAGTGGTTTAGCTCCCCTCCTTAAAAAAAGGAGGAGAGCTAGAAAGCTAGCTTTTAGCTCCTAACTCCCCTCTACTTCCTATACTCCTCCTCTTACGCCTGCTTGGGCTCGGGGCCTCTGAATACATCGGTGCCTTCTACCGGGGTTAGTTTTACCGGCTTGCCTTCGCGGGCTGACTGGTAGATGGCTTCCATAATGCGGTGGTCTTGCAGGCCTTCTTCGCCGGGGGTATGCGGCGGTTTGTCGTCCATAACGCACTCCGAGAAGTGGTCGATTTCGGTGGCAAACTGGTTTTTAGACTCGATGGTAATTTGATTCTGCATTTTGGCTGGGCCCTCGGCGTGCGAGGTTTGCAGGCGCTGGCCGGTATAAGCGTAGGCGTTGTCGAGGTGCAACCAGCCACGCTCGGAATTTACCCGGTAGTAGCGCGAGTCGTGGGTGTTGTAGTCGGTGATGCTGTCCACGACGATGCCGCCGGGGAAGCGTAGCTGGAACGACATCCGCTCCTCAATTTCCTTGAACAGCGGATTGCCGGGCGTGCTGTACGAGTAAGCAAATACCTCAGTAGGTTCGGTGCCGAGCAGGAAACGACTGGTATTCAAGCAGTAGAGGCCAATGTCGGGTAAAGCGCCGCCGCCAGCCAGGTCCTTCTTGTGGCGCCAGTGGTTGGGGTTGGCCGAACTTTGGCTGTTTTGGGTTTGGATGTACTTGGTCTTGCCGAATTTGTTGCTGCGAATCATGTCGCACACCAGGCGGTTATAGGGCTCGTATTGAATACGATAAGCCACCATTAGCTTCTTATTGGCCTTTTTGCAAGCGTCGATCATCAGCTGGCACTCGGCGGAGGAGTTGGCCATGGGCTTTTCGCACAGAATATGCTTGCCCGCTTGCGCCCCCCGAATGGTGTATTCGGCGTGCATGGAGTTGGGCAGCACAATGTAGATAACCTGCACCTCGGGGTTGTCTTTGAGCTTGTCGTAGTTGGCGTAGCTGTAGCAGCTTTCGGGCTTGATGCCGTACTGTTGGGCCACTTTCTTGAGCTTCTCCGGCGAGCCGCTCACCAGCGCCACCAGCTTCGACTTCTTGCACTCCCCAAAAGCGGGCAGCAGTTCTTCCAGCGTAAGGTGTCCGAGGCCCACTAGGGCATAGCCCACGCGCTTGTCGGGCGCCATGGGGGTAGGAGTGGGCCCCGACTTCGGGTCCACGTCGGATTTCCAGGCTTCTAGCTCGATGGGCTTATCGGGCGCGCTCGGCACCTTGGCGGGTGGCGATACAGCTTCTGACGAAGGTACTTTTTGCCCATCGGGCGAGGTGTAGATGGTGGAGGCATCCACCTCCGAGGCGGGAGTGCCAGTGGTTGGAACGGCAGCCATTGCCTTGCCAGCGCCATCGGATTGGCAACTGGCGAGGGTACTGGCGGCGACGCCCACGGCCAGCCCGCGGCCGGCTAGACTTAGAAATTCTTTACGTGACACTTCCTGGCTGGCGTGGCGCAACACAGTGTTGAGTAGGTCGTTGGTGATAGACATAACAGGCAAAAGCTAGATGGTCGGTATAGCCTATCATACTGATGGCTTCCGGTGAGGTTGCGGTAGCGCGGGCCTGAGACAGGAATTGTCATGATCTTGTAGGACAGAGCGCTACCACGAAGCGGGGCTTCGTTACGAACTACAGACGAGTATGCCGTACCACGCCATCTGGCCCGTACGTGGACTGCTTGCTTTGCTCGTTACGAAGCACCGCTTCGTGGTACAGATGCAACCGGAAGTTGAAAAGGGCAGCGCTTTTGTTGATGTTGCAAAAGTTTCTGTTTGTTACTTCTGCTTGATGCTGCTTTTTCAACTGGTTTGCCGCACCTTGGCTGTTGGCACCTTGTGTTTATTAACGTTGCCTCCGTGGGCGAAGGAAGAAGTGCCAGCCACCGCACCGCCGACCGACACCGTCAATCCGGTGTGGCTAACGCAACTGCTGCAGGACTCGCCGGTGTTGCGGCAGCACAACGTGGGCGTCTGTATCACCGACGCTACCACCGGGCTGAAAGTCTATGAGCTGAACGCCGACAAGTACTTTACGCCGGCCAGCGTCATGAAGCTGTTCAGTTTCTACACCGGCCTGCATCTGCTCACCGATTCGTTGCCTAGCCTGCGCTACGTGGTGCGCCACGACTCCCTTGTCTTTTGGGGCACCGGCGACCCGACCTTGCTGCACGGCGACGTACCGAGCCGCCGGGCCCTGGACTTCCTGCGCACCCGCCCCGAAAAGCTGTTCTATGCCGAAATTCCGAGCGTTACCGCCTACGGCCCCGGCTGGACGTGGGACGATTACAACTACTATTTCCAACCCGAAAGAGGGCCTTTCCCGATCTACGGCCATACCGTGCGCTTTTACGCCACGGCTGGTAAGCCCCGGCCCCGCATATATCCGCGCTTCTTCCGGGCGCTAACTGAACCCGTCCTGGCCGGTACGCCCAACCCCGCCGACGACCATGTGCGCCGCCCGGAGCTGGAGAACCGGTTCGCCTTCTTTCCCATCACTAAAAATTGGGTGGATGAAACGCCCTTCCGCACCAGTCCGGCCCTGCTGCGCCAGCTGTTGCAAGACACCCTGCACCGCCCCGTACTGCCCGCGCCGTTCCACTTGCGGCCGCAAGACAGCATCAGGGTGCTACATGGCCTGCCCGTCGATTCGCTTTACCGTCGTATGCTCCAGGTGAGCGACAATTTCCTGGCCGAGCAGCTGCTGCTCATGTGCTCCAGCCGCCTCGGGCAGGACTCGCTCAGCACCGCCCGGCCAATCCGCGTTATGCGCACGTTGTTTCTAACCAACTTCCCCGATGCGCCTCATTGGGTGGATGGCTCCGGCCTGTCGCGCCTCAACCTCGTCACGCCACGTACCCTGGTGGCGCTCTTGCTGAAGCTGCACCAGGAAGTGCCCGAGAAGCGCCTGCTTAGCTTGCTGGCGGCCGGTGGCGGCCACGGCACCCTGCGCCGGGTGTACCGCGACCCGCGCGGCCCCTGGCTGTGGGGCAAGACCGGAACACTCACCAACAACCACAACCTAGTTGGCTATCTGCGCACCCGCTCGGGCCGACTACTGGCCTTCAGCTTTATGAATAACAACCACGTGGTGGAAACCACTGAGGTCCGCAAGGAGATGGAACGGGTGCTGACGCAGGTACGGGAGCGGCTGTAGCGGCACCTAATGGCTTTGGATGCCGTATATTTCCAGTCAACTATTCGCCATGCAGCCCGTCATCAAAACCCGCCACAAACAGGAAGCCGAGGAAGCGCAGCGCCGCTATTATTGGAGCCTGACGCCGGTTGAGCGGCTGGCGCTGGCCGTCAAGCTTAACCGGCAGGCGCGGGCCATTTATGCTGCCAATCCGGCCAATTCACCTCAAGACTCCGCTTTGCACCATGGAAGACGAGTATTTAAATCTGCTACGCCTATTCCACGCGGAAAGCGTTGATTACGTGATAGTAGGTGGTGATAGTTTCCACGCCTCCAACTCTGAAAAAGTGAAAGCCTCACATCGAAACCGTCCGTCAATCAGGCCGCATCGCCTTCCCTGATTACGAGTATGAGAGAAGGTTCGGCAAATAACTTTCAAGCGTAACTATCCGGTAGCTCGACGGTATCGGCTACCGAACATCGGTTAGATTTGCTTGCACCTGATAGGAAACACCTAGCGGCTTGAACAGAGCAAAATGCTGAGTTCCACAGCTAATTTTTAGCTCTTCCCGGCCCCGGAGTTCCTGCTGGTCGATTGGTTCGACCTGGCCGGCCGTGCCTTTGGTTTCTACCACAAAATAGATGCGCTGGTCGCTCTTAAGTACAATGGCCCAATCCGGGCGATACTGGCCCAAGGGCGTCGGGATAAGGAAGCCACGGGGTAGCTTGAAGTAAAACTCCACTCGCTCATCGGCTTCACATTCCGCAGCAAACACGCGTTCTGTTTGGCTGTCTACCGGCACGTAGTTGTAGAGTGTTTTGTGGGGTTGCTGCACCGTATGCAACTGACTGATATACTGTTCGATTTCATTGTTTTCAAATAGGCGCATCTCGTACTCGTCGCCGGCTATCTGTTCGTACTTGATGCCTGCCACTTGCAGGCGGTTCAGTGTCCGACGGATGGCGCCTACCACATTGTCAAGGAACATTTGAGGGTTGATCAGTAACTCTTGGTAGCGGCCTGACTGCTTGATAATCTGGAAGATGGTAGGACGAGTGACATCTACGCGGCTTTGCAGATAGCCGTACACGTCGGGTACCGGATACCTACTGGTAGCGGCCGTTTGCTGCGCCTGCGCCGTGAGAACGGCCGTAATGCCCTCCTCCCCGTACTGCAACCGTGCTTTGCGGGCTCTAACCTGCGGATGCGTAGTAGGCGGCGTTTTGAGGGGGTCTTGCAACTCGGCCACTGCACCCGCTATCAGGTCGGCCGTCTTGAAGCCGACCTGATAGCGGGTTCGGTGCTTGATGCGGTTCCAGATAGCAAAAAAGGCGGGGTAGTTTTCCTCGGTTAGCTCTTTGGCTAACCGCAAGGTCTGCCGGTCGCGGGCATTACGGGTGCGGCCCGTGAACTCCACCCCGGTTTCTTCCTGAATCTCCCGCTGCAAAGCCGTTGAGAAGTCTTCGTAGCTCTCGTTGGCAATCACCGTCAGCAGGTTCAGAGCTTTGTCTTGCACGCGCTGGCCGGTGGCATCAACGGGCAGGCGCAGGCCCCGCCCTATTTCCTGCCGCTTTTTTACGTCGCTCTGCGTTTCGTTGAGAGTGCAGATTTGAAACACGTTTGGGTTGTCCCAACCCTCCCGCAACGCCGAGTGTGAGAAAATAAACTGCAACGGTTCGTTCTGACTCAGCAGCCGCTCTTTGTCGCGCATGATGAGTGAGTACGTATCCTTATCTAGCGCTGTGTCGCCGCGGGTATCTCTGCCGACAGGATTAGCTTTATCCTGCGAGAAATAGCCACCGTGTACTGCGTGCGCCGCAAACGGAATCAAGCCCGCGTATTCCTTTTTGGCAGCATATTCTGCGAAAATCTTTTCAAACCATTCGGCGAATAGGCCCGGTAGAGGTTGCTTGCTGGCGCCATCATAGAGGCGGTAGCTCGCCACTTTATCAACGAAGATTAATGATAACACCTTGATGCCTTGCGGCTTCAGCTTCCGCAGCTTCTCGAAGTGCCACTTAACGGTGCGCTCCAACTGGTAGCGTAGCACGGCCGGCGTCAGGCCGCCAACCTCCTCACCGGCCGTCACGCGTAGGTTGCCCGAAAAGGTTACGCTTTGCTCATCGGGGTCGATTTCGTTCACGATAAAGCCCGTACGGTAAATTTCCCGCTCTTTGCTCAGGCGGTACAAATCACTGCCTAAGCTCACGGTTACGTCTTTTCGCTTTACGCCGCCTTGCTCATTGCTGTAAATGCTAAGCTTGGCTTTGAGCGTCTGCTTGGCCTTCTCCACCTTTTTCAGCTGTACAAAAGCCGCGTTGTAATTGCCGTCGGCCGTAATACCATCCACTTCAATCTGCTTCACTAAGCCCAAATCGTAGGCTTGCACCGGATTGAGGGAGTACACTAGGTTATATAGATTTTTGTGCGTGGCCGAATAGCGCAAGGTAGCCAGCGGGTGCAGGTCGGCCAAGGCCGCTTTGCGGGCGTCAGTTTCCATGTTTTGCGGCTCATCCACTATCACCAGCGGGCGGGCATGTTGGATATACTCGATGGGCCGGATTCCCGTCTCGCGCGCTTTGTTGATGATGTTGGTGTCCTTGGTAAACGAGTCGATGTTGATAACCAGAATCTGTAGGGCGTCGCTCACGGCAAAGCTGCGCAAGGCCGTCAGGTTGCCGCTGTCGTAGAGGGCATACTGCACGGGCGGGTAGCCGAAATGGGCCTGAAAATGGTCGTGCGTAATCTGGAGCGACTTCCACACGCCCTCCCGAATAGCTACGCTCGGCACCACAATCACGAATTTGCGGAAGCCGTAGGTGCGGTTTAGCTCGTAAATAGTGCGCAGATACACGTAGGTTTTGCCAGTACCGGTTTCCATTTCCACGGTCAGGTTCAGCGGCAAACTTTCCTGGTCCGGCGTGCCGTCAGGGGTCCGGAATTCGCAGGGTATGAGCGCATCCGAGAGCGGTAAGCCTCGCTGGACTTGGCCACGCCGGATGTTGGCCAGCAGCTGCGCGTTGGCTAGTACCAATTGGTTGGCAATTCCGGTTTCAGTGAAAGCCAGGGAACCCTCGCTACCCGCCGCACTCATCGATACTTCCAGCGGTGCCTTGCTCAGTGGCTGTCCTTCAAACGCGGCTACTACCGCCTGCACGGCCGCTTTCTGGTAGTCCTGCTCGGCATCGAATTGAAATTTCATATGAGTAAGCTAAAAGGTAGGCGGGCTGTAGACAGTAGATATTAAATCAGTTGGAGAGTTATGTCAGCATCAGCAAGTTGCAGGCGGGCATTACTCACCTGCTCGTCGGGGTTTTCGGGGCCAAAGCAGCGGCCCGGCACTACCAGCCGCCGGGGCCGCGCCGCTACGGCAGCGGCTACTACGCCGGGGTTGATGCCCGCCAGGGCCAGCCACGCCAACCCGTTTGCCACGTCGTGAACAGGCAGGCCCGCTATTTCGCGGCGCGTTACCGGGGCCGATAAGGGCAGCAGGTCGGGGCCGCCCGTCATTTTCAGGAGCAGTTCGGTGAGCATGGCCTCGCCCGTACCGGTAGGGCCATAGGTATGCAGGGGCTCCTGAAACAGCTCCAGCTGCGCCAGCATGTCCGGGGCGGTAGCTACCTCCGGCCGCCAGGCGCGGAAGTTGGAGTAATCGAGCCGGTAGGTGCGGAAGCCGGTATCCGGAACATGGTCACCGTTTAAAGCCAGCTTGCCAGCCCGAGCCGTCCGCAGCTTCTCGCCCACTCGTAGCAGACGGGCGTGGGTGATATCTGTAATGGTGCGGTAGCCGGCTTTATAGGCTTCAGTGTTGAGTTCTATCGGCTCGGGCATCTGAACAGCAATGAATTGTCGATGGCCACCATCCTGCTCGTTCAGATTCATGACGGCCTGTGCCGTGGACCCCGAACCGGCAAAGAAATCGAGCACTAGGTCGTTCGGGCCGGTAACCAGCTCGATTAGCTCGGCCAATACATCCGTATTTTTGGGAAAAGGAAATACGCCTTTGCCAACCAAGCCTTCAACCTCTAAGGTAGCGGAGCGTCCGTCACGGTAGAAAACGGAGGCGTAAGGCTCGCTGCTGATTTCTTCCAGATAACTCTTCCGGTTGGGAATGGTATTCTCGTCGGGGCCAAAATGAATGCGGGCAGGCTGCTGCGCCAAGGCCCAATCGGTTTTAGTTGCATCCCAACGCCAACCGGTTGAGGGCTTTTTACAAGACGCTTTGGTTACCGGATGGAAAATATCATGCTGTGGGCGGGAAGTCCGGCCATCGTCAGGTCCCGCGAAGTCAGCGGCAAAGTATAGCCCCCGGTCATCCGACCAGTTGTAGTGCTTGTGCGCTTTGCGCGCGTCGCCATCAGATAAACCGCGAAACCAAGCCTGCATAGCTTCCCTGACCTGAGCGTGTTCGTTGGCCAGAAGTTTCCTGAACTCGGCATACTTCGCCAGTACCGCTTCTGCCCCTTTCTTCTTTTGCCGCCAGATACCCTTTGCCAGCGTGGCTAACTTGTCACGGGTGTAGCACAGGATGTACTCATGCACGGATGCAATCAGCTTGGCATCACCTTTTTTAGAGCGTTGCCATACAATCTGACCCACGAAGTTTTCCTCTCCAAATACCTCGTTCATCAGCAGGCGCAGGTTGTGTACCTCATTGTCGTCGATGGAAACGAAAATCACTCCGTCTTCGCGGAGCAAGTTGCGGCTGAGGTAAAGCCGGGGCCACATCATGGAAAGCCAGGCCGAATGGTACTGGCCACTTTCGCGGGTGTTTTTCTTCCACAGGTCCTGCTTGTTGAGGAAGCCGTTTTCGTCGCGCTGGCCGGTGCGTTTTTCGTAGTCTTCGCGGCGCTCCGAATAGTCGTCCGGGTACACGAAGGAATCGTTGCCCGTGTTATAGGGCGGGTCGATGTAAATCATCTTCACCTTGCCGAAGTAGCCGCGCTGCAATACGCGCAGCACTTCCAGGTTTTCACCTTCGATGAACACGTTACTCGTGGTGTCGAAATCTACGCTGCGGGCAGGGTCGGGCAGGAGCGTGGCCGTGGTTTGGCGCTGCACTTCGCGGCGGGCCGCGTCTTTGCCGGCCCATCGTAGCTCGTAGTGTTCGGGGCCAGTGGCCGTTAGGGCGTCGGCAGCCTCAAGCGCGGCCCGCAGGCGCTGAAAATCTATTTTTCCCTCACTTACTACGTCGGGGAATACCTGCTGTAGTTGGGCGATGTTAGCGGTGGTAATATCGAGACTGGTACCTTCCATCAGGAAAATGAGATGATAAACTATCGTTACATAATAGAAGCATAATAGCTGATTTATGTAACGAAAAAGGCAAAGATATGGGAAGAAACTGCGGACACAATCTTGCCATTTTTGTCTCATTCTATTCCAAGCAAATATGGCCAGCCAACACCGCGGGGAAATTGTGGCCGCCGCCGTGCGTAAAAGTGGGGTGAAGCTTAGCCAGCTGCACCGGGCCTTGGGCATCAGCCGCCCCACCCTGTATCGGCGCTTCGATGACCCCACCCTGAACTTCGACTTCGTGAAGCGCGTCGGGCAAATCATCCACTATGATTTCACGGCGGATTTCAAGGAGTTAAGCGCCCCAACAGCCCTGGTAGCAGAACCCATTGTAGCCTACCAGTTGGATACGCTGCAGGACTGCAAAGACAAGCTGCTCTACGTCTATGGCTTGTATATCGAGCTGGTGCAACAGTATAATGCCTTGCTGGAAAGCCGATAAAAGGTGATTTCAACGGCTTGGCCGCTGCCGTTTATCATTCTGAAAGCAGGAAAGGGAAAGCAATTCTAACTGAAAGCGAAAGTCCCAACAAGCAACGCTACCGAATGGAAGCGTTGCTTGTTGGGACCGTAAAAAGCCGCACGTACTGTTTCGCTGACGGGTGAGACAGGCAAGCTATCTATCCAGGTAGCAAATCAGTACAGCAGCCGGAGCTTGATGGTGTGCTCCACTTTGCGCAACTCGCTGATTACCTCCTGCTCGTCATTGTCGGTTACTTCGTAGCCGAGGTGCTCGTTGTTGGCCTGCCTCAACAACTATTTGATATACCGTGCCAAGGTCGCCTTTAGGTCGTCACCGCGCAGGTTAGTAGCCACAATCTTACCGTTGGGGTCGACCAGAAAATTCTGCGGAACAGCTTGCACATGGTAGCGCACAGCAACCTCATTATCCCGGCCTTTCAAGTCCGAGACTTGCGTCCAAGCCAGCTGGTCGTCTTTGATGGCTCTCAGCCACTTTTCGCGGCCTTTTTCATCGTCGATTGACACCCCTATAATGTCGAAGTTGCGGTTTTTGTATTCGTTGTAGACTTTGGTCATGTTGGGGCTTTCTGCCCGGCAGGGGCCGCACCAGGAAGCCCAAAACTCCACCAACACGTACTTGCCGCGGTAATCGGCCAATGACACGTCCTGCCCATCAGGCGTCTTCTGAGTGAAATTAGGAGCTTCTGCCCCAGCCGAAACAGCTTTGATATTCTCCAGCATCTCGCCGTATGCTTTGCCTTCTGCGGTATTTTTTATCGCGGGTGCCAGCGCATTGTAAAGCGGCAGCACTTCGGCATAATTTGGTATGGTGCCAGCCATCTCCTTCAAGAATGCCAAACTCTCATAGGAGTTGGGGTTAGCTTTGATATACGCTGCCCGCCGCTGGTTACGCTCCTTCTGCTGCTGGTCAAGTTTTTCACTAAGAATCTTGCCCTGTGCTTCTCCGTACTTCTCGACGGCTAGCTTCACTGCTTGGTCATCGGGAAGCTGTTTGCCAACAACCGCCGCCTTAACAACTTGAAGCCGTGCTCCATATGCGCGACCATCTGGGCTGTTCCGGATGGTGGGGGCTAAGGCATTGTAGAGCGGCGCTATGTCCGCGTACTGCGGAATATACCCGCCTACTTGTTGCAACAAGTTTAGACTTACGTACGAGTTGGGATGAGCTTTAATATAAGCCTTCAGTTGCTGATTACGCTCTTGTGTGATGGCCGCTTTCTGTGCTTCCAAGCGCTTCATAAGTTCCGGTGACTGCTGCTCCGGCGTCGCCGGATATTGTGCCATCAGAGTATTCATTTTACTGTCTATTGGCCGTAGTGATGCCTGCAACTTTTCGTTTTCTGCGGTTAGCTTAGACCCCGTAATCTTGGCGTTTTGCAGGGAATCAGTGCTAACAAATACGGTAGTGCCTTTTTCCAGGAAGAAGAATGTGCGGTCTACTCTAGAGCTACCAAAAGCGTCGTTCAACGTCCCACTGTGTACCAGCACCAGCATTGTCTGCTTGGGTGCATCTACAGTACCCCTTAACTCGAAAGAGCCATTGTGTAGAGTGGCAAAGTCATCGAACCGGCCATTCTGCAACAGGTATATTCTGGCTGGCGGATTCAGTTTGCCAATTGTGCCTTTCAGCGTGAAGGATTCAGAGTCCTGGGCGCTTGCGGGCAGCCCTAGGAAAAGCAACAAGCCAAGCAGATACGTTTTCATAGGAGTCGATTATGAAGGAAGATAATCAAGCGTCCTTGCATAAGCAACCATTTGAAAGACAAATCAATACAGCACCCGGAACTTGATGGTGTGCTCTACTTTGCGCAGCTCACCGATTACTTCCTGCTCGTACTGCTTGTCGATGTCGGTTATCACGTAGCCGATGTGCTCGTTGGTTTTAAGGTACTGGCCGAGAATGTTGACGTGGTGCGCGGCCAGCACGTTGTTGATGCGGGCCAGCACGCCGGGCACGTTGGCGTGAATGTGGATGAGGCGGTGCGCCTGCTGCTCCGGCAACTGGATATTGGGGAAATTAACGCTTTGCTGCGTGTTGCCAGTGTTGATGTACTGCATGATGCGCTCCGGCACAAACTCGGCAATGTTGCGCTGCGCCTCGGCCGTGCTGCCGCCGATGTGGGGCGTGAGGAGCACGTTCGGCAAGCCGCGCAGCTCGCTTTCGAAGCTTTCCTGGTTGGTTTTGGGCTCGTACGGAAACACGTCCACGGCGGCACCGCCGAGGTGGCCAGAGCGGAGCACGTCGGCCAGGGCGGCCAGGTCCACGATGTGGCCGCGGCTGTTGTTGAGCAGGAGCGCGCCGGGCTTCATCATGGCCAGCTCGGCTGCCCCGATGATATTGGTGTTTGAGGGGCGGCCGTCTACGTGCAGCGTCACTACGTCGGCCTGGCGCAGCAGCTCTTCCAGGGTGCGGCACTTCACGGCGTTGCCGAGTTGCAGCTTTTCGGCCACATCGTAATACAGCACCTGCATGCCCACGGCTTCGGCCACCACCGAAAGCTGACTGCCAATGTTGCCGTAGCCCACGATGCCGAGCTTCTTGCCCCGTATTTCAAACGAGCCCTTGGCCGACTTATCCCACTCGCCGCGGTGCATCTTGGGGTTTTTGTCGGGGATGCGGCGGGCCAGCATAATGATTTCGCCGAGCGCCAATTCCACTACCGAGCGGGTGTTGCTGAACGGGGCGTTGAACACGGCCACGCCTTTTTTCATGCAGCCGGCCAAGTCAATCTGGTTGGTGCCGATGCAGAACGCACCTACCGCAATCAGGCGGTTGGCGGCTTCCAGGACGCGGGGCGTTACGTTGGTTTTGCTGCGGATGCCGAGGATGCTGACGCCTTCGATGTGCTGTACCAACTCGTCTTCATCGAGGCCACCGGGAATGGTTTCTACTTGGTAGCCTTCCTGGCGAAACAGTTCGGCGGCGCGCACGTCGGGGTTTTCGAGCAGCAGCACCTTGATGCGGTTTTTGGGGTACGAGAGGGTCATCGGAAGCTTGTTCTGATAAAGAAATTCGTCGAAGGAAGGCAATACTTCATCGGCGCGGGCCACCACGGCGTCGCGGGTCACGTTTTCGGTGAAGGCGTAGAAGCGGTTGGCGAGGCCGGCTTCCCGGATTTGGTAGTCGGTGTAGCCGTCGCCGAGCACGTACACGTCGCCGGCCAAGTCGAGTTGGCGGAGCTGTTCGATTTTGCCCCCGTCGCGGCTCAGGATATTGTTGGTGTCGAAACCGTTGATGCTCCCGTCGGCGGCGTAGGTGAACGTGTTGGCCAGCACGAAATCGGAGGCAATACCATACTCGGCTACCACCGGCTCAATGAACTCCCGAAAGCCGCTGCTCACGATGTACACCCGCCCCCGGAACTGCTCGAAGAACCCCCGGTTGCGCACGATGCTCTCCGATACTTTGCCTTTGAGCCGCTCCACCAGCGGCGCCAGATGCCGCCTATGTGCCGGTAGTAAAGCCAAGCGCTGCTTCAGCGACTCCGAAAAATTCAGCTCTCCGCTCATGCCCCGATCGGTGAGGGCGCGGATGGCGCCAACTACTTTCTCTCGGTCGGGATGGCCTTCCAAGGCAATGTCGGCTAGCTCATCGAGGCCTTCTACCTGCGTGAACGTACTGTCGAAGTCGATGATGAGGTAAGGAAGCGGCGGCTGTGGTGCGGGCATAGTGGAGGCAAGGTAAAACGGAATGCCGGTTCATAGCAGAAAAAACGTGCAAAACCCGGTTACAGCCACCTGCAACCATTTCAGAGCAATGGGTATCTTCTTCGCTGGAAGGAGAGTCACGCCTGCCTTTCTATCCATCAAGCCTATTCAACATTCATTCTTCATTAGCATGAAATACGCTACTCTTATTGCCTTCAGTATCCTCGTCGCCCATACTTCCTACGGCCAGAAAACAGAATATTCCGCTCACCTCAGTTCGGGGGGCGCTGCGTATCGGGGGGCTTCTGCGAAATCTACTTCGTCCATCAACTTATCCGATACGAATATTGCTGACTATACCAACAACCCGTACGGCAAGCGGCTTGGATTTTCCTATGGCGTAGCCGGCCAAGTACAGCGTGTAACCCGCAAAAACAGCCTGCTAGGCGTACAGGCCGGCTACGAAGTACTACGGAGCCGTGTGTCCATTGCCAGCGTTTCAGCACGTGGCTTTAATGTTCAAACAACAGGTCATACCTCGCTCACCAATCAGTTCATCAACATTCACCCGTTCTTTGGCCATCGGTTTGCGCTGGCAACTGTTGATATTGACCTGACTGCCGGCCCGGAGCTTGGGCTGTTGCGCCGCAGCCACGAAGAGGGTAAGGCAACTGCTCAGGGGCAGACTTACATTACTGATCTAGACCGTTCTCACCCTGATACTGATGTGCGGGTTCGGCTAAACCTGACGACGTACTACAAGCATATTGGTTTGTCGTTAGGCTATTCTAGGGGGCTGACTGACTACTACGGCGGCTACGTGGGTGGCACAAACGAAGTGTATTCGCAGGTTTTCCGGCTCGGCTTAGCCTACCGAATCTAAGTCCAACTACACCTCATAAAATTCCAGCGGCAGCCCGTTGGGGTCCTGAATGAATGTGAAGCGCCGGCCAGTAAACTCATCAACCCGAATGGGTTCCGAGGCGACATTGTGCGCATTTAGCCCGCGCACGGTAGCATCCAGGTCGGCTACGGCGAAAGCCAGGTGGCGCAAACCGGCGGCTTCGGGGTGGCTCGGGCGGGGTGGAGGCTCGGGGAAGGAGAACAGCTCGATGACGTATTGCCCTTGCAAGGCCAGGTCCAGCTTCCACGACTGCCGCTCCGCTCGGTGCACTTCCCGGACAATTTCCAGGCCGAGAACTTCGGTGTAAAACCGTTTGGATACAGCGTAATCCCGGCAGATGATGGCAATGTGATGGACGTGGAGCAAGGAGAGCATGAGGAAGATGAAATGAAGATGTAGCGCCAATTTTTACTTCGCGACGCATTGCGGAGCCTGCCCGGGTAGCCCGGTAGATTTCGTGCAGCGTGTCGTGAAGTGGCACTCCGCGTTACATCTTTTGGCCCCGCAACTAGTGCAAACGTATAGCTTTCAAAATGGAAGGTTACCCCACTGTCACCCATCCGGCCCCAACCTCCACAGCATCAATTTCAAGTTGTATCAGTACACCCATGCAGGTGATAAAATCAACTACACAAGTATGGCACGGCGGCAGAAGAAGGAGTTTGTGTTGAAGTCAGTAGCGGTTGAGAGTACAGATGAGCACGGCGTAGAGGCGCTAGCCATGCAAACCAATGCGGGCCTGATAGAGGCCCGTTTGCATCCTGCTTCCGCAGGCGCGGCGGCCGTAGTGTGGGTCGGAGGTTCGGGCGGCGGCCTTGATGGGCCGGCTTGGGGCATGTACCCCCGATTGGCCGGCCAATTGGCTGCGCAAGGTATTGCCTCGTTGCGCCTGCACTACCGCAAGCCCAACTACCTCGAAGACTGCGTGGTTGATACCTTGCTCGGAGTACAGTATCTGGTGCGGCAACGCGGCTACGGAGCCGTGGCGCTGGTCGGCCACTCGTTTGGCGGGGCGGTGGTGGTGAGTGCCGGGGCGCTCAGCGACGAAGTGGTAGCGGTAGTAGCCATGAGCAGCCAAACCTACGGCACCGATCTGGCCCCGCGTGTCAGCCCCCGGCCTTTGCTGGTGCTGCACGGCACCGCCGACGAAATCTTATCGGATGCCTGTTCCCGAAACATCTACGAGCGGGCGCAGGAGCCCAAGGAAATCTTGCTGTACCCTGGTTGCCGGCATGGGCTGGACGAATGCCGCGACCAGGTAGACGCCGATGTGGTACGGTGGCTGGTCAAGCAATTAGCCGCTGCTGCTCGGCCTGCCGAGCAAGTGTAGCTAACTGAATACTACGCTATTCGTTTGGCGGTACATGCCCGAAGCCATGTATCGTTCTGGCATACAGTGCATTGCGTGATGCCGTGTGGTAGCTCTTGCACGTGGCCACATAAGGCGCATGCGTGCGAGCCTGCTTTTTCAATTTGGCGGGGCGGTTGCATCAACCCCTCAGGCCAAATAGGCAAGCCTGGCCGAACTTCGCCGTCTTCAAAGAAGAAAGCACTGAAATTGCCAGTGGCCTCGATGTAGACTCGGCATACCTGGCCGAGATGTTCCACCTGCTGCTGCCGTAACTCGCCAAACAACTCTTTTTGCGTAAGCTTTTGCTTGTTGAAATTGGCTAGGTTAATCTCGCCGTTTTCCACCAGCAGCACAGGGGCGCCTTCCAGCCAGTCACTGAAGCCAGGATATTTTTCGGTGAGCCAGTTGAAAATGGAATACAAAGTCGTCACCATTACAAACACTACCAACACGTGCAGCATGGGCACGTCGTGGTAGAACATGGCGTCGCCGGCGGCTGAGCCTAGGGCCAGAATGATGCTCAGCTCGAAGATGGAAAGTTGCCGCACGCCGCGCCGCCCGGTCACGCGCAACGCGCCTAATACCAGCAAGTAGGTGAGCAAGCAGCGCAGCGCCACTTCCAACAGAAAGAGGGGCGGCGCATTATCCGACAAAAAGAAGCGGTTCCAGTCGAAGGGTTCGATGGGGGCTGCGAGAAGCATGCGTAGAATAGTCAGTCGAGGAGGCAAAGCGCTATGGGGCAGCTTCTCTAACGGAATACTCTATCGTTCAGTTTGGCGGTAGCTGAACTAGGGCGTATTACTTCACGCTTGCAGGCTTTCTTATCTACAACTCCACTATGGGCAGCATCATGTGCTGCGTGGTGACGGTGAAGCCTTGCGCTGCCCAAAATTGCTGTGCCGCCGGGTTGGCTATGGCTACTTGCAACTCAAGGTGGTCGGCCCCCTGAATGGCAAGCCAGGCTTTGGCAGAAGTAAATAAGGCCCGGCCCATTCCTTGCCGACGGTGCGCTTCCTCCACAATGGTTTCGGCGATATAGCCGCGGCGGTGAAAGTGCATGCCCCGGCTCCCAACCTGGTAGGTGGCTACCAACAGGCCGGCTAGGCCGCCCGGCTTTTCCACTACGAAAATGCGGGTGTACGATTCGTAAAGCCTATCGCGCAGGAGGCGCCGCAATTCCACCTTGGCGGCCCGGTGGTAGCCAAAGACCGGATGGTAGGCCTGGTGTATTTCCATCAGCTCGCACCACAGCCGGTACAACTCGTCGAGGTCTTGGGGAGTGGCTTCGCGGATGGTCATACAAATAAGAACGAGGAAGGGTATGCAACAGGCAAACAGGTGAAAGTAGGGCCGCAAACGCTGGTTCGCAAACGGCTGGGCAGTTAGAAAGGAACCCTATTTGTGCGTATCTTCCATGAAATCAGGCTGGAACGCATGTTTGCAAAATTCTATCAGCCCACTGCAGAACTGCAATCTTTGGTGTTGCACTACATGCTCGCCCACGTACCGTACGCCGGGGAGGGAGGAGCCGTGGGCGTGGTAAAGCCGTTTCCGCCCGCGCCAGAGCAGTGCTTATATTTCTACCCGCGCGGCGAAGTCTGGAACTACAACTACCGGTTGGAGCGCGACCAACTGTCGCCGCGCAGCATTGTGGTGGGCCCCCAAGTTTCGCGGGTCGATTTGCGCTTTTCCACCGACCACCTGGTTATCTGCGTCGCGTTTCGGCCCGGTGGGCTGCACCGGCTGCTCGGCACGCCCATGGCTGAATTGCTCGACTACCCGGTAGAAAGTGATTTGCTGCTCGGCTCCGGGGTGCGCCAGATAAGCGAACAGCTAACCGACCCCACACTGCCCTACAACCAGATGATAGCCTTAGTTGAAAGCTTTGTGCTGCAACAAGCCCGACGGATTCGAGTGGCGCCCCGGCCCATTGATAAGGTGCTGCCGCTGCTGCAAGCTGGCGTTGTCCCCTCGCTCGACTGGCTGGCCGACGCCGCCTGCCTGAGTGCCCGCCAGTTCGAGCGTAACTGCTACGAGCGGCTCGGCATTGGTCCTAAACTGTTCGCTCGCATCGGGAGATTTAGCCGGGCCTTTCGCCTGAAAGACCACCACCCCGACCTCGACTGGCTCAGCGTGGCCCTGCTCACCGGCTACTCTGACTATAAGCACCTCGTCCGCGACTGTAAAGAGTTTGCCGGCGTCACGCCCCCGTCCCTGCTCTCCGCCGATGCTGTTCATCCCACTCGCGTTTACACGAACATGCCGAAGGAAGTGGTGAAGTTGTGAAGTGGGGGGGGGGG
>NZ_DASVSY010000094.1:0-35801 GCF_036387835.1 Hymenobacter sp. | reverse complement strand
TGTTGTTCCGACATTCCGCGCCTCAAGCGGGGAGAGGCGCCAAATGTCGGAACAACAAACGGCACTCGTTTCACCTCATCATCTGCGCTATGCCCATCTGGCACGTTGGCTGTTCTGGCTATCATTACCGCCATTGGAAAGGCGCCTTCTACCCCGATAAGCTGCCGCAGCGGCTGTGGTTTGAGTTTTACAGCCAGCACTTCCGCACGCTGGAGTTGAACGTGACGTTCTACCGGTTTCCACAGCTGTCGTTTCTGGAGAACTGGTACCAGATCAGCCCCGACGATTTTCGCTTTTCGGTGAAAGCGCCGCGCCTCATTACCCATTACAAGCAGTTCAACGACAGCGCCCAATTACTCGCCGATTTCTATGGCACGGTGCAGGAAGGGCTGGCCGAAAAGCTAGGGCCCGTGCTGTTCCAATTGCCGCCGCGCCTAGCTTACTCCGACGACCGTTTGCAGCGTATTCTGGATAGTCTGGACCCGGCATTCAGCAATGTGCTGGAGTTTCGGCACCCAAGCTGGTGGGAAGGCCATGTGTACCAGGAGCTAGCCCGGCACGGCGTAGCTTTCTGCGGCCAAAGCCACCCCGAGTTGCCCGACGAAGTGGTGGCCAATACCCGCCTGCTTTACTACCGCTTTCATGGCGTGCCCGAACTCTACAAGTCACCATACAGTGAGGCCTATCTGTGCCAAGTAGCCGCGCAGATTCAGGCGGCCAGTCAGGTTCAGGAAGCGTATCTGTATTTCAACAACGACATTGATGCCTCAGCTATCGGCAATGCCCGGCAGATGCTGGAACTGGTGAGAAAGTGAAATCAGCAGGCTACGGCAATAACCTGCCCGGAAGGGGCTGCGTTAGCAAACAACATGAGCCGAGCATTCACCAAGGAAGATGATTCGTTAGAAGCCCCTATCATCCTGCCCCGGCCGGCCTTGCCGCCGGGCACCCCCAACTACGTCACGCCCCAAGGCTTGGAGCAGCTTAAAGAGGAGTTAACGGCCTTGGAAGCACAGCGCACCCAAGCGGAAGCAAACCGCGAAAACGAAACCGACCGAACCAGACAGCTTACCATTCTCAACGCTCAACTTGCCGCGCTCAACCAACGAATTGCCACTGCTAAACTCGTAGACCCCAACAGCCAGCCGGCCGGAGAAGTACGTTTTGGAGCCACCGTCGTGCTGCGTACCCGCAGTGGCGGTAAGCCGGGGCAGGAGCGACTCATCACCATTGTGGGCGTAGACGAAGCATCGGTAGCAGAAGGCAAAGTAGCCTTTGTAGCACCCATGGCACGGGCCGTAGCGGGAGCCCAATTAGGCCAGACCGTTACACTCCGCTTGGGACCAAAAGAAGAAGTGGTAGAGGTGGTGGCCATCACCTACGAAGGCAGCCGCTAGCCGCTGTGCTATCCCGGAGCACGGTGTAGCGCGGAAATCCTGTGGCTTCCGTTCCGCGACGAGCACCGCGAGTAGCCAGTACTGCGCCGTATGGTGCCAACGCGTAGGAACTCGCGTTGCGCGTCGCGGAACAGGATTTCTGTGGCTTCCTGTGGCTTCCGCGCTACGTCGTGCCCTAATAGCCTCGGCTCAGCTCCACGCGGTTTTCCAGCGGTTGGGCTTGCTCGAAGCGGCGAAGATTACGCACCAGAACATCTACTTTGCCTTCGTCCTCGCCGGGCTGGCCGCCGCCGCTGTGTTGGGTGAGCAGCACGTTAGGTAGCTGCCAAAGCGGATTGTCGAGGGGCAGTGGCTCTTGGTTGGTCACGTCGAGAATGGCGCCGCCAAGGCGGCCAGCTTGCAAGGCCGTTAGCAGGGCTGGTTCATCGGTAGTGTTGCCGCGCCCGACGCTGGCATAGAGGCTGCCCGGCGACATAGCCTGCACTAGATCTGCCGAGAAAAAGTTTTCGGCACTGCCCGGCAAGCAGTTTACCACGATGTCAGTATCAGGCAGGGCCGCCAGCAGTTCTTCTTTGGTGTGCAGTTGCGCCTTCGGGTCGGTGCGGGCCAGAAACTGAACAACACAATCGAAGCCGGTTAGCTGTTTCGCTACGGCCTGCCCGATAGCGCCGCTACCTAGAATAACCACGCGCTTGCCGCGCAGCAGCCCTAGCCGCTCGCGAATAGGAGCCCCCACCCACTCTGTATTGGATTGAAGCACTGCCAGTTCCGGAATGTGCCGGTACCAGCCCAAAATACCAGCCACCATGGTTTCGGCGCAAGGCCAGGCAAAAAAGTCGCCGATATTTGCAACCTGCGCTTGCGTTTGCACCTGCTGATAGCGCTCAATGCCCGCAGAGTCAATCTGCCAGAAGCGAAGCGCCGGCGGAGAGGCAGGCGCAAACCATTCAACCGGCGGATTCCCTAGTAAAATATCGGCTAACTGGAAAGCGGCAGCTTGTTCGTCTTCTGAGAGGTCTTGGCGAATAGTAGCGGTAATGTGAGGGGGCAGCTGCGTGAGGAGCAGGCGGCGGGCATTGTCGTTGAGCGTGGTGTAAACGAATAAGTGCATACTGCACATACTGGCTAAGCCCATCGTAAGGTTGCGCCCCGTGGTTAATCCGCTCCTCAACCTTGCAAGCAGCAAAAAGCCCCGCACCAAACGGTGCGAGGCTTTCCACAGAGCATACTAAATTAGTCGTTAGTCTTTTCGAGAATACTGTTCGTAGCGAACAGGGTCTTTTTTCTTATCTTTCTTACGGCCAACTAGGGCTCCCCCGACAGCGCCAGCGGCACCGCCTACTACGGCACCCGTTGCCCGGTCGCCTTTACCGGCAATAACGGCACCTGCTACCGCACCCGTACCCGCGCCGATGGCAGCACCTTTGCCCTTTTTGCTCCAGCCTTTTTTGGTGGTTTGAGCTACTGCTTTAGGGGTGGCAGCAATGTTGCCCAGCGTTAGCACAGCAGCCAACATGCTTATGTATAATTTGAGGGTTTTCATGGTGGTAAACTTCAAGTACAGACAGAGAACTGAATTGTGGCTTCAACGAAGGCGCTACCACTCGGGTTATAATAAGCTCATAATATTGTACAGATAATCGTTGAAATCTTTATACGAATTGGGCCACTAAGCCACGTTGATAGCCAGCGCATTTTGCTGCTGCCAACCCAAAAAATAACCCCGGACTTTCGTCCAGGGTTAACATAAAAAATAGAAACCAGGGTCTACTTTGCTACGGTTCCGTCGGTGGTAGCAGCGGCAGGCGCGGTAGCTTCCGCGCTGGACATGTGGGTATCCAGCCAAGTATTGATTTCCCGCAGCACGAACAGCGTAGACTCGCGGGTTGCGTACCCGTGCGATTCGGCGGGTGGCATCACCTGCTGTACAACGCTTCCTTGATCTTTCAGCGTTTTGTAAAAGCGCTCCAGCTCCTCGTTGTTGGTATCCAATGGGTTGTCGCTCGCACCATTAACGATTAACAGCGGGGCCTTAATCTCGCCAGTGGAGCTGAACGGCAGCATGGCTTTATAAACCTCGGGGTTCGGCGTACTAGGCGTGTCTTCACCTTGGAACCCAAACGGTGCCAGCGTGCGGCTAAAATTGTCGGTGCGCATAATACCAACCCGGAACAAGCTGGAGTATGCCAGCAAGTTAGCCGTAATGCCAGCCCCATAGTTATGGCCTATCACCGCCACGCGCTTGGGGTCCACTATACCCAGCCGGTTGCCCTCATCTATGGCCGCTTTAGCTGAGGCCACCAGTTGGTTGGTGTAGGCTTCGCTAGGCTCCTGCTCACCTTCCGCCATCATGGGCATGGTAGCGCCCTGCAGTACCGCGTAGCCCTGTGCCACCCAGTACACCGGTGAGCCCCAGGCCAAGCGCGAGAACATATAAGGTGAGCCTTTCACTTGGCCGGCCTCCTTCTTGGTTTTGTATGACACCGGATAAGCTTCCAGCAGGGTAGGTAGCGGCCCGTCCTCTTTCTTATAACCCGCTGGCAAATAAAGGTTGGCAGCCAACTCAGTGCTGTCGGCAAGCCGGACCTTGTACCGGATTACTTGCTTTTTAAAGCTGCTCAAGCTATTGCTAGGAGCAGTGAAGCTGGTTATCGGAGTGAGACGGCCGGAGCGGGCTTCGCGCAGAAAATAGTTCGGGGCTTCCGTTACCGATTCGCGGCGCGTAACCAATTGACGCTTGTTGGCATCCAAGATGGCAACGGGTACCTCGTAGAAAGCACCTTCGGAACGCCACCAGCGCACACTTTTCTTGGTCCGCACGTTCAGCTCGTCCACAAACGGACGGTCGCCTTCCGGTGAGGCGCCGTTGCCAAACAAGTATACGATGTCGCCTTTCGCGTCGGTAACCAGTACCGGGCGGCCTAATTCATTGCGCTTCACGTAGGGCGTACCCGGATCGGTGTAGGTGTCGTTGGTCGAACGGTCGAAAAGAACGGTGAGTGAAGTTTTCGTGGCTAAGTCGAGGGTCCAAGTGGTTTGGTGATGCTCGGTTGAATTATAGCCTTGTACCAGGGCCAAGTTGTCGCTGCCCCAATAGATATTGGAAAAGCGTAGCGGCAATACGGCTAGCTCCAACGGCTTGCTGTCGAAAGGGGCCGGCATGCCCATTACTTTGTCGCGAATGGCAGAAGCCGTTTTTGGGTTGCCGCCGTCTTGCGCTTCCAGCCAGTATAAACTAGCGGGGGCATCTTCGCGCCAGTTGTGGTTGCGCGGTCCAGGAGGCACAACATCTGGGCTGGCGGGCAGAGAATTGATGATGGGCAATTCGGCCAGTTCTTTTACTACCAGCCCTTCCATATTCAACACCTCCACCCGCAGAGGAAAACAGCTAACGGGCAGCGTGTGCGAAAACGGACGGTGCCGGGTTTTGATGAGGGCCAGCTGTCCGTTGGGAGAAGCAGAGGCTTGCTGAATGATACCCGGCGAGCCCATGGGCTGCATCCGGCCGTCGATACCTAGCTTTACTACCTGCGCCAATGCGTAGTAGTTAAAGAGAAGCTCGTCGGTAGGGTTCCGGGCCCAGCTTTGTGGGCTCTTAGCACTAGCGGTGTTGGCCGAGTTAGCCGGCGCAACGGGCGCTTCGCCCCGGCCCCCAACTATGGCGCGCACCAGCAGCGTTTTGTTGTCCGATACCCACTCGTAAGACGAGCCAAATACTCCGTTCAAAAACAAGTTGGGAGCCGCCATTCGAGTTGAAGCCGACTCTACGTCGACCAGCCACAGCTCAATATGGTTGCTAGTAGTATGGGTGAATGCAATTTTGGTATTGTCCGGCGACCAAGTGACTTCGCTGATGCGTGCATTCGCCGGCAGCCCCTGCACCAATAGCTCTTTGCCGTTAGGCAGGCGCTTCAGCCGTAGGTTAGTAGCATAGCTTACCCGGCTCTGCCCGTTGGTACGGGGGTTGATGCGCAAACCCGCCAAACGCAGCTCCGTTTGCATCAAATCAGGCGTAAAAGGTATTTCCTGCACATCCAGCATCAGCCGCCAAGCACCATTAGGCGAGATGCTCACCTGGGGCACAGGCAAAACTTCCGCTAGGGTAGCAATAGCTTTCGGAGGACCTTGGTTTGGTAAGACTTGCGCCCAGCCCGCAACACTAAGTACGCTCAGGGCAAGCACGAGTAAACGTTGTTTCATAGAGCAAGTAAGTCGGATAATTCCGGGACAAAAGTCGGAAAAAGTTTTGGTGTTTTTATAACTATCCCTTTATTACTTACTGACTTATAGAACCATAAGGATTATTCAACGAATAAATTGTGGTTGTGGAATGTTGAATTTTCCATTCCAACATCTAAAGCTCAAATAGTAATCTTGTAGCAGGCAAGGATTATCAACAAGCTCTACCGTAGCTGCCAGCCTATGCCTTCTTTCAGCACCAAAAACGTACTATCCGCAAGCTGCTTTCCGCGCAAGGCTTGTCGCAAATCCGTCACGGGTTCAGTTAAGCCGTCGTCGGCCAACTGAAAGGTGCCGAAGTGGGTGGCAATGCTGCGGGGTGTGTTTAGGTCGAGGTGGGCCTGCACGGCTTCGGCCGGAGCAGTGTGAATGGGCTGCATAAACCAAATGGGCCGGTACGCCCCAATTGGCAGAATGGCGAGCCGGATGGGGCCTTGCCGGCGCCCGATTTCGCGGAAGTGCGGACCGTAGCCGGTGTCGCCGGCGTAGTAGAGCGGGCCGGCAGTGGTACGCAGCACAAAGCCCGTCCAGAGCGTGGCGTCCCGGTCGCGGAGGCCCCGGCCGGAAAAGTGTTGCGCTGGCACACTTACTAGCTGCACTTTCGAACTCAGGGGCTGCTGTTGCCACCAATCCAGGTCGGTAGCATTGGCAATATGTTCTTTTTCGAGTAAGGCCCGCACGCCGAGCCCGGCATAAATGCGCGGCTGGTCGCGGGCCGCCAGGCGGCGCAAGGTGTTCAGGTCGAGGTGGTCGTAGTGGTTGTGACTGATGAGAATGGCGTCAATCTTGGGCAGGTCCTCGAAGCGCAGGCCCGGCGGCCGCAGTCGTTTCGGGCCAATCCACTGATAAGGGCTGGTTCGTTCGCTCCAGATGGGGTCGGTCAGCACATTCAGGCTATCGAACTGGAGCAGAAACGTACTGTGGTTTACGAACGTGACGCGCAGCTGGCCCATGCCCACATAGGCCGGCGGCTTGGGGCCGTAGGGCAAATCAGGCTGCTCCGGGAATCCGCCTTTGTCGCGGTGCAGCTGCCACTTAAGCAGCGGCCTGAGGCCTTCCTGCCCGTGTACGCCGCCGGCATTTTTAAACTGCTTGCCGTCGAAATGCCCGGTTACCGGCCCCTGATAGCGCGGTGCCGAAATAGAACAACCAATCAGAAAGCCTCCGCTCGCTAGCAAGACCAGCAGCGCTACAAGTCCGAGAAGTACACGCTGCTTGGTCATGAAACTCTAGTCAAGAATAGAAATACAAAGCTCCGACCTCGCGCATCGTTGAACGGCAACCGTTGGTACGGGGTGGCAGTCAGCAACGATGCGCAAAGCCGGAGCTTCACGCCACAGGCAACTTTCAGCTTAGTGGTTTATCGGGGCTTCAATGACAATAAACTTGCTTTCAGTTGTGCAAGCTATATCCACCGTGGCCGTTTCCCACAGCCCGATACTTTCGCGCTGCGCTACGGCTTCGCCGTTCACTGTTAGGGCGCCTTCCATTAGGAAAATGAATACGCCTTTGTTGAGTTGATTCAGGCTATACGACACGGTCTGGCCGGCGTCGAAATAACCGAGCGAAAGTTTGGCGTTCTGGTTGATCCAGCAATGCGCCGTGCCTTCCTCGTTGCTGACGATGGTGGTAAGTTGGTTGCGGCGCTTCTCGGCCGGGAAGTGGCGGCGCTGGTAGCGGGGCGTCACGTTTTGCAGCTTCGGCTCAACCCAGATTTGCAGGAAGTTCACCTCGTCGTCGCCGATGTTGTGCTCTTCGTGCCGCAGACCAGTGCCCGCGCTCATAATCTGCACCCAATCGGTGGTTACTTCTTCCGAGAAGCCCAACGAATCGATGTGGTTCATGCGGCCGGCGAGCATCACCGAAATGATTTCCATGTTGGCGTGGGCGTGCAGGCCGAAACCGTTGCCGGGTTTCACGAAATCGTCGTTGAAGACGCGCAGCAAGCCGAACCCACTGCGGGCCGGATTAGCATACGGGCCGAAGCTGAGCGAAAAATTGCTTTGCAGCCAGCCTATGTCTTTCAAGCCCCGGTCGGCGGCGCGGATAATGGTATGTGGCATTGTGGTGTGTGGTTAAATAGGAAATGGCATCGGCAGGAGCGCGAAGCCTGAGCTTCGCGCCTCGTTGAACGATAATCGTTCTGGTGGCGCAGTGCCCATCGTTCAACGATAGGCCT
Source organism: Hymenobacter sp. (assembly GCF_036387835.1). GTDB lineage: Bacteria > Bacteroidota > Bacteroidia > Cytophagales > Hymenobacteraceae > Hymenobacter. The sequence goes on along the minus strand of NZ_DASVSY010000094.1, from coordinate 27,986 downwards.
TGCGCAAGAATCTACTTCAGTCCGCCTTGAAAAGCAATTTCGGTTATGGGCTTGCGCTGGCGCGGAGCCTTTTCGCGGCTCAGAAACGGCTCCTCCAACTGCTCGGCCTCGCCCATGTAGCCCAGCGCAATCATCACGGCGGGTTGCAGCGTGTCGGGCAGCTCGAACAATTCCTTGGCACGGTCTCGGTCGAAACCGCCTATAAAGTGACCATGCAAGCCCAGCGCGGTGGCTTCCAGAATCAGGTTGCCGTTGGCTAGCCCCAGGTCGTGCATCGCAGCGCCGTTGGGGGTACCGTTGTCATAGTGCGTTTTGGCCAGGGCCAGAATCAGAACGGGCGCGTTTTTGGCCCAAGGCTGGTTGCCAGGCATCAGGCAGTCGACCATTTTCTGGAACGCTTCCTGGTCGGCATGGTGAGCGTAAATGTAGCGCCAGGGCTGCTCATTCATAGCGCTAGCAGCCCAAGAAGACGCTTCAAATACTTGATCCAGCGTTTCGGGCGCAACGGGGTAGCTGGCAAAGGAGCGGGGGCTCCACCGTTTGCGAATAGTTTCGAGTACGGGATATGTGGTGGTGGCGAGTTTCATGGATCACGGATTTTTCGGATTGGTCGGATTTTGTGGACGGCGCGGCCTTGCATGTACCGCGAAGCTCCAGCTTGGCGCACGAGCGAAGCGAGTATCTCGCATTGGCGCAGGTGGCGCGGTACCGCTTACTCGCTTCACTCGTACGCAGAAGCTGGAGCTTCGCGTTACAACGGCTTTGCTGGCCGGGGTTTACGCGGCAGTAAACGAGGAGTAACTCTGGTGTAAGCCGTTGTTTAGCAACACGAAGTAGTTAGCTAACAGCTCAGCAATTAAAGTTCCATCGGTACGTCCATCAACAACAAACGAGTATTGCTGTTGGCTTGGATGGTGAACGAGTCGGTATTCCAGATTCCGAAACCATCGCGGCGGTGTAGGGTTTGACCGGCTACGGTGGCGTCGCCTTCCAGCACGAATACATAGACGCCGTTGCCGGCGCGCTTCACTTGGTATTCGGCCGAGAAGTTGGCGTCGAAGTCAGCCAGGTGAAACCAAGCATCTTGGTGAATCCAGACGCCGGCGTCGTCGGGGTTAGGCGACAGAATTTGCTGGAACTGGTTGTGACGGTCTTCGGCGCGGAACGTTTGCTGGTCGTAGCGAGAGGGTACGTTGCGCTTGTTGGGGAACAGCCAGATCTGCAAAAACTTCACTTCCTCGGTTTTGCTGTGGTTTTTCTCGCTGTGCGCGATGCCCGTGCCTGCACTCATCACCTGCACGTCGCCGCTTTGAATGATGCCGTGGTTGCCGGCGCTGTCTTTGTGCTCGAGCGTGCCCGAAAGCGGAATGCTGATGATTTCCATGTTGTCGTGCGGGTGGGTACCGAAGCCCATGCCACCGGCTACCGTATCGTCGTTGAGGACGCGCAGGACCCCGAAATGCATCCGTTGCGGGTTGTTGTAGCCCGCAAAGCTGAAGCTATGATGCGAGTTGAGCCAACCGTGGCTGGCATGACCGCGCGAATCGGCGGTGTGAAGGAGCGTTTGCATAATCAGGATTGAAATTCTAAATGATTTCCCGTTAAAGATACGGTAATATATGTACATACATCAATAGGCGGATAAAGATTCAAAATATTGCATGAATAGTCGTGGCACCACTATCAATGAACGACAGCGGGTTGAACGAGGAACTGCAGAGTGATTTCCCTGACTTTTCCGGTCGTGGTACTACTATCGGTGAAGAACCGACTTGCGGGCCGAATTGGGTGGGCGTCAGCAACGATAGGGATATCACGACAGCCCACGAGGGATGTTCCACGATAGAGGTGAAAAGTCGTGGCACTACCACCAGCGCTGTTGCGTGTGCAACGAAAGGGTAGAAGTTGGGTCTTGATTTCCGAGGCGTGCCACTAAAAATTAGGAGCTGCTATTTCCTTTAAACAAGATCAAGCAAGACAAAAACCATTGTGTAATTTCACCCACCATTCACTTCGTACTGTTCAAATTCTCTTACATGCTTAGAATATGCACGCGGCAGATGGCCGCAGTGATAATGTTTTTTCAACTGCTGCTAGTCGCGCAGGCGCAGGCGCAGTTCGGTCCGGGCACCCAATGGACCAAAGACGGCTACAGCTACATGAATGCCGAGAATGGCGAAATTGTGTTGCTCGATGCCCGCGACAAAAACAAGCGTACCGTGCTGGTGGGCAAAAGCCTGCTGACGCCCCAAGGGCAGTCAGCTCCCATTGAAGTGCGCCGCTTTGCCTTCTCCGACGACGGCCAGAAAGTACTTATCCACACCAACACCAAGAAAGTGTGGCGCTACGACACCCGCGGCGACTATTGGGTGGCCGACCTCAAAGCCAACACGATGAAGCAGCTCGGCAAGGGCCGGCCCGAATCGTCGTTGATGTTTGCCAAATTCTCGCCCGACGGCACGCGGGTGGCCTACGTGAGCGAGCACAACCTGTACGTGGAAGAGTTGGCCTCGTCGAGTATCAAGCCGCTCACCACCGATGGCACCGTGTCTTTGATAAACGGCACCTTCGATTGGGTGTACGAGGAAGAACTGGACTGCCGCGACGGTTTCCGCTGGTCGCCAAACGGGCAGAGCATTGCCTACTGGCAGCTAGATGCGGCCAAAACCAAGAACTACCTGATGCTCAACACCACGGATCAGCTCTACCCGTTCACGGTGCCCGTGGAGTATCCGGTGGTAGGCGAAGACCCGAGCCGCTGCCGCGTGGGTGTAGTGCCCGCGCAGGGCGGCGCTACCACTTGGATGAAGGTGCCCGGCGACGCCGTGCAACACTACATTCCGCGTATGGAGTGGGCCGCTAATTCCACCGAACTGATTGTTCAGCAGCTTAATCGCCGCCAAAACGAAAGCAAGCTAATGCTTTGCACCGCCAGTACCGGCGACGTGAAGCCCATCTACAGCGAAACCGATAAGGCTTGGATTGATGCCAAAAACGAAGCCGTTGGTTGGGACTGGATTGATGGCGGCAAGAACTTTATTTGGCTGAGCGAGAAAGACGGCTGGCGCCACATCTACTCCGTAAGCCGCGGCGGCCAGTTAAAGCTGCTCACCAAAGGCGACTACGATGTTATCAGCATGCAGCTGGTTGATGAAAAGAACGGGATTATCTACTTCACGGCTTCGCCCGAAAATGCCACCCAAACTTACCTTTACAAAGTGGCCCTCAAAGGTGGCAAGGCCGAGCGCGTCACTACCAAAGAGCTAACTGGCACCCACGGCTACGACATCTCGCCGAACGGCAAGCTGGCCCTGCACACGTTCTCTAATGCTGCTACTTTCCCGGTGGCCGACGTGGTGTCGTTGCCCGACCACAAGCGCCTGAGCGGTGGCGAAGTACCCGAGCGGGCCCGCAGTATAAAGCTCCCCAAGGCCGAATTCTTCCAAGTTAAAACCACCGATGGCGTGACCCTGGACGGTTGGATGGTGAAACCTACCAATTTCGACCCTGCCAAGAAGTACCCCATCGTGTTCTACGTGTACGGCGAGCCCGCTAGCCAGACCGTGACGGACCGTTTCGGAACGGGCCTCAACCGCCTCTACCAAGGCAGCATGGCCGACGACGGCTACATCTATGCTTCACTGGAAAACCGGGGCGCCCCGGCTCCGCGGGGCCGGGAGTGGCGCAAGTCCATCTACCACAACATCGGCTTGCTCAACATCCGCGACCAGGCCATGGGCGCCAAGGAAGTGCTGAAAAACCCCTTCATCGACACCACCCGCGTAGCAGTATGGGGCTGGAGCGGGGGAGGCTCGTCTACGCTCAACCTGATGTTCCAGTACCCGCAGATCTACAAAACGGGTATTTCCATTGCCGCCGTCGACAATCAGCTCAACTACGACAACATCTATCAGGAGCGGTACATGGGCCTGCTGCCCGAAGACAAGAAGTATTTCGTGGAAGGTTCGCCCTTGAACTACGCCAAAAACCTGCGCGGCAACCTGCTCCTCGTGCACGGCACCGGCGACGATAACGTGCACTACAACAACGCCGAGCAGATGATCAACGAGCTGGTGAAGTACAACAAAACGTTCCAGCTAATGGCTTACCCGAACCGCAGCCACAGCATCTCGGAAGGCGAGGGCACCAGCCGCCACCTGGCCAGCACCTACACCAAGTTCCTGAAAGAACATTGCCCGCCGGGCGCCCGGTAGGGGTGAAGTTGTGAGTTTGTGAAGTTGACGCTCGGGCGACGCGAATGGCGCGGGGCCGGGTGACGTGGTGCTATGAACTGCCGAAGGGCTTCGTGGTATGACTATCGTTGCAGATTGCAGATGGCTGCATAGTATCTTTCTACAGGTGGTTTAACGATAGTCGTACCACGAAGCCGTTCGGCAGTTCATAGCACCACAACTTCACAACCTCACAATTTCACTGCCTTACCGCCAGTCGGCGCGTGACTAGCACGCGGCCATCCGATGTCAGCCACTGGAGCAAGTAGAGGCCATTTGGAAGGTCTGTTAAAGAAACTTTGGTTTCGGTGGCGGCCGTGGGTTGCTGGCGTACTAACCGGCCAGTGGCGTCGAGCAGGCGCAGGTTGCGGGCATCTGGTACTGCCGTGACTGTCACGCTATTTGTAGCCGGGTTGGGATAGAACTGTGCGGCGCTTCGGTCGGCGGCGGTGCTGGCGGCCAGCGGCCGGCACTGGATGGCGGCCATCAGATAGCGCCACAGGTTGGTATCAAACTCCGACAAGGCCAGGCGCATGTCGCCGGCTTCTTTGCCTTGGCGCACAACTACCAAGCCCAAGCTTGGTACCACGTAGATTTTCTGGTCGTTTTTGCCGAGGGCGGCAATCAGGTCGGCGGGGGCGGAGGGAACAAGCGGGCCGGGGAACGTGGTTTGTTGTGGGCCAGGAAGTTTGTAAGACGCTTGCCCGTTCAGCCACCACAGGTAGCCGTAGCTGCGGTTCAGGGTTTGGGAAGGCGTGGTCATCTGGCGGAAATAAGCGGTGTCGCGCAGAATGGTGGTGCCATTCCAGGTGCCGCGGGCCAGGGTCAGCAAACCGAAACGAGCCATGTCGCGGGCCCGGCTGTAGTACACGGCATTGATCCATAGCCCGCTCATGCCGATGCGGGAGGCCAGCCGCTGGTTGGTGTATTGGTTGATAGTGAGGCCGCTAGCCGACGATACTACGTTTTGCAGCAGCCGGTAGGCGCCGGTGTGGTAGGCCCAACGGGCGCCGGCATCAGCGCGATAGAGCAGACAGCTGGCAGTGGAGCTTTCATTGTCGCAGGGGGAGGGCGGCGTATCGTCGAGGCCGGTGGTCATGGCCAGTTGGTCGCGCACCGTAACTAGTTTTTCCTTGGCGACCGGAGCCGAGGTCCAGCCCCGCCCAAGCGTGTGCGAGGTGCTGTCGGAGAGGCGCAACAGGCCGTCTTGCTGCGCAATGCCCACTAGTGTAGCCGTGAGCGACTTGCCCGCCGAGGCCCAATACCAGACGGAATCCTGCGTGTAGGTACCGTAATAGCGCTCTACTACGATCCGGCCATCCTTGAGCACGATAAACGACTTAGTGCGCTTGCGGCCCAAAAAGTCAACCAGCGAATCGAGCTGCGGCTGACACCAGCCTAGGCTTTGCGGCGTGGTAGTGGCCCAAGTACCGGCCACGGTAGTTGGCGGAAAGTACAGCGTCGGCTGCTGCGCGTGAGCAGGGCCTGCGGTTAGCGCCAGCAGCAGCACCAAGAAGAGTAGAACGTGTTTCATGCAGCAGCAAGGTAAGTAAGCTGCCGCTTCGACTATATTCAGGTTCTAAGGTTTAAGCGCTGCGGTAGTGTTGTGTTAGCGCCACGCTTAATACTGGCTTGGTAGTGAGAATGGATTGGCACGTAAAGCGGTACACTAACGCGAGACCTACCCTAAATTTCGGCTTTTGCTTTGACGGCAGACTACCGCTCGATTAATTCCTTGCCGAATCCTATGCTCCAACTTCCAGCACCTCCCGTCGTTTCGCGCCTGGCGCCCACGCCTAGCGGCTTTCTGCACCTCGGCAACGCCGTCAACTTCACGCTGACTTGGCTGCTAACCCGCCGGGCCGGCGGCACCTTGCACCTGCGCATCGACGACCTGGACCGTGCCCGGTTTCGGCCCGTCTACCTCGCCAACATCTTCCAGACCCTCGACTGGCTCCAGCTCGACTACGACCACGGCCCCACCGGCCCCGACGACTTCGAGCAACACTACTCCCAACGTCACTTCCTGCCCGACTACGAGGCTACCCTACAAGCCGCCCGCGCCGCCCATCCCGGCCTATTCTACGCCTGCCGCTGTTCCCGCACCGACCTAACCCGCGCTGCCCTGCCCCTGAGTGGCAACTACCCCGGCACCTGCCGCCCACACATCTTGCCCCTCGATGCAGCCGAAACCGCCTGGCGCGCCCACGTGCCGCCCGGCTGCACCGTAGCAGTACCCGACCTGTGGCAAGGGCAGTTATCAGTGCCCTTAGATGTGAGTCTAGGCGACTTTGTGGTGCGCAAAAAGGACGGTACGGCGGCTTACCAACTGGCTTCGGTAGTGGATGATGTCCGGCTAGGCGTTACGCTGATTGTGCGCGGGCTGGACTTGCTGTCGAGCACCGCCGCACAACTCTGGCTGGCCGGCCAGTTGCCCGGGGCGGGGTCGTTGCAGAACGCGCAGTTCCTGCACCACGGGCTGTTGCTGGATGAAACAGGGCAGAAGCTTTCTAAATCAACGCAGACAGGTAGTCAGCGCGGTATACTGGCCGAAGCAAGCCATCCGCGGGTGGTGTACGCGGCTGTGGCTAGATTGCTTGGGCTGCCTCCAGATGCAGGACATTCGTTGGAGTCGTTGCGGGCAGCAATGCTGTAGCGCGGCAGGTTTGCGTTATTTAAGCTCCTTCTTGAATTCTTCGGCCCAGTAATCTGCCAGGCGGGTGGGCTCGGGGAGCTTGTAGCCGCGCAGGCAAGCCAGCGTGAGGCGCGTGGCCGTGGCTTGGTCGCAGCGGTGGCCGGGGCTAACGAACAGGGGCTGCACCTTGTCTTTCGAGCGAATTACTTCGCCTAACAACTCGCCATTTCTGTCATTCAGCGGCGAGATACTGCCTTTGGTAAGAGCAGGCTCTTGAAATACTCCCGTTAGCTTCTGTTTGGCGACGCCGAAGGTGGGCGTATCAAGCAGTACGCCGAGGTGGGCCGCAATGCCCATACGGCGCGGGTGCGCAATACCGTGACCGTCTACCATAATCACGTCGGGCTTCTGCTGCAGCTTCTCGTAAGTTCTGAGCACGTTGGGCGCCTCGCGGAAAGAGAGCAGGCCGGGTATGTAGGGTACCTCCACGGGGCCTACGCTCCATACCTTTTCCACTAATTCCAGTGAAGGAAAACGCAGCAGCACAAACACCGACAGGATGGTTTCGGGTGTAGGAAACGAAGAGTCGCAGCCGGCAATAAACTGCGGCTCCCGCTCTAGCGGCGCCTGCCGAACTCGGGTGCGCATTTCGTCTTGCTGGCGCGTTAGGTCGCGCACAATAAGTGGGTCGGCGGGTGGGCCGGGTGGGCGGTAGTAAGCCATAGAGCAACGGTGTAGCTGAGTGAATAGCATACGGAGCCAATCAGAACAGGTAGCGGCCCGCTAGCCTAACTCTTTGTTTTACTTGACGGCTACTAGGAGGTTGGCTTATGATTGCTGGTTTAAGGGTTGAGCAATTTCAAGTAATCCTCAACCCAAAATCATAAAACAACGGCCGCAAATGACCTGAAACAGCCCGCTACCAAAGCTGCCTGCATAACAGCAGTTACTTGAAGTTACCAGCCTCGGTGAAGTTAGGCACGCATGGCAATGGGTGTAGCTTCGGCGGTTTGCCGGGCAGCAGTCAGCCGAGGTTGCCAGACACTGTAGCCTAGCAGCTGCACTTGCAGCAGCGCCCAAGCCAAGATCATGGGCACCACTTTAATCTTGTAGGTATTGAAGAAGCCACTGCGCAAGAAATGCGGATAAATATCAGTGGAAATAAGCATAGTGAAGAGCAATACCAGCACAAACAGCGCGGGTGCCACCGGGGTGGACCGACGGTACTGCAGCCACCAAAACAGAAAGCCCGCCACCGGAATAACGAAAGTAGGCGACTCGGCCATCTGATTGAATACCACCACAAAAATCGGAATCAGGGCTAGGTAAAGGCCCCGAAACTCGGCTTCGGTTCGGCGCCGCCAGTACAGAATCAAGGGAAGCAGCAACAAGGCCAGACCAGCTGCCTGAATAGGCCCTTTGCGAACATCCAGGTGAAACCAGGATGTTAGCCAGCCCATAATAGAAAATTGCGCCGCAGTAGCCGATGCCTGCACGATATCAAACCACCCCTTGTACTGCATCAGAAAGTTAGGCCACGATGTCACGAGCAAGGGCGCGACGCCTAGTAGCACTCCGTATAGTGCTCCCCACAGGATGCCCCGCACCGTGTAGGCCGGGTACAGCAGGAATAGCAGGCCAATGCCCGCCCCATAAATTTTAATGAAAAAAGCCAGCGCCACGCATAGTCCGGCCCAACCCGGTTTGCCTTCCTCCAAATTGATGTACACCCACAGCATGAGGCCAACCAGTAAGCAATTCGCCTGCGAATTGTGCAGCGCCGTCATCATATCCACCACCAGCAACAGCAGAAAAACCAAGCCGCGCCTAGGGTCTGGAAATAGCCGTCGGCCAGCAGTATAAAACACCACTGTGTTAAGTAGATTCCAGCCCAGCAACCCCAGCCAATCGGGTAGCACTGCGAATACCCCCATGAAAAGGGCAAACGTTGGGCTGTACTTGTAGGTGTCGTAATAAAGTTTGGGGTACTCCAGATAAAGATTGTTGCCAGCTAAGAGATTAGAGAAAGGCCTGGCGAAGATCAAGTAGTTGTTGTAGGAGTTAAGCCCCTTCAGATAATGCTGGGTGGTAATAATAAGGGTCAGGCCGATGAACAGTATCGCCACAAAGCGCGGAGTAAACAAAAAGCGAGGATAACGAATTGCTGGCATGCGGTCGGAAATTGTGAACGGCCAAAAGTACGACGATTGCTGACTCGGCAGGTTGGAAGTTGCTATTCCAGGAAAGCGAAAGGTGGCACCCAAGCCACTGTCTGCTCTGCCCGATCTGAAACAGGACGGGTTTATTGTTAGCCAACTAGGTTGCGGCTGTGGTGTATGAGCTACAAAGCCGCACAGCAGACTAACCTGCCAGACGTGCTGTTTAGATGCTACCCTCGTATACAGGCTATAAATCTGCTTTAGCCTAGTCTGTGTTATGTCTAAATCCGAACAACCCGCCCACACTGGCAGCGGCCCGCATTTCGAACGGCGCTACTGGGTGGATGTGCAGCATCCGCGCCAGTCGGAAGCCGAGCTCATGCAGCACATCCAGTGCCACCTGCCCGATTTTTCGCCCGATTTGCTGGCCGATTTCAAGAAGTCGAAAGGCACCTCGCACTGCCTGCAGGTAAACGACGAATACCGCATCAAGATATTAGGCCCCTGGAATGGCGACGTGCGCGCAACGGCGGTAAACTTTGATAGCTTCGAGCTGGTAACGCTGGAAAATCACCCCGAGGCTGGCCGTATTCAGTTTTCATTGCGTCCGCATGCTTCTCTGCCCCACACCATTCGGTTTGAAATCCACTCCTGGGCCCGCTCCCGCGACGGCCTCGTGGCCTTCACCTACGACACGCTAGGCATGGGCAAAAAGGTGCAGCAACAAACGTGGGAGATGTTCTGCCAGCGCGTGGCTGCCCACAGCGGCGGCCTACAACTCGGACCTATACACGTTGAAACGGTAAAGCAAGCCAATTCCGAAACGAAAGTCACCCACGATGCCTAAGCCGCAACCCCTCGACGAGCGGCAAAAAGCCCGCCTCCAAGCCTACTCAACGGCTGGCTATAACTTCGACCTGAACCGCACCCACGAGTACACCCGCGAAAACGGCTGGAATGTGGACGACTACGAAACCGAGCTGCCGCCCGAAGCGCCCGGCCCCCCCGAAGCACAAGGCGCATGGGCGGCGGCCCGCGAAGTGCTGCGCAACTACACCTTCCCGCCCCCCAGCCTCATCACCGGCATCTTCGTGCCCGACCATCCCCTGGAGCAGCGCGTAATGGTGCTGCGCGGCCGGTTCCTGGGGTTTTCATTCTGGTTCGGGGTGCGGGTGGGCGGCGTTACCGATGAGCGCCGCCCGCTGCCCGAAGGCGGTGAAGAGCAAGTGTGGGGCTACAACTACCGCACGCTGGAAGGTCACTTCGAGCGCGGCGAAATCACCTTCACCATCCATAAGAATCTGACCTCGGGCCGCGTGCTTTTTCGGATTCATGCCTTGTCCCAAACCGGCCGCATCCGCAACCCGTTCTACTGGCTTGGCTTCAAACTTTTCGGCCGGATGCTGCAAAAGCGCTTCTCCCGCCAGTCGATGCAGCGGCTGAAGGCGCAGGTAGAAGAAATGCAACAGCAAGGCTGGACTGCACCCAATGCTTCGGATGGGCCTACTGTAGCAGAAGCGTCCTCCCACGAACAAGCTGAGAAACAGCTGAATAAGGCAACGTAAAACGCAACGTTCTGAAATAGGGTCTAAGATGTGGTCAAGCTATTATTTCTGACCCCGAAGACTTTGGAAGAATTGGCGGAGCGAGCGGAAAACGGAGAGAAACAAATAAAACTAGATTATGCCCACCCCCGCTACCACAGCGAAGAAGAACACAAGGCCAAACCAGTTTATATCTTGTAGAAATAGCATGGTCTCTGAAAGCATTTGATACCCTATTCCCCGGCCGGGCCCCCGCCGTGTATCATGTCCGACACGATGCCGCGGTTCTTGGTTAGCTCGGCATATACCACCCCCACGATGTGAAAAATCGTGAAGGCCAGCACTAAATACATGGTGAAGTTGTGGACTTCTTTCACGGTATGCTCGATGCTGTGCAAGAACTCTACATCATCGGCGTAGATGAGGATGAGGCCGGTAACGACCAGCACCACGAGCATCACATAGAAGAGTACGTAAGAATATTTCACCAGCAAAGAATGACAGTTGTCTTGCAAATTGGCGCCGGCTTGGCGGAATAGGAACCGGGCCTGCCGCAGTTTTGCGCCGAAGCGTTGGGCGCCGTGCTGCGTGAACTCCAGCGCCACCCGCAATACCAGCAGCACCGACAAGGCCACACCGAGCCCGATGTGCCAGTCCCAGATGCGGTGACTAACGATGCGCGTCAGGCCGCGCACCTGTTGATTGGTGAACGTAATGCCCTCCGTGGCCAGCACCTTCTGGAACTCCGGCCCTACAGTGCGCATCTTCACAATCACGAACAGAAACAGAATCGTAGTCAGCAGCCCGGTCACGACCAGCGTGTTAACCCAATGCCAAAGGCGCAGGCCCAGCGAGTTGCGTTTCAAATTGGTAGTGGGCGCGGTGGTAGTGGTTTGGGGAGTCATCAGTAGGCTGAGAGGAAGGGGGTTGAGAAAAGGGGGTTGAGAAAGGGAGTATACGAGGTGAGCCTCTACGAGCCCAGTGAAAGACGGAACAGCTTTCTGCCTGATTCTTTCCGCGGCAAAACCTTCCCCCGCAAAAGAGGTTAAACGAATTCGTTCTGCCCATTTTTCCAAAACCAACCTTTGTAATGATAGAAGCAAAAGGCTATGCCGCTCCGGCAGCCCACGAGGCCCTCACGCCCTTTCAGTTCGAGCGCCGCGACGTAGGCCCGCACGATGTTCGTATTGAAATCCTGTTCTGCGGCGTCTGCCACTCCGACGTGCACCAGGTGCGCGACGAGTGGGGCGGCTCCATCTTTCCCATGGTGCCCGGCCACGAAATCGTGGGTCGCGTAACCGAAGTAGGCGCCCACGTCAAGAACTTCAAAACCGGCGACCTGGCCGGTGTGGGCTGCATGGTGGATTCGTGCCAGCATTGCCCCGAGTGCGCCGACGGCCTGGAGCAGTACTGCGACAACGGCTTTGTAGGTACCTACAACGGTCGCGAAAAAGACGGCTCGCCCACTTACGGCGGCTACTCCAACAACATCGTCGTGACCGAGAAATTTGTGCTGCGCGTGTCCGATAAGCTGGATTTGGCCCGGGTGGCGCCGCTGCTGTGCGCCGGTATCACCACCTGGTCGCCGCTACGCGAGTGGAAGGCCAAAGAAGGCGACCGGGTGGCCGTTATGGGCCTCGGCGGCTTGGGCCACATGGCCGTGAAGTTTGCCGCCGCCATGGGCTGCGAAGTAACCGTGCTTAGCACATCGGCCAACAAAGAAGCAGACGCCAAAGCCCTCGGTGCCCACAAGTTCGTGGTAACCAAGGACAAAGACGCCATGAAGTCGGTAGCTAACTACTTTGACCTGATCATCAATACGGTATCGGCCCCCATGGACCTGACGCCTTACGTGGCCAGCCTGCGCCGCGACGGGACCATGGTGCTGCTCGGTGTGCCCCCGGAAGCTCCGCAGCTCCACGCCTTCAACCTGATTGCCAAGCGCCGCCGCATTGCCGGCTCGCTTATCGGCGGCATCCAGGAAACGCAGGAAATGCTGGACTTCTGCGCCGAGCACAACGTCATGTCCGACGTCGAAGTCATCCGCATGGATTACATCAACGAAGCCTACGAACGGATGATGAAGTCCGACGTGAAATACCGCTTCGTAATCGACCTGGCCACGCTGTAAAAGGTGAAGTTGTGAAGTTGTGAAATGGTGAGTTTGACGTGCTGCTGGCGCAAGTGGCGCAGTTAGCGCAGACTCGCGCCAGTAGCACGTCAAACTCACCATTTCACAACTTCACAACTTCACCTCTTGCCAAACACGTACGGGTCGTACTCCACGTAGTCGTTTACGCGCAGCTCTACGGTCTTTGCTTTATTGCCTTCGACTTCAAACTTAGCGGGCATCACGCCGAATACCAGGTCGGAGTAGGTGGTGCGGAACTCTTGGCCGTCCATGTAATCCAGGGTGGCAGTGAGGCCGGGATGGGTGGGGAACTGAATGAGCAGTTGCTTGCCTTTCTGGCTGATAGAAATGGGGCCGAACAGCTTGTTCTCGAACTGGCCGGTGTAGGCGCTTAAGGGCAGCGCGGGCTTGTTCTTTTTGCCGACGCGCTCGGCCAGGGCCTTGGTGGGGTCCACTTGGGTGGCTTCAAACTGCTGTTTGCGTTTCCAGGCTTGGGTGCTGCGGTCCACGTACGGCACGCCGAGGTAGCTGTCGAGCAATTGGTAGCGCAGCATCTCGAAGAAGCTCTGGTTGTCGTTGTTGGTCAGGACGGCAATACCGAGCCCGGCTTCGGGCACAAAACACACGTTGCTGACTTCGCCCGAGGCACCACCCGTGTGCCAGAAGATTTGCTTGCCGTTGTAATCGGCCGCTTCCACGCCCAGGCCGTAGGTGATGAAGTGCAACGGGTAGATGGTTGATTTACGGCTGGTAATCACGGTATTGGCGTCGCGGGTTTTGCGCAGTGCCGCCCACGGTACAATCTGCTTGCCTTCGTAGCGGCCACTATCCAGCTGAAAGCGCAGCCATTTGGCTAGGTCTGTCACGTTAGATACCATGTTGGCGGCCGGCCCCATATTATCCCAGTTATCGAAGGGCACCTTGGCCAGCGGGCCGAAGGTGTTGGAATAGGCGTAGGCAATGTTGGGCCGTTGCGCGAAACCAGCCGAAGCTGTGTAGGTAGAAGTCATGCCGAGCGGCTGCAACAGATTTTGCTGCACGTAGTTTTCCCACGAAGTGCCCCCGGTAGCGGCCGGCACCACTTCGCCCGCCGTCACGAAGCCGGAGTTGCTGTAGCCATAGTCGCGCCGAAACTGGCCGCCGGGCTTCATCAGCCGCATGCGCCGCACAATTTCTTTCCGCTCTATGTTGGATTTAAAGAAGGCAAAGTCGCCCTGAAAGGTCTTGAGCCCGAAGTGGTGGCTCATCAGGTCGCGCACCGTCACCATTTGCGAGGCCAGTGAATCGTAAAGCCGGTAGTCGGGCAGGTATTTCGTGACTTTGTCGTCGAGGTTGATTTTCTTTTCGCCGTCCAGTTTCGCTAAGGATGTGCCCGTGAAGAGCTTGGTGTTGGAGGCAATCATGAACAGCGTGTTGGCGTCCACGGGCTCGGGCTTGCCTACTTCGCGCACACCGTAGCCTTTCTGCACCACCACTTTGCCGTCTTTCACCACTACCAGCGCCAGCCCCGGAATCTGCCATAGCCGCATCCCGCGCCGGATGTAGCTGTCGAGGCTGTCGGTTACGAAGCGGTTGGCGGTGGAAGGTGTATTCTGAGCCAGCGCGGCCGGCGCGCCGCTCAGCAGCAAAGAAGCGGCCAGCACGAGGCGCGAAGAGAAAGAGGGGAGAGGCATAAAACGAATACAGGAGTTTTTGAGACAGAAAGCTACTCAAGGAACTCGAATCAAGGCATATCAAGCCAACATTGCGTGCAGTAGACAACTTTTGCTACTTCCGCAAGGATTTTTCCAGGTAGGACGCTGATGCTGCGCGTTGTAGTAAGGCAATGAAAGAAGTAACGCGAAGCTGTACTTCGCGAGGCGCGTGCTCACACCTGCTCAATCCGCGCAGCCAAGTTGTGCAACGCCTCGCGAAGTACAACTTCGCGTTACCTCCTTTATTCTGTGCTGCTACACTTCCGAAAAAATGGGTTCCTGTTGTAGCGCAAAGCTGTTCCACGCGCTCAACTCATATGTGCATTACAGCAGTTACCCCGCTACTCAGCCACTCAGTTACTTGCGAAGCCCTTTCCTACTTCTCCACCGGATACCGGAAAGTGCCTTCCATAGTCAGCCGTTTGCCGCTGCGGCCCGACTCACAGACAGTACAACGAAAAGACCCCGCCAGCCAATGCCGCTCAGCATTGATGGCCGTGATGGTGACCGAACCCGGATTATCCGCGCACGACTTCGAGTACGCCGCGGTGTTGCCGAAACGGTAAGAGGCATCCCGGTTGCGGCCACTCAAGATTTCCTGAAAACTATAAGTGCCTGTTTTCAGCGGGAATCGGTCGATAAGAATGGTAAGACCTTCGCCGTCGGGGTCGTCGGCCCGAATCACGTTGAGGGTGAGCGTGTGGTCTTGGCTAAGGAAAAAGCGCGAGCTAACGGTGTCCGCTTTCACCGGTTGTCCATTCACGCGCAGCGTGAGGCTCCGTACCAACGACCGGGCCGGCACGGTTTGGGCGAGTGTCGGCGCGGCGCCTAGCAGCCAGATACCAGCTAAACAGAAAAAAGCAGCGTGTTTCATGAGCATTGATTCAGACAAGAATCAGCCCAAAAGATAACGCAAAGCGCGACAATGGCAGTAACGCGAAGTTTCACTTCGCGAAACGTTGAACGGCGCCGTTGCATGAATGCAGCTCTAATCGTTCAATGCTTCGCGAAGTGAAACTTCGCGTTACAGTTTATGCCAGCAACACAGTGCCAGCCGCTCAACTACTAACTACGGCCGCTTCAGCCGATACGGTATCTACTGCTAGCCGGCCCGGATACTGCTGCAAGGCCAGCGCCAGACAGTCCATAGCGCGGTTGATGGTAGTCTGATTTACCACATAAGCCAGGCGCACTTGCTGGCGACCCAAGCCAGGCGTAGCGTAGAAGCCAGCGGCCGGCGACACCATCAACGTCTCGCCTCGGTGCTCGAACTCCTCCAGCAGCCACTGCGCAAACCGGTCGGTATCGTCGATGGGAAGGTGGCAGAGCACGTAAAACGCCCCGCCGGGGATGGGGCAAACCACACCGGGCATGGCCCGTAAACGAGCCACCAGCAAGTCGCGGCGGGCTTGATATTCGGCTTTGGTGAGGTCGAAGTAGGAGTCGGGAAGGTCGGTAGCGGCTTCGCCGAGAAGCTGCGCCAGGCCGGGGGGGCTCACCCGCATTTGCGCAAAGCGCAGAGCCGCCTCTTGTAGCTCCTTGTTTTTGGTTACGAGGGCCCCAATCCGTGCTCCGCAGGCACTATAGCGCTTCGAGATGGTATCGAGCAGCACTACGTGTTGGTCGGCGTTGGGCAGGTGCAGGGCGCTGATGTAGGGGGCGTCGTAGCAGAACTCCCGGTAGGCTTCGTCGGAAAGCAGGAATAAGTGGTGCTTACGGCATAGCTCCAGCACCCCCAGCATTTCCTCGTGCTGGTACACGTAGCCCGTGGGGTTGTTGGGGTTGCAAATCATGATGGCGCGCGTGCGGGGCGTAATCACCCGCTCGAAATCGGCGAGCGGGGGCAGCGCAAAGCCATCCTCGATATACGACGTAACCGGCACCAGCGTGATACCCGCAGCCACGGCAAAAGCTGTGTAGTTGCCATAGAACGGCTCGGGTACTACCAACTCGTCGCCGGGGTTGAGGCAGCACATCAGCGCAAACAGAATAGCCTCGCTGCCACCCGTCGTTATCAGTAAGTCATCGGCCGTTACATCAATTCCTACGCGCTGATAATAGTCGGCCAGCTTGCGGCGGTAGCTCATGTGCCCCGCACTCGGCGAATACTCCAGCACGCGGATGTCCACCTGCTGCACCGCCGCCAGCACCGCCGGGGGCGTTTCAATATCGGGCTGCCCGATGTTGAGGTGGTGCACCGTCAAACCCCGCTGCTTGGCAGCGTCGGCGAAGGGTGTCATTTTACGAAACGGAGAAGCCGGAATGTTCTGGCCGCGCTGTGATACGTGCAACATGAATACAAAGGTAACCGGGCCTGGCTAGAAGCCCACCGTCCATCGAGGGAAAAGTATTTGGCCGACGACTTCACCTCCTAACTCCCTCCCTTTTGGAGAGGGGAGCTAGGAGGTGAAGTCCCGCGCCAGGGTCACTCCTTACGCCGATAACTCGCGGGCCGGATCGCGCACAATTAGCGTGAGTGTGGTTTGCACGTAGTCGTTCATTTTCACTACCGGCGTTTTACCGAGGCTGTCGAAGTCGCCGTTGATATCGGTGAAGCTGATAACCTGCGTGAAGAGCGGCTTGTCTTCCACGTCTTTCAGCAGGCCGCCCACCACGCCGCCAAGCTGCAACAGCAGTTCCGCGGCGCGTAGGGGCGCATTGGCAATTACGCGCACCACTTCCGTGACTAAGTTGCGGTAGTCGTCGGAGTTGCGGGCTTGCTCCATCACGGCGGCCGTGTCGCGCAGGCCTTGCTTGCTTTTCAGCACCGAGAGCAGCACGTGTACCTGCGAGGGCACGGGCCCCTCGGGGGTGGTTTGCTTCCAGTAATAAGCGGTTTTATCGACGGGCAAATCCTCTTCGTCATCGATGCGGGCGAAACCCGACAGGGTCAGAGTTTGGGGTTCCAGATTCAGGTTGTCGAAGACGACGAGCAGCAGATACACGTCGGCAAAGCCCGGGAAAGGCCACACCTTGGCCGTACGGTTGTTCTTCACCAACACCCGCGACAAGCGTACTTCCAGCCCCGTTACGGTTTGCGAATCCGGAATACCCGGCTCTTGCTCTTGCGCCCTGGTAGCCGCTGGTGGTGTCGCCGGCAACGATACAGTTGAAATGAAAGCATCGGTTATTAAGTCGAGAGCCATAGCAAAGCAGGTAAAAATGAATCGTTGAAAATGAAAACTAGCGCGCTTCAAACAACTTAAACCGGAAGGGGAACTGCCAGCCGCATCTTTCAACCAACAAGCCCACCTGGTTCCGGTTACGTACCCATGACATCTTCTCCTACACCGCAATCCGAATTCTGGTTGCGCGGTCCGCTGCCCGAGGTGCCGCCTTTGCTTCAGCCCGTAGCCCACGCCCTACTGCAAGCGCGGCAGGAGGTGGAAACCGCCCTCCACGACTTCCCCGACGCACTTCTAACAGCTCGCCCCGCTGGGGTGGCGTCCGTCGGCTTCCACCTGCGCCACCTGGCTGGCGTGCTGGACCGGATGCAAACCTACGCCCGCCAAGAGGTACTCACCGAAGCCCAACTAGCTTACCTCGCCGGCGAAAACGCGGTGCCTACCACGCCCGGCAGTACCGCGGCCCTCGTGCAACATTTCGGCAAGCAAGTAGACCAGATGCTGGCCTATCTTCCCACCGTGCCCGAGGCTACGCTTTCTGATTTTCGGCCGGTTGGTCGTGCCAAACTGCCGAGCACGGTTATCGGCTTACTGGTGCACGCCGCCGAGCACACCACCCGCCACGTAGGGCAGCTGCTGGTAACGGCACGGGTAGTGCGCGCCGGATCAACTTAAACGTAGCAACCTTCGCTTACTGCACATCGGGCAAAGTGTTCGATTGGTTGTTGTCTTGTTCCTGACGTTTGTGGCCTAAGACTGTGCCGACACCCATAAGAGCGGCTACTGTAAGGCAGTCAGCTTCTTGTTGGTTATGGATAACGAGGAACACGATATCAGCCGTAGAATAGCAGGCTTGGTCGGAAGGGTTTAGTAGAAATTATTCAGTGGCTCGGCTCTCGTATGTTTCAGAAGCTCCTTTCTTATTTCTCGATGGCCAAAAAGACACCAGACAAGCCAAGCCAACCCGTAGCAACCGGTACCACCCTTGCCGAGTGTCAGCAGCAGCTGTTGCAACAGTTGAAAAGCGGACAATATGCCCTTTCTTCTGCTGACAAGGAAGGCTACCGGACCCTCTGCTACTACCGGCAGGCGTTTCTGTACGCCTCAGTCGGCGACGAGGGCACTAGCTTGCTGCGGCTGTCCGACGATGAAGGAGTGTTGGCGCATGTGGGTCAGAGATGCAACAGCAAGTTGGTGCTGGAAGATGGTAGCTACCGTTGGAGCTACGACCTAACCGAAGCGGAACAGGTAGAAAGATGGCAGGAAGTTCTGGCGAAACTGACGCCCTTTACCGAGTCGAGTCAGCAATTTGTAGCCAGGGTGCTGCAGGAATTTGCTGCGCTAGCCGACCAGAAATAAAGTGCTTTCCAGGGTCGTAGAAACCATATTCCTAGGGCATTAAGCAGGCACAAAGTGCAGACTCCACAGTAACCTGCTGCCGAAATCAGCGTTGGTAAACAACCACTCTTCTACCAACGCTATGGAAACGAAACCAACCATCCTCCCCCCGCAGGCGCAAAACCAGCAGCCCGGCATCGAGCAGGAAATGAAGCCCCGGCCGGAGTATATCCGCCCCGGCTACAAGGGCAGCGACAAGCTGCAAGGAAAAGTAGCCCTTATCACGGGCGGCGACTCCGGCATCGGACGCTCTATTGCGGTGCATTTCGCCCGCGAAGGGGCCGATGTAGCATTTGTCTACCTCCCCGCCGAGGAGGAAGACGCCTACGAAACCCGCCAAATGGTAGAGCAGGAAGGCCGCCGCTGCCTCACCCTGCCCGGCGACCTGCGCGACCCGCAGTTCTGCCAGTCCATCGTCGACCAAGTGGTGCAGGAGCTAGGCGGGCTGAACATCCTCGTCAATAACGCCGCCGAGCAGTTCGTGAGCAAGGACCTAACGGAAGTATCCGACCAGCAATTCGAAGATACCTTCCAAGTCAATTTCTTCTCGCAGGTACGCGTGACCCGCGCCGCGCTGGCCCACCTCAAAGAAGGCGACAGTATCATCAATACTTCGTCTATCAACGCCTACCGCGGCAACCAGCAACTCGTGGATTATACGTCCACCAAAGGCGCCATCACCGCTTTCACCCGCTCGATGGCACAGCAACTGGCCGAAAAGAAAATCCGCGTCAACAGCGTCGCCCCCGGCCCCATCTGGACCCCGCTCATTCCCGCCAGCTTCCCACCCGAGAAAGTAGCGTCCTTCGGCAAAGACACCACCATGAAGCGCCCCGGCCAGCCCTCCGAGGTCGGTCCCTGCTACGTATTCCTAGCCTCCGACGATTCCACTTACATCACCGGTCAGGCCCTGCACCCCAACGGCGGCGAAATCCTGAATACATAATGGTGGGGTAGTTTTGCTGAAAAGCACCGCCTTTAACGCAAAAAAAGCCTCTCCACGTAGGAGAGGCTTTTTTGTTGCTTGTATTTCTAATGGTCAGGCCAGCTTACTGGCCGGTAGTAGTACCCGTAGTGGTAGAGCCAGTGGTAGCCGCGCCATCGGTGGTGGTGCCCTCCGAAGTGGTAGGAGCGGTAGTGGCGCCGGCGCTTTCGGGGTTGGTGTTGGCGTCCGGAACAGTTTGGGTGGTGTCTTCAGTCACGGTTGCGTCGGCTTGGCCGGTGGCGGCTCCTTCTTGGTTGCCGCCGCACGAAGCGAATGTGAACGAAGCTGCGGCCAGCAGGAGAAACAAGGCGTTTTTCATAGTCGGGTTTGTATAGTAAGCAGGATGTCAACGAAGAACTGAGCTGCCAAGCGGCAAGCTTCAGTACTTGATACCAGCCACTGCCCGTAGGTAACCCATTCAACCCGTCCGGCGCCTGACAAGCCCACACGGCAAAGCCACAGATTGAAGGCAGCCAGGTGAAGAGCAGCAAATCTGTAATACCTGGAAATGCAAAACCGACTCCAGCAAAAAGCTCTGGAGAGAAGCTTTTCGTTGGAGTCGGTTTGAGTTGCGCTGTAGAAGAAGGATTCGAACCTCCACGGTGTAGTTAGCCGGCCGCCGGACCAGTTTTTCCCGAATCACCACCCCCGAGAGAGGAGGGTATGTCTGCCAGTTTCATCATTCTACAAGATGAGTCCCGCGCCGTTTGCGTTGGAGTGGCACAAATGTAGGACTTAAATTTTATTAGTCAACCCTGGAACTAAAAAAGTAGAAGAAGTTCCTGAAAAAGAGCACCCTAAACGAAGCAGTTGTAGCTGCTTCAAGCTGCGGAAGAGGGTTGAGGTATAACCTATCTGTTTACGCTGCTAGAAAAATCAGAATCAAAGCCGCCACCAACCGCCAAAACCCATTTTCAAGTGGGCTCATAAGCCAGATGAAGGGGTGATAACGCTAAACTCAAGTAAAGCAACAGCGCGGACATCCTCGTAAACAGAAGCACCCCACTTAACAAAGTTAATGCACTGAAACGCACGTTTTCAAAGAATTGGCGCCTGCATAAGCAAGCTTGACATTAAAGTAGAAACAGCGTGCTGTATCCTTCTTATGCGTGTTGAGCTACTACTATGTGCACGCTCAGTTAAAGGGGCCAACAGCAGCCAGCGGGTGCCGGAAACTACTGTGCAGGTGGTGCTTGCGCGCCATGCTCACCACGCAAGAGCAAGACGGCGACTTCCACACTCGCCCCATGTACACGCACGGACTGGACGAAAACAGCACCATCTGGTTTTTCACCTACGACAACTCCCGCAAGGTGGAAGAAATCCAGCGTAACAACCGAGTCGGCATCGGCTACGCCGAAAACGACTCGGAACTCTACGTAACCCGCGCCGGCACTGCCGAAGTCACCCGCGACGAGGCTAAAATCAACGAACTATGGAATGATGGCCTGAAAGCGTGGTTCCCCAAAGGCAAAGACGACCCCAGTATCACGCTCCTCAAGATCCGGCCGCACCAAGGCGAATACTGGGACAAGCCCGGCGGCAAAGTCAATACCCTCTTCCAAATGGCCAAAGGCGCCCTCACGGGCCAACCCGACGACAGCCAGCGCAACGAGAAGTTCGGCGACGAGCCACTGTAGTAAGATTAACTTGCTATTGCTACAAGCAAGAAAGACTCCTGCTTAGGAGCCTTTCTTGTTTACAAGCTGAAGGTGACGCGCTCAAGTACAACCAATTGCCCTCTTGACTAAAGTGAAGCTAGGCTCTCATTACTGTTGTCTATTGCGGTTGCTGTTTCTCTGCCGCAATAACCGCCAATACATCCTGATAGTTGGCGGGTAGATGCAGAGTAGCAACGCGCCATACCACAGCATGATCGAGCCCAAAATACTCGTGGGAAATGCGGTTGCGCATGCGGTACATCTGTGACCAAGGCAACTGTGGCCAAGCTTGTTGCACCTGTAAAGGCACTTTCTTCGCCGCCTCACCGATGACTTCAATGTTGCGAACAACTGCATCTACAATCAACTCATTGGTGCGGAACTGCTCGAAATCTAATCCGGCGCAGTAGCGGGCTATGCGTTCCATAGCTTCCTGCATATCCTCTAAGTAAAGCAAGTAGGAGCGAAACGTAGCCATCAAACGTACTGTACCTGAGCCAGAATGCTATCCCGCAACTGCCGCTTCAGAGCATCAGGCGTGACCAGGTCTACCTTGCGGCGCAGGGCATTTTCCAACAGCTCTTCCAACTCGAAAAACTCCCAGCCTAACGGCTCCGCAAACTCGGCCAGAATATCTACGTCGCTCTCCGGGCCAGCCTGCCCGGTGGCAAAAGAGCCGAAATAGCCCAGGCGCCGCACATGGAACCGCTCAGCCAACAACGGCATCAGGTCGCGGAGAGTGGCTTCAAGCTGCTGGCGGGTTTGCATGGTGGAAGATACAGAGATTAATGTATAAAGTATTCCTTATTATACATCGTTACGAGCTATGCTGCAATAAATTCGCATAATTAGCGGAAAATAATCAATTCATGTGATGAATTAGTAGTTTAGATAAAGAGTTAGTTAAGTCTCGGATATATATAGAAAGTGTGTTGTCTGCTTGGTGGTTAAAATGCGACTCGCTGTATTTATTCCTTGTGTTATTGATCAAGTTCGCCGTACTAATTATTGAATTAGTGACTTCTTCAGGATATATATTTAAGCCGTGTATGTATACTTTTATCTCTCTGGCCATTTCTACTATCTCATTCATAGATTGTTGAGCGGGAATATTTTTGATAATAAATGATTTGAATAGCCCCTCTATGCAAGTATAGCACAGGGTAATTGCACGTTCGTGATTGGTAGCCGCTATGGCTTCATCAATGTTGCTAAACATTCCATTGAGCCTGCCAGCGCTCCATGTATCCTTCGAAACAACAGCTTGACTAACGGTTTGCTGACCTAATAGAGCTAAACGCACTTCTTTAGCCTCCTCCGGATATTGATCTTGAACTTCCTCTATAATTCTCTCAAGGATTGTAATACGCCTTTCATCTGTTTGATCTCTTAATACATCATAGAAGAATTCGCGACGGCTATTGCCTTTGCCTTGCTTGTCTCTTTGCGATAAAAATTCCTTATAGTGAGGAATAGTAGAATCAAGTTGCTGAACTAACTTTATGAATTTACTACCAGAAAAGTAGGCTTTGTCTTCAACTCTAGGCTCAAAGGGAAAACATTTATTACTTCTTCAGTTCTATTATATTCTCTGTTGATTATAGGGAATAGTAAATAAAAAGCCTTTATCCAAGAATTATTCATAAGCAGAGAAATAAAAGGACCACCTGCAATATATTGCAGGTGGTCCTTTATACTAAGATAAATACTACATCCGGGCGATAATCTCGTCGCCGAACTCGCTGCATTTCAATAGGGTCGCGCCTTCCATCAGGCGCTCGAAGTCGTAGGTGACGCGCTTGGAGGCGATGGCGGCTTCGAGGCCCTTATAGATGAGGTCGGCGGCTTCTTGCCAGCCCAGGTGCTCAAGCATCATGGCGCCGGAGAGGATAACTGAGCCGGGGTTTACCTTGTCTTGGCCAGCGTACTTGGGCGCGGTGCCGTGGGTAGCTTCAAAGATGGCGTGGCCGGTCATGTAGTTGATGTTGGCGCCCGGCGCGATGCCAATACCACCCACGATGGCGGCCAGCGCGTCGGAGATATAGTCGCCGTTCAGGTTCAGGGTAGCTACCACCGAGTATTCGGCGGGACGGAGCAGAATTTGCTGCAAGAAAGCATCGGCAATGCTGTCCTTGATGAGGATCTTGCCGCCGTCTAGCGCTGCTTTCTGCTGCGCATCGGCTACTTCCTGGCCCTGTTTGGCTAATACCCGATCGTACTGACTCCAGGTGTACACTTTGTCGCCAAACTCACGCTCGGCCAGCTCATAGCCCCACGTTTTGAAAGCGCCTTCCGTGAACTTCATAATGTTGCCTTTGTGCACGATGGTCACCGAAGGCTTTTTGTGCTCGATGGCGTAGAGGATGGCCGCGCGCACCAGACGCTCCGTGCCCTCTTTCGAAACCGGCTTGATGCCGAACGAAGACGTATCAGGGAAGCGAATCTTTTTCACGCCCATCTCATCCTGCAGGAATTCCAGCATTTTCTGCGCCTGGGGCGTGCCGTTCATGTACTCGATACCCGCGTAGATGTCTTCGGTATTTTCGCGGAAGATCACCATGTCGGTCAGGTTGGGCTGCTTCACCGGCGACGGAACCCCTTCAAACCACCGGACGGGACGCACGCAGGCATACAGGTCGAGTTCCTGGCGCAGGGCCACGTTCAGGGAGCGGATACCACCACCTACGGGGGTAGTCAGGGGACCTTTGATGCCCACGAGGTATTCGCGGAAAGCATCTAAAGTTTCATTGGGCAGCCAGTTGTTGGTTTGCTTAAAGGATTTCTCGCCGGCCAACACTTCTTTCCACACCAACTTGCGCGAACCACCGTAGGCTTTTTCTACGGCCGCGTCAAATACTCGCACAGAGGCCGCCCAGATGTCCGGACCCGTACCGTCGCCTTCAATAAAAGGAATTGTAGGCTGGTCGGGTACATTCAGCTTGCCGTTTTTGATGGTGATTTTTTCTGCCATTGGGGAAATTGTCAGTTGTTAATTGACGGTTATTGGTGTTTGGTTTTTAGTGCGTGGTGCCTAGTGCGTGGTGATTTGTTGGCTGGGTCGTTCTATTTCGTTGAACGTCCTGTGCACTACGCACCAAACACCAGGCAAGAGGAAGTCAATAGCCGAAAATCTCTTTCAGCGAGAGTTGCTGGAGCTGGCCGTATTTGGCTAGCTCCTTGAAATTGAGGCGGTCTTTAGAACCGATAACCAAAATGGTCTGGTTCTGGCCTTTCACGCGGGCCTGCTGAAACTTCTGCAGGTCCGCGAAGCTCATATTGGGGGTTTGCTCGTACACGTCGCGGCGCAGGTCGTAGTCGAGGCCGAGGCGTTTGGCGCGCTCGTAGCTGAACAGGATGTCGGACTTGGTGATGCGCTCGGTGGCAATGCTGTTGCGGATGGCGTTCTTGGCGATTTGCAGGTTGGCTTCGGCCACGGGCATGTCGTTGAGCAGCGAGTTCATGCCGGCCATGGCTTCCGGCAACTTGTCGCTCTGCGTACCGATGTAGCTGAGGTTGTAGCTGCTGCGGCCTACCTTATCGGCGTTGGCAAAGCGCGAAGAAGCCGAGTACGCCAGCGCCTTGCTTTCGCGTAGCTCCTGAAATACGATGCTGCCCATGCTGCCCCCGAAATACTCGTTGTAGAGGCTGGTCGTTGGCACAATAGACTTGTCGTACACCGGACCTTTCGAGAGGAACAGAATTTCGGCCTGCACCATGTTGTAATCCACCCAATAGACCTTGCGTGAGTTCATAGGCTGCTCGGCAAAGTCCTTGTTGGCCGGCACCGGCGTGAGTTTGGCGGGCGTCTTGTGCAACTCGTTGAGAGTGCGCCGTATACCACTTTTGTAAAGAGATGTATCCGTTCCGACAACCTCCATTTCATCTCCCAAAAGCCGCGGCCCGTAGTACAGCACGCGGTGCTGATACGTCGGGATGCTCTTGATGAGGGCCGTGAGCTGCTCGGGTTTCAGGGCCTTTAGCTCTTTCTCGCTGAGCTGGCTGGTGAAAGGGTTTTTGGGGCCGTACTTGGCGAAATTCACCATGCCCTGGCTCAGAATCACCTGCTTGTTGAGCTTGGCATCCTGGCGCGACTTCAACACGCCGGCCACCATGTTCTTGAGGGCTGCCGCATCAGGATTGGGAGCCGCCAGCAAGGCTTCGAAAAGCTGCAAAGCCGGCTCCATGTTGCTGTCGAGGCCGCTGAGGCTGACGAAGATGCGGTCCTGGCCGCTGCTGACGGCGAAGGAGCAGCCGAGCTTGTAGAACTCCTGTTGGAGCTGCGCCGCGTTGTATTTGCCGGTGCCGAGGTACTGGAGGTAATCGGCGGCGAGACCAAGCTTGGGGTTGTTGTTGGTGCCCAAATCGAGCACGTAGTAGAGGTTGAAGAGGTTGTTTTCGGTGTTGCGGGTGTAGAACACCGGGATACCCGAGGCCAGCTTCGTCTCCTGAATGTCTTTCTTGTAGTCAACAAATACCGGTTGCAATTCCGGCGTGCTGATGCTGGTGACCTGCTTGTAGAACTCGGAGGCAACTTCGCGGTTGACGGGCACGGGCGTAATGGCGGGCTTCACCACCTTCACCGTGTTTGGGTCTTTGCCGGTGCGCTTATATACCAGCGCGTAGCCGGGGCCGTAGTACTGGCTGGCCACGCGCATCACTTCTTTCTTGCTGATGGTGGCGAAGTCGTCGACCTGTTTGAGGTAGTCTTTCCAGTCTTCGCGGGCCACAAACGCCGCCACAAAGGCACCGGCGCGGGCCTCGTTGCTTTCGTAGCTTTTAGTACGCTGCAGCTTCTCGTTGTTGACAATGGCCGGAATCAGCCATTCCGGGAAGTCGCCCTGCTTCACCTTGTCGAGCTGCGCGAGCAGCAAGTCGCGCACTTGCTCTAGCTTCTGCCCTTGGCGCGGCGTGGCGTAGAGGATGTGCGAGGAATAATCGTTGTTGATATCGGTAAAGGAAGCGGCTTGCAGGACCGTCTGCTTCTGGTTCAGGTTGAGGTCAATCAGGCCGGCCTGGCCGTTGCTCAGGATTTTGTCGACCATGCGCAGTACCAGCGCCTCACGGGAGGTAGTGCCTGGAAAGCGGAAGCCAATCATCACGTTTTCGGCATCGGGACCTACTACTTCCTTCACCAGCGGGGCGGTGAGCGGCGCTTCCTGAGCAGGCGTAAAGGCGGGCACCGGCTTGTTTTGCAGCTTGCCAAAATACTGGTCGATGATGCGGATAGTCTGGTCGTAGTCCAGGTCGCCGCTTAAACACAGGGCCACGTTGTTGGGCACGTAGTACTTTTCGAAATACCGCTTAATCTCCGTAATAGACGGGTTTTGCAGGTGCTCGATGGTGCCAATGGTGGTTTGCGTGCCGTAGGGGTGCTTCTGGTAGAGGCTGCGGTTCAGGGCTTCGTACTCTTTCGAGAAGTCGTTATCGAGGCCGCGGTTTTTCTCTTCGTACACGGCCTCCAACTCGGTGTGGAACAGGCGCGGCACCATCTCACCGAGTCGCTCACTTTGGATAGCCGCCCATTTCTCGATTTGGTTGCTCGGAATGTCTTCCTGATACACCGTTTGCTCTACCGACGTGTACGCATTGGACCCCTTGGCCCCAATGGCGCCCATTACTTTGTCGTACTCATTGGCAACGGCATATTTGGCCGCTACACTGGAAATTGAATCGATTTGGTGATAGGTGCGCTTGCGGGCGGCGGGGTCGTTGCGCTGGCTGCGGTACTGTTCGTAGAGCGCCTCAATCTTATCTAGTTCGGGCTTTTCGGTTGCCCAATTCTGGCTGCCGAGCTTGGAGGTGCCCTTGAACACCATGTGCTCTAAATAGTGCGCGAGGCCGGTGGCCGTGGCGGGGTCGTTTTTAGAGCCGGCGCGCACGGCCAGATACGTTTGAATGCGTGGCGCGTCGTCGTAGTCGGAGAGGTAAACGGTCAGGCCGTTGGCCAGGGTGTAGATGCGCGCCTTGAGCGGGTCGCCTTCCACCGTCTGGTACTTATAGTCTTTCTGCTGCTGAGTTGGGGCCGGGGCGGTGGGCGCCGTAGAAGCTGCGGTGGCTGTGGGCTTACTGGTTTGGCATTGGGTGAGGCCGAGGGTCGCCAGCGCTGGAATTAGAAGCAGAAAGTTTTTTTTCACAGGTCGACTGGCGCAGGCAGTAAGCAGGGCGGAGGAATAAATGGAGTCAAAGATAGGAGGCCTAACCTGTAATAAAAAGCTTCAGCCAACCCTAAACCACCCCCCGCCGCCTCGAAGTGCGAAAATTTGCGTATGAGAATCACGGATTTATAGCGGTTTCAAGAACGGTGTACGTGATATCCACAGTGATTGAACCACGCTTTGGCGTCTGCGCTCGTAATCCAACCCACGGCGGTCTGGATGGCGGCTTCGAGTGCTTCGCGGGTGCGGGCCTGGGCTTGGCGCAGC
>NZ_DASVSY010000093.1:0-28760 GCF_036387835.1 Hymenobacter sp. | reverse complement strand
AAGCCCCAAGCCCTGTGCGCCGTGGCCGCCCGCCTCTTGCGCCAGGCCTGGGCCCTGGTCTTCCATCAACGCCAATTTGACCCGGCGTTTCATCTTAACCTTGTTTCTTAACACAGTTCATGCTGAGCGCAGGCGCAGCCGGAGGCGTAGTCGAAGCATGACAATTCTAGTGATATACATGCTAAAACTTCACGCCCACGGAGGCCAGGAAGTTGCGTGTGGCTTGGGGGTAGTAGTAGTTGAAGGTTTGCTGGCGGCCGGTGGCGTCGGGGTAGCCGTAGGTGTAGCCGTTAGCCACGTATTCGCGGTTGAGCACGTTGTTTACCAGCAAGCCCAGCTCGATTTCCTTCATAAACTGCGGCCGGATGGTGTAACGCACCCGGAAGTCCAGCACCTGGTAGGGCTTGATGCTGCGCTCCACGCTGGCCGAGTTGTCGAGGTACTGGCGGCTGACGGTTTTGTAGAGCAGCGCCAGGCGCAGGTTCTTCAGCGGCTGCCCTTCCAGCGTGTGCGCCGACACGGTAGCGGGCGAGTAGGAAATGCTGGTGGTGCGGGACTCCGCTGCTATAATGGGGTTGTAGTTTTCGTCGTAGATAACGTTGCGGTAGTTGAGGATGCGGTTACGGCTCAGTGTGAAGGTGCTGCTTAAGCTGATTTTATCGTTGGCCGATGCAAAGCCAGTTAACTCAATTCCGGTTCGGAAGCTGCGGGCTACGTTGGTACGCAAGGGCGTCCCCACGTCGTTGAGCTGGCCGGTGGCAACTAGCTGGTCGCGGTAGTTCATGTAGAAGTAGTTGGCCTCGAAGCGCAACGCGGTATTCAAACCTAGCAAGCTGGCATTGGACCGGTTGAAGCGGTAGCCACCTTCAAAATCTCCGAGCCGCTCGGCTTTGGCGCTTTGGTCGCCGGCGGGGCGGTCGGTGAAGTCGGAGCGCACGGGTTCGCGCTGGCCCACGGCAAGGCTGGCGTAGAGCTGCTGGCCTTCGGCAAGCGCGAAAGTGGCCCCGGCTTTGGGGTTGAAAAAGGTGTAGCGGGCGCGGGTAGTTACGTCGTTTTGTTCGTCCTCTACCCCATCAATGTTGTACTCGATGTGGCGCACTTGCAGGTCACCGTACACACCGAGCTTGGGCAGCACCTGCCAGGTGACGCGGGCGTAGGAGTTGTAGTCGGTTTTGGTGGCGTCGTTGAAGTAGTAGCGCTGGCGGATGTTGCCGTTGGAGGCGTACTGCGCCCAAATTACCTCGCCGTAGTGGTCGTTGAGGAAGCGGTTCCAGGCGCCACCGAGGGTTGCCTGAAATTTGTCGTTGGCACGGGGCTGGTAGTTGAGGGCGAAGGTGCCGCCATAGAAATAGTTATCGAGCCACTTGCGGTCTATCAGGTTGGTACGGGTGATAGTGTCGCCGCCGATAAGTACGTTTGCCAGGTTGTAGTCCGAAAAGCGGCGGCCGGTGCGGTAGCTTTCGTAGTAGCCGAAGCCGCGGGTCAGGTGCAAGGCCGCACCGAGGTTCCAGTCCGGGCCTAGCTCCTGCGTGAGGTGCAGCTGGTAGTGGTTTTGCTGGTAGTTGTCGGTTTGGTTGTCGTAGGTGTAGTAGCTGTACCGACGGCCTTCCTGCAGCACCCGGGCCGCATCGGCTTCCGATAGCTCGCCATTGTCGATGTACTGCTGCAAGAGCGCCCGGTTGCCGGTAAGCGCTGGTTCGGGCACTCCGTTCCAAGCCTGATAGGTTTTCTCGCGGCCCGAAAACGTGATAAACTTCAGCAGCGTGTTCTTGGCCTGGTAACCCGCCGCGAAGTAGTACGACTTCAAATCCGACGAAGCCCGGTTCATGTAGCCGTTGGTGCTGATGCGCGACAAGCGGCCATCGACCAGGAAATGCCCGTTCAGTTGCCCGGTCCCGAACTGCACGTTGTTTTTCCAGGTGTTGAAAGAGCCGTAGGTGTTCTGCGATTCCCCGTAGGCCTCGCGGCGCATATCGAGCGTGCTGATGTTGACGCTGGCCCCAAAGGCCGCCCCGCCGTTCTGGCTGGTGCCCACGCCCCGCTGCACTTGCAGGCTGTTGATCGAGGACGCCAGATCGGGCAGGTTCACCAGAAACGAACCGTGCGACTCGGCATCGTTGAGTGGCACCCCGTTGATGGTCATGTTGATGCCGGTGTTGCTCGTGCCCCGGATGCGGATATCGGTGTAGCCCACGCCCGCCCCGGCATCGGAGGTTACCACTACCGAGGGCGTTTGATCGAGCAGATACGGTAAATCCTGGCCGAAATTACGCTTGGCGAGGTCTTCTTTGCTGACGTTGGTGTAGGCCGTGGCCGTGCGGTCGTTGGCGCGGGACGCCGTCACGAGGGCTTCGCCGGTAAGCACGCCACTAGGTTGCAAGGTGGCGCTGAGGCGCTGCTCGGCAGCCTGGCCTTCCACGCGCCGAGTAAGTGGCTCGTAGCCGAGAAACGAAACCCGCAGCTCGTGCGCCCCGGCTGGCACGGCCGGCAACACGAAAGCGCCGGTAGCATCGGCGGCGACACTGGCTGTGCCATCAAGCAGGACGGTGGCGCCGGGCAAAGCCGTACCCGTACGGGCATCCAAGACGGTACCGGACACGGGACCTTGCGCCCACGCCGAGAGAGGTAGCGCCAGCAGCGCCGCCCCGGAAAACAGTAAGTTTTTCAAAAATTCAACAATGGAAAAGATGGAACGGACCCTGCGCCAGGGGTCGGCGCATCGGTAGTGTCGTTCGCGGATCGTCTGTTCCCTTCGCCAGCATTACCCGGATCAGGTTCAATGGGTATGATCTCAGCCTTGGCCAATGTGGCGTGGGGCACCCCTAAACTTCTGTTGCAAAGGTAGCGCAGTTTCTGGTTGCTCGCTGCTGATTTCCAATTATTGGGTGGTAATGATTTTGCAGGTCAGCGCCGGTGGCGGGTGAGTGGCAGGTAGCTACTGGCTTCGCGGCGGCCGGCGCTCGACCGTAGCGCGGCAACCAGAAATTGAAAACAAGAATCCAGCAACTTCTTTTCTTTCGATTGATAATCAATTACCTTAGGAAGACCTTCATTTATTTGAAACCCGGGTGGTAAGGAAAACAACTACAGCCTTGGCGCCGTTATTTACTTGGCACCCACCGCTAGTCTGCTCGTCCGTCCTTTCTTCTTCCCTCCGACCATGACTCCCCTCGTGTACCTACTTGTCGTCCTTGCTATTACGATTTATTTCCTGCTGATTCCCCGGCGGCGCTACCCCAATCCACCCCAACCCGACAACGACGACGAGGGCGGCGAACCACTCGATGACGGCCTCCCCGACCTGGACCTGCCCCCCGGCATCACCCGCCCCATCAACGATTGGGAACCGGACTACAACCGGCGTCCGCAAAAACCCGTGCGCCCCACCGCGCCTCACCTTTCCTAGCGTTATTCCAGAAATAGTTGCCCACGCGGCACCCTTACCAAACGACCCTTCCGGCCTGCTTCCCGTTGTTAATCGTGGCTGATACAACAAGAAGTGGCATCCGGAAGGGTCGTTGTGGTTTAGCTGATTTTGCAGCTATAAAGCAATTCAGGATTAAAGGCCAAAGTTAGAGCTAAGCTAGAAAGCTAGTTTCCCTCCTCAGCTGAGGAGGGAAACTAGCTTTCTAATCTTCTGATTATCGAGAGTTTCTCTGTCTAGCTTGCTAGCTCGTAAAGAGTTGCTACTTACAGTTCCCGGTCCATACGCACGTAGGGAATTGGGCCTTTGAAGAACACCGGGCCTTCGGGCAGCAGGCCGAAGCGTGCATAAAATCCGGCGCTATCCTGGCGGGCGTCGCACCAAATGTGGGTGGCGCCGTGGGGGCGCGCCTCGGCCATAATATGTTGCAGCAAGGCACTGCCTATGCCTTGGCGCTGGTAGTTGGGGTGCGCAGCAAATTTGCGGAAGCGTGCTTCCGCACCCTCCACGAAAAGCGAAATAACGGCTACTAGCTCTTCCTTTAGGAAAGCCCCAAAATGCAGGCCAGCAGCATCATTTTCCACCTTCACGTATTCCAGCGGCTTGTCGGGCCATAGTACCTGATGGCGCAAGGCATATGTATCGGCAGAAGCAATGGGGCGGATTTCAACGGCAGGCATACCAGTTGCTACTAGTCTACGGTGATGCTGTAGGATGCCACAAACTCCTGGCCGGGCCGTAGCGTCAGAATGCCTTCTTTATCGGCTAGTGCGCCGGAGTCGCCGACGGAGCTGGCGAGGCCGTGCCAGGGCTCGATGCACACGAAACGGGCACCGGGCCCCTTGGTCCAGAGGCCGAGGTAGGGGAAACCGTCGAAGCGGACACGCACGGTCCGGTTGGAGCGGCGGCTACGTAGCGTGACGTGGGTGAAATCGAAGTGCTTCAGTACCAACGCATCCTGCTCGAACAGTTCGTAGCGTAGTGGCAGCGTGGTTTCGTTTTCAAGTACGGGCTCGGTTTGGCCGTTGAGCAAGCCGCCTTCCAGCAAATGCCGCTCGAACGTAACGGGATGGTCGAACACGAACTCGTAGTCCTCAAACGTCTCGTTGGGCAGCAGCGGGCAGCGGAAAGCCGGGTGCGCCCCGATGCCGAACAGCAATTCGCCGGTGCCAATATTGGTTACCTCCCACCCGATAGTAAGCATCGTACCCGCCAGCCGGTAGCTAATAACCAAGCTGAAATCGAAGGGAAACAGGGCGCGAGTGGCCTCGTTGGCGCGCAGCTCCAGTACCACTTCCGAAGGTATTTGGCGAACCAGCGTAAACTCCTGGTCGCGGGCAAAGCCATGCTGCGTGAGGCGGTAGTCCTGGCCTTGGTAAGTGTAAGTATCGTTGGGCAGGCGACCGACGATGGGGAAGAGCACCGGCGCGTGGCGTCCCCACACGGCCGGATCGGCTTCCCATATATACTCTAGGTTGTCGAGGTCTTTGCGGACGAAGCCACTCAACTCAGCGCCTTTGGCTTGTATGGTTGCGCGGCACTGTTCGTTTTCGAGGGTATAGGTCATAGGGTGGTGACAGGTGAGGAAGTAACAAGTGCTAGTGTTGTGGCTGACGAACATGAAAGACATCTGGTGTTCCTCATGGCTGGCCACCAGCTTCTTTCTGCTTGTCAGCCAACAACAGCTCATCCACCAACAGACGCGCTTGGTTAAAACGTTGGTCGTAGGTGCCGCTGATTACGGCGAAATTCACTTTTTGATCTTGCAAAGCCTGCTGG
This sequence comes from Hymenobacter sp., assembly GCF_036387835.1. Classification (GTDB taxonomy): domain Bacteria; phylum Bacteroidota; class Bacteroidia; order Cytophagales; family Hymenobacteraceae; genus Hymenobacter. The sequence continues at coordinate 23,557 of NZ_DASVSY010000093.1, read as the reverse complement.
TAGACCTGGAAGAAGTGTTGGCGCAGGTGCGGATGTTCGCGTAAGGGGTCGGGTTCCCAAGGCAGATCCACGCTCAGAAGCAACACCAAGTCGTAGTGCTGCTGCGCGAGGCGCTCCAGAATCCAGGAGGGGCAATGCCCGAAGGCGTGCTCGGCCCACACTTTTATCACCAGCAAATCGGTATCCGCAAGCAGCACGGCATGGCTTTGCGCCTGTGCTTCAGTCACGGCTCGGGCTTCGGCCTCCAACTGGCCCCGAGCAATTGCCTCTAAGTCGGGCAGAGTGTAATCAGGGCCGTTTTCCTCTAGATAGGCGCGCGCATATTCCGGCACCCAACTGGTGTGGTAATAGGCGGCCAGTTGCCGGCTGAGCGTAGTTTTGCCGGTCGACTCAGGTCCGGTAACGGCAACAACTAACATTTATCATTTATCATTTAACAGAATGTGTTGAGCTTGGGAATTTCAGCCAGCTGTCCTGCAGCGGCGCAGCCGAAGCAGGACAGCTGGCTGAAATTGAGTTTATCATCCTAGCGAGATGCTTCGACTCCGGCTGCGCTTACGCTCTGCCTGACGGGCCAAAAGCTAAGCTGTAAATCATGATGCGGGTGTTAAATGATAAATGTTAATTGTCAATTGCTAACTGCCAACTGTTTCCGCCATTCAAGGTAGCCGTACGTGGCTAAACCCAAATACAAGGCGTAGAGGGCGCTGGTGGGATACAGCTGCTTGTACCAGAGTACGGGCACGTAGATAATATCAACCAGTATCCAGAGCCACCAGTTTTCCACCCGCTTGCGCGTCATCAGGTACTGTGCTGCCAGGCTGCCGGCCGTGGTGAAACTGTCCCAATGCGGCACGGTAGCATCGGTATGGTGCTCGAGGTAATAGCCGAAGCCTATGGTAAACGCAACGATAAACCCTGCACAGGCCGCCCACTCCCACAGCCGCGTGCGCGACACGGGCAGTTCGGTTTTGCCCCGCCCCCCGTACAGCCACTCGTACCAACCGTACAGACTCAAGGCAATAAACATCACCTGGAGCAGCGAATCAGAATAAAGCCCCGAGCGGCGGTACACCACGATGTAGAGCGCACAGCTAAAGATGGCAACCGGAAAATTCAAGAGCGACTCGCGGGCCGCCAGCCACACGCAGGCGAAACCTGTCAGCACGGCCACCCATTCCAGCGGACTATTGCCGACGGCGGCAGTTAAAAACTCGGATATTGACTGCAGCAAAATTTAAAGTTTAATTGAGCAAGCTGAAAGCATAGCCGATGGGCTGGCAAGCAGCTTTTACAGAGAAGCCAAAGCTAACGAGCCACCAACTAATTTTGCGCTTTCCTGTTATTTGATGCTTTTCCCTCTGCCATGCTCCCCGAACTTACGCCCGAAGAACTGAGTGAACGTCTTGCCAACGGCGAAGACCTACAGCTCATTGATGTGCGGCAGCCCGAGGAGTACGCGTACTGCCGCATCGAGGGCAGCCACCTGATTCCACTTGGCGAGCTGCCCCGCCGCGTAGAGGAGCTAGACGAAACCCGGCCCATCGTGCTTATCTGCCACCATGGGGTGCGCTCCATGCAAGCCCTAGGCTACCTCCAGCACCGCCACGACATGACGAACCTGCTGAATCTGCGCGGCGGCATCCACGCCTGGAGCCTCCGTATAGACCCGACTGTAGCGGTGTACTAATCGGCAGAGTTTTTAGCCCGCAAAGGGCGCAGAGGATTGCGCAGAAGTTGCAGAACGTTATGCGCAATCCTCTGCGCCCTTTGCGGGAACCACTACCGAACCAACTCATGCACTTCCCCGACCTCCCTATAAAAGCTGCTCTGCCCGGCCTGCTCACTGCTCTGGCCGAACATGAGCGCGTGGTGCTGCAAGCGCCACCCGGCGCGGGCAAAACGACGGTTGTACCCCTAGCCCTGTTGGAAGCCCCATGGCGTGAGGGAGGCCGGATTTTGATACTGGAGCCCCGGCAACTAGCTGCCCGCGCCGCCGCCAGCCGGCTGGCCAAGTTGCTTGGCGAGGCAGTAGGCGAAACGGTAGGCTACCGGGTCCGGCTGGAAAGCAAAGTGTCGGCCCGCACCCGCATCGAGGTTATCACCGAGGGCATCCTGACGCGCCTAATTCAGGACGACCCGGCGCTGGAAGGAGTAGCAACAGTGGTGTTCGACGAATTTCACGAACGTAGCCTGCGGGCTGACCTTGGCTTAGCCTTAGCGCTTGACGTGCAAGCCGTGCTGCGGCCCGAGCTGCGCATTCTGGTGATGAGTGCCACGCTGCAGGCCGAACGGCTAGGAGCCTGGCTGAACGCGCCAGTGGTTAGTAGCGCCGGCTTCTTGTTTCCAGTGGAAACCCACTACCTCAGCCCGCGCCAAGCCGCCGTGGGCGGTAGTCGCCCCAACGAGCGGCTGGCTACCCTGGTACCTACGGCGGTGCGCGAAGCCCTCCGCAACCATCCTGAGGGCGACCTGCTAGTGTTTCTACCCGGCCTGGCCGACCTGCGCCGCGTAGCCGACAAGCTGGAACCCGTTCTGTCTGAAACTATCCGCCTGCACCTGCTGCACGGCGAGTTGCCACTCGAGCAGCAAGATGCTGCCCTGCGTCCCGCCCCTGTCGGCCAGCGCAAAATCGTGCTCAGCACGGCCATTGCCGAAACCAGCCTCACTATTGAGGGCGTGCAGGTGGTAATCGACGGTGGCTTTGCGCGAGTACCGCGTTTTCAGGCCCGCACCGGCTTCACCACCCTCGAAACCGTGCCCGTCAGTGAAGCCGCCGCCGACCAGCGCCGGGGCCGTGCTGGCCGCTTAGGCCCCGGCACCTGCTACCGCCTCTGGACCACCACCGAGCACGATGCCCTACCGGCTCATCTGCCCCCCGAAATTCTTACCGCCGACCTCAGCGGCTTAGCATTAGAGCTGGCCTTGTGGGGAGCCACTACCGCTAGTTTGCAGTGGCTGGATGTACCTCCTGCCCCTGCCATTTCACTCGCCAACGACCTGTTGGGCAGACTCGGAGCCGTTGAAGTCTCTGGTTCTTCGCAGCTACTTGTTGATGAGCCTTCACCAGAGCAGGCTACAGCTGAATCGAATAACACAACAGCCACTGGAAGTTCTTTGCTGGAAGCCCAACCCATCACTTCCAAACCGGCAACTAGCAACCAGAAACCAGAACCTAAACCCGAAAAGCCCACGCCTCATGGCAGGGCCTTGGCGCGGCTTGGACTAGCGCCGCGGCTTGGGCATTTGGTGGTGCGGGGCCACGAGTTAGGGCATGGCCCCGCGGCGGCAGCGCTGGCGGCTTTGCTGTCGGAGCGCGACGTGCTGCGGGCTGCCGATGCCCACCCTACTCCGCCTGATTTGCGACTGCGCTTCGAAACTATTGCCCACGGTCGTCCGGCGCTACCCGGTTTGCTGGTGCAGCACAACACCTTGCACCGCGTCCGGGATGCTGCCCGCAACCTGCGCCAACGCTGCGGCATTCGGGACACCGCCACTTCTGCCGATGCCGACGCGGCTGGTTTGCTTACCGCCCTCGCCTACCCCGACCGAATTGCCCAACGCGAAACCGCCGATCGGGTGCGCCTGGCCACCGGGCAGCGGGTGCTGCTGCCCGCCGAGTTTTTCGGCCGCGACGACCAGTTTATGGCTGTGGCCTACCTGGAAGGACCACCCCACCAGCTACGCGCCGCGCTGGCCGCCCCCGTTAGTCGGCCGGAATTAGAACAATTGTTCGCCGACCAAATAGAAACCCGCGACGAAGTGCGTTGGGATGCCGCCACCGGCCGGGTACTGGCTCGGCGCCTCCGCCGGCTAGGCGCCCTGGTGCTTTCCGATACCCCACTCGCGCAGCCCGACCCTGAATTGATAGCCCAAGCGCTGCTAGACGCCTTGCGTACTGCGGGCATTGCGCGGCTGCCCTGGAGCGAGGCAGCGGTGGCAATGCGGCAGCGACTGGCCTTTCTACATTATCACTTCCCTACCGACTGGCCTGACGTTTCCAATGAAGCCTTGGCCACCGAGTTAGACGAGTGGCTGGCGCCGAATTTAGTGGGATTGAAAAGTCTGAACGAAGTAGGCCGACTCGATTGGAACGAATTGCTATTGCAGCGCCTGCCGGGCGGTTGGGGTCAGCGCCAAGACCTCGACCGCCTCGCTCCTTCGCACCTCACCGTGCCAAGCAATTCCCGCGTAGCCCTCGACTATACCGACCCCACTGCGCCGGTACTGGCCGTGAAGCTGCAAGAGGTTTTTGGGTTATTCGACACGCCTTTTGTGGCCGGGGGGCGAGTGCCCCTTACGATGCATCTGCTGTCCCCCGGCGGCCGGCCGGCCCAAGTCACCCGCGACCTGCGCAGCTTCTGGCAAACCGGCTACTTCGAAGTCCGCAAAGACCTGCGCGGCCGCTACCCCAAGCACCCCTGGCCCGACGACCCACTTACCGCTATTCCCACCAAGCTCACTAAAAAGCGCTTCGAGGCCGGGCAGTGAAACAGTAAGCCATGCCTGGAAGGTCTTTTTTAAATTTATTCTTTGTAGAGTATCGTTACGCTAAACGGTATTTTTCTCAGATAGCACCTTGCTAAAGCAATAAGCAGATCAGTATGTAAACTCTTGATAGGCAGGCTTGGAAATATACTTGGTAACATTGGGGTAATACTGGTAATGCTTTCATAATATAGATTATGAAAGCACTTTTACTCCTCTTTAACAAGGGCCTATTCCTTATATTACTGTTGAGCTTGGCTGGTAGAGCGCAGGCTCAAACTTCAAGAACGGCAAGCACTCCGGTTCAATATCAGCGCTTCAATACCTGGCTTATGGTTCTTAGCGATGCACGCCTTAACGATAAATGGGGTTTGCATACGGAAGCTCAATTGCGCCAAGTACGGGGCCCTAATGCTCCGCAGCAAAAGTTTTTGCGCCTTGGTGCCAACTACTACGTCGCAAACATTCTGGTTTTATCGGGTGGCTACGCCTACACCATGTCCTTTCCTGACGGTAACGACTCGCAAATCGGCAGCTTACCGGAGCACCGGAGCTACCAGCAACTTCTTCTTCGCTTCGATAGTAGCCGGGTGCAGACGCAACACCGCTACCGCCTCGAACAGCGTTGGGTCCGCCGCCCCGGTAGCACACAATTCACGTATCTGAACCGCTTGCGCTACCAGTTGCGCCTTACGCTGCCGCTAAACTCGCAGAAAAAAGTTGTGCCCGGCACCCCTTACCTCACCGGCTACGACGAGCTATTCATCGGTTTTGGCCGCAATGCTGATGGCAATATCTTCAACGAAAACCGCGCTTGCCTAGCACTCGGCTACCAAATCAACCGCGCCACTTCCGTGGAAATAGGCTACTTGAATCAAATGGCGCAACAAGTGGAAATGGCATCTTTAGCTGCTTCCCATATTCTTCATCTAGGCCTCAATTTCAACCCCGACTTCCGGAAAGGGTTTACGTCAAGCAAGGGAATAGTGGAGTAACTGAGCATTTATATCAGGGAGATACATAGAGCCCATCAACTAAAAAGAACGCCATTCCTCTGTTGGCATGGCGTTCTTTTCAGTTGATGGGCTCTAAACTCTTAGCAATATCAAGCCCGCAGGTTTGCCTTGTGCTTTCCGCCGGTTTATCCCGAAATCTGATCTTCTTCTAGATTCGCCTGGTTTTGACTGGAAGTAGGCGTGTAATGGCGGTGCAGCCAGCGGCTGAGGCCGCCTAAGCCAGGAAAAAGCACTCGTTCTGTGATATTGGCCTGGTCGAGCTTGTCGCGGATTTCCCACTTCAGACGGGCCGGGATGATGATGCGGAAATATAGTTCAGGATGCTGCTCCAGCCATTTGTGCAAGGTAGCCTGCGTGGTATTCATCAACGAAAAAAGCGCGTACTGATGCACGATACGAGCATCGAGGGAAGGCGGCTCCAGGAACAGCAGGAACTGCTCGTCGCGGAGTAGCTCCAATTCCCGCAAGGTGGTACAGAGCGGTTCCAGCAGTTCCGGCGTGAATACGTTGGAACCCTCGGCACGCAACGCTTCGCGCAGACTAGGCGGCAAAGATTCGGCAGCCAGCACGTAGTTGATGGCCCATATTACGCCGTCTTCGCCGTAGGCTTCCAGGTCGTCGGTGGCGAAATGGAGAGCCACGTAGGGCGAGTAGGTCCAGTCGAGGAGGCGGGTGGGGAGGCCGTGGTGTTGGGCCAGGGCCAGCCAATTCCAGACGGAGGCGCCGGGCTGCGTGAAGTCGCGGCCGTATTTGCGGAAGTTGCGCAGCAAGTGGTTTTCCAGTTGCTGATATTCGCCGCCGAGACGCTGCAGGCTGGTGGTAAGCAACCACTTAGACGAACGCAGTCCGCGGTACACGAACGGCGAGCGGAAACGCCCGATGCGGACATCCCACATGTCACGGAAGAGCGCCTCTTGCAAGTCAGTCCAGGAAGTAACGTGTATATCGTTGGCAGAAAGCGGCACGGGAGTGTTAAAAGAGTAACGGAGTGGCAGAGTAACGGAGTAAGGATGTTCAATTACACATGAACATCCTTACTCTATAACTCAACGAAGTTACTTCCTGCTCCGTTACCAGACGCCGTTCATCCAACCGCCGGGCTTCACCACTAATCAAGTTGGGTTACATGGTGGCTAAACGGGCATTGCCGCCCCGTCAGGCTACCTTTTTCCACCTGAAAAGCTCCGGTGATTATTGCCCTTCCGGAAAATCAGCGGCGTCGCCGATTTCGGCTACACTTTCCAGCTCTTGTAGCAGACCAGTGAATTTGTCGCGGGCACCTTTCACGGCAGCTTTGCCGAGGGGCAGGTGTAGTGGCGGATTCTCTTGGCGTACCAAGTCGAACATGGCTTTAGCGGCGCGTTGTGGGTCGCCGGGCTGCTTGCCGCTGTAGCTCTGAATGCCTTTCAGGTTCTCGCCGACGGTGGCGCGGTAATCGTCAATGGCCGTATCTGCGAAGCTGGCGGAGCGGCCGGCCCAATCGGTGCGGAAGCCACTAGGCTCGATGTTGGTGACGTGGATGCCGAGCGGTTTCACTTGCTGAGCCAAGCTCTCGCCAATGGCTTCGAGGGCAAACTTGCTGGCGTTGTAAACGCCTACACCAGGGAAAGTTTTCAGGCCCCCGATGCTGGTAATGTTGAGGACATGGCCGCTTTTCCGCTCGCGCAGATGCGGCAGTACAGCCCGCAGCACGTGCAGCGGCCCAAACACGTTCACATCGAACTGGCGCTGCACTTCTTCGGCCGCAATTTCCTCGATGCTGCCCATGGAGCCATAGCCCGCGTTGTTCACCACCACATCGATGTGGCCGAGGGCCTGAATGGCGTCGGCTATGGCCTGCTTCACTTGCTGCTCGTCGGTTACCTCACACACCAGGCCGCGGCCGTTGGTGCCGGCTTTCTGCGTGAATTCGTCGGCTTGCTCTTGCTTACGGAAGGTAGCGGCTACTTTGTCGCCTTTGCTGAGGCAATAGTCGGCCAGTTCTTTGCCGAAACCGGTGCTAACGCCGGTGATAAACCAGTTTTTGTTGTTGGTTGCCATCATTGAAAACTAAAAGGAAGATGCCAAGCCTCAAGGCTACAGCGGCCTTTTCAACTCTCGAACGGCATCATAGGTTTTAATAGAAGCCATAAGCCCCACACTGCAAGTCCCAAGTTACAAGCCTCAAGCTGCAAGCTCCAAGCTCCAAGTTAATGTTCAACAAAGAGCTTGCGGCTTATAGCTTGTGTCTTGCAGCTTATAGCTTAAAGCTTGCAACTCAATGAAAAAAGGAAAACAACTATTTGATAATCTGCATCCCAACTTTTCGCCGTAGCTTTGACCGGCAATAAGAGAAACCTAACTTCCTTGTTGCCATGGCCGATTACGCCACCCCCCATTCCAAAATTGCCTTCGAGGCGCTCACCTACGACGACGTCCTGCTGCTTCCGGCCTACTCGGAAGTACTGCCCCGCGACACCGATCCTAGCGCCCAGCTCACCCGCAACATTCGCCTGAAGCTTCCCTTCGTTTCGGCCGCTATGGATACCGTTACGGAGGCGGAAATGGCTATTGCGCTAGCGCAGGAAGGCGGCATCGGTATCATCCACAAAAACATGAGCATCAAGGCGCAGGCCGAGTTGGTGCGCCGCGTAAAACGCTCGGAAAGCGGGATGATTCTCGACCCGTTCGTGCTACAGGAGGCCGCTACCTTGGCTGATGCCAAAAAGCTGATGCGCGACAACAACATCGGCGGCATTCCCATCGTCAACGAGCAGCGCCAGCTCAAAGGCATCCTCACCAACCGCGATTTGCGTTTCGAGAAAGACATGAACCGCCACGTAACGGAGGTCATGACGCACGCGCCGCTCGTCACGGCCAAGGCGGGCACCGAGCTAGCCGACGCCGAGGATATTCTGCAAGAATCGAAAGTAGAGAAGCTACCCGTTATCGATGCCGACGGCCGCCTTGTTGGCCTCATCACCTACAAAGACATCCGCAAGCGCCGGCGCACCCCCAATGCCTGCAAAGACGAGTACGGCCGCCTGCGCGTAGGCGCTGCCGTAGGCGTCACCCCCGATTTGCTGGACCGGGTAGCCGCCCTCGTAGATGCCGGCGTTGATGTCGTGAGCGTAGACACCGCCCACGGCCACAGCAAAGGCGTGCTGGATGCCGTGCGCAACCTCAAGCAGAAATTTCCCAAGCTGGAAGTAATAGCCGGCAACGTGGCCACCGCCGAAGGGGCCCGCGCCCTGGCCGATGCCGGCGCCGACGCCGTGAAAGTGGGTGTGGGGCCTGGTTCTATCTGCACCACCCGCATTATTGCGGGCATTGGCGTACCGCAGCTTTCGGCAGTGCTCGAAGCAGCCCGCGGCCTCGAAGGCACCGGCGTACCGCTGATTGCCGATGGGGGCATCAAGTTTTCCGGCGACGTGGTGAAGGCCCTGGCTGCCGGAGCCAGCACCATCATGATTGGCTCGTTGCTGGCTGGTACCGAGGAGGCTCCCGGTGAAGTCACTCTGTTTGAGGGCCGTAAGTACAAGAGCTACCGCGGCATGGGCTCGGTGGAAGCCATGGAAGACGGCTCGAAAGACCGGTACTTCCAGGACGCCGAAGACGACGTGAAGAAGCTCGTTCCCGAAGGCATTGTGGGCCGCGTAGCCTACCGGGGTTTGGCAGCCGAAGTGCTCTTCCAGCTGGCTGGTGGCCTGCGAGCCGGTATGGGTTATTGCGGGGCCGCTACCATTGAGGCGCTGCAGCAAGCCCGCTTCGTGCGCATTACCGGCGCCGGCCTGCGCGAGTCGCACCCCCACGACGTGCAAATCACGCAGGAAGCTCCCAATTACAGTACCAAGTAGCCCGCTTAGGCCGCTTATTGAAGGGCCGGCTCCATCTGGAGCCGGCCCTTCAATATTTTACTTGCCTGCTAGTGGTTGCTTACACAGAGTAGAGCCGCAGTACTTGGCATCTTTTAACGGAGCAAAACTCCAACGATGCGGACGAATGGAAACCCCGCGTCGTGGTGCCATTCATGACACACTTCTATGGAAGAAGGAGTCAATGCTCTAGGCATTATTTGTCTGGCAAGTATATAGGTAATCCTTTATCTTAGTGGTTGATTTAGCCCAGATGCTATTCCTGTCATGCGCGTTTTCACTTCTCCTTACTTGTACATCCACCACGAGCCGTTACTTCATTCCGTTGAGTTGGAATGGCGGGGCCGCACGCAGGGAAATGAGGTGCGAGTGGGTGTGCAAAAAGGTCTGCAAGTAGCGCAGCAGCAGCAAGCGCGCGCTTGGATTGCCAACATGATGCACATGCACGTCATTTGTCCCGAAGACGAGGAATGGCTTAAAACGGAATGGCTATACCAGCTCCGGCCCTTAGGTATCGAGTTCCTGGCCATAGTTGTTTCCAACGACGCGCTTACCCGCCTAAGCACCTACAACATCATGAGCGGGAGCGAACAAAACGGCTACGCTCCATTGGAAACGGTTTACTTTAGTTCGGCGCAGGATGCTCGTGAGTGGGTGCGCCAAGCTTGTCAGGCATCTTCGCTACCATGTGTCGAGCGTCGGTACTAGCTTAAAACAGTTTTCCCTCTTTCGAAATTACTTACCGTTCCATACTTACCGTTCCAGTCAATAACCTCGACGGTTGCTGACTTTTATTTTTTAAAGAAAAACTTTACCTAGACTTGGTAAAGGCGAGCAGGCCGCAATATTCCTGCCGCACTTATATCTTAGCGGTCCGTTTCTGTTTGAGTATCCTTGCTCTACCTACCAGGCGGCTCTGTTTCATACTCTATGCCCTTTCGCCAGAAGCTGAAAGCTGTTACGTTTTTCTTCACCGTCCTTAGCTGGCTGTTGCTATTACTTAGCACGCTAAGCAACACCAATGGCCGCGCCGCCGAACTGCTCGGCGGCCCTTGGCCCGAATGGATAACCCTGGTTGCGCAAGCGGCTTTTGCCGCCGGTGTCTTCATTTTCCAACGTGGCCGTCCCGACCCGCTGCACGGCAACGATTTTGTGGGCTTACTTCGGCGCTTGGTACTAGGCCCGGGTATGCTGGCTACTGCTTGCGTGGGCTTGCACCTAATCGAGCGCTTCATTCAGGTGAAGCTGCCCACCGACGACCAAACTTTTTTTGCTTGCATCTACACGGTCAATCTGGCCTTGTTTGTGGTGTTTCTGGCGTATACCAACTACTCCTGGCGCAGCTTGGTACTGTTTCGGGCCTCGCCCCGCGTGCAACGCCAGTGGGGGTGGTTTGAAATCTTACTCGGCTTTACCTTGCTTTTCCGCTTGCTCGATTGGGTGCCGCCGCACCCAATCGACTATGTAATTCTGGGGGGGCTAGGTGCCTTCGGGGTGTATTTGAGCGGCAACCAACAGTGGGTGGCTTACCTCAACCGCCGCCAGAAATGGGAAGCCGTATTGCTGCAGCTCGCCATTATGCTAGCCATGACGGTGTTCGTGGCTTATTTCCTGCGCATCCGCAACGACCTGAAGCTGGTGGCCCCGGCCCCGCAGCACGCCTTCCTGCTCCTGAATGCTTTCTTCGGCACCTTCTATGCCTTTATGGGCTTGATGGTGACCATCTTCAACCTGCCTACGGCCGGCGTTTTCGAACAGAAGCGCGAGGAGATTCTGAGTATGCAGCGCCTGACGCAGCTGATTCAAAAAGGTCAGAGCGAAGAGGAAGTATATGCTATGCTCTTTGATTCGGCGGTGCAAACCATGGATGCCGATGCGGCTTGGCTGGCGCTCGAAGGGGATGATGGCACCGTTGCTGTGCAGCACTACCGGGTGTCGCCGGAACAGGCCGAGGGAGTGCAACACCTACTGCAAGAATACAAGCTGCACCACATCGAATACCTCAACAATGACTTGGTAAACAGCAGTGGCTTCCGCGAGCTGAACCTACCGTATAGCTCGTTGATTGTGATGCCCTTGCGCTCGGCTAAGCGTCGGTACGGGGCGCTGTACATGCTGAAGGAGCACCGCTACGGCTTCGACCGCGAAAACCTGAGCATTCTGCAGACCTTTGCGAGCCAGACGGTGCTTAGCATCGAGAACCTACAGCTAGTGCATATTTCGCTGGAAAACCAGCGGGTGCAGGAAGAGTTGAAGATTGCCTCGGCGGTGCAAGACAGTCTGATTCCGAAAAATTTGCCCATCGACAGCTGGTTTGACATCAGTTCCTATGCGGCCTCAGCCAAGGAAGTAGGCGGCGACTTCTACGATTTTCTGCACTTGCCGGGCCGCCAGTTGGCTATCCTTATTGGCGACGTATCGGGTAAGGGCGTAACGGCGGCCTTCCACGTAGCCCAGATGAAGGGCATCTTCCACGCGCTGATGCAGGAAAACCACTTGGCCCGCTCGGAGCGCGAAAAGTTTCCGGTACCGAGCCGCTTCATGACGCAAGCCAACACGGCATTGTCGCGTTGCCTGGAGCGCTCGGCCTTCATTACTGCCTCGCTCTATATTATCGACTACGAAAATGCGGGCTTCGTTTTCGCGCGGGCCGGGCACTGCCATACCCTCTATTATCACTCTATAAAAGAGGAAGTGTCCTATTTCCAAACCACGGGGCTCGGTTTAGGCATCATTCGCAACGAGTCGTACGAGAAACACATCAAAAACCAGTTCTACGACTACAACCCCGGCGATGTGATGGTGATTTATACCGACGGGATTGTGGAAGCGCGCAACGCCGAGCAAGAGGAATACAGTGAGCAACGGCTGCTTTACATGCTAGAGCAAACCTTCTCGATGGAAGCCGATGAAATCAAAGAGCACATTCTGGCCGACCTAGCACAGTTCAGCGCCGGCCAGCCTATGCACGACGATCAAACGTTGCTAGTCGTCAAGTTCAAATCCTCTCAACCCGACACCTTGAATTGACGTACCCTGACCTTATGAAAATAACTCAACATTCCTCCGACGGTACGCTCACCCTAATTCTTGACGGTGAGCTAGATGCTAGCTCCTCCGTATTGCTGGATACCGAGTTAGCCAAGCCCGAAACGCTTCAGTTCCAGAAAGTACTCATTAACTGCAAGCAACTGAACTACATTTCTTCAGCAGGTTTGGGCGTTTTCATCTCCCACTTGCAGCAGTTTCAGGATGCGGGTGTGAAGCTGGTTTTCTTCAACATGCAAGACAAAGTGTACAACGTATTTGAAATTCTTGGGCTTGACACGCTGATGACCATTGTGCCATCGGAAGCAGAAGCCACGGCCGTCTAAACTTATCTTGAACTAGCAGCAGGGATGAAAAACGCACTTCGGATCAGTTGTAGCCGAGGCAACCTGAAGGCTGTCCGTGACTTTGTCACGGCTTCCCTGCTAGATTGTGACCTGTCGAACCTGCAACTCAATCAAATTGTACTCGCAGTTGACGAGGTAGTTGCCAATCTTATCATCCATGCCAACGGCGAAGACGAGTCGCAGTTCCTCGACATAGCTATTGACGTTGACGATCAGTTATTTGCTATCGAGATATTCGATAACGCCGCCACTTACTACAATCCGTCCACTTATCAAGAGCCCAACCTTCCAGAGTATATCCGTCGCGGCAAAAGAGGCGGCGTGGGCATGACGTTGGTCAATCGCATCATGGATCGGGTGGAGTTTACCTCTAATGGCAGCCAGAACGTCTGCCGGTTGTATAAGAGCTTAGCCCAACCGCTGCCCTGAGCTAGCATCCGCTTCAGGAGCCTCTTTCCTGCCCTGTTTATCGTGGTTGAGCTTCTCATCGAGATACCTAACTCTGCGTCACTATTTCGTGGGAGTTAGCTGGTATGCGAGAGTATACACCCAAGCTAAGCCGAACGAAAAGGCCAGCGAGGAGGTTGACAGGGCCTGGAATGAATGCAAAAGGACCCTGTTCCTGAAGGGCAGGTCTATGGCTTAAGCAAGAACCTGCTGCACTAGATGACCGGTTAATTTAGTTAGTGGCCCAAAAAAATTACGTAAAATTGCAACAGGCAGTTCGCTACGCCCAGTCGACTTTGGGGGGCTATTGCTGCGTATTGCAGTTTCTTATTTCTTATATGCACAAACGCATTTTGTACGCCGGCACTGTGGCCGTCGCGCTACTGGCCGCCTGTCAGGCTACCAAACCCACTACCACTGCCAAACAACCTGCTATCGAAACGCTGGGCACCACGTCGGTACCAGCCGGGGAGTTTGCTTACGTTTATCGCAAAAACAACAGTTCCGCCCCCGAATACGGCACCCGCGCCAGCGTGACGGAGTACTTGGACCTGTACACCAACTTCAAGCTAAAGGTGCTAGAAGCCGAGCAGCGCGGCCTCGACACTACGCAGGCATTCAAGCGCGAGCTGGACGGCTACAAGCAGCAGTTGGCCCAGCCCTACCTCACCGAGAAAAGCGTAACCGACCAGCTGGTGCGGGAAGCCTACGATCGGATGAGCAAAGAGGTGAATGCCTCTCACATCTTGGTGCGCCTGCCCGCCGAGCCCACGCCCGCCGATACGCTGGCCGCCTACCAAAAAGTTATGGCGCTGCGCCAGCGCGTAAGCGGTAGCGCCAACTTCGAGCAGGTGGCCCGTGAAGTGAGCGAAGACCCTTCGGCCCGCGAAAATGGGGGCAAGCTTGGCTATTTCACGGCCATGCAGATGGTCTATCCGTTCGAGACGGCCGCCTTCAAAACGCCAGTTGGGCAAGTGTCGCAGCCGGTTCGGACGCGCTTCGGCTACCACCTGATCAAGGTGAACGATGTGCAGCCCGCTCAGGGCGAAATCAAGGTGGCGCACCTTATGATTCGGGCTACACCCAACATGCCGAAAGCCGATTCGGTGACGGCTAAGAAGAAGATTGACGAGCTGTACAACCGCCTCACCCAGCGCAAAGAAAATTGGGAGAAGCTGGTGGCGCAGTTTTCGGAAGATGCCGGCTCGGCCGCCAACGGAGGCGAGTTGCCGCCCTTTGGTACGGGCCGCATGATTCCTTCGTTCGAGGAAGTGGCTTTCAAGCTTCAGACGCCGGGGCAGATATCGGCGCCTGTGCAAACCCCCTACGGCTGGCACGTTATCAAGCTGATCGAGAAGCAGCCGGTGCCCACGTTCGAGGCCATGGAGCCAACGCTGAAAAGCAAAGTGGCCAAGGATTCGCGCTCTGAGTTGAACAAGACGGCTTTCCTGAAGCGCGTGCGCACCGAGAATAACTTCCGGGAATTTGCCGCAGGAAAAGCAGAAGCCTTTGCGCGGATAGATACCTCCGTGATAAATGGCCGCTTCAAGTACACGGCACCTGTCAACCCGATAAAAGTTTCGAAATCCGGCAAAAAACAAAGCGGAGTAGCGGAGTCCGGATTGTTCGCCATCAAAGACAAAGCCTACACCGTAGCCGACTTCCTGACCTACGTGCAGCAAAATCAACGGCCCCGCCCCGGCGCCGAGCCGAAGTTTGTAGCCCAGCAGCTCTACGACCAGTACGTAGAGCAAAGCTTAACTGATTTCGAGAAGAACAACCTCGAAAACAAGTATGAGGACTACCGGATGCTGGTGAAAGAGTACCGCGACGGTATTCTGCTGTTCCAGCTCATGGACGAAAAGGTGTGGAGCAAAGCCATTGAAGACTCGGTGGGCTTGCAGAAATACTTCACCGAGAACCAAGCTAAATACCAGTGGGAAACCCGGGTGCAGGGCACCGTTATCAGCGCGGCCTCGCCCACAATACTAACGCAGGCCCGGCAGCAGCTCCGAGGTGGCCGCTATGCCGTACCGCGTCTGGCACCGCAACCCATTAGCTTTACTGCTAATACCGACAAGATTACCAAAAGCTCCAGCCTGACGCTGGACAACTTAGCCACCGCCATGCAAGCTGATTCCGCCTTAAGCGTGACCTTAACTGGCCGCTTCAAGAAAGGAGAAACAGCTGCTATTGCGCAACGACGGGCAGCGGCCGTAGCCACTTACCTCACTGGCAAAGGCGTACCGGCTGGCCGCATCAAACAAACCACCCAGGCCAAAGTATCTAGCGCCAATACGTTAACTCCTGCTGTATTCAGTTCGAACACGGCGGCCTTGGAAGAGCAGCTAAACGCACAAAACCCGCTGTCGGTCCAAATCACGCAGAAGGCGTTTGCCAAAGGCGATAATAAAGTAGTAGACGACTTGATAAGCCGCGGCCCCGGCTCCTACGACGTGCAGAAAGACGGCCGCTACTACTCGGTTGTCATCGACAAAGTGCTGCCCGCTGGCCCCAAAACCCTGGCCGAAGCCCGCGGCCTCGCCACTTCCGATTACCAGAACTACCTGGAAAAAGAGTGGATAACGCAGCTCCGCGGCAAGCACCCGGTACAAATCAATACCGCCGAAGTAGACAAGCTGGTAACCAAGTAATAATTGACTTGCACAAGGAAGCCCCGGTTTCAGCCGGGGCTTTTTGTTTGGTGCTGATTCAAGTCCTCTAAAATCAAACAGATAGCATCAACTGTCATTCCGAGATTCCGCGCCTCAAGCGGCGAGAGGAATGACAGCCACTCTAATGCACAGAATGCTGCTGTATTAATGGCACTTACTGTTCTCTAATTCTCTACCGCCGAAAGCCTTTTCAGCATTTCACACTGTTGTCGTAACGGTCATGCAACGCGACAACAGATTCCTGTCTCCTTGCTTTGAATCTGGATACCAAGTGGTTTTTGTCGGAGTAAGGATTTATGTTGAAATTTACGCGTGGCTTTTTGCGTTCTGTTAGCTGCCTGGTTCGGTAATATTGTTGCTCGGTACCGGACGTACCCCTTGAATCATCCCATGACTCCTTCTATTAGTGCATTGAAACGGGCGGCCCTGCTGACCGTGTTGCTGCTGGCTGGTACCTTCACCGCCAGCTACGCCCAATTGGGCATTGGCCGCCCCGTCGGCCAAACGATTGTAGATGGCATCATCGCCAAAATCGACAATCAGATTGTTTTGCGCTCCGACTTGGAGGCTATTATAGCGCAGGAAAAAGCCCGGGCCGAAGGCAAGCCCCTGCCGCCCGACCTGCAATGCCGCGTGCTGCAAAGCCTGGCCCTCAACAAGCTACTGCTGGCCAAAGCCGAAACCGACTCGGTAGTGGTAGAAGACTCGCGCGTGAAAGACGAGCTGGACCGCCGCATGAACTACTTCGCTCAGCAGATTGGCTCAGAGAAAAAATTAGAGGAGTACTACAACAAGCCCATCAAGCAGCTTAAGGAGGACTTACGGCCACAAGTGAAAGAGCAGTTGGTTCAGCAGAAAATGCAGGATCAAATTTCCGGCAAAGTGACCGTAACGCCCCGCGAAGTACGTCAGTATTTCAACCGCATTCCCAAAGACAGCCTCCCCTACTACTCCACCGAAGTGGAAGTTGGGCAGATCATCAAGTTTGCCAAAGTAAACACCACCGCTAAGCAGGCGGCTCTGGCTAAACTCAACGACTTGCGGGGCCGTATTCTGGCTGGCGAAAGTTTCGAGACCCTGGCCAAGCAATTCTCCGAGGATCCCGGCTCAGGCGCCCAAGGTGGTTATTTAGGTTTTTTTGGGCGCAAAGAGTTGGTGCCCGAGTATGAGGCGGCGGCGTTGCGGCTGGAGCCCGGCCAGATGTCGCCGGTAGTGGAATCACAATTCGGCTTTCACCTTATTCAGCTGATTGAGCGCAAAGGCGATAAGTACAGTACCCGCCATATCCTGATCAAGCCCACCACCGGCAGCACCGACGTGAACGAAGCCGCCAAGGACCTTACCACCTTGCGCCGCCGCATCCTTGCCGACAGCATCACGTTTGCCAAAGCCGCCAAAGACAACTCCGACGACAAGCAGTCGGGTGCGAATGGTGGCTTGCTTCAGAATCGGGAAGACGGTAGCACCTACCTGCCCCTCGACAAGCTGGACCCGGCCATCTTCTTCACCATCGATACTATGAAAGTGGGCCACATCACGCCCCCCATGCCTTACCGCACCGACGACGGCAAGGACGCCATGCGCATTATCTGGCTGAAATCGAATACGCCGCCTCACCAAGCCAACTTCAAAGACGACTACCAAAAGCTGGCGCAGGCCGCTTTGTCGGAGAAGAAAAACAAGGCGCTGGATGAGTGGTTTGAAAAGAACCGCGGCAGTGTCTTCATTGAAGTCGACCCGCAGTACAGTGGCTGCAAGCTGCTGAATACGGTAAATTAATTGCTGATTGTTGAATGGTTGATTGTTGCTTTGCCCGAACGGCAAGCGTGACAATCAACCATTTTTTCGCAATTCTTAACAATCAACAATCAGCCTCTAACCTCTATAGAATGCGCACATTTTCTTCTGATAAAGAAGCCGCCGACGCCCTGGCTCAATCGTACCAGACGCTACGCAAGGAAATCGGCAAAGTGATTATTGGGCAAGACGAGGTAGTGCGGCTGGTGCTCACCGCCGTATTTTCGCAAGGCCATTGCCTGTTGGTCGGTGTGCCTGGCTTGGCCAAAACCCTGCTCATCCAAACCATTGCCGACTCGCTGGACCTCTCGTTCAACCGCGTGCAGTTCACCCCGGACCTGATGCCTTCTGACATCGTCGGCTCCGAGACGCTCACCCAGCAGCGCGACTTCCAGTTTGTGCAGGGCCCTATCTTCGCCAACATTGTATTGGCCGACGAAATCAACCGGACCCCGCCCAAAACGCAGGCGGCCCTGCTCGAAGCTATGCAGGAGTACGCCGTGACGGTTGCCGGCCGGCGCTACCCATTGGAGCGGCCTTTCTTCGTATTGGCCACCCAAAACCCCATCGAGCAAGAAGGCACCTATCCCCTGCCCGAAGCACAGCTCGACCGATTTATGTTCAATATCGAGCTAGGCTACCCGAGCTACGAGGCCGAGTTGCAAATCGTGAAGAACACTACGTCCGATACCAAACCCGTAATCAGCAAGATTCTGCACGCTGACGAAATTCAGGCGTTCCAGCACCTCGTGCGCCGCGTGCCCGTAGCCGACAACGTGGTGGAATACGCCGTGAGCCTCGTACACAAAACCCGCCCCAACACCGACCGGGGCGCCGCCCGCGCCACGCAGCTTCTGGAATGGGGCGCGGGTCCGCGCGCTTCGCAGCACCTCATTGTAGGCGCCAAGTGCAATGCCTTACTCAACGGTAAATACTCGCCCGACATCGAAGACGTGAAAGCCGTAGCCCTGCCCATCTTGCGCCACCGCTTGGTCCGCAACTTCAAGGCCGAAGCTGAAAACGTATCGGTAGAGCAAATCGTGAAAGAACTCCTTTAACCGAATTCTGAATTGTGAATTATGAATTCTGAATTGGCCATGCGTGCCACTCATAATTGCTAATTCAGAATTTAGAATTCATAATTGAAATGACGTGGAAGTCTCTGCCTACTATCAGCAATTCGAGCGCAACATCTTTATCATTCTTGATGCCTTAGCGGCTGGCCTCGACTTGCGCACTACTGCCCTGAATACGTCGTTGCCTCTCGAGGTATATGTGCTTTGCGAGGTGCTAAACCAAGGGGGCGCGCAGTTCCGCTTGACCACCGAAGGGCTCGAGCGGCTGCGCGAGTTTCAGGCGCAATACCTGCAGCGCGAATCGGAAACTGAAGTTATCATGCGCCGCATTCTGGAAGACAAGCGCGCTATGATGCGCACGCCCGAAGGCCGTGTGTTGGTGAAGGAAATGCTAATTCGTCGCCTCGAGTTCTTCAATGAAGCAGCCCGGCAAGTGAACGTCATGCGCATTCAGCAGTCGTTGGGCAGCCCTCCGCAGTACCGCTCTGGCATTGGTGCCGAGTTACAGAAAGCAGAAGTTCATAAATAATCGATTCCGCAGCCGAGTGAAAACAAAAGCGGCTTGCCATGTGGCAAGCCGCTTTTGTTTTATACTACGGGCTTTCCGCCGGGTCATAAACTAAACCCAATCACTCTAGCTGAATCAATACAGCAGATTAGTCGGTAGCTACCATGGTGCCGGCAGCTTCCTCCCGGATTTTGGTGTTGCCTTCTTTGGCGTGCTTTAGGTTTAGCTCGCCTTGTGGTTCGCGGCGCAGGTGGCTTGGCACATCGGCGCCGGGGGTGCCTTTGGAGTTGGTGATGCCGCCGTCTACGAAGTAGAGTGCGCCCGTTACGTAGCTGGCTTCATCGGAGGCCAGAAACAAGTACACGTTGGCCACTTCTTCAGGCGTGCCGCGGCGACCTAGGGGCGGGCCATCGAGGTTTTGCTTTTCCATCTTGGCACTCATCGGGCCGGTTTCCTTGTGCGTCCAAGCTGTATCGACGGGGCCGGGGCAGACGCAGTTGGCGCGGACGCCGTGCTTGGCTTGCTCGGTGGAGACGCCTTTCATGAAGGCGTGAATAAAGGCCTTGGTGCCGCCGTAGGGCGTGTTTTCAGCAATGCCCATCCAGCCCGCCTCCGAGCCCGCCGACACAATGTTGCCGCGGCTCTTCTGCAAATACGGCAGCGCAGCGCGCGTCATCATGAAGTTGGAGTAGATGTTGTTCTTGATCATGTACTCGAAAGCATCTACCGGGTACTTGTCGAGTTCGGAAGTAGCCGGAAACACGCCCGCGTTGTTGATGAGGATATCGAGCTTGCCAAAGTCTCCGATGGCAAGCTGCACGCACTCCTCGGCATTTGCTTCGTGCGAAATGTCGCCGAGGTACCCCACGGCTATGCCACCGCGCAGTTGGATTTCGTCCACTACTTTCCGAACCGGGTCACTTTCCAAACCAACCACCACGACAGCGGCGCCTTCGTTGGCAAATTTCTTACAGATGGCCTCACCAATGCCGGCGCCTCCGCCGGTCACAATGGCCACCTTTCCTTCAAGTCGTCTCATAGCTAAGTGTAAAAGAAATTGAGCGAGTAAAACAGTTGCCGCTGCTGCCCATGCAAACGTGTGGCAGCATAGCTTTGACAGCTAACGACATCTGATAGGCAGAGTTACTACCAAGTATTCAGGCGTGTCTTTTTTCGACGCTTATGCGTTGCTGTGCGTAGGTATTGCATTGCTTTCCCAAAATCATGCACGCCGCTTTGCCCCCGCCCCTCACGCCGCTTATTACCGCCCGCCTTACGCTTCGCCCCTACCAATCCACCGACGAAGCTGACTTCTTTGCCGTGCTCGACCAGAACCGCCGGCGCCTAGAGCCTTCCTTTCCTGCCCGCGTAGCCTCCGTTCAAACCCTGGCTGACGCCACCCGCACCATCAAGCAATTCGCCCAAGATTGGCGCACCGGCCGCCTCTACGTGTTCGGCATCTGGCACCGCGAAACCGCCGCTTACCTCGGCGATATTAGCTTACGGCCCACCTTACAAAATCCCGTAAGTGCTGAAGTAGGCTACTATTTGGCTGCTCATGCTGAAGGCCAGGGTTACGCACGAGAAGCCCTGGCCGCCGCCGTGCAATTCGGTTTCGGAGAATACCTGCAAGCCCGCTACCTAACCCTACGCTGCCGCCGCAACAATCCCCGCAGTCTGGCCGTGGCCGAAGCCACTGGGTTTCGCCCCGTCAGTACTCGGCGACGTCTTTGGCCATTGCGGAGTCCGGAAACAGAAATTATGCATTACCGCCTCGACGCGGCATCGTAACCGTATGCGTCCGTCCAAGCCCTTAATAGCGAGCAGTCACATTGGGCTTAGAATGATGTTCTACGTGAAGATCAAAGCTCATTTTATGATTAACAACTTAAAATGAGCTGTTTGCAGAAGCAGATTCACCTTTCAACAAGGCTTAGTCACCTTGCCGGAGTGTTCCTAGTAGAAACTCATAATTGAAGTTCAGGTAGGCTCCGAATGAAAATTCTATCTGCTTGTTCTGCAAATCATAAAAAGGCTCGAAACGACTGGTCAGTGTCACGTTGCCGGGCAAGTGGAAGTCACTAAGAAAACGCAAAATCACTAGCTGCCGCTGCCGTTCTGTGTAGTTGGGGTTGCCGACGGTACTGGAAATGGATTGATAGAGCTTTCCCCCTTGCGGCGCCACAAACCCATTGCCCGACCAATAGCTAACCATTATGGTGGCGAGGCGCGTGTCTGCGCTGGCGTTGAGGTACAAGCCGGTGCCCCGCTTATAAGGCAATATTTCGTCGAAAGAATAATCAGTGAAGCGTGTGACGTAGCCGTCGAAGTACAGTGCCCTGACAAACTCGGAGGTCAACTTCCGGCGCACTCGCAGGCCGGCAGCAAAATTGAACAGCGTTTGCAGCGAGATATCAACCGTGTCAAGCTGACCGCCGCGGTGAATACCTAGAAACTGCAACGGCACCACTCCTAAACGCCAGCCCGCCGAATCCTGATACGCCGTAAATTCCGAAGTAAGCCCGCCTGCCACCTCTTCCTGGAAATTGCTGAACCTGTACTGCTGCCGCTGCCAGTCAACCCAGGCATCGAGTTGCAGACGCGGAGCTTGCAGCCGGTACTGCATGCCCTCTTCTAGCCTGTTCAGCATTACTCGCTCAAAATCGAACAAGGGTTCTATGTAGCCGTGGTTCAACTGCCCCTCAATGTTGCCGAACAACAAGCTGTGGGGGCCATTCTGATACTTGGCAGTGAACAACGGTCGTACCTGCCGTAAACGGGGCGTACCGTAATCTTTGTAGAGAAAAATACCAGCCTCCAACCGCACATTAGCACTAGGAAAGTAAACCAGACGAGGAGCAAGCTGCGTACCGTAAAGAGTTTTTCCCTCGTTTATTTTGTTGAAATATTCGTTGTCTTTGGAGAACAAAAATCCTTGCACCGCCACCCGAAGCTGCCCGGCGTTTTCTGGCTTAATTGGCAGCCGATACAAAAAAGCCTGATTATTCAGTTGTCCTTGCGCCACATTTACGCCTCCCAACCAGCCTACCAACGTCAGTATCAAGGCAGTAGAAAGCGAGCTATTTCCCAAAATTTTTAGCACGGAAAAATTTCCCTAAATTCAACGAAAATTTTTAGCATTGTGGGGACAAAATATAGGTTAGTGGCGTTAACACTAGCCTACCCCAAACAGAGTAGCTTGGCACGTTGCAAAGCCACTTCTGGGTTGCGCAGGCAATCTAAAACGCCTACATTCACCAAACCTAAGCATTTCCCCCAAACCCTATTCTAATGGCTGCTACCACTGACAAAGCCGATAAGGTTGCTAATCCACAAGCCGAAAAAATGAAGGCGCTTCAGCTCACGCTGGACAAGCTCGATAAGAACTACGGCAAAGGAACGGTCATGAAGCTGAGCGACAACAAAGTTGTCGATATTCCGGCTATCAGCACCGGTTCACTAGGCCTCGACATTGCGCTGGGCATCGGGGGTTTGCCCCGCGGCCGGGTGGTTGAGATTTATGGCCCTGAATCGTCGGGTAAAACTACACTCACGCTGCACTGCATTGCCGAAGCTCAGAAGAAAGGTGGCATGGCCGCTTTCATCGACGCCGAGCACGCCTTCGACCGCAGCTACGCCGAGAAGCTAGGAATCGACACCGAAAATCTGCTTATCGCGCAGCCCGACAACGGCGAGCAAGCCCTGGAAATAGCCGACCAGCTGATTTCTTCGGGTGCCATTGACATCATCGTTATCGACTCCGTAGCCGCCCTCGTACCGAAAGGCGAATTGGAAGGCGACATGGGCGACTCGAAAGTGGGCTTGCACGCTCGCCTCATGAGCCAAGCTCTGCGTAAGCTGACCGGTACCATCAACAAGACCGGCTGCTGCTGCATTTTCATCAACCAGCTGCGTGAGAAAATCGGTGTGATGTTCGGTAACCCCGAAACCACGACCGGTGGTAATGCCCTGAAATTCTACGCTTCGGTGCGCCTCGACATCCGTCGGATCGGCCAGATCAAGGAAGACAAGGACAACGTGACCGGTAACCGCACCAAGGTGAAGGTGGTGAAGAACAAAGTAGCACCACCGTTCAAAGTGGTTGAGTTCGACATCATCTACGGCGAAGGCATCAGCAAAGTAGGCGAGATTCTCGACCTGGGCGTTGACATGGGCATCATTGCCAAGTCGGGCTCGTGGTTCAACTACGGCGACACCAAAATCGGCCAAGGCCGCGAAGCCGTGAAAACCCTGCTGCTCGACAACCCCGAGTTGGCGCTGGAAATCGAAACCAAAATCCG